>JANRKQ010000173.1:0-141808 GCA_033763395.1 Myxococcaceae bacterium
GGTTCTGCGTGGCGAGGACGATGAACGGCGACGGCAGCGGGAAGGTGTTGTTGCCGATGGTGACCTGCCGCTCCTGCATGGCCTCGAGCAGCGCCGACTGCACCTTCGCGGGAGCGCGGTTGATTTCGTCCGCGAGAATGACGTTCGCGAAGATGGGGCCCTTGCGTACGGCGAAGCTCGCCGTCTGCTGGTTGTAGATGACGGTGCCGACGAGGTCGGCTGGCAGCAGGTCGGGGGTGAACTGAATGCGCATGAACGCCGCCGAGATGGCGTCGGCGAAGGTGCGCACGGTGAGCGTCTTGGCGAGGCCGGGCACGCCCTCGAGCAGCACGTGGCCGTTGCAGAGCAGGCCGATGAGCACCCGCTCGAGCATGGGCTTCTGGCCGACGATGACCCGGCCGGTCTCGATGAACAGGGGCTCGATGAACGCGCTCTCGCGCTGCACCTGTTCGGTGATCGCCTTGATGTCGGTGTTCATGGTGGTGCTTCAGCGCAGCTGATCGATCTTCGTGCGCGCGTCGCTCTGCAGCTCGGGCCGAACGTCGGCGGCGGCCGACGCGACGTAGCGCTGGTAGTACGTGCGGGCGTCGTCGACGCGGTTCATGCCGCGGTACGCCTCGGCGAGGCCATAGAGCGGCGCCGAGAGGTTCGGGTCGAGCTTGAGCGCGTACTGGTAGTCGATGGCGGCCTCGGCGAAGCGGCGCAGGCCGATCAGTGTCGAGCCGCGCGCGATGTAGCCAACGGCGAGGGCCGGCTCGAGCTGGAGGCACTGGTTGAGCGAGGCGAGCGCGTCACCGAAGCGGCGCTGCCCGATGAGCTGCACCGCCTGCTCGTACGCCTGCCGCGCCTGGGTGCGGGTCGAGTCGGCGATGGGGCCGGTGCCGGGCTGCCTGCCGGCCTCTTGCGGAGAGCCGCCGCCCGCCTGCGACAGCTTTTGCTGCGCGCGGCTGATGTTGTCCTGCGCGGACTTCTTGATGGCCGGGTCGGGCGTGAGGTTCGCCACCTGCGTCCACTTGTCGATGGCCTGGCTGTAGTACCCGAGCACCGCGTAGGCGTTGCCGAGCTTGAAGAGCGCCTCGACGCTCGAGGGGTCGGCGTTCACCGCGTCCTGGTACGAGAACGAGGCCTCGCGGTACTTCTTGTCAGCCATGAACTGATCGCCCTCCTTCATCTTGCGGGCGGCCAGCGAGGGCAGCGGGTCAGCCGGCGGTGGCGCGGTGGGGGTGGCCGTGGTCGTCGTCGTCGTGGTGGGCGCGGGGTCGGCGGGCTTCGCCGCGGCCGAAGCCTTGAGCTGACCGATGTACTCCTTGGCACGGTCGACGTACTTCTGCTCGGTGGGCCGGTTCTCCTTCTTCACGTACGTCTCGTATGCCGCGATGGCCTTCTCGGGCTGGTTCGACTGCCGGTACGACTCGGCGAGGCCGTAGAAGCCGTCGGGGTCGTTCGGGTCGAGCGCGGTGTACTTCTCGTAGGCCTTCGCGGCCTCGGCGAACGCCTGCGTCTTGCGCGAGGCGAAGCCCAGGTTGAACCAGGCGAGCTTGAACTGGGGGTCGGCCTCGGTGGCCGCCTTGAACTGGGCGAGGGCCTCGTCACGCTTGTTCTGCTTGAAGAGCGCGCTGCCGAGGCCGTTGAGCGCGGCCGGGTAGCCGGGCGTCGCCTTGAGCGCGTCGTTGTAGGCGGTGACTGCCTGATCGTAGTTGCCGGCCTCGAGCGCCTTCTCGCCGCGGTCGAAGGCCGCCCTGGCCGTCGGTGAGGGGGTCGGCGCAGCGCCCGCGAGGGACGCGACCAACGCCAGCGAGATCATCGACTTCGACACGAGCTTCGCCATGTTCAAGAGGCCTCCACGGGCACCACAGACGGGCGAACTGCTAGCAAAGTTCAACCCGGGAGGCGACGAGAGCCTTCCTCGAGAGCCTCGAGGCCGTTGGATGCCGCGGCCGAGGCTGAACGATCAGTGGGGTGACCGGCGGTCAGCGGCCCGACGCAAATGCTCCGCCGAGCCGGGAACGAGCGCGTCAGCTCAGCTTGAGGCCCTTGAACTTGTCGGCCAGCGTGCCGAAGCCGGCCTTGCCGCCGCCCTGGGGCTTCTGGGTGGCCTTCCAGGCCTCGAGGTCGGCGCGCTCTTCGCTGCGCTGCGCCGCCGAGATCGACAGCTTCACCTTCTGCCCGTCGAGCTCGATGATCTCGGCCTTGAGCTCCTTGCCCATGGGGAAGGTGCGCTTCAAGTCGGTGCCGCGCTCGGTGCCCGTTTCGCTCGCCGGAATGAGGCCGTTGCCGCCCTCGAACTCGATGAAGACGCCGAAGCTCTCGATGCGCACCACCTTGCCGATGACGACGAGGCCGCGGCGCAGCTTGACGGTGGGCTTCTTCGGGCCCGCGTCGCTCTCCGGCGCCTGGGTGGGTGCCGCCGACGACGACGAGACGCCCTCTCCGACCGGCGCGCCGTCCTTCACCAGGCGCAGGCCCATGCGCTTCTCGTCCGCGTCGACCTTCTCGATCTTCACCTCGACCTCGTCGCCCACGCGCACGACGTCACGCGGGTGCGCGATGCGCCGGTCGGACAGCGCCGAGATGTGGATCAGGCCGTCGACGCCGGGCGTCAGCTCGACGAAGGCGCCGAACTGGGTCAGCCGCGCCACCTTGCCCTTGACGATCAGGCCTTCCTTGAAGGTCTCGAGCGCCTTCTTGAACGGGTCGTCGAGCAGCTTGCGCAGCGACAGGGTGATGCGCTCCTTGCGCTTCGACTTGTCGGGTGAGTTGGGCTCCGCCGCCTCCATGCGGATGATCTCGACCTCGAGCTCGTCGCCGACCTTCACGACCTCGCTCGGGTGACCGATGCGGGTGTGCGACAGCTCGCTCACGGGCACCAGGCCCTCGAGGCCGCCCAGGTCGACGAACGCGCCGAAGTTCTGCACCGACACCACCCGGCCCTTCACCACCTTGCCGACCTCGAGCGTCTTGCGCAGCTCGGCGGCCTTCACCTTGAGCTCTTCCTCGAGCAGGGCGCGGCGCGACAGCACCACGTTGCGCTCCTTCACCTCGGTGACGCGGAAGGTGAAGCGCTGGCCGATCAGCTCCTGGAACTCGTCGGCCTTGCGGGGGCGCACGTCGGCCTGCGACATCGGGCAGAAGGCCCGCACGTCGCCCACCGCGACCTCGAGGCCGCCCTTGTTCACGCCCAGCACGATGCCCTCGACCGGCATGCCGCTCAGCTTGGCCTCGGCGAGCATCGACAGCGACGCCGCGTCCTTCGACAGGCGGCGCGACAGCAGAATGCCCTTGGCGCCCGTCTCGGTGACGTGGGCTTCGATCTCGTCGCCGACGCCCTGGCGCAGAATGCCCTCGTCGTCCTTGAGCTCGTCGAGGTCGATCATCGCCTCGAGCTTGCCGATGGTGACGAACGCCGTCTCGGCGCCGAGCTGGAAGATCTTGCCGCGCACCTTCTCGCCGACGCGGGGCATCTTGCGGGTGGGCAGGCCGCCGTCCTTCACCTGCTTCTCGAACATCTCGCCGAAGGACTCGTGCTCGGGCACCTCGTCGGCCACCGACGGGCCCTGGGGCACCACCACCGGCTTGACGGTGACCTTCTCGGGAGCCTCACCCGTGGCTGCCGGCGCGTCGGCCTTGCGCGTCTCGACGGCGCCGCCCGCGCGCTTGACGACGACCATGGGGCCGCCCTTTCGCTCGGGCTTGTCGCCCTTCGGCGCCTCGGCCTTGTCACGGCCGCCCGCGGGGATGCCCAACATCACGTCACCGAACGTCGCTGCCGGCTTCTTCTGGTCGCTCACACTGCCCTCGAAGGAGAAAGACCGGGCGCCCTTAGCCAAGGCGCGGGCCCCGGGCAAGCGAGGGGCGGTGCGGGGCGTCAGAAGACGATGAAGTCACAGTCGGCGTAGGCGTGCTGTTGGGACAGCACCCGGTCGCCGTGGGTGCGGGGGGACGGCGAGGCGTTGCCCTCGACGCTCTCGAAGGTGGTGGCCCGCACCTCGCGCACGACGCCGGCGTGCAGGTAGCCCTCGGCGTCGCGCCGCGGCACGAGGAAGAGGTTCCCCGGGCGCACCACCCGGGCCGCGTTGGCCCCGCGCAGGAGCCGCCCCCGGTCGCGCGCGCCAGTCCCCAGCCCGTCGCAGCTCACCGACGGCTTGACTGGCATGGCCTCGCCGCGGGCGATGGAGGCCTGGGACAGGCACCAGCTGACGAACCCGGCGCACCAGGCCTGGGTCGGCCCCTCGCGGCCATTCATGTACAGGCGCACCCAGGGGCCCTGGTTCGGGCCTCCCACCTCGAGGGGGCGCTCGGCGAGCTGCTGCTCGGCGACGGCCAGCACCGCGGCCGCGAAGTCGTCCTGGGGTTCGATGGGGGCGAGCGCCCGCAGCATCGGCCGCACCAACGAGTCGAACACCGGCGGCTCCACGAGGGCGCCGGGGCCCAGGCCCCGCTGTACGCGGAACTGCGAGACCGCGGCCGTCGTGGCGACGTCGTAGGTGCTCGAGATCGGCACCGGGACGCCGTGCAGCGTCAGCCATTCCTGCACCAGCTTCACCAGGCCCCCGGCCGCACCCGGGCGCACCGACTGCTCGATGACCAGTGGATCCATGACTTCACCTCCCGCCGCAGGGCGCGACGCCAAACGGACGGAGCACGGCGCGTCAGGCGTCCCTCCCCCCCAGGCCGATGGCAGGGGCCGTCTGACGCGCCGGTCCGTCCAGAACCGTGACGGCCTGACGGTGGCGCCCACGCAAGCGCCGTTCCACGAGGGGCTCATGCGGACTGGGCAGGGCAGCGTCCGGTTTTCCTGACACCGCTGGCACCGCGCTCCGGGAGAACCAGACACCACCCGGCCCTCGAGGGCCATCGTGACCCGGGGAAGGCGGTCAGGCAGTGTTCTTGCTCCCCTGCCAAGGAGCCAGCATGCCGACCGCCGACCGCACGAGCGCCGAGCGCGACCTCTTCCGAGCCCTCGTTCACGCGAGCCGCGCGCCCGGCTCGGCGGCGGCGCTCACCGAAGTCCTCGCCAGCCTCGTGGTCGCCACCGACAGCGAGCGCTGCTACCTCGAGCTGCACCACCCGGTGACGGGCGAGCGCTTCGTGGTGCAGCGCGGCTGCTCCGATGAGACCGAGGCGCGCATTCGGGCCGTCACCTCGCGCGGCATCGTCGCGGCCGCCCTGGCGAGCGGCGCCGAGCTCAACACCTCGTCGGCGCAGCTCGACCCACGCTTCAACCAGCTCGAGAGCGTGCAGCGCCAGCAGCTCGAGGCCGTGCTGTGCCTCCCCGTCTCGGGGCGCCCGCCCGGGGTGCTGTACCTCGAGGGGCGGCGGGGCCAGGGGGCCTACGGCGAGGCCGAGGTGGCGCTGGCGCGCGAGGTGGCCCTCACGGTGGGGCCCGTGCTGGTCCAGGCGGCGACGTTCCAGGGCCCGGCCGACGCCACCCTCGCGGTCCGCCCGCGCCTCGACGCCTCGGCCGTGGTGGGTCGCAGCGCCGCCCTCGCCCAGGTGCTCGAGCGCATCGCGCTGGCGGCGCCCCTCGACGTCACCGTGCTGCTGACGGGCGAGCCCGGCACCGGCAAGACCCAGCTCGCGCGGCTGCTCCACGACAACAGCCGCCGTCGCTCGCAGCCCTTCGTCGAGCTCAACTGCGCCGCGATCCAGGACACGCTCGTCGAGAGCGAGCTCTTCGGGACGACGGCCGGGGCCTTCACGGGCGCGCGGACCGCGTCGGGCAAGTTCGAGGCGGCCAGCGGCGGCACCCTCTTCCTCGACGAGGTGGGCGAGCTGTCGTCCTCGGCGCAGGCCAAGCTGCTCCAGGTACTGCAGAGCCGGCAGTACTACGCCGTGGGCAGCGCGAAGGCCGTCACCGCCAACGTGCGCCTCGTCGCCGCCACGAACGCCCGCCTCGAGGACCGCGTGGCGTCGGGCCGCTTCCGGGAAGACCTCTTCTATCGGCTCAACGTGATGCCGATTCGGGTGCCGTCGCTGCGGGAGCGCCCGGACGACATCGGGCTCCTCGTCGACACGCTGCTCGAGCGCATCGCCGTCGATCACGGGTTGCCGGTGCTCCAGGCCTCGCCCGCCCTGCGCGCCCACTGTCAGGCCGACCCATGGCCCGGCAACGTCCGGCAGCTGCGCAACCGCCTCGAGACAGGCCTCATCTGCGCCGCGGGTGAGGGCAGCCCGCAGATCGAACCCCGGCACGTCGACCCCCAGCTCACCAGCGCGAGCGGCCGGCTGACGTACCACGAGGCCACCCGCGCGTTTCAGCGCGACTTCCTCCGCAGGCAGCTCGATGAGGCCGAGGGCAACGTGGCCGAGCTGGCCCGACGCATCGATCTCAGCCGGCCGTACCTGTCCGACCTCCTGAAGTCGTTTCACCTCAACCGCTGAACAGCAAGGAGCCGCACCGTGCCTCAGATCCCGATCCCCGACCCGATTCGCGTCGCCCGCAAGCACGCTCGCTTGACGTCGCAGCTCGATCCGGCCGACTGCCTCCCGTACTGGCGATGGGACGTGGCCGAAGACGGTGCCTACAACCCCTACATCGTGCAGCCGGTGTCGGTCGGCACCGACGACGATCGCACCCTGCTCTTCAAGCCCATCGACATCGGCACCGGTGACCCGCTCAGCGAGCTCTCGGTGGCCTTGAACGACCCCTACGGGAAGAACGTCGTCTCGCAGCTGCCCGCCACCATCGACGCGTGGATCGCCGAGGGCGCGCCCACCGGCCGCTTCTGTCTGCTGTTCCTCACCCCCACCATCGCCGACATCATCGGCATGCCAGTCGAGGCGAAGATCAACCCCCCGTCGGACAAGTGGCCCCTCTCGGCCGGAGGGGCGCCCGACCCGTTGACGGTCAAGCTGCTCGAGAAGATCGTCAAGGCTGCCGAGAAGCAGGCGGTGCCGAAGTTCAGCCCGGCCGAGGTGGGGCACGCGCGGCGGCTGCTGGTTCTCCTCAAGGGCGGCACGCCATGAGGCCGAGGCCGCCGCGGCGTCAGCAGACGACCGCCCGACGCAAGCCGCTGCGTGCGCTCTTCGTCATCTCGTACCCGCCGACGCCCGATCCACTCTTCGAGGCGGTGGTGCGTCGCTTCGTCACGCCGGCCGACCACTCCCGCGTGCTGGTGCGTGCGGCTGGCGCGACCGACCTCATCGACGCCGTCGACTCCGACGCGCCGTACTACGAGCTGTCGCGCATCGACGTTCTGGGGCACGCCTCGCCGGGCTTCCTCCGGCTGGGAACCCAGACGCTGTTCGACGCCCGCGCGGGCTCCTTCGCGCTCGACGCCCTGGCGCCACGGCTGACGGCGAGCACCGAGGTTCGGTTCCTGGGCTGCGCCATCGCCGCCGACGCAAGCACCGCCGACGGCTCGTGGGCGTACCGGCCAGCCTCGGCCCTCAGGTGGTTGTCACGCCAGCTGAGTGGAGCGCGCGTGCTGGCGCCCACCCGCGACGTGTTCTTGAGCGACTTCGGCCCCGACGGGCTGCTGGCGACCTCGGAGCACAAGCTGCTGGCGTCGCGCTGAGCGTTCGCTGACAGGAGGCGCCTCGTCTGCGTGGTTCAGGCCGTCGGCTGGCGGCCTGAGCGTTGCGGGAGCGCTCCGGCGCGGTCGCGAAACGGCGCGTGGCCGTTGCGGGAGCGGCCCGATGACGACGCGCTGCCCAGTCCCCTCGGCCGAGACCCGCCCTCGCTGCGCCGGGGTGGCGTCGAGGTGCCGCACGGCCGGCCCAGGGCATTGCCGTGCCGGACGCGGGACGTGCCCCCTCACCGTCGCGACGCCGCGCAGCGGAAGCCGATGTCGAACTGCACGGCCTGAGGCGGCCTCGTGTTCTTGAGCGCGAGCGACTGGCGGTGGGCCGGCATGTCCCAACTGGCGCCGAGCAGCACCGCGAGGCCGCGCAGCCCGGCCTCCGTCGACGTCGATGACGTCCACTCGGCGACGTTCCCGGCGAGATCGACGACCCCGGAGGGGCTCACGTCGCCTGCCATTGCGCCACGCGGCGCCAGGCGCATGAAGACGTCGGCGCCCTCGAGGCCCGCGACGTTGGCCCGTCTCGTCCCGTCGTCCAGGCCCCACGGGAGCGGCCGGGCCGGCCACGGGTTCGGCCCCTCGTCGAGCCGCACCCCGCCTCTGGCCGCCTTGAGCCACTCGTCGGCGCTCGGCAGCCGCTTGCCCAGGAAGCGGCAGAAGGCGTCGGCCTGGAGGGCCGTCACCCCATGGGCTGGCAGGTCGACTCCCGCCTGGGACAGCACGGCCAGCTCCGGCGCCCGCTCGAGGCCCGTCAGGGGGGCGAGCGCCTCGAAGAAGGCGAAGTGGGCCGCCGAGACCTCGAGGCGGTCGATGGCGAAGGCGTCGACCTCGATCAGGCCACCGTCGGGCTCCGCGGCGACGACAGGGCCGGCACTGATGGACACCATGTCTGCACGGGTGGCGTCGCACGTCGGAACGGGCACCGAGAGCTGGCGCGCCGGGCCCGCGCGCTCCTCGTAGCCAGGCAGCGCCGCGAGCCTCAGCTCGATGGGCTCGCAGGGCTCGGCCCCCTCGCGGAGGACGGTGAGCGTGGCGGGGCCTCCGGGCGCTTCGACCCGCCACAGGCCCGCGTCGAGCGCCGTCGCCGAGAAGCGCAGCGCGCTGAAGACCGGTGGCGCCGTGTCGCGCCAGCCCTTCGCGCTCGCCCCGAGCTGAAACGAGAGCCCCCGCGCGTCACCGGCTGGGAGCCAGCGAGCGCCCCCGTCGGCCTCCCACCTGAAGGGCTGGAGCTGGAGCGTGAAGGTGCCCAGGTTGCCCGCTGCCAGGCGAATCTCTTCCTGCTGAGCGCGGGTCACGGCGGCGGCCGACACCCCGCCCAGGGCCACCACCGCGAGCGCGCCCATCACCGCCGTCCTCGAGCGCACCCGGCGCCGCCGGAGCGAACGCTCCCGCTGGGCGCTCTCGTCGAGGAAGCGCTCGGCCTCGTCCGAGAGGGGCCCCTCGAAGCGCGCGCGCCGGGCCTGCGCCTGCGCGAGCGCCGGCCCCACCCACGTCTCGGACGGCGGGCGCCCCCGCAGGGCCCACAGCGCTGCCGCCTGCTCCACCTCGTCGCGAAACGCCCGGCCATCGCGTGACTCGTCGAGCCACCGCCGCAAGCGCGGCCACTGGGTGATGAGCGCCTCGTGGGTCAGCTCGACGAGGGGTGGCTCTCCGGGCTCGGACGACGCCTCGAGAAGCCGGCCGGTGATGAGCTGCTCGACGAGCGCGCGGCCATCGGCGAGCCCCTCGACGAGCGCCTCGAAGCGCAGCGGCCGCCGGGTCTCGCTCGCCGTCACCAGCCGCACCAGCAGGGCCCGCGCGGTCTCGACCTGCCCGGGGCTGAGCTCGTCGAGGAGCCGGTCGGCTCGGTCGGCCAGGGCGCCAGCCGCGCCGCCCATCGCGCGGTAGCTCGCCAGCCGCAGCGTCCGGCCGGCGTCGTCGCGGGTGTCCCACAGGGCCTGGCAGGTGAACTGCAGCAGCGGGAGCGCCGCGCTGCGCCCCTCGACGTCCTTCACCAGGGCCTCGATGAGGGCGCGATCGTCGACGTCGTAGCCAACCCGCCGGAGCGGCGCGATGACGGCCCGCTCGAGCGCCGGCCCGCCGAGGGGCTGGAGGGCGAGGAGGCTGTCCGAGAAGCGGCCGGCCAGGGCCCCCATCAGCTCGCCCAGGAAGTCCTGGCGGACGGCCAGCACCAGCCTGCACGCGGCGGTGTCGTGCAAGAGCTCGAGGCACGCGAGGAAGGCGGCACGCTCGGGTGGTGACGTCACCGTGAAGAGCTCTTCGAGCTGGTCGACGACGAGCACCAGCGCCTCGCCGCGGGCCAGCACCAGCTCGAGGAGCGTGGCAGGCGTCGTCTGCCAGCGCCGGGCCCGCTCCCGCGCCGCATCGGGTGCGTCACCGAGCGCGAGGGCGAGCCGGGAGAGGGGCTCGCGACCGGGCCGCACCCGGGCGAGCGGCGCACCCGCGGCAGTCAGCCGGGGCATCAGCGCCGCCCCGAGGAACGAGCTCTTCCCGATGCCCGAAGGGCCCACCACGAGGAGCCGCCGCAGCCGGTGCAGCCGCTCGAGGGCCTCGTCCAGCTCGCCCTCGCGGCCCGTGAAGTCGACGGCGTCGTCCTCACCGAAGGCGCGCAGGCCCCGGAAGGGAGGCGCGTCGTGGCCGGTGCGCTTCGCCGACGCGTCGATGGCACGCCGGAGCGCCTCGGCGACGTCGCCCGCGGTGGGCCGCTGCTCGGGCGAGAACGCCAGCATGGCTGTCAGCGTGGCCGCCGAGGGGAGCGCCAGCACGCCCAGAGGCCAGCCCACCCCCACCGAGCGCTCGGGGTGATCGAAGGGCCGGCGGCCGGTGCACAGCTCGAACAGCACGACGCCGAGGGCCCACACGTCCATCGCGCCCGAGGGCGCCGGGGCCTCGAAGCGCTCCGGCGCGGCGTAGGCGGGAGTTCCGCTGCCCCCGCCGTTCCCATCACCCACGAGGCGAGACAGCCCGAAGTCCACCACCTTGAGGCCGCCCCCGCGGGTCACCACCACGTTCTCGGGCTTGAGGTCGGCGTGCACGATGCCGTGGCGGTGCGCCTCGGCGAGCGCCTCGGCGATGGCCTGGACGAGCCGCAGGGCTTCGACGAGGGCCAGCGGGCCGTGCCCGAGCCAGTCCCGGAGCGACTCTCCCTCGAGGTACTCGAGCGCGAGGTAGGGCTGCCCTTCCCAGACGTCGGCCTGGAAGATGGTGACGATGTGGGGGTGGCTGAAGCGGGCGGTGGTGCGGGCCTCGTCGATCAGGCGACGCTCGGACTCGGGGCTGGTGGCCTTGAGGATCTTCAGGGCGACCCGCCGCCCGAGGGTGAGATCCTGCGCGAGGTAGACGCGCCCTTGCGTCCCCTCCCCGATCAGTCGCTGGACCTGGAAGTCACCGATGGTGCTCCCCGGCTTGAGCTCCGCCGCCGCCACGAGGCGAGGTTGTCGCACCCCTGCGCCAGACGGCAAGCGTCGCGCGGCGAGAGTGCGTCAGCGAAGGACCAGGTCGGTGCGCAGAATGCCTGGCTTCGCGGTGACGGTCTTCGGCGGCGTCAGCGCGAGGACGGCGGTCTCACTCACCGAAGCACGACAGCGGGCTCACCGACCGCCATCGACCGTCTGCACCGATCGTCGGGCGAGCAGCCCCAGGCGCACGCGGGCTCGGCGGCCCGACTCGACGTCCCGGCGGAAGTCGGGCTCGGGGGCCCCGTCGGACGGGTCGGCGGCCTGGAGCACCTCGAGGCGCACCGGCGAGCCGTCGGGCGTCACCGTCTCGAACTCGAAGTGCATGCCTGGCGAGACCTCATACGGGTGGTTCGCTTCGAGCAGCAGGGCGACGGACACCGCCGAGCGAGACACCGACGCGTCCTGGCGCAGGTTGAGCTTCACCTCCTGCACCTTGAGCGGCACGGCGTACGACGACAGCCCCACCTTGAGCGGCTTCAGCACGAGCGAGACGAGGCGCCGCTCGAGGCCGCGCTTCTCGTCGTCCGACAGGGTGCCGTCGCGGTTGGTGTCTGCCCCCGCGCGCATGAGCTCGCAGCGCTCCCCGCCGTCGACGTCCATCACCACGAGGCCCGTGACGGCCGTCTTCGTGAGGGTGAAGACGGCGCGAACGTGGAAGCCCTCGGGGTGGGCCCGGGCCGTGGCCGCCGCGAGGAGGCCGACGAGCAGCCCCCATGGCCCCGCCCGCCTCACTCGAGATCGGCGTGAAACTGCATGAAGAGCGTGCGCAGATCGGGCAACCGGCGCGGGGTGAAGGGCTCCGAGTTCGACACCGGCAGCACCTTCTTCGGCACCATGAGCGCCTGCTTGCGGGTGCGCGTGGCCCAGATGGGGTTGGTGAAGGCGTACGGCTTGACGATCTGCGCGAGCTGCGGCTCGTACTTGCCGTAGGTGCTGCCGAAGCCGAAGGCGCCGCCGATGACGCCCACCGCGTCGCTGATCTGCAGCGAGGGCACCTCGTACGGCGCGAAGACTGGCCACATCGACTTCTCGCCCGACACCTCGACGACGAAGAACGAGTCGTCGGGAATGCCGGTGAAGAGCTCGGTCTGCTCGAAGCGCACCAGCTCGGTCGACGGCGCGACGTCGAAGCTCTTGAGCACCTCGGGCCGCTTGCCCTGGTTGGGCCCGCCGCGGCGCACCACCACGCGCGTCACGTCGACCCACGGCGCCGCCTCGACCTTGATGATCATGCGGAACACGCCGTTGCCGTTGACGGCCGTGCCACCGGGCCCGACGCCATCGACGTTCACCGTCACGATGGGGCCGTTGGTGATGAAGGCCCGGCCGGCCTTGAGCGAGTCCATCGCGCGGTCGACGTCGAGGGCCTGCATCGAGCCATCGGCCGAGGGCCCGACGTCGAGGTAGGTCCGGGGCAGGCCGGCCTCGGCGCCCGCGCTGTGCGAGTCGCTGTTGCCCGTCGCCACCACCCGCCGGCCCTGGCCGAGGAGCGTGAACCACTCGTCCTGCGCGCCGGGGAACGCGGGCTGAATGGCGATCTTCTCGACGCCGTTGTCCATGTACTTGATGGGGCGCTCGATCACCTCGCCGGGCCTGGGCAGGCAATCGACGGTGAGGTTCCCATCGAGGGGACACGGGGGCAGGTTGGGCTCAGCGCCGGGGATGGGACGCAGCGGCACCCGCGACGAGAACATGTTGTCGAGGCGCTTGCCGTTGAAGACCTCGAGCACGTCGAAGTCGAGGCTGAAGTTGACGGGATCGTACGGCGAGGGCGAGCCGTCGGCCTGCGGGTTGCGGTCGAGCCTGATGAGCGACGATGGCGCCGGCAGCGGGCGGCCGGTGTAGGTGCCCACGTCGAAGGCGTTGAAGTAGCCGAGCACGGTGTCGCGCGGGTGGTTCACCTGCACGATGGTCTTCTGCGGGTCCTTCCCCAGCCCGCGGAGCTGCGCGAAGAGCTCACCCGGCGGCCGGTAGAACCAGCGGAAGCTGCCGTGCTGAATCGGCCCCGGCTGGGTGACGATGGGGAAGGCGTTGAAGTGCCCCATCTCGAGCGAGGTGAGCTCGAGGCCGACGATGCTGCGCAGCCACTGCTCGAGGCCCATGCTGTCGATGGTGGGCTGGTAGTCGGCCACCATGTTGTGATCGGTCGACGTCATCAGGTCGACGCCCTCGACGGCGAAGCTGCTGACGCGATCGTCGAGCGCCATGTCGCTGTCGACGCTGCGCTGCGAGTGCACGTGGAAGTCGGCGCTGATCCACCCGGTCGTGGGCAGCACGTGGGTGAGCGACAGGCCCACGCTGGTCGTCTTGCCGGCGACGATCTCGATGTCGCGGCGCTCGAGCGTGTACTCGATGCCGCGCGAGGCCCAGACCGTGTACTTGCCGGGGCGCAGCCGGGCACCCGCGGTGCCGTCGTGCGCGAAGATCACCTTCTCGAGGTACTTGCGGGTGTCGGGGTTGGCCGGGTCATCGGGGATGAAGTCGCTGCGGCGGTACCGCTCGCCGGCCTTCAGGTTGTACAGGAACGTGCGGGGGAGCCGCCCGGGCACGTCGTTCTCGTAGACGCCCTCGATCGACACCTTCGCCGGAATCGCCTGGCCCGTGCTGTCGCGCACCACGACCCGCAGATCGCCCGGCTCCGACATCGACAGGTCGAGCCGCGCCTGCCCGCCCTCGGTCACCTCGACGAAGTCGCTCACCGCCACGTCGCGGGACACGTCGACCGCGTAGGCGCGGTACCGGCCCGGCGGCACCGGCGCCGAGTACAGCCCGCTGTGCAGCGTCGTGGCCTGGCTCAGGTACTCACCAGCCTCGTTCTGGAGCACCACCGACACGCCGTCCATCGGGCGGTTCGTCGCGCCCTCGCGCACCAGGCCCGAGATGGTGCCAAAGGGCGTCTTCTCGCGGAGCACCGACTCGGTCCCGTTCGGGTTCACCCGCACGTCGCGAATGTCGTAGACGACCTTCTGCACCGAGGCAACGTCACCGGCACCGACGGCCAGGTAGCCCACGTACGAGAAGCTCTGCTTCGGCCGCAAGACCTCGGGTGAGCGCGCCCAGAAGCTGCCGAGGAACGACGACGACGCGATGGGGATGAGCAGCGAGTCGGGCTTCGCCGTCGGGTAGAACTGGGGCTTGCTGCCCATGTACCCGCCGCCCGCGGAGCGCGCCGCGACGAGGGCGTAGCTGACGCCGTCTCCTTCGGTCGACCACATCGACGTCACCTCGCCAGGAAGCGCCGTCAGCTCGGCGTTCCGCTTGTAGACGGTGTCTTCGAGGTGGAACCGCATGTCGAAGCCGGCCTGGCCGGGCACGAAGAGCCGCTGGCCCTCTCCCAGCAACGTCACGAAGCCGAACGGAATCTCGAGCGGGAACGTCACGTCAGCGGTGCCGGGGTTGGTCACCGTGGTGACGATCTTGAGGTACTGCTTGCCGGGCTCGAGCTGGTACTCGACCGAATACTCGAGCGGCTCTCGCGGGTACGCGACGTCGGTGATGGCGTTCACCACGCTGATGAACGAGCCGGAGCGCCCGGACACCACGATCTTCGCCGTGCCGTCCTCGTTGGTGAAGGCCTCGACCTTCGCCGGCTCGATGGCGGTCAGGAAGAACGCCGGGAACATCTCGGTGAAGTAGTCGTTGCCGACCGGGCCCTTGGTGGCCGTGGCCTCGGTGCCGCGCACGAGATCGATGTCGATGAGCGAGCCGCCGAAGGCGCCGAAGCCGCGCGAAGTGCCGACGTCCTGTACGATGGCCTGAATGAGGCCGTTGGTGATCTTGAAGTCACCGACGTCGGCCAGCGCGCGCTTGCCGCCGATGAGATCGGCGCGGCTGCCCACCTTGAAGGCCCGGGCAGGCGGCGTGGTGCGGGTGCAGCTCGCGCCGAGCGCGAGCACGAAGAGGATCGTCAGTCGCATGCCGTCACCAGATCGCGTGGAGCATCAGGTCCACGCTGTCGTTCGGGTAGGAGATGAGGCGCTCCTCCGAGCGGTGGGTGTACTGCGCCAGCACGCGGAACGGCAACTTGAAGGGTCGCCAGCCGGCCATCGCCGCGACCTCGATCACCGTGTCGTCGGGCTGCACGCGCGACGGCTCGTACCAGGCCAGCCGCGCCGCGCCCTCGAGCCCGGTGTCTTCGTGGAAGTAGCGCAGCTGCCCGAGCGCGCCCATCGACGAGTCGGGCTGGAGGCCCTGGAAGCTGTAGGTCGAGCTCCGGCCGAGAAACGCGCCGAGCACCTGGAAGCCCCACTTGTGCGCCTCGACGTCGGCGCCGTAGTCGAAGTTGTTCGTGGTGAGCCGGTTCGGCCGCACGCCGGTGGTGAGCACGTTGTACCCGGCGTTGAGGCCGAGGGTGATGGTCTGATCCCAGTCCACCTCGACGCGGCCGACCGGGTTCACCATGTTGTTGTCGTTGAACAGCACGTTCTGGCCGTTGCCGTTGAAGACACCGACGGCGTAGCGGAAGCCGAAGGTGTCGCCGAGGCGCTTCGACGAGAACTGGAGGCCGACCTGGCGCTCCGGAGCCAGGCCCTGCCGCGGCCCGAAGCCCTCGGGCGGCGCGATGCCGCTCGCCAGCACCGAGCGCGAGACGAAGGGAATCGAGCCGTCCGACAACAGCATCTCGGCGTAGTACCCGGGGCGGAACTGGCCGGCCTTCACCAGGAAGCCGCGGCAGATCTCGTACTCGACGAAGGCGTCGCGCACGTCGACGATGCGGCGGCCGTTCAGCGGGTCGAGCGGGTCGACCAGCGGCGCGGCGAACTCCACCGAGGCGTAGACGGTGAGCTTCTCGACGGGCCGGAAGTCGAAGTTGAGCCGGAAGTCGGCGAGGCGGAAGCCGCCGTTCCCACCGACGAGCTGCTCCTCGCGGAAGGGGAAGGAATAGAAGACGCCCACGCGGGCGAAGCCGCCGATCTTGAGCCGCTGCCACCACGGCGTGTCGGTGATGAGCTTGAGCCCCGACACCGGGTTCTTGCCGGAGCGGTCTTCAGCGACCGAGCCCTGTGGCTTCTTCTCGTCCATCGACGCGGCTGGCGGCGGGTTCGCCAGCGTGGGCTCCGCGGCCTTCGCGGGCGTCGAGTCGGGGGGCACGGCGGGCGCGGCCTCGGCCTGGGCGAGGGTGAGCGCGACGACGAAGAGCAGGTTCACGACTTTCCTCCGGTGGGACGAATGACCTTCAACGGAACAGGGCCTCGAGCGCGCGGCCTTCGGCCCCCGCGGGAGTGGGCACGCCGAGCAGGCGCGCGAAGGTGGGTGCGACGTCGATGGCCTCGGCGAACGGCGCGACGCCCTTCGGCACCCCGGCCCCGAAGAAGACCAGCGGCACCTGGCGATCGTACAGCCAGTGCGACGCATGGCCGGTCACGTCGGCGGTGCCGTAGGACCAGTAGGCCTTCGAGAGGACGAGGAAGTCGGGGCTGCGGCCCGGGAAGTAGCCGCGCCGCCAGACGGCCCCCGCGCTGCCGAGCGCGCCGGGCTCGAGCAACTTCGGCCCCGCCACGAAGTCGAGCACGCCGGGCTGCTGCACCGCGATGGCGCGGAGCGCGTCGGCGATGGTGAAGAGCTTCGCGCGGCCCTGCGAGGTGGCGGTCAGGCCCGGCGTCTTGTTTCCGGCGAACCAGTCACCGGGCCCCAGCTTCAAGTCGGCCTCGGTCTCGAGCTTCTCGCGCAGGGCCTTGAGGTCGACCCGGCCCGCGTCCAGCCCGCGCTGCTTCGACACCTCGGGCACCGGGCACACGCCGTGATCGCTGGTGAGCGCCACGACGTACTTCCCCTTCCCCACCTTCGCGTCGAGCCCGTCGAGGAGGCGACCGAGCTCGGCGTCGACGGCGAGGAACTCAGCGAGGCCCTCGGGCGAATCGGGCCCGAACTCGTGGCCGATGCGGTCGTGCCCCGAGAAGCTGACCGAAAGGAGGTCAGGCACGTCATCGGCGCCGAGCTTGAGCGCGTCGACGGCCGAGAGCGCGAGATCGACCTCCCAGGCGTCGAGCAGAGGCTGGAGGGCCGGCTGCTCCGCGTTCGGCTCGCTGTCGCCCTGGCGCCCCGCGGCCGGCATCGGGTTCTTCCCGGTGAGGCCGCCGCCCGGCAGCCCCCACGAGAAGCGCTTCTTGAGGAGCGCCTCGGCGATGGCGAGGTTGGTCGGCTGCACCCACGGCGCGAGCTGCGGCCCGTAGTACGTGCTCGAGGTGAAGAACGGCTTCTCGGCGTCGAACCAGACGGCGGCGTCGGCGGCGCGGCCGCCCATCAAGATGGCCGAGCGGTCCTTCGCGCTGATGGCGACGACCTTCGCGCCGGGCGCATTGGACTTGACCGAATCTCCCAGGGTGGGCACCCGCAAGAGGGTGGGCGCGGTGCCGTCCTGCTTCGTCGGCGGACGGCCGAGCACCTGATACGCCGGGTCCTGCACCGAGAGGGTCGACTTGCCCGTCTCCCCGTCGATCCACTCGTTGGCGACGATGCCGTGCACCGAGGCGTACGCGCCGGTGGTGATGGTGCTGTGGCCCGCGGCCGTGAGCGTCGCCGCGGCGTCGTAGCGCATCTCGCGAAACCGAAAGCCCTCGCTCACCAGGCGCTTGAACCCACCCTTCGTCAGGGGCAGCCGCTTGTCGAAGGCGTCGAGCGGCAGCTGGTCGACCACGACGATGACGCCCAGCCGGGGGCGCTCCTGGGCGGCGGCGACTGAGGTCGTCAGACAGAGGAAAGGAAGGAGGCCCCGGAGCACGCGCGGCTTCTACATGGGTCGGTGCCCGGCGAGGTCACAAAAGCGTGACCACAGCGTTCGACAGAGAAGCCGGTGACGACGGCTCCGGCCTGGCGATGCAGCCCAGGCCCGCGACCGACCGGACGAGGTCTTGCGCGAGGCTGAAGGCGGGGCGACGGCTCACGGCACGTCGTCGATCTCGGCGGCGTGGGCGGAGAGGGCCGTGATGCGGTCGCGCGAGGCCGCGCGGACCTCGAGCTGGACGAGTCGGGAACGGACCGCGTCGGCCTCGTCGCTCAGACGACCCGACGAGGCTCGGGCAGCACCGTGCGTCGCGGGTCTTCACCGACGATGCGGAGGACGCGCTCGAACTCGGCCCGGACCGCCGCATCGATGGCCTGGGTCGAGGTCGATGCGCCGGCACCGCCAGCGTTCGTGAGCCGCTCGAGCTCGAGGGCGAAGCGCTCGCGGCGGTTGGCGAGGCGCGGCGTGGCGGCGATCTGCTCCGCGTGACGCAGCTCGAACGGCGCGGCCGTGACGTTCAGGGGCCCGAAGACCCGGTGCTCCTGGAAGGCCGGGGAGCCCAGGTGCGTCAGCGCCCAGACGACTTCCCTGCCGTCGAGACACCGGTCGAGAACCCGAACGATGGCCGGGTCGTCGATGGCCCGCAGAAATGAGCGAAGCAACTCCGCGCGCCCCCAGTCCGCGTCGAGCTCGCCCGCCTCGCGACGGCGCACCTCGTTACGACAATTCTCGACGAAGCGGGCGAGCAGCGCGCCGACCCAGAGCTCTTCAGCCCCACCCCCCTTGTCGACCGTGAACTGGACCCTGAACCGCTTCGTCATCAAGCCGGTTCGCCGCAACAGGCGCTTCACCTTCCAGCCGAAAACAGGGTGCTCGAGCTCAACCACGACGGTGGCGCCCTCGCGACTCACGCGAACGATGCCGTCGAGTTGCCCGCACCGCTTCCAGGACTCGACGGCTTCGGCCGCTCCGACCGCGCTCGGATGATCGACCCAGGTCAGCCTCAAGGCTCGCCCGTCTGGGGTCAGCACACTGTACCGACATGGGTGGAGCTCGAGCAGCCCTTTCCCGTGGCGATAGACCGCCGTCGGAACCGTCGCGAGCCAGGCCGGCAGCGGCAGGTCCGGCGCACCAAGCGCCTCGATCAGTCCTTCTGGCGTCACGCCTGGTTTGGCCATCATCCGTTCTGCTGCCGCGAACACGTCCGCCAGCCGGTGCGTCGGGAACGCACGAGGTTCGGCACACCCATTGACCAGCAGGTTCGGAAAGAACGCTCCGTGGACGCGGAGGTGGCCGTCGTCGCTCACGGTCACCATCTGCCGCGTCAGCGGCGAGAGACGAACTGCACGACCCGTGTCGGCCGTGACCTCGAGCACCGGGTACCGGCGCGGCAGAAGCAGGTGCGTGAGCGCGAGGTCGGCTCGCTCCGGGGACAGTCCGCGTGCGCTGACAGCGGCGAGAACGTCTTCGGTCGGTGTGAAGGACGCACCTCGGCTCGCCAGCACCTCGACGACGCGTCGCTGGTCGGCCGTGAAGCCGTCGTCGATCATCGGCACGAAGGGGGCCGGAACCGTCTCGAAGATTGGTTCGGCGCGTGGGGGCGGGGCGGGCCCGTCGCGCCCGAAGGCGCGAGCGCGAAGGGTCGCAGCGTCGGCGTCGCTCCCCACCTGCTCGAAGACCTCTGCGATGAGCCGGCGCGAGCGTGACGAGAGGGCCGGTGCACTCATCAACTCCCGCAAACGGCGAACAGGGTTGGCGGGAGAGCTGCTGAGGAACTGACCAACCGCCTCCAACACCTGACGGTCTTCATCGCCTGGGAGCATCGCGGGGGCAACTGGGGCCGCTTCGACCGGCGCCACGTGGAGTTCCGGCGCTGGCCCAGGCGGAACCGGTCGCGGCGGCTCGAAGCTCGACTGGTCGGCCATCGCGAGGGGGGCCCACAAGCCCGAGCCACGAGCGGCCTTTTCCGGCACCAGGCTCTCACGCTCGACGGTGGCCAGCAAGACCGCTCGTCGGGCCAACAGTCCAGCGAGTCGGTCTCGATCGATGGCATCGAGCGTGCGCGCCTCGAGCGCCTCGATGAGATCGTTCACCTCGCCGAGCTCGTCGAAGACCGCCTGTGGGTTCCCCGCCACGCGTCGCATCACACCGGCCTTCCAGCCCGGCTGCAACTGCGTGCCGCGGAGTGTCCCTCGACGGCTCAAGGACGGGACGTCGTGCCACCGTCCGCGCACGGCGCCGCATCGAGGAGGCGCACGTCGACTTCGACGCCGTATGACGTCTCCTCTCGGAGCTGCTCGACCCGGCGAACCTCGTCCCACGATCGAGCCTCCCCCCGAAGAAGCAACCGACCGTCCGCTTCATCAAGGACGAGATGATCACTGTCTGGCCAGCGCTCGACGATACGTTCCACGGCGCGCAGCCGCTCGAGCGGCGTCGCCCACTGGAGTGGTGAAAACCAGTGGTGAGTCCAGTGACCCGAGACCAGCTTTTGGACGGGCGCGGGGAGCGCCTCGATCTCTCCGTGAAGCACGTAGTGCGGCTCTCTCGAGACGAAGACGCGTGCCGTGCTCGACGAGCAGCGCATGAGGTGGCCCGCTTCCTGGGCGGTGGCGAGTCGAGGAGCGACCCGGACCCGAAAGCGTCGGACCAGGTGGCGCCCTCGCCAGGCCGTCACGGTTGCCACCCCTTCCGACTCTCCAGCGACCCACCACCCGTCGGTGCCGAGGTGCTTCAACGAGACGAACCGGTCGCCGGTCGTGAGCCGGTCGACCCCATCTTCCTTGAAGCGGATCGCCAACCCCACGGCGGTGGAGCGCTCCTCGGGCGGTGGGGACGCTGCGAGAAGAACGGCCGTCATCAGCAGCGTCATTCGTTGACTCCCCACCGCTGCACGCCGACCCCGACGAGCACGGACACGATGTCGGGTGTTGCACTCGACGTCAAACGAGCCTCGCGCCCATCGGAGGTTCCAGCCCCGCTGCAACTGCGTGCCGGGGCCGGACGGGTCTCCTCCACTTGGGAGTGATGCAGCTGTTCCGAGTCGCCGTGTTTCTCGCGCTTACGCACTGTGGCGCGCCCACACCGCCTCCGCCGCCGGACGCTGGAGCACCCTTGCCCGGTGAAGAGCTCGCCCTGCCCTTCACCGAGCTTCCACCCGAGCGCCTGACGCTCACCTGCCGCGAGCTCGTCGGCGGCGCGTTCGTCTCGGTGGATCCCACCGCCACGCAGCACTTCCGCGCCGAGAACACCAACGTCGTGCTGCGCACCGACGACGAGGGCCGCACGTGGACGCGGAGCCCCGTCGAGACCGGCTTCGTCAACGTCTTCCTCGGCCCGCTCGTCATCGGCTACGCCCGCACCGAGCCGTACCGCCTCGACGAGCGCCCCTTGTCCGTCAGCCTCGACCGCGGCGTGACCTGGCGGCGGCTCGAGTTCTCTTCCACCACCGACGCGACGCTCCCGCCTGGCAGCGCCGTGGCCACGCTCGGCACCACGCGCGTCGCCTGGACCGCAACGGGCCGCCTGCTCGCCTCGTTCGACGGCGGCGCCTGGACGTCCGAGCCGAACAGCTTCCTGGAGCGCGGCGGCGACGACGTGCGCGCGGCGCTGGGCACGCGTGAGTGGTTCCTCGACGCGAAGGAACGCCAGCTCTTCCGCAGCGCCGACCTCGGGCGCACCTGGCAGAAGCTCCCGTTTCGTGCCGTGCGCCGGCTCGAGCTGCTCGGGGCTTCCACCGTCGTCGCCAGCGGCGGGCTCATCTCGCAGGACGACGGAGCCACCTGGGTTCGCCGCCTCGGCCTGAGCGACTCGTTCGCCGTGGGCCCCGACGACGGCGAGCTGTGGTTCTTCTCGTCCGTCACCGGCACCGAGACACCACAGCTCCTCCACTCGCGTGACTTCGGTGCCTCGTTCGCGCCGGTGACGCTGTCAGTCGAGGGCGCCGTCGTCGAGCTGGCACGAGGCCGCGTCTACGCGACCGCCGACGGGCGCCGCGTGTTCGAGCCACGCCTCGCCTCGAGCCCCCTCAACCGCGGCAGCCGCATGGTGTGCGTCGAGACCTCTGGCGCGGGCTCGCTCGAGCAGGCCGCGCCGGAAAAGAACGACGGCGCCGGCACGGCCACGCTCTGGGCGACCGGCCCCTTCGGCTTCGCGCGCGACACCTTGCAGCAGGTCGTTCCGCTCCGAACGCCCGGCCGCGCCTTCGCCGTCACGTCACGCACCTTCGACGACACGCACCTCGTGCGCGGAGGCACGCGGCTGCCGAACGGCGATGTCGCGCTCCTCCTCCAACCCGTGCCGGTGCTCTCGCCCACCGCTGGCCCGCCGATGCGCGTACACGTGCTCGACGGAGAGACGCTGGCCGAGACGCGACGCTTCTCCTTCACCTCGCTCATCGACGACTCCCCCGAGCGGCGAACCCGCTACCTCGAGTCGAAGTGGCTCCAGGCGCTGCCCGACGGAGGCCTGCGCACCGACACCGCCGAAGGCGACTACCCCCTCGGCGTCGAGACCGCGCGCTGGGTGCCGTGGCTGTCGAACGCCCGCTGGGGCCGCGGACCGGCTGGGGCCGAGCAGGTGACGTTCGAGCTCGTCGAGGCCACCCGCTTCTTCCGCCGCACGCGCGACCTCGGCGAGGCGCCCGTCTTCTGCCAGGTCGACGCGGGCGCGACCGACCGCTGCATCGCCTACGCCGGCAAGGTGCAGGACTGGGCCGTGCGCGACGGGCGAATCTACGTGCTCGATGACTGGCGCGGCGAAGTGCTCGAGGCGAGCTACGCGAACCTCGATGGCGTGTGGCGCCCGGTGCTCACGGGCCTCGCCTCGCCCACCAGCCTCTTCGCGCCCGTCGATGACGACCGCGGCCTCTACGTCGTCGACACCCACCTCTATCGCGTCGTGCCCGGCCCGACGTCGCCCGCGAGGCGCCCATGAAGCGCGTGGTGCTTTCCCTGCTCCTCGCGACCGGCTGCGGGCTCTTCCGTCGGGACGAGCCGACGGGCACGGGCAACCCGTGCGTGGACGATCCGACCCTCGGCATCACCGTCAGGCCGCCGACCGTTCGCATGCGGCCCGGCGATCGCCTCACCTTCGACTACGAGATCCGCAGCGAGCGCGGCTCGGCCACGGCCGAGGCGTCGTTTCTCGACCAGCCCGTCGAGAAGGCCGGGAGCAACGCCGTGCGGCTGACCGCGCCTCCCGTGCCCGGCGAGTACCGGCTCGTCGTCTCGCGCGTGGGCTGCCCGATGGACACAGGCTTCGCCACCGTCACCGTCGAGCCGCTGGCGGCCCTCGGCAAGGCGCCCGGTCAGCAGCCCGTTCCCTCTGGGGTGGCCTGGTCGGCCGACGGAAGCACCGTGGCCGTGTCGGGGCGCGGCGGCGTCTGGCTCTTCCGCGCCGATGGCACCTTCCTCGACTCGGCGCGCATTCCACACCAGGGCAAGGCCTCGGTGAGCTGGTCGCCAGACGGAACCAGGCTGGCCGTCGGCGGCGACGCACAGGAGCGCACCTGGGTCTTCCAGATGCCCGGCCTCACGCCGTGGAGCCGCTTCGGCGTCAACGAAGGCAGCGCCGGGAGCCTGTTCTCCGCCGACAGCCGAAGCCTGCTTCTTCACGAAGGCGACGCGGTTCGTTCGTTCGACCTCGAGACCGGCGCCATGACGGACATCGGGCCAGTCGGCGAGGCGAGCGCCACCAGCGACGCACCGCTTCGACTTCAGCAGGGGCCGTTCGGCACGGTGCTCGCCACTGGACCGGCAGAGCTGCGAGAGCTCGCCACCGGCCGACGCCTCGCGCGCTGGAGCACGCCCGGCACCGGCATCGCCATCGCGCCCGACGGCCGCTGGCTCTTCACCTCGACGGGAGGCCTGCGTCTGCCCTTCGTCGAGCAGGCCATCGCCTTCGCTCCGGGACCGATTCTGACGGGCGGGCCGTTCTTCACGACGGCCTTCAGTCGCGACGGCACGCTGCTCGCGACCGGCGAAACGGGCGAGGTGACGGTCTACCGCAACGTGGGCCCGACGCTGTCGCCCATCGGCCGCGCGCAGCTCCCGAACTCGCCGGGCCCCGTCGCTGATCTCGCCTGGAGCCCCGACGCGTCACGCCTCGCCGTCGCCGCCAACAACCGCCTCGTCATTCTCACCCGCGCCCAGCTCGGCCTCTGACCTGTCAACGTCGCTGACAGCGTCGGTGAGCACTGCACGTAGCACTCGCTGTCGCCTGCGAGGACGGTTCGAACCCCGCGGCGCTGCAGCCGCGCGAAACATTTCGCCACGACGGTTTGGCATGCCGGCTGCGTGAGAAGGCTGCGCGCGGGCAGTGAAACCCGCGGGTTTCACTCTCTCGTCTGGAGCCCATCGATGTGGCGTGTCCTCGTGGTGACGGTGCTGTCGGCGTGTGGAGCGGTCGTTCCTGAGAGCGAGCCGCCTTCGCCGCTGATGAGCGGGGCGATGAACGACGCGGGCTTCGTCGAGACGAACGGCGTGACGGTTGATGCAGGCGCCCAGTTGGCGACGGCCGATGACGCGGGCAGCGCGGGCGGTGGCGCCGGTGGCAGTGGTGGAGGCAGCGCCAACGTCGTCGACGCGGGCTCCACGGTCGTTCCAGGCGCCGTCGATGCTGGCACGCCTTCTCCCTGTACGACGGGCGTCACGGGCGCGCGCGACCGCACCGTCACCGTGATGCACGGCGGGCTGGCGCGCACCGCCAACGTGCACCTGCCGTCGTCGTGGAACGGCCGTAGCCCGCGCGCCGTCGTCCTCAACTTCCACGGCCGCAACTCGACGCCGACGCAGCAGAACCTGATCTCGGGCATGAGCGCGCTGTCGGACCGCGAGGGCTTCATCGCGGTGCACCCACAGGGCGTCAGCAACACCTGGAACGCCGGGCTGTGCTGCGGAGAAGCGCAGACGCGCCGCATCGACGACGTGGGCTTCGTGAGCGCCCTGCTCGACTCGCTCGAGGCGTCGTTCTGCGTCGACGGCAAGCGCGTGTACGCGACGGGCTTGTCGAACGGTGGCTACATCTCGCACCGCCTGGGCTGCGAGCTGTCGAACCGCATCGCGGCCATCGCTCCCGTCGCAGGCACCAACCTCACCACGCCGTGCACGCCCGCTCGCGCGGTGCCCGTGCTCCACACGCACGGCACGGCGGACACCATCGTTCCCTACGGTGGGTTCGCGAGCGTCGGGAGCGTCGACGACACGATGGCGGCGTGGGCGCGACGGAACGGCTGCGCGTCGAATCGCGCTCCGCTCTCGACCCGCGGAGACGTCACCTGCGAGCAGTGGCCCGGCTGCCGGAGCGGCGCGCGCGTGCACCTCTGCCGCGTTCAGGGTGGTGGTCACCAGTGGCCGGGTGGCTTCACCATTCCGGGGTTGGGTGCGAACACGAATGCGATCGACGCGAGCGCCGAGGCGTGGGCGTTCTTCGAGCAGCACGCGCTGCCGTGACGGCTACGGCCGACGCGCGAGGAACCGCGTGAGCGCCAGCTCGGTCTTCGCGTCCTGGATCTCTCCCGTCTCGAGCGCGGCCTGGAGCGAGTCGAGCGTCCTCCATGCGAGCGCGCCGCCTTCTTCGAGCGGGCTCCCATCACCCGGTGGCGGCTCCATCACCCGGCCCGTCACCTCGACGTGCGTCAGGTAGATCTTCTCGCTGATGATGCCCGGCGCGACGAAGAACGGCGGGCCCAGGTGCTGCACCTCGTTCGCCTCGACCCGCAGGCCCGCCTCTTCCCACGCTTCCTCCGCGGCGCGCGCCCGAATCGCCCCTTCGCCCGAGTCGCCCGGCTCGAGCAGGCCCGCGACGATCTCTTCGCAGAAGAGCCACTCGCGCGACTCTGGCAGCACGGGTGACTTCTCGCGCCGGAACCAGGCCGCCGGCCGCAGGTTCTGCCGGGTGAGGAACTCGAGGCCTGCGTCACCCCGCCGCCACACGAGCACCGCCACCGCGTCGAGCTTCGGTCGATCGACGACGTCGACCCGGTAGACGGGCGAATGCGAGCCATCGGCGCGGCGATTGCGCACCCGCAGGCGACGCACCTGCAGGAAGCCCTCGTCACAGCGGGCGGTGGACGAGAAGTCCTCGACGATCTCCAGCGCGGTCACGGTCTCGTGGCGGCTCACACTTCGTGGCTTTACCAGACCGAGCGCGTTGCATACGGTGCCCCGCGTCGTCGTTTCAGGCCGCGCTCCCCCGAAAGTCGCCCCCGTCCATGCGCCTCCTCCGAAGTCTCGCGTTCCTCGCCATCGGCCTCGTCCATGGCTCGTGCCTGCCCGTCATCGAGGGCCCCGACGTGCAGCTCGCCGGCAAGCAGGTGCGGCTGACGCTGCTCCACACCTCGGACATCCACTCGCGGCTGCTGCCGTACGACTTCCGGCCGCTGCGCACCGACATCGACCTCGGCCTCATTCCCGAGGCGGGCCCGTTCGGTGGCGCCGCGCGCATGGCGGCCATCATCAAGCGCGAGCGGGCCAACGCCGATCGCGTGCTGCACCTCGACTCGGGTGACAGCTACCAGGGCGCGCCGATCTTCAACATCAACCTGGGCGAGGCCGAGTACCGCTTCCTCACGCTCACGGGCCTCGACGCCGCCGTCATCGGCAACCACGAGTTCGACGCGGGCGCGTTCAACTTCACGAAGCAGGCGAAAGAGGCCGCGCGCTTTCCGGTGCTCGCCGCGAACTACGAGTGGGAGGACTACCGCAGCCCCGTCGCCAACAACCCCTCGAACACCACCGCGCTCTACACCCAGCCCTACACCTTGCGGAACGTGGGCGGCCTGCGCGTCGCCATCATCGGGCTCGCCAACATCGGCTCGCTCAACTCCATCGTCGAGCAGGGCAACTCGCTGCAGGCGATTCCTCTCGAGCAGAACGAGATTGTGCGCGGGTACGTCGAGTTCCTGCGGCCCTCCGTCGACCTCATCTTGTTGACGAGCCACGCCGGCCTCACCGAAGACCAGGATCTCATCGAGGGCTACGAGGCCTTCTACGAGTGGAAGATCGCCCGGCAGTTCGTCAAGCGCCCGCAGTGGCCGTGGCAGCTCATCGAGTCGTTCGGCGAGACCGACGCTGACGGCTTTCCGACGAACGAGTCGACGATCGTGCGGGTGCAGATCCCCGGCGTCGAGGGCGTCGACGCGATCCTCGGTGGGCACCTGCACATCGTGCTCAACCCGCCGCAGCTGCTCCGCGACCCGAACGGCCGCCGCGTCATCTTGAGCCACGGCGGCGCCTTCTCGAAGTACGTCAACCGGCTCGACCTCGTCATCCAGATGCCCGAGAAGGACGGCAACGTGTACGAGGGCGGCGAGATTCTCTCGCACGACTTCAAGGTGTTCCCCATCGACTCGGTGTGGTGCTCCGACGCGCTCCACCAGCTGTACCGGGAGCAGTTCTGGTCGCCGGGCGCCTTCATTCGCGACCCCCGCGTGCTCGCCGGCATCGAGGCCTGCAAGCAGCAGGAAGACCGCGACACCGCGCAGCTGCTCCTCAACTACATCACCGACCTCGACTCGAAGCTGGCCCTCACCTCGCTGTTCGCCTACGCGCCGCGCGACATCGCACGCCGCAACAACTCGACCGGTGGCGACAGCCCCCTGGGCAACATGACGTCCGACTCGATGCGGCGCCGCCGCGGCGTCGAGGCCGAGGTCGCCATCACCAACTCGCTCGGCATTCGCGACAACCTCTACGCGGGCCCGGTCAGCATCGAGTCGATGTTCAACGTGTTCCCCTTCGAGAACACCATCAACGTCATGTTCCTCTCGGGCCGCGAGATGCAGGAGCTCTTCGACTTCATCACCGAGCGCTCCAACGGCCGTGGGTGCGTGAGCCAGGCGCAGATCTCGGGCGCGCGCTTCACGATGGACTGCGCCCAGGCCCAGCTCAACCAGATCCGCCTGCCGTGTGATCCGAACGGCGCCGGCGCGGACTGCCCCAACGACGGCCGCACCGGAGGCCGCGCGCCGTGGCAGTGCCTCGCCGACGCGCAGACGGGCGGTGGGCGCTGCTGGTCGAGCCCGGCGACGAACCTCACCATCAACGGCCAGCCGCTGCAGATCAACGAGTCGTACCGCATCGCCGTCAACGACTACATCGCGCGCGGCGGCTCGGGCTTCCTCGTGCTCAAGCGCAACACCACCCGCGTCGAGTCGGGCATTCCGCTGCGTGACTCGCTCATCGGCTTCATGCAGGCGTTCTGCACCTGCACCGATCTGCTCGCCGCGCAGACCGACCAGTTCGGCAACATCATCGGCTCGGCCGGCCAGCCCTGCGGCTCGCGAGACCCGAACACGCCCAGCCGGTGGATCGTCGACCCCCAGGAGCTGTCGTTCTGCACGCAGGCGAGCACCTATGCCTCCGCGCTGACCGTTGGAGAGGCCGAGGGGTGTTCGTGCCGTGAGGCCTTCCGCGGCGCCGAAGACTGTCCCAACGCGAAGGACGTCGCGGCCCAGTGCGTTCGCGATCTGCCCCCGGGCCCCGACACCGGCAAGTGCAGCTGCCGCGACGCGCTCGCGGGGAGCCCTGTCTGCGGCAACGTGACGCGCGCCGTGCAGGGCTTCTGCGAGAACCCGCTCGCCATTCCCATCGCCGTGGGCCGGGAAGACGGCCGCATCGGGCGGAGGGTCAAGTGATGTCGAAGGCGCGTCGTGCGCTGCTGCTGGGCGCGCTCCTCTTCGGGTCCGCGTGCCCCGTCGTCCCCGGGCCCGAGCGCAGCGAGCTGGCGTCGTTCTCGGTGCAGGTCGAGGGCGTCTACACCGCCACCCCGCAGGGCCGCACGCGCCTCGCCGTCACGGCCGCCTGCGCCAGCCAGTACGACGGTGGCCAGGCCGCAGTGCCCGCGGGCATTCGGGGCACCGAGAGCTGCCGCTACGTCATCGCGCGCGGCCCCATCGAGATCGACTTCGTCGGCCAGGCCCTGCGCTCCGACAGGAGCCTGGTGACGGGCTTCTCGGGGCCGGTCTCGGTGCGCGTCATTCCCGGCGACTTCGCCGAGCCCATCGAGTGGACCGCGGCGGTCGCCGGGAGCCTGCACGGCGCGGGCATTCGCACCGACGGCTCCTTGTGGACCTGGGGCGACAACGCCTCGGGCCAACTCGGCGTGGCGGGGCTGCCCGAGCAGTTCCTCCCCCTGCCCATCGAGCAGGCCTCGCGCTTCCGCGCGGTCTCGGCAGGCCGGCGCTTCACCGCGGCCATTCGTGACGATGGCCGTGTCGTCGCCTTCGGCGCGCTGAGCGGCCTGTTGAGCAACGACGCCGACTTCACCGCCATCGCGGCCGGAGACCAGCACCTGCTCGCCTTGAGGCGCGACGGCACCCTGTGGAGCGTCGGCGACAACGAGGCCGGCCAGCTCGGCGACGGCACCACCACCGCGCGCACCGTGCTGCAGCAGGTGGGCACGGAGCGCTACCTCGCCATCGCCGCAGGCGGCCGGCACTCGCTGGCCGTGCGCGTTGACAACACGCTCTGGGCCTTCGGCGCCAACGACGACGGGCAGCTCGGCGTCATGCAAGCGAACGCGCTCACACCCGTGCAGGTCGACCCCACCACCACCTGGCGCACCGTGGCCGCCGGAGCTGGGCACTCGCTGGCCATCCGCACCGATGGCTCACTGTGGGCCTGGGGGCGCAACGACACCGCGCAGCTCGGCCTCGGCACCCTCACGGCGGTGCGCACGCCGACGCGCGTCGGTACCCTCACCGGCTGGGACTCCGTGTCGGCGGGAAGGACGCACTCCGCGGGCCTGCGCCAACCGGGGCTCCTCTACACGTGGGGCTCGAACGGCGACGGCGAGCTGGGAGACAACACCACGACGCTGCGCAACACGCCGCAGCCGCTCGGCGCCGCCAGCGACTGGACGTCGGTGTCGGCGGGCGACGCCTTCACCGTCGCCACGAAGAGCGACAACACCGTCTTCTCCTGGGGCCGCAACTCGCTCGGCCAGCTCGGCGCGACGCTCCCGGCCCTGCGAGACGGTGGGGTCGACCCCTTCCGCCGGACGCCCGGCCGTCTGCGCAGCCCGGGCTACGAGAACCGCTGGCGCGAGGCCGTCGGCGGCGAGGTGCGCGGCGTCGTGCGCACCATTCACCAGTACGGCCAGGTGCGGGTGTGGCTCGAGAACGCACCGCCGCGGCCGCTCTTCGACGGCGGCACCACCACCGCGCCCGAGCGCCTCCCGCCGCCCGGCACCGTGTACTCCTACGCCACCGGCAGCTCGCCCATCCTCTGGTTCGAGGAGCAGACGCTGCAGTCGCTCAACCTGCCTGACGGCCTCGACAACCGCAGCTCGCCCTTCGTCGGCGAGTTCGTTCGCATCGGCACGCCGCCCGAGATGGGCACGCCATTGCGGCAGACCTGCCTCGACGACCCGGAGCGCAACGGCCAGCCGATGGCCATGGTGGTGACGGGCGTCGAGCCGACGGGCTTCTACGTCAGCGACATCACCGCCTGCCGGGTGAAGGAGCTGCTCCGCTCGGGCACGCAGTTCGTCCGCACTCCGGAGCCTCCGGAGGGGTGCCTGGTGGCGGCCGATGGTGGGGTTCGCAACATCGAAGACGTGCCGGGCGCCACCCAGGGCACCTGCGCCATCTCGAAGGCCAGCTGCCGGCGGCGCAGCGAGTGCGCGAGCTACTCGCCAGGCACCTTCGGCAGCATCTTCGTCTTCATCTTCTCGTTCCCCGAGGGGCTCAATCAGGGCGACCTGCTCTTCTCGCTGTCGGGGTCGGTGCAGGAGTTCACCTCGACGACGCAGATGACGTTCCCCGCGTGGACCATCGCCGAGCGCGTGCGCCTGTTGCCGCCCAGCCAGTGGGACAAGTGGCTGCGCCTGGTGCCTCCCACCGAGGTGAACTACCGCCTCTGTGGCGCCGACAACGTCTTCTCGCCCTTCATCACCGACGTGCTGTGCGGGCAGAGCACCAACAACCTGAAGCTCGAGAGCCTCGAGGCGTCGCTGGTGCGGGTGCGGGGCGTGAAGTTTCCAGACCGGTTCGTCAACTGCGACTTCGACGCCAACGCGTCGGTGCCGTTCTTCTGCAATCGCACCGACACCGACCCGAACACCGGCGGCACGCTGCGCTCGTGGGGCAACTGCGACTTCGACAACCCGGCGTCGGCCGAGCCTGACAACGAGCGGCGTGAGCGCGAGTGCACGCAGAGCTGCACGCTGGGGCGCGGGCCGATGGGCGACCAGGTCTGCGCCGAAGAGTCCACCTTCATCGGCTTCGGCCAGTACACCGTCGAGATGGCGCCGCCCGGTCCGCGCTGGGCGAACCTCGACGACTCGAGCCCCGCGCGTGTGCGGTCGACCCCCATCACCGCCACGCCCATCTCCCAGCCCGACGGCGGCATGACGGTGGCCCAGTCGCGGGTGTCGGGCCTCATTCTGGCGCCGGAGCAGGGGTGGGATCCCGGCACCTATGCCGTCGCCGTGTGCGACGTGCCGGTGCGCTACCGCCTCGGCAACCCGATGACGGTGGTGGCTGAGACCGACCCGCTCCTCGACGCGCGCACGGTGCTCAAGTTCCGCCTGCCGGAGGGGCAAGACACCATCGCCTTCCTGCCGACGTCGATGTCGGGCACGTGCTTCGCGGCGATCAACCCGCGCACGCGCATCAACCTCGACACGAAAGACGCGATCCCCGAGCTGAACCCCGACTGCCGCCTCGACGACCCGAACGCCGAGGCCGCGCAGCAGTGCCGCTACACGAAGGGCGCCACCTACGACGTGGTGGGCCACCTCAAGCAGGTGCAGCCCGCCCGCCCCCGGTGGATCGTCATTCCGAGAGATCCCGATGACATCTGCTGCTATCCGGGCGCGGGCCTCGAGTGCCCTCGCCCCTTGAGCCGCTGCCAGGGCACCTGAAGCGAAGAAATCAGTTTGTTGCGTGAAGTGGAGCGCGTCGTCGGGCAGACCGGCGGCCGTCGCGGGAAGGGAGAGTCGTCGTGAGGTCGTTCAAGCTGCTGTCATTGCTCATCGTGTGTGGGTCGAGCGCCGCCCTGGCCGGAGACTTCATCGACACGCGCGTCACCTTCGCCTTCGCGCACGACAACGTCTTCGTGCGGCCCGGAGAGACGACGCCGAACAGCCCTGGCGTGGGCTTCGGCGCCTCGCGGCAGAACACCCAGTTCTTCGACAACTTCAACACCCGCTTCTCGGGCTTCGAGACGCTGTCGAACCTCACGCTGTACAAGAAGGCGTTCAGCTTCTTCGATGGCTTCGAGGGCGAGGCGGCGCTGTCGGTGCTGCTGCTGACGCAGCCGAGCGGGCAGATCACCCTCTTCGACAACTCGAGCTACATCAAGCTCAACTACAAGCCCATCGGCTGGGGTGCGCGTGAAGACATCTCGCTCACGGGCTTCCCGGTGTCGTCCGACCGGTTCCGCCTCGGCTACAACTGGCGCGTCACCTGGGGTGGCGACTCGGCCTTCACCTTCCAGCAGGGCTCGGGCCTGTCATCGACGGGTCGGCCCAGCGCGGCGCCGGGCGGCAAACTGCAGATCACCAAGGACTGGGGCTACGCCTTCGTCGGCCTCAAGACGGGCCTGCTGCTCAACAACCTCCTCAACGTGCAGGAGCGCGTCTACGGCTACCTCGGTGGCGCCGGCATCGATCTCTTCAAGCGCGAGGGCACGGCGCTGCGCTTCGAGGTGAACGGTGGGTACTTCAACCGCGGCATCGCGCCGTCACTGGCGCTCCAGGGCGTGCGCGCGCCCATCAACGCCACCGGTGGCTCGGCCCGGCTGTCGTTCCAGCGCGGCGCCGAGATTCAGCAGTCCATCGACATTCGGCTCTACAAGAACGACCCCGACGTGTTGACGCGGTTCTTCACGCCCGAGAAGTACCCGGGCGGCTTCTCGATCACCGCGGAGCTCGAGGGCTCGGTGCTGGTGCAGACGCTCATCGACCCCGACCGCTTCGCCACCACCCGGCCGCAGATCGCCGGAGCCATCGCGCTCAACACCCGCGCGAAGATCGACTTCTGGCGCATCACCCTGCTGGGCCTGGTGCGCACGCTGTCGTTCATTCAGTTCGACGTGCCGGGCTTCCCGCCCTTCTTCGACTTCTCGAACGGCAGCACGGTGCGGCCCGAGACGTGGCTCGCGCTCGGCGTCGACCGCTACGTGCCGGTGCTGCACTCGACGTTCGGCCTCATCGGCGGCGTGCAGCTGCCAGCCTCGCTCTCGGCGCCCCGGTTCGACTTCGGTGGCGGCAGCCCGCCCCCCGGCCTCACTGGCCCGCGCGTGGTGGTGGTGCGCGACGTGAACCTCTTCAACATCCTCCCGGCGACCGACGCGAACGGAAACCCGGTGCAGGTGCTGCCGATCTTCAGCATCAAGGGCACCTACCGGCTCGATCTGTCCGACTACTTCGCCATCATCGGCGAGGTCTTCTACACGCGGGACGACAACCGGGTGACGTTCCGCGACTCGACGGCGAACATCTCGCAGCCGACGTTCGAGCAGCCGAACCAGCTGGGCTTCAACGCGGTGATTCAGGCGCGCTTCTGACGCTCAGCGGCCCACGCTCATCGGCGACAGGAACCGCACCACCTGCCGCTTCGTGGTGCCCGAGTACGAGTCGGTGATCTCCATCGTCAGCTCGAGCGGGCCCTTCACGTGCTCGCGATCGATGGTCACCATCACCGGCACGCGCTGATCGGTCAACGAGGCGAGCTCGACGTCGGGCGTGCCGATAGAGACCTCGGCCGGCACCGGGGCCGTGATGGCGAGGTGGAAGCGCGAGGGCTCGGGGTTCTTGTTGAAGAGGTGCACCTCGAAGGGGTTTCGAATCTTCGAGCCGTCCATCACGAAGGGGTTCGAGCCCTTCGTGCGAATGACGTTCGACTCGAAGGGCGTGCGGGTGGCCAGCGAGAAGCCCAGCGTGCCCACCGAGAGCAGCATGAGCGCGGTGTAGACCATCAGCCGTGGACGCCACGTGCGCCGGGCCTGCCCGAGGAGCTCGTTGTGCGAGGCGAAGCCGATCAGCTCCGGCGGCCGCTTCAGCTTGTGCATCACGTCATCGCAGGCGTCGACGCACTGTAGGCACGCGAGGCACTCCATCTGCATGCCGTTGCGAATGTCGATGCCCGTGGGGCACACCGCGACGCACCGGTTGCAGTCGACGCAGTCACCCTTCGGCGCCAGCGAGGGCGCCTTCGCCACCTTGCCGCGCGGCTCTCCGCGCTTCTCGAAGTACGACACCGTCACGCTGTCCTTGTCGTGCAGCACCGACTGGAGCCGGCCGTACGGGCACAGCACCACGCAGAACTGCTCGCGGAACCAGGTGAAGTTGAACATGAGGACCGCGGTGAACCCCATGACGAGGAGGAAGGCCTCCATGTGAAGGGCCGGGCCCTCGGTGATCATCGCGAGGAACTCGCGCGGGCCCACGAAGATCGCGGCGGCGGCGTGGGCGATGTTGAGCGAGACGAAGAGGTAGGTGGCGTACTTCGCCGCCCGCAGGGCCACCTTCTTCGCCGTCCACGGCGCGGCGTCGAGCTTGATTCGCTGCTCGCGCCCACCCTCGAAGAAGCGCTCGATGGGCCGGTAGACGCCCTCGAGGAACACCGTCTGCGGGCACGCCCAGCCGCACCACACGCGCCCCTTCCAGGCCGTCACGGCCAGCAGGCCGAAGACGAAGGTGAGCGCGAAGAGCAGCACCATCCAGAAGTCCTGGGCGTTGAAGGTGTTGCCGAAGAGGTAGAACCGCCGCGCCGCGACGTCGAGCTGAATGGCCGGCTTGCCGCCGATGGTGACGAGGGGCGTGACGACGTAGAACGCCACCAGCACGGCGAAGACGACGCGCCGCCGGGTGAGCCACTTCCCCTTCACGTCGGCCGGGTGCATCTTGATGCGCGAGCCGTCTCGCTTCATCGTGCCGAGGATCGACGCGGGCGCGTGCACGGGCAGCGGCACGTTCTCGGGAGGCGGCGGGGTCGAGGTGGAAGGCGTCATGGAGGGCCCTGGAGTGAGGTGAATCGACGTCGAGATGCGCGCGGCGACGCAGAGGGTTCTCGGCCGGGCGACCGCTGAAAACACGACGAGCGCACGGGGCGATCAGCACGCCTCCCTCGTGCGCTCGTCGACCGGCTCCGCGAGAGGCCGGGCCCTGCTGGTGGGTCAATCGACCGGCTGGCCCTGGGGCTCCTTGCCCGGCAGGTTCTTGCCCTTGAGCGACAGCACGTACGCCGTCACCTTGCGGGCCTTGTCGTCACCGATGACCGCACCCCACGCCGGCATGCCCTTGTCCGCGTAGCCGTCGGCGATGGACTTGAGCACGTCCTTGCCGCTGGCCCCGTGGATCCAGAACTTGTCGGTGAGGTTGGGGCCGACGAGCCCCTCGGCGTTCTGCCCATGGCACGAGGCGCAGGTCGTCTTGAAGACGTTCTGCCCCTCGGTGACGGCGTCGGCGTTCTGCACCAGCGCCGACAGCGCCTCTTCCGACGTCGGGTTCGCCAGCGCGCGCGACTTCTTCAGCGCTTCGACGTCGGCCCGGTACACCTCGGGCGGGTTCTGGAAGGTGTCCGTGGTGTGGAACGCCAGCCAGTAGCCGAAGGCGAACAACATGGAGCCGAACAGAATGGCCAGCCACCAGTTCGGCAGGTGATTGTCCTCTTCGAGAATGTCGTCGTACTTCCGCAAACCATTGGGGTCGGCACTCACGGCTTCACCTCCGTCGAAGACTCATCGTTGAGCGGGAGCGTCGCGAGCGGCTCGAAGTCGCTCTGGCGCTTGTAGAAGAACGTCCGGGCCAGCATCAGCAGGAAGGCGGTGACGAAGACGCCCATCGCGAACAGCGGCAGCGTCACCGACTCCATGTTGGCGAAGAACTGTTTGTACATGGTGGCCTCAGATGCCTCCGCCGGTGGTGGCGGGCTCGGCGGCGGGGGCTGACGGGGCCTCGGCCGGCGGCGCGGCCTCGGTCGTCTTCACCTCGTCGGTGCCGTACTTCACGCCCTGGTCGCGGCCGAGCCGCTGCAGGTACGAGATGAGCGCCACCATCTCGCTGTCGGCGGCCACGGTGACGCCCTGGGTCGCGAGATCCTTCGCGATGGCCTCACCCTGCAGCTTCTGATCGGTCTTCGCGGTGGCGATCTGATCGCCCGTGTAGGGCACGCCGAGCGTCGTCATGAGCTCGAGCTTCTTCACGCCGAGGTCGACGTCGATGCGGCCATCGGCGAGCCACGCGTACGAGGGCATGTTCGAGCCCGCGCTGGTGGCCCGCGGATCCATCAGGTGGGTGTAGTGCCAGAGGTTCGGGTAGCGGCCGCCGATGCGGTGCAGATCCGGCCCGGTGCGCTTGGAGCCCCACTGGAAGGGGTGGTCGTAGATGAACTCCTCGGCGCGGGAGGCCTCGCCGTAGCGCTGGAACTCCTGGATCATCGGGCGCACCATCTGCGAGTGGCAGACGTAGCAACCCTCGCGGGTGTAGACGTCGCGGCCCTGGAGCTCGAGCGCGGTGTATGGCTTTTGCGCGCTCCCCGTCTCCGGCACCGCCTGCTTGACGAAGATCGTCGGGAGCAGCTCGGCCACGCCGCCGATGAGCACCGAGACGAGCACGAGCACCGTGAAGGCCAGGGGCCGACGCTCGATGATGCCGAACCACGACGGCTTGCCCGCGGCGCGCTCGCGCTTGTTGATGACGTACGCCGCCTCGCCGACGACGAGCACCGCGATGGCGAGGACGACGGCGGGAACGAGCGGCACGAAGACGAAGGCGACCGCGGCGCCGAAGCCCACCACGCTGAACCACAGCGGGCGGCCCGCGACGACGTCGACGATGGAGCCGGCCTCGGGGTCGGCCTTCGCGGCCTCGGCCACGACGACCTCGGTGCTGGCGACGACGGCCTGCTTGCCCGACATCGTCTTGAGCAGGTTCCAGATCATCAGCACGAAGCCGGTGAGGTACATGACGCCGCCCAGGAAGCGGACGATGTACATGGGGCGAATCGCGAGCAGCGTCTCGGTGAACGAGGTGTAGACGAGCGTGCCGTCGGGGTTGGTGGCGCGCCACATGAGGCCCTGGTTCACACCAGAGATCCACATCGACACCATGTAGAGAACGATGCCGATGGTGGCGATCCAGAAGTGGGCGTCAGCGGCCTTCTTCGAGGCGAGCTGGGTGCCGTACATCCGGGGAACGAGCCAGTAGAACATGCCGGCCGCCATCAGGCCGTTCCAGCCGAGCGCGCCGCCGTGCGCGTGCCCGACGATCCAGTCGGTGTAGTGCGCGAGCGCCGAGACGGACTTGATCGAGAGCAGCGGGCCCTCGAAGGTCGACATGCCGTAGAAGGTGACGCCAGCGACGAAGAACTTCAGCACCGGCTCCTCGCGCACCTTGTTCCAGGCGCCGCGCAGCGTGAGCAGGCCGTTGAGCATGCCGCCCCACGACGGCGCCCACAGCATCAACGAGAAGAGCATGCCCAGCGACTGCGCCCAGTCCGGCAGCGCGGTGTAGAGCAGGTGGTGCGGGCCGGCCCAGATGTACATGAACACCAGCGACCAGAAGTGCACGATGGACAGCCGGTACGAGTAGACCGGCCGCTCCGCCGCCTTCGGCATGAAGTAGTACATGATGCCGAGGATGGGCGTGGTGAGGAAGAAGGCGACGGCGTTGTGGCCGTACCACCACTGCACCAGGGCGTCCTGCACGCCCGAGAAGACCGAGTAGCTCTTGAACGCGGTGAGCGGCAGCGCGAGCGAGTTGACGATGTGCAGCACCGCCACCGTGATGATGGTCGCGATGTAGAACCACAAGGCGACGTAGAGGTGCTTCTCGTTCCGCTTCGCCAGCGTCCAGAAGAAGTTGATGGCGAACACCACCCAGATGGCCGCGATGGCGAGATCGATGGGCCACTCGAGCTCGGCGTACTCCTTCGACGTGGTGATGCCGAGGGGCAGCGTGATGGCGGCGGCGACGATGATGAGCTGCCACCCCCAGAAGTGGATGTTCGAGAGCAGGTCTGACGCCATGCGCGCGCGCGTGAGCCGCTGCGTCGAGTAGTACACGCCGGCGAACATCATGTTGCCGACGAACGCGAAGATGACGGCGTTCGTGTGCAGCGGGCGCAGGCGCGAGAAGGTGGTGTACGGAATGCCGAAGTTCATCTGCCACCAGGCGAGCTGGCTGGCGATGAGCACTCCGACGAGAAGGCCGACGGCCCCGAACAAGACGGACGCGAAGATGAACTTCCGGACGATCGCGTCGTCGTACTCGATGCGTTGGGTCTGCATCAGATGGACTCCTGGTTGGACTGCGTTGACGGACGAGGTGCGGGGGCGACGGCAGCGGGCGGCGAGACCCGGTCGTCTTCGAGCGGCTTCAGCGACAGCCGGTCGGCGTGCTCGAAGGTGCGGGACTTCACCGTGAAGACGAACAGCACGACGGAGCCCGCCACCAGCATCAGGCTGACGAAGACCTGCAGAATCATCACGTTCATGGGTTCGCTCCGACGAGGCGCGAGTTCTGCGTCATGGCTTCGTCATGTGCAGGTGTTGCGCGACGCCACGCGCGGAGCCCCATGATGGTGATCAAGATGAGGGTGATCGTGCTCGCCGGCATCGTGATGGCCGCCAGCAGCGGCGACATCTTCCCGAACAAAGCCAGCACGATGGCGAAGGCGTTGTAGGTGACGCTGATGGTGAGCACCCGGTTCACGACGGCGCGCAGATGCGCGGCGCGTGCCAGCGACTGCTTGATGGGCGCGAGGCCTTCACCGACGAGGAAGAAGTCGCTGCGGCCGGGCATCACGGGCCTGTCGATGGCTGGCGTGCCGGCGATCAAGGCGCGCTCGAAGGCGAGCGAGTCGTTCACGCCATCACCGAGGTAGAGCGTGTCGTTCTCGTCGAGCCGCGCGACCGCCTCGGCCTTCGCTTCGGGCTTGAGGCCGCCCTGCGCGTGCGAGGCCGGTACGCCAAGCGTCTCGGCCATCGCGGCGACCTTCGACGGCTCGTCACCGCTGATGAGCCACACGCCGAAGCCCTGCTGCTGCAGCCCCTCGAGCTCGCGGCGCGCGTCGGAGCGCAGCGCCTCGCGGGTGAGGAAGCGTGCCACCTCGACGCCGTCTCGCGAGAGCACCGCGCCCGCGCCCCCGGTGGCCACGGCCCACGACGGCCGGCCGAGCCGCCACAGGCCATCAACGCGGCGCCACTCAAGGCCCTGGCCCTGCACCTCGGCGACCGACGCGCTGACGTCGTACCGCGCGCCACGGCCCTCGAGCGCCCGGCTGACACAGCCGCTCACGGGGTGACTCGACCGCGCGGCCAGGTTGTAGGCGACGTCGCGCGCCTCGGGCGACAGCCCCTCCACCACCGACGGGTCGACCAGCTCGAGCCGCCCCAGCGTCAGCGTACCTGTCTTGTCGAACAGCACCTTCTTCACCTTGACGAGCCGGTCCAGGAGGTCGGCCGAGCGCACGTAGAAGCCGGCGCGCCGCAGGTGCGTCTGGGTGATCTCGTACGCGAGCGGAATCGCGATGCCGATCGCGCACGGACAGGTGATGACGAGCAGCGACGCCGCGACGTTGACGGCCTCGTCGAAGCTCGAGGGCAGCCACGCGAGGAACCCGCCTGCCGCCACGAGCAGCACCTTGACGACCCACTTGCGCGCGACGTCGTTCCACAGCTGCTGGTGCCCGGCCGCTCGCCCCTCGCGCGACACCGGCTGGCGGAGCAGCTGAACGAGCGGCGACTGGGTGAAGTCCGTGCGCGCCGCGACGTGAAAGGCCGCGCGCCCGGCGTTGAAGCTCCCGGCCGGCACCTCGGCGCCGCGGGACAGCAGCCGCGGCTTCGACTCGCCGGTGATCCAGTCGGTGCTCACGTGCGCCGCCTCGTCGAGGAGCGTCGCGTCGACGGGCACCACGTCACCCGGCGCGACCAGGAGCACGTCGCGCTCCACCACCTTCGGCGCCTTCGTCGGCACCAGCCGCTCGCCCACCACCTTGCGCACCACCAGCCCCTCGGCGCCGTCGTCGTCCAGCAGGAAGCGGCGGTTCCGCTCGAGCAGCCGCTCCTGGAGGAAGCGCCCGAGCAGCATGAGGGTGATGAAGGTGTTGAGCGTGTCGAAGAAGGTGAGATCGCCGCGGCCGGTGCGCAGCTGCACCAGCGACATGCCGTAGACGAGCACGATGCCCATCGCGATCGGCAGGTCGAGGTGCAGCATGCCCGTCTTGAGGCCCTTCACCGCGGCCTTGAAGAACGGCCAGCCGCCGACGAAGACCGTCACCGACGAGAGCGCGAACGACAGCCAGGTGAAGAGCTCGAAGATGCCCTCGGGGTCGGGCACGAGCCCGAAATAGAAGCTCACCGAGAAGAGCATCACGTTGTTGGTGATGGCCGCCGACAGCCCGAGCCGGAGCGGCAGATCGATCGACTTCTTCGACGCCTCCTTGCGGGCCGGGCCGAACTGGTAGCCGAAGCCCTCGACGTCCTTCACCCAGCGCTCGAGGTTGGTGACGCCGGGGTTGAACGCCAGGCGCACCTGCCCCAGCGCCGGGTTGACGGTGATGTCCGCCGCGCCGGGCTGCCGCGCGAAGGTCTCGTTCATCAGCCACACGCAGGCCGCGCAGTGAATGCCCTGCACGTCGAGGTTCAGCGTGCACAGCTCGCCTTGCGCCTGCGCCTTCGCCTGCTCGACGAGCGGCTCGAGCCACGTGTGCGAGCGCACCGCCGGCGCCTCGGCCACCGGCGTCACGTCGCCGCGCGCGAGCTCGTAGTAGCGGCCCAGGCCCTGCTCGAGCAGCAAATCGTGCACGGCCTCACACCCATGGCAGCAGAAGCGCGCATTGCTTGCGTCGGCAGGGACCGGGCTCTTGCAGTGCTGGCAGGTGCCATCGGGTGCAGCGACGACGGGTTGGCGCGGGGGTGCAGTCACGATGACGCGCGGAAGTTGCACCCGGCATGCCCGTTGAACGCACCGGCGCCCGTGGACGCGATGACCTCCCCGCTCGTCATCGCCGGCGCGTCGAGCGCGCTGGTGGCCGGCGCAACCGGCAGCCTGCACTGCGCGCTCATGTGTGGCCCGCTGGCCTGCGCGGGCGTGCCGCAGGGGCCCGGCCGTCGCGCGGCGATGGTGGCGTGGAACGTCGGTCGACTCAGCGGCTACGTGGCCGTAGGGCTCTTGCTCGGCAGCGTCGGCGTCGGCATCGCCCGGGCCCTCTCGGTCTCGGTGCAGCCGTACCTGCCCTGGGTGATGGCGGCCGGCCTCATCGCGACGGCGCTCGAGCTGGGCAAGCACCTGCGGCCGCTCCCGGTCGTGCGCTCGATCTCCCGCGCGCTCGTGCGCGCCTCGGGCCGCCTCGACCCGACCCGCCGCAGCTTCGTGATGGGGCTCGCCACGCCCTTCCTCCCCTGCGGCCTGCTCTACGGCGTCTTCCTCGCCGCCATCGCGACGGGCAGCCCGCTGGGAGGCGCCTCGCTCCTCGGCGCGTTCGCCCTGGGCGCCATCCCCGCGCTCGCCACCGTGCAGGCCGGCTCAGGGCTGGCGACGCGCTGGCCGAGCGTGACCTGGGCGCTCCGAAAGGCCGTGCCGCTCTTCGCCGCCGGCGTGCTCATCTACCGGGCCGTGCTCGCGAGCACCCAGGGCCCCGACTGCCACTGATGCACACATTGCCCGACGCCTGCATCGGCCGGGTGTGCGGCCAACACCTCCAGATCCCATGGGAGCGCCGACGTCTGCATGGGCGACCCCTGCGGGCCAGCCCGCTAGAGTCGCGCTCGGCTCCATGGAGGGACACCTCGATCCAGCGGCGTTTCATGGCTTTGTCGCAGGCACGCTGACGGCCGAGGAGCGCTCCGAGGTCGTCGCCCACCTCGATGGCTGCTCCCGCTGCCGAAAGCTCATGTCGGCACTCGCGGGCGAAGCGCCCCTTGGCGACGAGCTCGAGACGCTGCAGGAAACGAAGAGCGCCGCCGTCACCACCGATCTCCGCAAGCCCGCCGGGACCGAGCTGGTGCCTCCGCTCCTCAAACCCCGCAAGCTCTTCGGCGACGACACCACCTCTCCCGACTCGCGCCCGCTGCTGCCGACGCAGCCGAGCCAGGCCGTGCCCATCACCGCTGAGCTCGATCGCTCCCAGCCGCCGCCGCCCCCACTGAGCGATCGCCTCGTGGGCCAGAAGCTGGGCGACTACGTGGTGACCGAGCTCATCGCGAAGGGAGGCATGGGCGCGGTGTACCGGGGCGTGCAGCCGGTCATCGGCAAACAGGTGGCCATCAAGGTGCTGCTGACGCCGGGCCCCACCGAGCTCAACTACGCCGAGCGCATGCTGGAAGAGGCCCGCACGGTGAACGCGATCGGCCACGCCAACATCATCGACATCTTCAACTTCGGAGAACTGCCCGACGGCCGCCCGTGGCTGGTGATGGAGTACCTCGACGGCCTGTCGGTCTCGCAGTGGGTGCGCGCCCGAGAGCAGGCGCCGCCGCCGATCGATCGCATTCTGTCGGTGCTCGATCAGATCTGCGCCGCGCTCGAGGCCGTGCACGCGGTGGGCGTGGTGCACCGCGACTTGAAGCCCGCGAACATCATGCTCACGAGCCTCGCGGACCCGGTGCCGCGGGTGAAGGTGCTCGACTTCGGCTTCGCCAAGAGCCGCGACGCCACCATTCGCACCTCGCCAGACATGGTGCTCGGCACGCCGGGGTACATGTCGCCGGAGCAGATTCAGGCGCTCGGGGCCACGCCGCGGAGCGACCTCTACGCGCTCGGGCTGGTCGCCTGGTACATGGTGATGGCCACCGACGCCTACCAGGACAAGAGCCCCATCACGGTGCTGCAGATGCAGCTGCAGCGCGAGCCGCCGAGCCTCGCTGGCCGGTCCGAGGTGCCCGGTGCGCTCGCCGAGCTCATCGCCGATCTGACGCGCATCGACCCGGCGCTGCGGCCCTCGTCGGCGCAGACGGTGCGGGCGCGGCTGCGGGCCATCGCGAACGGGCTGGGCCTTTCGAGCGGCTCGAACGACGCCGTCACCCAGCGCGACTCGCACCCACCCGCGCCCGAGCTGATGCGGACCGAGCCCGACCGGCCGTCGGTGCCGCAGCGCCGCGACGCCCTCGAGGCGGCCGTCGACGGGGTGATGAACGATCTGTCGAAGTCCCAGGTGCGCGCGACGCGGCCCAGCGTCTGGCCGTGGATCATCGCCGTCGGCGGCGCCGTGGCGCTGGGCCTCGGCACCTGGCTGGCGCTGCGCTGAGCGCTACAGCTTGACCTTCTGGAGCACCTGGCTGAGGCGCAGGGAGATCGACTGGGCCACCTCGCGCACGAGTGAGTCGACCTCGCCCCTGGCGAGCTTGGCGTCGGCCTCGAGGCGCGCGCGCATCGCCGTCATGATCTTCGCCTGGGCCGCCTCGATCCACCGCTGGGCCGTGGTGCGGTGCACCTGGAACATGCGACCGAGCTCCTCGGTCGAGACGCCATCGACGAAGCGCATGCGGAGCAGGGTGCGCTCCTTCGCGTCGATGACCTCGAGGGCCTCGCGCAGGGCGTTCGAGACGAACTTCGTGTCTTTCCCGGAGCGGGCGCGGGCCTCGGGCGACGGGTCGGACGCCGCGAGGTGCGTCAGCTCGTCGACGTCCTCCGCGGGCGCCTGGCTCATGCCGCGGGTGGCCTGGAGCAGCTCGAGCTTGATCGCCGTCCACAGCCAGGACTTGAGCTTGCCGCGGCCGTCGTAGGTGACGAGCCTGGGCTCCTTGCCCTTCGGCGCGACGAGCAGCCGGGTGCGGGTGCGCTGCGCCAGCTCGGGCGCTTCGATGGCACGCCCGGCGGCCCGGCGGGACAAGGACTCGATCAGCTCGTCGATCTCCACCAGCGCGGCGGCGTGGCCCTGGAGCACCGCCCACACCAGCACCAGGTCGCCGACGGCCACCTCGACGGTCCCGCCGCGCGAGCGGCCGTCGACCCACGCGACGCAGGCCTTCGTGGATCGGGGGTCGGTGACCCCCAGGGCGGTGAGGTGGCGCGGCACGGCGTCGGCGACGTTCACAGGCAGCACCATGTAGCACGGCTGCGCCACGGCACCCTTTCGTGACGCACCGGGGATCGTCCGGTTGAATCGGCGGTGATGACGTTCTTCGACCTGCTCGCCGCCGAGGCGCTCGCCGCCAAGACGGCGTGGATCCTCGGCGGCCTCGGGCTGAGCCTGCCGCTCCTCAGACGATTTGCCCACGACAAGCCCCGCTTCAAGGCGCTTGGCCTCTTCACCTTCCTCCACCTCGTCTCGCTGTTGGGGGCGGCCTCAGCCGGGGCGCTCGGCAGCCCGCTCGACGACGTGTTTCGCGTGCCCTGCTGGGTCTTCGGCGCCGTGGCCTTCGTGTGGGCGCTTTCGACGGTGCTCTTCTCGGTCGTCCTGCCGCGGGTGCGCCTGCCGGTGCCGCAGATCGTCCAGGACGTCGCCGTGGCGATCCTCTCCATCGTCGCGGCCGTCTCGGTGGCGGGGCGCGCGGGCGTCAACCTCTCGGGCCTCATCGCGACCTCGGCGGTCCTGACGGCCGTGCTGGGCTTCTCGTTGCAAGACACCATCGCCAACATCGCCGGTGGGCTGGGCCTCCAGACGGACAACTCCATCGAGGTGGGCGACTGGATTCGGGTGGGCACACAGAGCGCCGACATCAACGGCCGCGTCGTGCGTATCCGGTGGCGCTACACGGCCCTCGAGACGCGTAACTGGGAGACGGTGCTGGTGCCGAACCGGGTGCTGATGAACTCGTCGGTGATGGTGCTGGGGCGCCGCAGCGAGCAGCCGCAGCAGTGGCGGCGCTGGGTGCACTTCCACGTCGACTTCCGCTTCCAGCCCGGAGACGTCATCGAGGTGGTGCAGGCCGCCGTCCGCGGCGCGCAGCTGTCGCGCGTCGCCAGGGAGCCCCAGCCCAACTGCGTGATGATGGACCTCGCCGACTCGTACGGCCGGTACGCGGTGCGCTACTGGCTGACCGATCTCGCCGCCGACGATCCCACCGACAGCGAGGTGCGGCAGGTGATCTTCTCGGCGCTCGAGCGGGCCGGCATGAAGCCCGCGCTCCCCGCGCACGCCGTCTTCGTGACCCAGGAGAGCGAAGACCGGCAGGCCATCAAGACGCAGAAGCAGCTCGCGCGCCGCAAGAAGATGCTCGACGAAATGCCGCTCTTCGCGCCGCTGTCCGACGACGAGAAGAACGAGCTGGCGCACTCGATGCGGTACGCTCCCTTCGCGCGAGGCGAGGTCATCACGCGGCAGGGCGCCGAGGCCCACTGGCTGTACCTGCTGGAAGAGGGCACGGCGTCGGTGCGCGTCAGCGACGGCGTCGCCGAGCGGGAGGCCGCGCAACTGAAGGACGGCTCGTTCTTCGGTGAGATGTCGCTGCTGACGGGAGACCCGCGCACCGCCACCGTGGTCGCCGTCACCGACGTCGAGTGCTTCCGGCTCGAGAAGGCCAGCTTCCAGCGTGTGGTGGAGCGCCGGCCCGAGCTGACGAAGCAGATCGCCAGCATCGTCGCCACGCGACGGGCCGAGCAGCAGGCCGCGCGGGAGGGCTTGTCGGCCGAGGCCGCCAGGGCACGCCAGCTGCGCGAGGAGAGCGACCTGATCGATCGGATGATGCGTTTCTTCGGGTTGGACTGACGACGCGCCTCGCCCGTTGCAGATCCGGCCGGACGTGTGCGACGCAGCGCTTCATGCCGGGCCTGGTGAGAGCCGCGAGACGTCCTGCTGGCTGGGTAGCGCCCGGGCCGAGGCCTGCCGGAGCGATGGGGCGACCGGAGCTCCAACCGAAGGACGATGAGGACCTCTGCTACCTCTCCGGCGACTGGCGGCTGTTCCAGAAGCTCAAGGGCCACCGCTGGAGCGTCGACGATCTCGTCACCGCCTCGACCGCGGCAGAGCACTTCGAGACCGTGCGGAGCGCCGCGCCAGTGCGAGCGCTCGACCTCGGGTGTGGGCTCGGCAGCGTGCTGCTGATGGTCGCGTGGAAGGCGCCCGACTTCGACGTCACGGGCGTCGAGGCGCAACCCGAACGCGCGTCCATGGCCAGGAGATCGATCGCCTTCAACGGCGCCGAGGACCGTTGCCGCGTGCTGGACGGAGACCTGCGGGGGCTGGACCTCGGCCGGCACTTCGCGCTCGTGACCGGCACGCCCCCCTACTTCCCGCGCGGAACGGGCACCGAAGCGGCCGCCGAACACGTCAGCGCGTGCCGCTTCGAACACCGGGGTGGCGTCGAGGCGTACCTCGAGGCCGCCGAGCGGCACCTGAGTGATGACGGCGTCTTCGTCATGTGCGCGGCCCAGCAGGAAGACGCGCGCGTCGAGGCCTTCCGCTGTGGCCTCTTCGTGCGTGGGCTGCGCCACCTCATTCCGCGCACGGGCAAGGCCCCGCTGTTGAGCGTGTGGCGCTTCTCACGAAAGCCGGGCGACGTGCAGCGCGACGCCCTCGTCGTCCGTGATGCGCGGGGCCAGTGGACCGACGAGTTCCGCCGCGTGCGGCGCAACCTGGGGCTGCCAGACACGCCGCCGCGGCGGTGAGGTTCCCCCGTCAGCCGATCCTCACGTCGACCCTGCATGGCGACGCTCTCGGCGAATCGGCAGCCGGACGGCCAGCACCCCGTGGTTGAACCGTGCCTGCCGCGACGGCAGTCCGCAGCACGAACGGGGCTCGTCCGGTACGCTCCCGGCAAGGCCTGCGTCGTCCCAGCTGACGCCGGGAAGATCTTTCGCGCTAGAACCCAGCCCGCGTGCCCGACACCTTCATCCTCGACGGGCAGTACCGGCTCGTGCGCCCCGTGGGGACCGGCGCGACGGCGAAGGTGTACCTGGCGGAGGACACGACGACGGGCGCGAAGGTGGCGGTCAAGGTGCTCCGCCGCGAGTTGCTGGCCGACGCCGGCATGAAGGCGCGGTTCCATCGCGAGGCCTCGCTGCTCTGGCAGCTCGAGCACCCCGGCATCGTCAAGCTGCACCGCTTCGAAGACCGGCCGACCGAGGGGATGTTGCTGGTCCTCGAATGGATCGAGGGCACCCGGCTGGACGTGGCGCTCGAACAGGGCGCCATCGCAGGAACGGCGCGCGTCGAGCTCTTCACCGCGCTGGCGTCGGCCCTCGGAGCGCTCCACCAGGCCGGCATCGCCCACCGCGACGTGAAGCCCGAGAACGTCATCGTCACCGGTACGCCCGAGGCGCCGTCGGTCAAGCTGCTCGACTTCGGCATTGCCCGCTTCACCGACCCGAAAGAGGCCGCGCTCCACTTCCAGACGGGCATCAACCAGGTCGGCGGAACGCCGTCGTACGTGTCACCCGAGCAGGCGATGGGCCAGCCCGCCACCGCGGCCTCAGACGTCTACAGCCTGGGCGTCGTCGGCTTCCTCCTGTTCTCGGGGAAGCTGCCGTTCACCGGCAAACACTTCGATGTGCTGTCCGCGCACCTCAACGACGAGCCGCCCGAGCTGGTGCCGATCGATGAGGCGCTCACGGGTCTTCCAGCGCTCGACGTCGTTCGGCAGTGCCTGGCGAAGAAGCCCCAGGCGCGCCCAGCTGATGGCGCGGCCGTCGAGGCGTTGCTCCGCGCCCCGAAGAAGAAGCGGTGGCCGTTCGGGTGACCATGCACGCGGTCGAGGTCGTCATCATCGGCAGTGGCTTCGGTGGGCTCGGGGCTGGCGTGAAGCTCAAGGAGCATGGGCTCACCGACTTCGTCATCCTGGAACAGGCCGCCGGCGTCGGGGGCGTGTGGCGTGACAACACCTACCCCGGCTGCGCCTGCGACGTGCGGGTGCACCTGTACTCGTTCTCGTTCCTTCCGAATCCCGACTGGAGCCACACCTACGCGCGGCAGCCCGAGATCCTCGCCTACCTCGAGCGGGTGGTGACGACGTTCGGCCTGGGGCCGCACCTGCGCCTCGGCCACCGCGTCGTCGACGCCGTCTGGGACGAGCGCCAGGCGCGCTGGCTCGTCAGCTGCGCCAACGGAGCGCAGTTCCGTTCGCGGTTCGTCATCGCAGCGCTCGGAGGGCTGAGCCGGCCCTCGACGCCTCGCCTCGAGGGCCTCGAGCGTTTCAAGGGCGCGGTCTTCCACTCGGCGCAGTGGCGCCACGACGTCTCCCTCGAAGGGCGGCGGGTCGGCGTCGTCGGCACGGGCGCCAGCGCGATTCAGTTCGTGCCGCAGCTCGTCGACCGGGCCGCCGAGGTGCACGTGTTCCAGCGCACCCCCGCGTGGATTCTCCCGCGGAACGATCGACCGATTGGCCCGTTCGCCCGGAAGGTGTTTCGGCTGCTCCCGGTGCTGCAGCGGCTCTTGCGCTGGGGCCTCTACTGGCTCCACGAGCTGCGGGTGCCGGCCTTCACGAAGGCGACCTGGCTCATGACGCTCGCGGCGAATCTGGCCAGGAAGCACCTCGACGCGCAGGTGGCCGACGAGGCGCTGCGGCGCAAGCTCACGCCCGACTACACCCTCGGCTGCAAGCGCGTGCTCGTGTCCGACGACTTCTACCCGGCGGTCGCGCGGGCGAACTGTCACCTCGTCACCGAGCCCATCGCGGCAGTCACCGAGAACGGCGTGCGGACCTCCGACGGCCGGGAACACCCGTGCGATGCGCTCGTCTTCGGGACCGGCTTCGTCGTCACCGACGTCGTTGGCCCGGTGCGCGTGGTGGGACGAAACGGCGTGACGCTCGCCGAGGCCTGGCGCTACGGCGCAAAGGCCTGGTTCGGCACGGCCGTGCACGGCTTTCCCAACTTCTTCATGCTCACCGGGCCCAACACCGGGCTGGGCCACTCGTCGATGGTGTTCATGATCGAGTCACAGCTCACCTTCGTGTTGCGAGCGATGCAGGCCGTCACCTCGGCGGGCGCGCGCTGGTGGCAGGTGCGCGACGACGCGGAAGTGCGCTTCAACGAAGGGCTCGAGCGGCGCCTCCGCACGACGGTGTGGCTGAGCGGGTGCCAGAGCTGGTACCTCGACGAGCGCGGGAAGAACGTCACCCTCTGGCCCGGCTTCACCTTCACCTTCCGCGCGGGCCTCTCGCGCTTCGATCGCACGCAGCACCACCTCGAAGGAGTCTCGACATGAAGCCAGGACAGGTCGCGGTCATTACGGGCGCTGGCTCAGGCATCGGCCGGGCGTTGGCCCTCGCGCTCGACGGGCGCGGCGCCTCGCTGGTGCTGGCCGACGTGAGCGCCGAGGGCCTCGACGAGACGGCGAAGCTGTTGTCGCGAGCTCCGAAGACGCGCATCGTCGACGTGTCCCAACGGGCGCAGGTCGAGGCGCTGGCCGCCTTCACCCAGGAGTCCTTCGGGCGCGTCGATCTCGTCGTCAACAACGCGGGTGTCACCGTGCACGACACCGTCGAGCACGTCTCGTACGAGGACTTCGAGTGGGTGATGGGGGTGAACTTCTGGGGCGTCGTCTACGGCACCAAGGCGTTCCTGCCGCTGATGAAGGCGCAGGGCAGCGGCATCATCGCCAACGTCTCGAGCATCTTCGGCATCGTCGGGTGGCCGCTCCAGGGCGTGTACAACGCCTCGAAGTTCGCCGTGCGCGGCTTCACCGAGGTGCTGTGGCGCGAACTCAAGGGCACCGGCGTTCGCGCCGTGTCGATCCACCCGGGCGGCATCAAGACGAACATCGTGCGCTCGATGCGCTTCCGCCGAGGAGTCGGCCCCACCGCCAACCACGACACCACGGTGCGGCTCTTCGAGAAGATGGCGCGCACGACGCCCGCCCAATGCGCCGCCACCATCTTGAAGGGCCTCGACAAGGGCGATCGCCGAATCCTCATCGGCACCGACGCGGTGACGCTCGATCGCCTCCAGCGCGCCTCGCCCACCGGATACCCCGACGCCATCGAGTTCTTCGAGAAGCGCGTCGAGGCCCGGCGGGCGAAGAAGCAGCGCTGACGCTCACTGCGCGTTGGCGCGGCCAGGCGTCTTCTGGGTCGTGCCGAAGGCGCCGGTGCCGTCGGGGAAGCGCCCGTACGACGAGCCCGCTGGAGCCGCGGCAGCGGGATAAGCCTGCGAGCGGAACACCATGCCCTGCGCGTCGAGGACGTAGATCGTCTCTCCGTTCTGCGAGAGGCCGAAGCGAGCCGTGAAGCACGTCGCCGGCCCACCCAGGCACTCAGTCGACGCCCCGGCGTCAGGACGATCGGCGACCACCAGCAGGAAGCCACCCGGGGCCAGCGTCGTTCCGGCTGGGAAGACGACGCCTTCGCGCGGCTTGGGGCCACCATCGGAGCTCTCGGTGTCGGTGAGCGAGAAGCCCGAGAGATCCTGCGCCGCCGTGCCGACGTTGAAGAGCTCGACGTAGTCAGGGTCGGTCGCCGTGCCGGTGGCGAAGACCTCGTTCACGACGAGCGAAGCACTGCCCGCGCCGCCCGCCGAGCCGCCGCCAGCCGCCCCACCCGCAGTGCCACCGGCCGTCCCACCGCCGGTCGAGCCACCGCCCGACGCGCCACCGCCCATCGAACCGCCGCCCGTCGCGCCGCCAGCCGAGCCTCCGCCCGTCGCCGCCGCCCCACACGCGCCCAGCGTACACACCTGCCCCGACTGGCACGCCGCGCAGGCCCTGCCAGCGGTGCCACACGCCGCCGTCGCGCTGCCGGGCAGGCACTGGTTGTCAGCCGAGCAGCAGCCCATCGGGCACGAGGTGGCGGTGCAGGGGGCCGGCGCGCCACACGAGACGAAGCCAGAGACGAGGCCGAGGGCGGCGCCGAGGACGAGAGGACGAACGAGGGACATGACGACTCCTTGCGAAAAGACTCAGGGGTACAGCGGAGGCCACCGCACGCGCACCACGAGGCGAACGTCGGTGGAATCGACACCGGGCAGCGCCGTGAGCGCGGCGCCGGACAGGCTGGTGCGGTGTACGGCGAGGAAGAGCTCGACGGGCTCGACCTTCACGCCCACGCCGCCGATGAGCTCGAGCACCTGATCGGGCTGCGTGGTGTCCCGATTGAAGAGGTGCACGCGCGCCGCGAGGAGCAGCCGGCCGAAGAGCTCGGCCCGCGCGAAGCCCTGCACGAGGAGCGCCTGCCGGCTCCCGTCGTCGAGCCAGCCCTGCACCGACGCCGCCGTCACGCCGAGGCCCAGGGTCTTGCCCTGCCAGAGCGCTCCACCGCCGAAGCGATTGGCCCGCGCCGAAGACGGGCCGCTGGTGCCCACCATCGCGAAGCCCAGCACCGTGAGCGGCTCGAGCACGCCGCGCGGCAACGGGTGCACCGCCGCCGCCAGCTCGACGTTCTTGCCGGTGTTCAGCTCACGCGAGGTGTAGCCCTCGCCGTTCGTCACGCTGACACCGACCCACCCGTAGCCCGCCGGAAGGTGCCCTCGCAGCAGCCCACCGAAGTCTGCCGGGGCTTTGACCCGGTACGCCTCCAGGCCGTCGGGAGACAGCTCGCGGTGCAGGAAGGCGCGCTCGACCTCTGGCACGACGAGCGTGGGGATGAGGCCGAGCTGCGCCTCGAGGAAGCGCCACCGATAGCCACCCCACGCCTCACGAATGCGTACGACGACCGAGTCACCTGCGACGCCGATGAGCGCCCCGCCCTGCGTCGCGTAGACGCCTTCGAGCAGCACCCGGCCCGAGGCGCCCCGCCAGTCGGCCTGCACGCCGAGCTGCACGCGCGGGACGGTGAAGGTGTTGTTCGGAGCCGCGTCGCGCGGGAAGCGCGCCTGGAACTCGCCGAACGCGTCGACGATGGGCGTCCACGTCAAGGCGCCCTCGCCCCTCGCGTCGGCCGGGCCGCTCTCTCCCGCGCCCGCGTCAGGCGAGGCGCTCGCCACCACGCCCGCGTCGACGGCCAATGGCTCGAAGCCCCCGTCGACGTCGGCCTGCGCGAGGACCAGTGAGAGGAGCGTCAGCATCATGGGGTGGGGTCTCCGAACAGCCGGCTGGCGAGGTCGGGCGCGCGCTCACGGGGATCCTGCGTGATGCCCAGCGTGGGGCCCAGGCGCGTGAGCGCGGCCTGGAAGTGGGCGAAGTCTTCGAGCACCTGCGCGCTGTGGGCTTCGGCGAAGGCGCCCTGCTCGGCCGCGAAGACGTCGGGGCCGCGCTCGAGCTGCGTGACGATGGCCCGCACCGTCTCGGGTTCGCTCTGCGCGTGGACCCGTGCGAGGAGCGCGCCGGTCCACTCGGCCAGCGTCGTCAGCGAGGTGAGGCTCGCGCGATCGCCTTCCCACCGGCGCACCCGCACGCTCTTGAACGCCTCGGACTCGGTCCGCACCAGCACCGGCAGGCCGAGCCAGGTCGTCGCGAAGAACCGGGGGTCGGCGTCGGGGCGGAACCAGGCCCGCCGCGCAGCGCTCTCGACGCGAGCGGGCGTGTCGCTCGCCGGTAGCGCGGGCCGGTACCAGCCCGCCACCATCGACTCGGGCAGCTCCTTCACCTCGAGGATCACGTCGTCGCCCGGCGCCTCGGTCGGCCCCTGCACCAGCACCAACAGTCGCACGCGCGCCCAGCTCGCGACGCCCGAGCCGAACTCGCGCACGACGTCGAGCACCTCGAAGCCCGGGGCCCCCTGCACGCGGCGGAGCGCCTCTGGCACCTGCGCGACAATCTCGGGCGGTACGTCGGCGAGGAACTGCGTCGGCTCCTCGGGGTCGATGACGCCTCGGCGGAAGCGGCGCTGGCCCTCCTTCACCTCGGTGAGGAAGAGCAGCTCGGCGCGGTTCGTCAGATCGCGCTGCGAGCGCCGGAAGAGATCGGCCGCGATGGGGTCGCTCGAGGCCGTGGCGCGCTGGGGCGCCGCGCCCGAGGCGAGCGCCGTGAGCGTGGCGGCGTACGAGCGCGCGGCCGCCTCACCGAGGACCGCGGTCGACAGCTGCGGGTTCGCGAGGCGGGCGCCCACCGCGAGGCCGCCCACCAGCCGCCGCACGTCGAACAGAAACGGCACCCGATCGGCCGAGTCGAAGTCGTTCGGCTCGATGGCCGCCACGCCGTCCGCCGCGATGAGGATGCCGAAGTTCTCGGGGTGTGGATCCGCCAGGCCCCAGACCGGCGGCGTCACCCCCAGGAAGCCCGAGCGGCTGCTGCGGCCGAGCTCCCAGTCCTGCCGGAAGAGGGCCAGGTTGCCCCGGTAGAAGTCGAACGCGTTCGACGCCATGCGCTGGTACCGCCCGGCCACCAGCGCCGGCCGGGAGCGGATCATCACCTCGTCATTGCGGGCGATGACCGTCGCCACCTCGATCTCACGCGCCGGCGCGCTGCCCACGCAGCCCGTCAAGACGAGGCACCACCACCCTCCACGCATGGCGCACGCCGTACCGGGCGCCCTCCGGTGCCTCAAGCGTCACGCAGCGCCGTCATCGTCAGTTTTCGCGGCAGTCACCTGTTCGTCACACATGGCGCCGGGTCGATGCGGGTGCCAAGAAGGACACATGACGCGGGTCCTTCGGGGTGTGGCCGGGCTGCTGGCGGTGGGCGTGCTGGCGTTCCTGCTCGTGCCGGCGCCGATCGAGCCCGCCGCGTGGGAGCCCCCGCCTCCAACACCGCTGGAGGGTCGCTGGGCACCGAACGATCGGCTGGCTGGCGTCGAGTGGTGGGCGAAGCAGCTCGTCGGCCCCGAGGCGATGTACGTCGACGGCGCGGGCCGGCTCATCACGGGCCTCAAGGACGGGCGCATCGTCGCGCTCACCCCCGGAAACGACTCGCCCACCGTGCTCGCCGACACCCACGGCCGACCGCTGGCCATCGCGCCGCACCCCGACGGCCGCATCATCATCTGCGACGCCTTTCGCGGGCTGCTCGCGCTCGCGGCTGATGGCGTCATCGAGGTGCTCGCCGCGGAGCACAGCGGCGTGCCGTTTCGTTTCGTCGACGATCTCGCGATCACGAAGGCGGGCGTCATCTACTTCTCGGATGCCTCGGCGCGGTACTCGATCGACCGCTTCACCGACGATCTCCTCGAGCACCAGCGCACCGGGCGGGTGCTGAAGTTCGACCCCGCCACCCGCAGCACCACCCTCGTGGCCGGCGACTTCAACTTCGCCAACGGCGTGGCGCTGGGCCCCGACGAGGCGTTCCTCATCGTCGCCGAGACGGGCGCGTACCGGCTGTGGCGAATCTGGCTGGTGGGCGACAAGGCCGGCCAGAAGGAGCTCTTTCTCGACGCCCTGCCCGGCTTCCCCGACAACGTGCGCTTCTCGCCCGAGCGAGGCGTCTTCTGGGTCGCCATCGGCTCGCCGCGCAACCCGCTCGTCGACACCCTCGGGCCGCACCCCTTCCTTCGGAGCCTCGTCTCGAAGCTGCCGAAGGCCGTTCAGCCAGCCCCGGCGCGACACGCGTTCGTCGTGGGCGTGGACGTGAGCGGCCAGGTCGTCGAGGTGCTCCAGCACCGGGCGCCCGGGAGCTACTCGCCGATCGCCAGCGCGCTCGAGCACGACGGCTGGCTGTACCTGGGGAGCTTCGCGCGCGAAGGCGTCGCCCGCCTCAAGCTCGACCCGCCCAGGAAGCAGCCGTAACCTTCGGGCCCCGACGATGTTGACGCTCCTCACTGCGCTGTTGCTGGGCCAGAGCGGCCTCAAGGTCGCCGTCGTCGACGTGTCGGCCGCTGACGCGATCTACGAAGACATCTCGCGCGAGCTCACCCAGCGCGTGGCCGACGAGCTGCTCGGCCGCGGCTTCTCGGCCCGCCGCGTCGACGAGTCCGAGCTGCCCGTCGAGGGCTGCCGGCTGGGCCCGTGCCTGGGCGAGATCGCGAAGTCTCAAGGCGCCGACGTGCTGGTGATCGTCGACGCCACCGAAGGTGCGAAGGGGAAGGTCGACGTCGTGCTGAGCGCCATGCGCGGCCGCGATGGGCTGCCGCTGGCGGCCGGGCGGTGGGGCACCACCACCGAAGGCAAGAAGGGCAAGCAGCTGACGAAGTTCGTCGAGGCGACGTGGAAGGCCGCGGCCAGGCACGTGACGGTGCCGCCGTGAAGTGGCTCCTGCTCACCGTCGTCCTCTCCGGCTGCGCGACGATCGACACCGCCGGCCTGAGTGAGGCGTGTCGGCGCCTCTACGACGCGTGCTTGAGCGCCTGTCCGGGCGTCGCCCCCGGGTCGATCCCCGTCAGCCCCGGTCCGAACACGCAAATCGAGATCGCCAGCTGTACGCAGGACTGCAACGACCGCGCGAAGGCGTGCCGCTGACGTCCTGCGTCGAATCGACCGCGGGCATCTACGAGCCGCCGGCCCACCGTCTCGATAGAGAAGCGCCATGCGACGTCTGTGGTGCTTCCTTCCGCTCGTTCTCCTCGCCTGCACGCCGGATCATTCCGTCCAGGGACGCGCCTACGAGGTGCGCGTGCCGAAGGGCTTCGACGGCACCACGCCGCTGCCGCTGGTCATCATGGTCCACGGCTACGGCGCGACCGGCCAGCTGCAGGACCAGTTCTTTCCCGTCTCGGGCCAGCTCGACACCACGCGCTTCCTCTACGCGCTGCCGAACGGCACCCCCGACGCGAACGGCAAACGCTTCTGGAACGCGACCGAGGCCTCCTGCTGCGACAACGGCCGCATCGGCATCGACGACGTCGGCTTCTTCCGCGCGCTCGTCGACGACATCAAGGGCCGCTACCCCGTGAAGGACGGCCACATCTACCTGGTGGGGCACTCCAACGGCGCCTTCATGTCGCTGCGCCTGGCCTGTGAGGCGAGCGACGTCTTCTCGGGCGTGGTGGCGGTCGCCGGCTCGACCTTCCAGGACTCGACGCGGTGCCAGCCAGGGCAGGCCGTGCCCATCCTCCTCGCGCACGGAGATCGTGACAGCTCGGTGCCCATCGAGGGCCGGCCCGACCGGTTCCCCGGCGCGAAAGAGACCGGCGCCCGCTTCGCCCGCCGCAACGGCTGTACCGGCTCGTGGGTCGACGGAGAGCGGCTCGATCTGCTCGGCGGCAGCGACGCCGAGACCCAGCAGTCGACCATCGAGGGCTGCTCGAAGCAGGGGAGCGTCGAGCTGTGGACGCACGAAAAGGTCGGACACCTGCCGCTCTACGACACCCGCTGGACGGCGCGCATCATCGACTGGCTCGAGGAGCGTGCCCGATGAAGCGGCTCGCCGTTCTTGCGCTGCTCACCCTCGCGACCGGCTGCGCCACCGTCGTTCCCATGCAGACCGCCTCGGTCGTCGAGCGTGGGCGGTTTCGGGCCGGCGGCTCGCTCTCGGCGGCGGGCTACTGCGGTGACATCTCGGGCGGGCTGCTGCTCGGCATGACCCGCTGCACCGAGTACCCCGACGGCATTCCACTGCCCGAGCTCCGCGCCAACGCGCGCTACGGCCTCGGCGCGGGCTTCGACGTGGGGCTCTCGGCCCAGGCGCAGGGGCAGGTCATCGCCCCCGAACGCATCTTCCAGTTTGGCCTCACCGCCGACGTGAAGGGCGAGCTCCTGCGAATCCCCACCGATGGCCCGACGCACATCGTCTCGACGGGTCTGCTCGGCGGCGCGGCGCTGTCCGGGCGCTTCGGCGTGCCGCTGTGGGCCCAGTTCGAGTGGGGCGTTCCCCTCTTCTACGGCCTGCAGTTCTCCCGCTGGGAAGTCGTCGTCGGCGCCTCGGTCAGCCAGCGCCTGCTGCTGCCGCGCTTTGCGACGTCCCAGCTTCCGCCCGTCGACTCGGTGCGCGCGGGCCTCACCCTCGGGCTCTTCCGGCGCAATCCGGCGTCGTGGGCGATTCAGCTGTCGTACCTCGCCGACCCGGCGCGCTTCTCGACGGGCGCCATTCAGCTGCAGTTCGGCTGGTTCTTCGACCTGGGCTGAGGACGACGCCCCGCTCCGGGTGGTAGGTGTGGCGTCCGTGAAGAAGCTCCTGGTCCTCGTCCTCGCGCTGATCCTCGCGGCGTTCTTCGCGCGCAGCTCGGTGTACTACTCGGTGTTCCAGCTCCAGCAGGGCATCGACCGGGGTGACGTCGATCAGGTGCTGCGCCACGCCGACCTGCAGTCCTTCGCCGAGCTGCCGGTCGACCTCACCGTCGCGATGGCCGCCGCCGAGTCGAAGGACGCAGCCGGTGTGCTCGGCGAGGCGCTCGTGAAGGCGTTCGGCGGAGCCCTGGGCGCAGGTGTCAAGCAGATCGGGGGGCAGCTGGCGGCGCAGCAGCTCCGCGACCGCATCGCCGCGAAGGAGCTCTCGAGCCTCACCGGCGGCTTTCGCCCCAACTCGGGCCTGGGCTGGTTCGGCGGCGTGCAGTCGGTCGGAGAGTCCCGAATCGTGACCGTCGTCGGCTCGTGCGAGTCCCGCGAGGACCGCACGAAACGAATCGACGTGCCGGTGGGCATCACGTTCCTGCCGTCGAAGGGCCCGTGGGCGGGTTACCCCGTCGACTGGCGCGCGATGGGCGTCGAAGCCAACTCGCTCAAGCAGCTCGTGCGCGACTGCCGCTTCACGTTCTGAGCCGTCACTTCGCCGATCGACACGAGGCCCGCGCCGCCGCTGGATCCTCACCGAAGCGCAGCGCGGCGTTGACGCGGGTCTGCTCGAGCGGGCTCAGGCCCTCCGTCGGCTGGCCGGAGCGGCGCAGGTAATACTTGGTGTCCTTCGCCGACGCGCGCAGCGGCTCGTCCGTGCGTACCGCTCTCGCCCCGAGGCGCGGCCACAGGAGCGCGTGCTCCTCGCTCGAACGGGTGAAGACGTGCGTGGCGCAGTCGAGCGCAATGGCCTCGTCGACGAGCGCCTGCCGCGAGGTGCGGCTCGCGTCGAACTCGACCTCGACGACCTCTTCTCCGCCGAGGAACCCCACCCGCGACGACTGAACGGCGGGGAGCCGGCCCAGCCGTGCTTCGCATTCCCAGAAGCAGTGCGCCGACACCGTCAGCCGCTCGAGCTTCGGCGCCCGCCCCTCGAGCCACCGATCGAGCTGCTCCCGAAACGCGCCCTTCGTGTACGGGCCATCGAAGCGGCTGCCCAGCGGCCGCCGCTGAGCGTCGAGCACGCGCACCACCGGGTTGTTCCAGGCCGGCTCGCGGAACTCGTCGAGCACGCGGCGATCGGCGCCCGAGACGTTGTTGAAGATCGCGACGGGCACGAAGCGCGCCTCGATGAGCGCCACCACCTCGGGGTCGGACAACACGTCGCGCCCGAAGCCGCGCACCGTCGAGCAGCCGGGCACCTCGTCGAACAAGAGCAGCACGGGCTTGCCCGTCGCGCGGGCCTGCTCGAGCCCGGCGTCGAGATCACGAAGCCAGCTGACGCGCCCGAGCTCCGGGTGCGCCGGGCCGCTGGCGAGGACCATGGCCACGAGGAAGTGCATGGCCCGGGTATGCGGGTGGCGGCCGGCCGGTTACCCCGCGCCTCAGCCGAAGCGCTGCTCGAGCGCGGGCGTTGGATCTTTCACCTCGCGGCCATCGCGCCGACGCGTCTCACGCTCCTTGTACCGGCGGATGGCGCCCGACAGGATCTCACCCATCAGCGTCGGGTAGTCCATGCCCTCGCCCTGCGCGATGAGCACGAGGTCGCTCCAGCCCGGCGTCAGCCCCGGCAGCGGGTTGCACTCGAGGAAGTAGATGCGCCCCGCCTCGTCCATGCGGAAGTCGATGCGCGCCACGTCGCGGCACCCCAGCGCCATGAAGGCCCCGCGCGCCGCGCTCTTCACCCGCTCGAGCTGCGAGGGCTCGAGCTTCGCGGGCACCTCGTACTTGATGCGATCGTTCGCCTCGAGCTTGTCCTCGAACTTGTAGATGGGCGTCTTGTCGTTGCGGTCGGTGAAGACAATCTCCATCGGCGGCAGCACCTTGGGTCGACGCTCGCCCAGAAGGCCCACGGTGAACTCGCGGCCGCCGATGTACTCCTCGATGAGGGCCGGCTGGTCGTACCGCTCGACGAGCTCCTTCACCACTTCGCGCAGCTCCGCCTCGGAGTGACAGACGCTCTTGCCCACCACGCCCTTCGAGCTGCCCTCGGCGACGGGCTTCACCATGAGCGGCCAGCGGGTGAACTGCTTGTCGAGGCGCTCCCGGCCCGTCGTCATCAGCTGGAAGTTGGGCGTGTCGATGCCCGCCGCGCGCACCACCTTCTTGGCCAACGCCTTGTCGAGCGCGAGCGAGAGCGTCGCAGGGTCGGAGCCGGTGTAGGGAATGTCGAGCAGCTCGAGCAGCGCCGGCACCTGGCTCTCGCGGTTCCGGCCCCGGAAGCCCTCGGCGATGTTGAAGACGACGTCGACCGGCGTGGTCGAGAGGATGATGGGCAGCTCGGGCGTCGCCTCGAGATCGACGACCTCGTGGCCGTGGCTGGCGATGGCTTCGCGAATGGCCTGGAGCGTCGACGGCGAGTCGTACTCAGCCTCGTGATCGAGCTGGCCGTCCGACAGGGGCTTGATGCGCTTGACGTTGAAGGTGAAGCCGACGCGCAGGGGCCCCTTGCGCGCCGGCCGCGACGAGCTGCGCGCGGTGGCCTTCACCCGCTGGCGGCGCGCGGCGTTGTCGATGACGGCGCCCACCACCGCGTCGAAGTGCAGGCCCTCGAGCTCGGCGGCCGCGTACAGGCTCGCGCCCGGCTCGAGCGAGGGCAGCGCGTTGATCTCGAGGAAGTACGGCACGCCCGCGTCCGAGAGGCGGAAGTCGAGGCGGCCCAGGTCGCGGCAGTCGAGCTTCTTCACCACCGTGCGCGCCACCTTGCGCAGCCGCTCGCTCATCTCGTCGCTGATGGCCGCTGGCGCCTTGACGCGCACCGACTCGTACGCGCGCGTCTTCAGCTCGTAGTCGTAGATCGAGAACTTCTTCCCCTGCGTGTACGCCGCGTCGACGACGTACTCGACCGGGCAGAGCACCCCGTCGAAGTCGTTGTCGACGTGCTCGAGGAAGGGCACCGTCAAGTCCTTGCCGACGATGAACTCCTCGACGAGCAACCCGGCCGGGTACTTCTCGAGCGCGTCGATCACCTTCTTCTTCAGGCTCTCGACGTTCTCGGCCACCGAGTCCTGCGTGATGCCCTTCGAGCTGCCCTCGAAGTTCGGCTTCACGATGACGGGAAAGTGGAGCTCCTCGGGCTTGAGGTCAGACGGCTTCTCGACGAACTGCCAGCCCGGCGTACGAATGCCGTGCTCGCGCAGCACCAGCTTGGTGAGCTGCTTGTCGAGGGTGAGCGCCAGCACGTAGGCGTCGCTGCCCGTGTACGCGAAGCCGAGCTCCTCGAAGAGCGCCGGGAAGAAGGCCTCGCGGAAGCGGCCGCGGCGGCCCTCGGCGGTGTTGAAGATGAGATCGGGCGAGAAGGACTCGAGCCGCGCCACGAGCTGCGAGGCCGGGCCCGACACCTCCATCTTCTCGACGCGGTGGCCGAGGCGCTCGATGGCCGAGGCCAGCGCGTTGACGGTCTCTTCCGTGTCGAACTCGGCTTCTTCTTCCGAGTCCGACAGCCTCAGGTTGTGGGTGAGCGCGATGCGCATGGGTCAGTTCACGGGGGTGACGGGTCGACGTCCGTCTCGGAGTGCACCTCGGTCGTCGACTTCAGCCGCGCCGGGGCGCGGGCAGGCTCGGTGAGCGGCGTGGACTGGGGCTGGCCAGCGACCACCTTGCCGTCCACCACCTGGGTCTGCGCCCAGATGTCTCCCAGGCGAATGCCGTCGGGATCGCGGAAACACTTCACCGCCTCGATGCCGCCGATCACCACGATGCCCGCGACGAAGGCCTTGAAGCCGAGCTCGGGCATCATGCTCAAGATGATGATGAGGCCGAAGGGCGCGTTGCGCAGCACGCTGTCGCGGTGCCGGGCGCCCTGGCGGTTGGGCAGGTACACCACCTTCACGCCGAAGAGCTTCTTGCCGGGGCTCTGCCCCTGAATCATCCCGTCGGCGAACAGCAGATAGAGGAGCGCGATGACGATGCCGGCGGGGCCGGTCGACTGGAACAACACCCAGGCGATCAAGATGTCGACGAGCCGCGCGCCACCGCGCAGGAGCAGCGAGGCCTTCGGGTACGGCGAGCCTTCCTGATCACGGACGACGCGGAGACCGGGGCGCTGGGTGGTGGTGCTCATTCGGGTGACTCGTCTTCTCCGGCCAGCTGCGCGAGGCGCGTCCACGCGTCGACGGGCGCCGGTTCGGCCCCGCCGGTGACAGTCTCGGGCCCCAGCACCAGCCGGCGCAAGTGTCTGTCGGCCTCGCTGTTGGACCTGAACTGCTCTTCCGGCCCGACGTCGGCCAGCGGCGCGCCTTCCCTCGTGAAGAAGACGAACGCCATCGAGGGCCGCTTCGACGACTCGCGCATGGCGAACTGCACGCCGTCGAAGGTCCAACCCTGCGCGACCCAGACGTTCACCGTGTCTTCGAGGCCCCGCTCGTCGACGTTCGAGAGCTCGACGACCTTGTACCGGAGCGCCTTCGCCGCGGGCGCCTGACGTTGCGGTGGCTTCTTCGCCTTCGCCGTGCGGCGCTTCACCACCACACGCTCACCTTGCGCTTGCGCTCGTCGTCTTCAGGAGCGGCCCACGACTGCGGAGCGCCGGGCTGTGCCGCGCCCGGGTTCTCGGCGGCCTCGACCCAGAAGATGCTCACCACCGTCTTCGCGCCGATCGCGCCGACGGCCCCGAGGATGTAGGGAACCACCCCCGTCGCGTCGCGCCCCCAGTTGAGCCCCAGCACCAGGCCGCTCAAGAGGAAGACCGCCGCACCCACGCCGATGCCAAAGAGGTTCGCCCGCATGATCTGCATCGTCGAGGGGTTGAACTTGAGCGTCGCGAAGGCCATCGCCGCCGCGCCGATGGCCGGGGTGATGAGCAGGCCATCGATGGCCGGGCGAATGTCATTCGTTCGCGAGCCGACGGCGGCCACCATGCCTGCGATGAGCGCCGTGTAGATCATCGCCCAGGCCGCACCCGACACGACGAGCGTCGCCTTGTTCATCGGAATGTCGCCGCCGCCGATGATCATGCTGAGCCACGAGCCGGCGACAGAGCCGAGGAGGATGCTCCACGTCACCGCCTCGGCCCGTCCACGCGGAGAGGCGTTGGCAGCGCCGGCGATGAGGTCGGTGAGGCCACCGACGAAGGCCGCGCCGACGAACGAGTTGATGATGCCGAAGTTGGCGCTGCGATGGCTGATCCAGTGGTTGAACTGCCACCAGGCCGAGGCCCCGAAGCCCACGCCAGCGCCGATCAGCGAGCCCGCGAGGTAGGCCACGCGCGCGTCAGGCCCCGTGAAGACCTCGGGGTTGTTGGTGCAGCCCATCTGCCCGAGGCAGTACGCCTCGACGAGCCGGGGGATCATCTGCGTCGAGAGCACGCCGAGGCCGAGCATCGACGTCTGATGGAGCAGGAATGTCATGCTCCCGGGGCCCGACAGGAACGCGCCCTCACGCGGCTTTCCATCGATGAACGCGCCCGGCTGATCCTGCGGGGTGCCCATCACGTCCTGGCTCGGCGCTGGAGTCTGATCGGCCGGAGGGAGCGGCGGCGTGGCCTGGAAGCTGCGATCCACCGGGGCGTCGGTGGCGGGCGGCTCCGTCGGAGGTGTCGGCGGCGGCGGTGGCGGCTGCTCGACCACCGGAGGCGTCGGCGGCGGCGTCGCCACCACGCCCGCGTCGCTCATGCCCGGGTACGGCACGACGATCACCTTGGGGTCGAGCGACTCGGCCTGGGCCAAGGCCACCACGGGCACGACGAGCGCAGCGAAGACGACGGAGCGGAGCGTGGTCATGTGCGGGCGCACTCTACCGTGTCGGCGCGCGGGCGCAGCATCGACGGGCGTAGAGAAGACGGGCTCCCTGTGCGAGGACGCTTGCATGGCGATCACTCCCTACGGCGCGTTGACTCCGCAGCTTCATCCCCAGGCCTGGGTGCACCCGAGCGCGGAGCTGCTCGGCGACGTCACCCTCGCGGCCCACGTCTCGGTGTGGCCCACGTGTGTGTTGCGCGGCGACTCCGGAGCGATCACCTTCGGCGCGCGCACCAACTTCCAGGACGGCTCCATCGCGCACGCCACCCGCGACGTCTCGAAGACGACCGTCGGCGACGAGTGCACCATCGGGCACCGGGTCATCCTCCACGGCTGCACGGTCGGCCACCGGGTGCTCGTGGGCATGGGCTCGATCGTGCTCGACAACGTCGTGATCGGCGACGACTGCTTCGTGGCCGCGGGCTCGTTGCTCACGCCGGGCAAGGTGTACGAGCCGCGCTCCTTCATCATGGGCTCGCCGGCGAAGCGCGTGCGCGAAGTGACCTCGAAGGACCTCGAGTGGATCGCGAGCTCGTGGAAGGTCTACTTCGAGCTGATGACGACGTACCGGCAGGGGGCGTCAGGCCCGGCGCGATGATCCACCCGCGGCACCGCTTCGCGCCACACCGGCAGGGCACGGCGTGAACGGCGTCGAAGGCGTAGTCGTAGGTGAGCTCGTCTCCGGGCGCGATGTCGCGCAGGGCCTGGAGCTGTGCCCAGCCGTTGCCCTGCCGCGTGAGGCCGGCCTCGACCACCACGTTGGGGTCGCAGCTGTGGTTCACCCAGCGCGTCTGATCGACCATGTCGAAGAACACGCCGTCTTCGAGCACGAGCGACCAGGTGTCGTCGCGCGGCTCGCCGGCCCGCCAGAGCACGCCCTCGACATCGGCGATGACGGCGCCCTTGCGGAACCGTCGGGTCGCTACCACCCCGAAGCCGTCGATCGCCGATCGCACCACCCGCAAGCCGGGGATCCGCGCCATCAGCCGCCCCGGACGCGCTTCTTCGCCGCGTCTTCCCGGTAGATGTCAGCCAGGGCGTGGGCGCGCTCGATCTCGTCGCGCGCGCGATCGAGCTTCAGCACCCGGTCGACCTCCTCCACCTTCGCCTGGAGCGCCTCGCTCACGACCAGGCCCGCCGAGAGCCTCGCCTTCGCGCGCTGCCGCTCGTCCTTGAGCTCGGCCAGCTTGCCGGCGTGATCGCGGGCAGCCTCGCTCAGCAGCGCCGCGTCTTCATCGGCCTGGGCGCGGGCCTTCAGCGTCTCGTCGAGCCGCCGCTGGGTCTCGAGCTGATCGCGGCGCAGCACCGTCTCGGCCTTCGCGTCACCCAGGCTCGCAGCTTCGACGATGCGGGCGTCGAGCTCCTTCTGCTGGGCGACGTACTTCGCCTCGTCGCGCGCGAACTGCGCCTTCAGCGCGAGGAGCGTCGCCGCCGACCGCCGCAGCTCTTCGCCCTGCCGCTCCATCGAGTCGACGACGGCGTCGAACGCCTCGAGCGGGTCGACGGGCCTCGGGGGCGCCTTGTCCTTCTTCTTGAAGAAGCCAAACACCGGGAGCCACCCTATCACCAGGCGCGCCAGGCTCCGTCTCCTGAAGGCCAGTCCCAGCGCGACCGGCTGGCGCGTTCTGGCCGGACTCCCGTGTCTGCTCCGATGACCGAGGCGTCCCTTCTGGTTCCCCACGCTGGAACGCCGCTGGTCTCATCGGGTGCGCTCCGCACCACATCCGGCCCACCGGCGATCCGTCGCCCGCGCGACGCACCGAACTGAAGGGTGCGACACGTCTCCCGCGCCCAGGGAGCGCCCTCGCCATCGCGTGCCGGTCCAGGGCGCGCGAGTGGCCTAGGCGAAGGGCCGACAGAGGAGCCGAACGCGCTTCCTCGCCGCCACGAGCGCCGGCAAGTCGGCGCCGACCTCTTCGAGGTACCGCTGCGTCGTCACCTCGTAGAGCCCCAGCAGGTGAACGAGGAGCATCACGGCCTCCTGGGCGCGCGTCTCGGCCGGCGCCAGTGACGCCGCCTCGGCCACCGCGTCGAGCAGATCGGCCAGCCTGGGCGCGAGCGGTGCCGAAGCCGGACGCTGCGGGCTCGGGGGGAAGAACGTGTCGAACTGGGCGTCCAGGCGCTCCGGCGCCCGCACGGGCCGGCCCGCCGCCAGGGCCTCGAGCGCTTCGAGGTGCGGGAGCAGCGCCTCGAGCGCTCCGTCGGCCGGCGTGACGTCAGCGGGCAGCAACGTGCGCCAGGCCGAGTCGAACTCCGTTCGGGCCAGCTTGATCTCCTGGTCCGAGAGGTGGTGGTAGAAGGCCCGCCCCCCTTCGTTGCGCTGCTCGAGGATGAGCGACTTCAAGTCGACGTTCTCTTCGCCCAGCGAGATGAACGACAGCGCGATGTCGAGCCCTTCGAAGGGCTTGCGGGTGCGGCGAATGAGCTCGAGATCGACGCCGTCCTCTCCGTCCGTCACGAGCACCACGGTGGCGCGCGCGAGGTACGGATCGCGGCCCTGCGCCGTGCGGATCGAGTCGAACGCCGACATGAGCGCCAGCGTGATGTCCGTCTGGCCTTCGGCGGGCGAGGTGCGGAACAACGAGCCGATGTGGTGCGTCGCGTCCTGCCCGGAGTCCACGCGCACCAGCCGCGTCGGCGCGTCGTTGAAGAACGAGAAGTAGAGCGGGTCGAACGGCAGCCCCTGCTTCGCCTTGACGCGAATGGCGTTGAGCTCGGAGATGAGAATGGCGTCGCGGAAGCGCGCCCGGGCCCCGTGCATCGAGCCCGACGCATCGAGCACGTACACGCGCACCGCCGTCTTCATCACCTTCCTGGGCCTCGGGGGCGGCTCCTCTTCCAGGTACTGGCGCACCATCTGCCGGCCGGCGGCGAGCTCGAGCATGAGCGAGCCGGGCTGGGTGATGACGAAGTTGTGCACCTGGTCGAGCGAGTTGGTGAACTCGTACGTCATCACCTGCGTGGGGTACGACACCTTGCGCTGCACCGGCCGCGTCGCGCCGAGCTCGGCCTCGATGAGCTGCTCCGAGAGCGTGTCTTCGATGTCGAAGAAGCGCGCGCAGCCGGCAGCGAGCTCGAGCGCCCGGCGCTGGTTCTCATCGAGATCGAACGCGAGCTGCGTGAGCATGTCGTCGACGGGATCGCGCTCGGGGTTGCCGCCGGGGGCCAGGCTCTCGGCGACCTGGGTCTGCGCCGGCTCACGCCAGTTGAGCATGCGCCGCAGCTCGTTCCGCTCCATCGCGGTGACGACCTCCCGGCCCCGCGGGCGCAGCGCCTCGAGCCCCCGCTGCGCGACCTCGGCCAGCCGCGCATCACCGGCCTCGACCGCCCGTTCGTAGAGCGCGCGCATCGACCGCCAGGCCACCTTCGGATCCCGCCGGGCGACGTGCCGAAGGTGCTTGACGAGCTCGTCCAGGCTGCGCACCACCGGCGCCAGGCGCACCCGATCGCGCGCCTCGGACACCTCGACGCGCAGCCGCCGCATGCGCTCCCGGTCGCCCTTCTCGTCGGTGCTCATGCGCAAGAGGATCTCGTGCGCGAGATCGAGATCCTTCCGCTTCTGCGCGGTGTCCTGGGTGTTGACGCGCGCGCGCTCGGCGTAGAACTCGGCGAGCGCCAGCCGGGGGCTCGCAGGCGCCTGCCCCGGCCTCGCGGGACGCTCGAGCAGCTCGAAGGGCGCCGCCTCGGGCGCCGAGAAGATCGCCGCCACCTTGACGATGCGCGCCAGCTCGGTGAACGCCACCTCGAGCCGTGACACGAGCGACGCCGACGGTTTGCCCCGGGCCACCAGCCGCTCGGCCTCGCGGAGCGCCGCTTCCATCGCCGAGAGGGCCTCTTCGGCCCGCAGGAGCAGGCCCCGGCTCAGCTCGCCCAGGCGCCCCTTCGCCTGCCCCAGCTCGCGCAACAGCCGCGCGTCGGCCGAGGTGTGCACCCCGACGCGCTCGAGCTCCTTGTGCAGCGTGTGCACCGGCTCGAGGAGCACCTGCCCGTCGTCGTCCCGCACCAGCGCGCGCAGGCGCTCGAACAACGGCAGCGCCGGAACTTCACCGGCCTTCAGCGAGGCGAGGCGCTCCTGCAGGCCCTGGAGGCGCTCGGCGAGCATGCGTCATCACCGGGCGCTGCGCGCGTCGAGGAGCTGCCGCGAGAAGACCTGGAACTCCTCGGCGATGAGGTCGACCGAGGCCTCGAGCTTCTTCGCCACCTCACCACGCTCGCCGGGCTCCTGGGCCAGCCGCGAGGCGGCGCTCTTGAGCTTCACCAGCTCGCCCTCGCGCGTCACCAGCATCGGCAGCCGGCTCTTCAGCAGCAGCTCGAAGGCGCGATCGGCCTCTGCCCGGTCCTTCACCTGGTCGGGCGGCGGCAGGCGCTGGAGGAGCCCGGTGAGCCACCCGCGCAGGTACCGGGCCCGGGCGATGAGCCAGCCGAGCTCGGTCTGCGCGAGCGCGTCGCGGAGCTGCGCGTTGAGCGGCGGCGCCCCGAGCGCGCCGAGCGTCGACGAGAGGTTCTTGAAGGCGAGCAGATCGCCATCGGGCGAGGGCGTGGCGAGCTGCTGTCGGTACGTCTGGTAGGCCTCGCCGTTCACCACCTGGTTGCCCTCGGGCCCGGCCTTGGCCGCGGGCGGCGCCGACGCGCGCGCGAGTTCCTTCACCCGCGTCTCGATCAGCTCGCGCACGCTGCGTACCGCCACCTCGGGTGACGCGCCCTCGCGGCGCAGGTTGTCGACGACGGACTCGACCGTCCGCACGAGCTGCTCCATGCGGGCGAACGTCTGGGTCGTCAGCGCCTCGCGGGCGTACGCCTCTCCCAACGGCGTCAGCAGCTCGAGCCTCAGCCCCTTCTGCGCGGGCGACAGCTCGACGAGCGAGCTCTCGAGCTCTTCGAGGCGGCGGCTGTCGGCGGTGAGCTGATCGAGCGGGTCGACGCGCCGCGCGCCGGGTGACGGCGTGAAGGCCCGCGCCGCCCGCCGCCGCAGCGCCATGGCCACGCGCTCGCGCACCTGCCCCAGCTCGCCCCGGAGCTGCGCCTCGGAGCCCGCGCCAGCCAGCGCCGTCACCTGGAGCACCTCTGAGATGCGCCCCAGCTCCTCGGCGACGTTCGACGCCAGGCCCGCGATGCTCTCGAGGCGCAGGTTCTCTTCGAACTCGGCCCCTTCCGCGGCGAGCGCGATCATCTGCGCGGCCTCGCGGCAGTAGTCCTGCACGTTCGAGGCGATGGGCGGCACCCGCGGCTGCAGCTCCGGCACCCGGCGGGCCAGCTCGAGCACGTCGGCGAACGAGATGAGCAGCGCCAGCGCCCCGCGGGCCTCGTTCTGGGCCGACAGCCCCCGGGCAGTGCGGGCGTCGAGGCCCTGGAGCAGGCTCTCGGCCGCGCGCACGAGCGGTGCCCGGTTCTCCGGGTGGCGGGGGCCCGGCACCAGCTTCTCTTTGAGCGCCTGGGCCACGGTGCTGGCAACGGCCGGCGACCAGGTGCGCGTCATGGCCTCGGCCGAGGCGAGATCGTCGCGCATCTGCAGCTCCGAGGCCTCGCGCTCGGCGGCCTGCTGCAGCATCGGCGTCACCTTGGCCAGCGACTCGGCGAAGGCCTTGTGCTCGACCCGAATGATCTCGAGCTGCGCGCGCTCGCGTGGGTCGACGGCCACCTTGAGCAGCTGATCGAGCTCGGCGGGCGGCGGGCCCCCGAGGAGGAAGAACGACTCGAGCGTCGCCAGATCGCCCACCTCGGCCACCAGCTTGCGGTCGGCCCGCTTGTAGATGCGATCTCGCACCACCGCGGCCTTGAGAGCCCACAGCGCCTTCACCATCGTGCGCTGCGAGAAGTACTTCGTCGGCACGTAGTCGGGCAGGCGCGTCACCTGCGCGGCGAGCTCCTTCTCGAGCGTGTCGGCCAGCACCTCGAGCCCCTCGGTCACCACCGCCGGCACCTCGACCGCCGCCACCGCGGCCTGCAGCACGTCGAGCTGCTGGAGCGTGAGGCGCTCGTGGAGGGCCGGGCGCTGGCCGCTGTTGGCCCGCCACAACATCTGCGCGCGGCTCTGCTTGCGGGCGAACGAGCGCGGCGCGAAGCAGATGAACGAGATGCGGTCGGCGAACGCCTGGAGCGTCTCAGGCGAGCGCTGCAGCACCTCGGACAGGTAGCGGTTCGACGTCATCACCGCGCACTCGCACTTGCCCGCCGTCACCTTGCGGCCGTGCTTGAGCTCACGCTCGTGCAGCACGTTCAAGATGCTCCGCAGCAGCATGTCGCGGCCGTCGAAGATCTCGTCGAGGAACGCGTGGACGGCCCCGAGCATGCCCTCCTCGGTGAGGTACTCGGTGCGACCCGTCTCGGTCAGCACCTTGAAGTCCACCGGGCCGATGAGATCGGTCTGCACCGTGTTCTCGGCGAGCTGCTTGGCGAAGAGCGAAGGCCGGTTCGTCTTCTCGTCGACGATGCGCCCCAGCACGGCCGAGGCGACGGCGCTCTTCGCGGTGCCGGGCGGGCCGATGACGAGGCAGTGCTCCCGGCACAGCAGCGCCAGCTCGAGCTGGGTGAAGAGGGCTTCGCGCTCGAGGAAGGCGTCACGGAGCTCGACGAAGAAGCGGCGAAACGCGGCGGCGGCCTCGGCGAAGGTGACGTCGGGCATCGAGGCGGGTGCGTTCACGGGTCGTCTTTCGGGCGTCGAATCGGGGCAGCGACAACGAGCTCGCCCAGTATAACGAGGCCCGTTGCCTTTCCCGCCCGGGAGTGCCGTGTCTCCGCCGCCGACCGATGAGGCCTTCGTCACCCCACCCGCCTTTCAGGTGGCGCTGGTGGGGCTGTTCTCGGCGGCGATCCTCTTCGTCACCCTCGGCGCCACTGCGCAAGCGCTGCACCTCGCCTGGGGCGTGTGGTTCTCCGAGGTGTTCGTCTTCCTCGCCGTACCGGTGGTGACGCTCCAGCTCACCGGCCGCGGCGCCCTGCGCTTCACCGGGCTCGATCAGCCCCCGGCGAAGGGCCTGCTCTCGGGCTTCGTGGTGGGTGTGTGCAACTATGCCGCGTGGGCGGTGCCGCTCATGTGGGTCGCCGAGCAGGCCTTCCCCAAAGCCGTCGTCGAGCGCTTCAGCGGCGCGAGGCTCTTCGAGCGACAGGGCCCCATCGAGCTGGTGGTGATCGTGCTCGGGGTCAGCCTCGCGGCCCCGGTGTGCGAAGAGGTGCTCTACCGAGGGCTCGTGCAGGCCGGGCTGGCGACGCGTGTGGGCTGGCCCCGCGCGGTGGTGGTGACCGGCCTCGTGTTCAGCGTGATGCACTTCGATCCCGTCGGGCTGCTGGCGCGGTTCGAGCTGGGCGTGCTGTTCGGGTTGCTCGCCTGGCGGGGTGGCTCTCTCTGGCCAGCCATCGGCGCCCACGCGGCCAACAACCTCACCTCGTGCGCCGGCTACTTCCTCTCCGGCGGCCAGGACTCGGACGTGCCCTGGCCGGTGGTGGCCGCGCTCTTCGTGGGCGGCAACGCCGCGCTGGCGAGCACGCTGGTGTGGCTGCGCCAAAGCGACGCCTGGACGGCCGCACGACCGGCGGCCGACGAGCCGTCCGAGTTCCGACCGCTCGGCAGGGCGGTGCTGCCCTGGCTCGTGGGCGGGCTGGTGGCCCTCGGCGTGCTGGCCGTCGTCGACCTCCGGGGCGCTCAAGTGAACGTGATCGACTTGATCCACCCGGTGGCGGCGCCGAAGGCCGACGCGAGCGACGGCGAGCGCGCCGCGTGGGAGGAGCTCAAGGCGCTGCGAGAACGCGCGCGGCGCGGCGAGGCAGACGTCGGCGAGTACCGGACGATGCGTCAGCTCGCCGCCGAGCCGTCCAGCAGGTGAGGGAAGCGACACTGCGTCGCCGCGAGGCCCACGTCGGCTGCGGCTGCGCGATGCCCAGCGGAGGGCGGCTGATCGCCCTCGATCTGCCGTCCGCCAGGCACCTTCGCGTCATCATCGGGCGGGACGAGGTGCGTGCGCGGCGCCCGACCTGGCACCGCGTCGTGCACCGGGGTGATGACGACAGCCTTCGCCGCGACGGCCCGGCGTCCTGATGCGACGGCGTGACGGGCGGTTCCCGAAGAGCAGAACGGCCAGACCGAGGTCCTCAGGGAGGGCCGCGAGCCGCACGGAAGGCGTACCGTCAGAGGAAGCGGTACTGCTTCACCACGAACCGCGGGCCCACCATGCCGAGGGTGGGCGACTCGGCGTCGACGTCACCGTCGGCCGAGATGCGCGCGCCGTCCTTCTTGATCTTCCGGTCGCCGCCCGCGAGCAGGTACGTCTGCCCATCGTCTGCCTCGAGCAGCCACAAGCCCGTCTCGAGATCGCGGAACCGCACCGTGCCGGTCTTCGTCGTCGCCATCGTCAGGCCGTCTCCCGCTTGAGCATCGCGCGGGCCACGAAGAGACAGATGAGGGCGTTCACCGCGAGCCACGGGATCGCCAGGAAGGTGAAGGGCAGCCACGACAGCGCCGGCGCCTTCGCCCACACCGTGTACGCCAGGATGCCAGCGAACCCGAGCGCGACACCGCCGACGGCCTGCCGCATGCCCTTCACCTTGATGGCGATGAGCGAGAGCACCGTGGGCACCAGCGCGCTGTAGACGAGCGGGTTGGCCAGCGAGCCGCGGCCGAAGATGATCTTGTTGAGCCAGTCGGGGATGGGCAGCGTGAAGCTCGTCGACAGCTCGCCGGCCGGAGCCACCCAGCGCACGAAGAACACGCCCATCGTGGTGAGCGCGAGCGGAATCAAGAAGCCGGGAGACGCGAAGACGTTGAGGTAGCCCGGGCGCTCCTTGCGGCCGAGCGTCAGAAGCACGAAGGCGAGCATCGCGGCGGCGAAGGCGAAGGGCTTCCAGTCCAGCGCGCCGTAGGCGAAGGCCGAGATGTCCGACGCCTCGAGCTCGGGCTCGGCCTGGGCCACCTGCACCTCGGTCGGGAGCAGCTCCGACACGTCTGAGGCACCCTGGAGCTTCTTGAGCGCCTGGAGCGCCGCCTCCGCGTCGATCACCCCGTGCCCGTACTGATCGGTCCAACCGGTGGCGCCCTTCGGCGGGTGCGCGCTCGCGAACAGCGCCTTCTCCACCTGGTCGGGGTTCTTCGCGCCGGCGGCGAACAGCAGCGCGGCCACCCCCGCCACGTGCGGCGTGGCCATCGAGGTGCCCTGGTACGACGCATAGACGGCCTGCGACACGTCCTCGGGGTCGATGGTGTTCTGAATGATGCCCGCCTCTTCGCCCTGGCGCTTGTCACCGCCGGGCGCTGCGACATCGAGCTCCTTGCCCCACGACGAGTACGGCGCGCGCTGGCCGCCCGGGCCCACCGCCGCCACCGCCACCGAGCCGGGGTACGCCGCCGGGTACTCGACGATGCCGCGGCCGCCGTTGCCTGCCGCGCACACCACCACGACGCCCTTCTTCCGCGCGTAGTCGACGGCCTTCTCCATCACCGCCGAGCGCCCACCGCCGCCGAGCGACATGTTGATGACGTTCGCGCCGTGATCCGCCGCCCAGCGAATGGCGTCGGCGATGTCCGCTGAGGTGCCGCCGCCGAAATGATCGAGCACCTTCACCGGCATGATGGCGGCCTCGAAGGCGACCCCGGCCACACCCTCCGCGTTGTTGGTGGCCTGCGCGATGGTGCCGGCGACGTGCGTGCCGTGGCCGTGGTCGTCGTTGGCGTGACGGTCCTTGTTCACGAAGTCGTAGCCCTCGACGAACTTCGTGCCCTTGAGATCCGGCACCTGGCGGAAGTCGTCGTGGTCTTCGAACGCGACGCCCGTGTCCAGCACCGCCACCACCACGCCCTTGCCCTTCGAGCGATCCCACGCCTTCGGCATGTTGATCATCTTCAGGTTCCACTGCTTGCCGTAAGCGGGATCGTTGGGAACGAAGCTCCGCGAGAAGCGCATGAGCGGCTCGGCCGCCTCGACCTTCGCGTTCGTCCGAATGCGGGCGAGCAGCGCGTCGACGTCACCCTGGAACGTGCCCACGGTGATGGCGCTGTCGACGCCCTCTTCTTCACCGGCCAGCTCGAGGTCGAGGCCCCACTCCTGCTCGATGGCGTCGAACTCGGCCTTCGTCGTCCCATCGAGGAAGTCGACCACCACCACTTCGGGCACGTGGAAGGCGACGTCGTCGGGCTGGGCGGCCTCGTCGATGTCTGGGCGCTCGAGCGACGCAAGGGCAACGGCCTCGGCGGTCTCGCGCTGACACCCAGCGAGGAGGAACAACGTCGACAGCGCGGCGACGACAGGCAGGGTTGGGCGCATAGGCGGGCTCGTGCAAGCTACGAACGTTCGGGGAAACGATTGGATCTCGGTGACTCTTCCAGAACCGCCCGTGAAGTTGGGTGAAGTGTCTGAAGCCTAGTGTGAGTCAGGGGTTCCCCGTCGAGCCCGCGACGCGGTGCAGCAGCGCGACCACCGCCTTGCCAACCTGAGGAAGATTGCGGTGATAGCTCCGATCGGCGCCTCGCACGACGGTGAGGGCCCCCTCCTCCAGCCGGGCCGACCAGCCCGAACGGATCTCTGGCCCTTCCAGCTCCGGCAGCACCACCGCCAGCGGCACCGAGACGTCGGCCCGGCTCGGTGACACGCCAGGGTGGATGAAGACGAGCCCCGCGCAGGGCGCCTGCGCCGTCAGCGAAAGGGCCACCGCGTCCGAGCCCCCGACCGCGACCACCACGGGCGCATCGCCGTCGGTGTTGTCGCGCGCGACCTCCCAGGCGCAGCGGGCGTCTTCGAGCAGCTCGTCGGCGCGCGTCGATGGCCGGCCCTGGCTGCCACCCACCCCGCGGTAGTTGAACCGGAGGCAGGGGTGGCCCGCGCGCGAGACGGCGAAGGCGATCTCGGCGCCCACGACGTGATCCATGCCGCTGCCCTCGGCGGGCGGCGGAGGCAGCACCAGCACCCCGGGCCGACGGTCGCCCCGGTGCGAGACGCCTTCCAGCACGAGGCCGGAGGGGAGCGGCACCAGCGTCGGCCGCTCGAGGAACTGGCCCTTCATCACCATGCGCGCGCTCCCCAGAAACGACTTCGGCGGCCAGAGCGAGCGCCCTGACCGCCGAAGCGACTTCGAACCTGCCGTCGTCCTTACGGGCCCGAGCAGCCGGCGCCGTCGCAGCCGTTGTTGCTGTAGTTCGTGGCCTGCGTCACGTCGATGCGGCGCGCGACGAACGAGACCTGCACCGAGCAGTTCGCCGCCTCACGGCCGACCGGGTCTCCGCCACCGCCGCGGGGGCACTGGTCGCTCTGCATCTGCCCGTTGTCGACGCACTTGTACTCGGAGTTGATGGTGATGAGGCCGGTGGCCGCGGGGTTGTAGTTGTCCCACAGCACGGTGATGCGGCCGACGAGGGTCTCGATCGCGTTGCGGCCGCGCTCCATCGGGCCGAAGCGGGCCACCTGGCGCTCAGCGGTGAAGCTGCGCAGCGCGGCGTCGCCTTCGATCACGTCCTCGACCACCACCTCGGGTGAGTCGCCGAGCTTGAACTTGGGCGTCCCGATGTCGAGGTACTGCTTGAGCTGGCCGCCCTGGTCGGCGACGCCGTCCCAGATGACCCAGTTCGCGTCGCGGCGGTAGTTCGACTGCGCCGTACGCGCCTGCGGCACGCGGTTACCGATGTAGCAGCTGGAGTTGTCGACGAAGTCGACGCGGCTCGTGTCGTACGCCACGCGCCAGATGCGAGGCTGGCCAGTGTTGCAGCCAGTGACCAGGAGGGTCGCCGTCACGGCGCCCAGGAGCTTCACGGAGTTCATCGTTTCCCCTTCGAGAGTTGGCCCTGAAACAACGGGCGGTCGTTTGTCCTACATGCAAAGGCAAGTCAACGCTTTCGCACCCCGACAGACACGGGACCACCCAGACGAGTGCAAAGTCGTTCGATTCAGAGGTCGCGCGACTGGAGCACGAGGAACTTCAGGTACCTGCCCTCGGGGAACTGGAGCCGAATGGGGTGATCGGGCGGCTGGTAGCGCTCCTCGACGAGGGTCAAGTCGACGCCGGCGTTGAAGGCGCCTTCGCGCACGGCATCGAGGAACATCGCCTGCGAGACACGCGCGGAGCACGAGGCGGTGGCGACGAGCCCTCCCGGCCGAAGGAGCGCCAGCGCCTGCCGGTTGAGCGACGCGTAGCCCGCTACGGCGCCCTCGACCGCCTTCTGGCTCTTGGCGAACGCCGGCGGGTCGAGGATCACGAGATCGAACGTTCGGCCCTCGCGCTTGAAGGACTCTAGCAGCTCGAACACGTCGGCGGCGAGGAAGTCGTGCGAGGCGGGCTCGATGCCGTTGAGGGGGAAGTTCTGTCGGGCCAGGGCGATGGCGTCGGCGTCTTGATCGACCGAGAAGACCGACTTCGCGCCCCCCAGCGCGGCGTTCACCGAGAAGCCGCCCGAGAAGCAGAAGCAGTTGAGCACGTCGCGGCCCTTCGCCAGCCGGCGAATGAGGAAGCGGTTCTCGCGCTGGTCGAGGAAGAACCCGGTCTTCTGGCCGGCGTACACGTCGACGAGGAACTTCGCGCCGCGCTCCTCGATGGTGAGCGGGTTGGGCGCCGCCGCGCCCCACAGCACCTGGCCGTTGCCCTTCTCGTCGTCGACGTCGGCGTCGTCACGCCCCACCTCGTCACGCCCCACCACCCCGCGCAGGCCGGGGACGCAGCGGGCGAGCGCCTCGACGATGAGCGGCCGGTAGGGCGTGAGGCCCGCGGAGTACAGCTTCATCACCGCGAAGCCCGCGTAGAGATCGACCACCACGCCCGGGAGCCCGTCGCCCTCGCCGTGGATCAACCGGAACGCGTCGGTGTGCGCCAGATCGATGAGGTGGTGGCGGGCCTCGACGCAGCGGCGCACCCGCGCCTCGAAGAAGGCCTCGTCGATGCTCACCTTCGGGTCGAGCGTCAGCACCCGCACCGCGATGGCCGAGAACGGATCGAAGTAGCCGCGCGCGACGAAGCGGTGGCCGTCGACGAGATCGACGACGCTCCCGGCGGGAAGGCGTGGCACCTGCTCCAGGCCCTTCTTGAAGACCCACGGGTGCCCGGCGCGCAGGTGGCGGCCGAGGCCCGGCTTCAGCTCGACGCGGGCGAGGTGGCTCATGCGCGGGCCTTTCGGGAGCGCCGGGCACGGACGACGGCCCCGGCGACCTCTCCGAAGCCGCTGCCTTCCGTGGCGCGGGTGACGAACTTCGGTGGGTGCTCGAGCTGCGGCAGCACGGCGCGCACGTTCGCCACGCCCACCGACAGCGGGAACGCCTCGAAGAGCGGCTGATCGTTGAACGAGTCGCCCACGTAGACGAAGCGGGCCTCGTCCCTCCGCAGGCGCGTTCGCCATTCCCGCGCGAGGAAGGCCTCGACGGCCGTGCGCTTGTCGAAGGGGCCGAGCCAGCAGTTGACGTGCACCGACGAGCGCACCGCCGTCACGCCCCGCGCCGACAGGAACGCCTCGAGCCGCGCCGCCCCCTTCGGGCCGAGCGACGACTGCTCCGCGTAGTCGATGGCGAGGTCGACCTCGGTCGCGCTCGAGTCCATCGACAGCCGTGCGCCCTTGACCGCGACGAGCGCCGCCTTGACGTGACGCTCCAGCGCGCGCCGGTTGCGCTGCCGAACGCCCTCGGGCTCGGTGTACACCTTCTCGAGGTGCTCCCCACGGCGGACGAACGAGAGCCCGCCGTTCTCGACGATCACCCCGGCGACGGGAAGCTGGCGGGCCCAGCACTCTCCCCAGCCCGACGGGCGGCCGCTCACGAGCACCACGTCGATTCGCCGCGCCACGAGTTGCTCGATGGCCGCGACCGTCGATGCCCGCAGCTGGCCCTTCGTGGTCAGCGTTCCGTCGACGTCGGTGAAGACGGCGCGCACGCGGGACAAGTCGGCCTGCGAGAGCGGCAGCACGGCGCCCTCATACCGCCGACAGGTTCGCCATGAGCACGAGAAACTGCTCGACCTCGCCACGAACCGTCTCGGGCGTCGGAGGCGACTTGCGGAGCTTGCGCAGGAAGGTGTCGAAGTCGGTGTTGCGGCCGTAGACCGCCTGCGCCTGGCCGAGCGCCTCGACGAAGGCCGTGTGCGCGTCGGCGTCAGAGGCCGCGTTGATGGCGCGCTCGAGCGTGACGCCCATGGTGGCGAGCACCTCCTGGTCGTGCTGGACCAGGAGCTCGCGGCGGTTGATGGCCTCGAAGTTGTCGCAGAACTCGACGAACGGCTCGAGCAGCGACAGCAGGTCGAGCTTGCCGAGGTCGGGGCGGCTGATCTCCTTGAGCCGCGTGCGGAACTCGAGAATCGCCCTCTTGTCCTGCGCGCGCAGCGCCCGCCACGCCGCCGTGCGGCCGAAGGCGTTGAGCTCTTTTTCAATCTGGTTCGCGTTCCACTCGACGTCTTCGGGCAGCGCCTCGCCCACCTTGTGAATGCGCGCGCGCATGAGCCGGCGCAGGTCGGCCGTCGTGCTCCGCACCACCAGCGTGGCGGCGAGCTCTTCGTCGTAGCCGGGGTCGACGTCGCGTCGCCGGCAGTCCCCCAGGTGCTGCGAGACCTCGAACACCAGCGCGCCGATGCGCTCGCGGAAGCGGTAGCGGAACGACTGCAGCTCGCCGATGAGGTTCCAGCGGTCGCCGACGACGGACGGATCCCGAACGCGCATGCCGAAGTCGGTCACGCCGCTGCGCAGCTCCTGGGCGCCCTGCTGGAGCGTCCCGTCCACCGCGGTCTGCTTCGGGTCGATGCCGAGCTCTCCCTCGGGGAACTGCGCGGCGAGCTCGGCCAGCAGCGCGTTCACGTCGGCGATGGTCGACCCGACCACCGGCGCGAGCTCTTCCCACAGCGAGAGATCGGCCGACGCGTCGATGGGGGCGTCTTCGTACTTCACCAGGTCGAGGTCACCGAGCTTGTCGATCGCCCGCGCCGCCGCTTCGAGCACGCGGCCCAGCCGCATGGCGAACGACTGATCGGTCTCGAGGGCGAGCAGTCCTCCGAGACGGGGCGGGAGCAACCGTTCCACAGCGAGAGGCACCTTACTTCGAAACGCCGCAAACACCTGAGAAACGTGCTGTGGTTCCCGACCGCATGATGCGCATTCGTGGGCTTCACGAGGGCCGCACCTTCGATGGCGGCGAGGAGCTGCTCGACCAGCCCGGCGCCCGGTGGATCGACGTGCAGCAGCCCGACGAGGCCACGCTGACACGCCTGGCCGAGCGCTTCGGCCTCCACCGGCTGGCCATCGAAGACTGCCTGCACCTCGACCAGCGGCCCAAGCTCGAGGAGTACCCCGGCCACCTCTTCATCGTGCTCCAGGCCTTCTCGTGCTCGGACAAGTCACTGACCGATGTCACCCTGCACGAGCTGCACTTCTTCCTCGGGGCCGACTGGCTCATCACCGTGCACGAGCAGTCGCACCGGGCCATCGAGGCGGTGCACAGGCGCCTCGACGCGGACGTCGGCCAGACGCTGGGCCGGGGCGTGGACTTCGTGGCGTACCTGCTGGCGGACGCGCAGGTCGATCTCGGGTTCCCCCTGATGGACCACTTCACCGAGGCGCTCGACGAGCTCGAAGACTCGATCTTCGCGCAGCGGCTGTCGGCGCCGATGGAGCGGATCTTCGATCTCAAGCGCCAGCTCGTGCTGGTGCGCAAGGTGCTCTCGCCGCAGCGCGACGTGCTGACGATGTTGGCCCGACGGGGCCTGCCCGGCGTGTCCGAGCGCACCACGGTGTACTTCCGCGACGTGTCCGACCACCTCGTGCGAATCCTCGAGCAGGTGGACACCAACCGTGAGCTGGTGGCCAACGCGCGCGAGGCCCTCTTGTCGGTGGTGGCCAACCGCACCAACGAGATCACCAAGCAGCTCACGGTGCTGGCGAGCATCTTCCTCCCGCTGTCGTTCATCGCGGGGTTCTTCGGCCAGAACTTCGACGTCCTGGGCGAGCGGCCGTTCTTCGCGCTCATGCTGTGCTCGATGGTGCTCGTGCCCACGTTCATGGTGGCCTGGTTTCAACGAAAGGGCTGGTTCTGATGAAGACGATCTCGATCGGTGGGCGGGCCTACGCGTACGAGGACGTGGGCGAGGGCGTGCCGCTGCTGCTCTTCCACGGCTTCCCCTTCACCGCCGCGTCGTGGGCGGCGCAGCGCTCGAGCCCGCCGAAGGGCTTCCGGCTGCTCCTGCCCGACCACCGCGGCTTCGGGCACAGCGCGCTCGCCGACGGCGTCTCGACGATGGAGGCGATGGCCGAAGACGGGCTGGCGCTGCTCGACGCGTTGAAGCTCCCCAGCGCAGTGGTGGGCGGGCTGTCGATGGGCGGCTACGTCGCCCTGGCGCTCGCGCGGCTCGACCCCGGCCGGGTGCGGGGACTGGTGCTGGTCGACACGCAGTCCTTGCCCGACGACGACGCCGGCAAGGCCCGTCGTGAGACGGTCGCGACTGACGTGCTGGCCAACGGCGTGAATGGCCTCGTCGACGGCATGCTGCCGAAGCTGTTCGCGGCCGCGACGCCCGCCGCCGTACGCGCGCCCATCGAGGCGCTGATGCGGGCGCAGACACCGGCCGCCGTGGCCGCCGCCGCGCGTGGCATGGCGACCCGCACCGACGCGAAAGATCTCCTCGCGCGCTTCGCAGGTCCGACGCTGGTCGTAGTGGGAGCCGAAGACGCCATCACCCCACCTGAGAAGGCGAAGGTGATGGCCGCCCTCGTCGCGGGGGCGCGCCTCGAGGTCGTCCCGGGAGCAGGCCACCTGGTACCAGTGGAGCAACCGGCGAGCTTCAAGACGCTGCTCGAGTCGTTCGCAGCCGCCCTCGGTTAGGCCAGCCGCGTCTGCGCAGCAGGTGGGCCTCTCACGAGTCCCGGGGAGAAAGCGCCTGGCTGCTGGCCGGGTGTGCCAGATCCAACCGAACGAGACGTGAGGGCCCGCGCCAGCCTCGCCTCAGCGGCGCGCCTCTTTCATGAGCGCGGACTCGCCGGGGCGCAGAAGCGCTTCGATGGTCTCGAGGGTTCAACGCAACCCGGTGGGATCCCGCGGGATGCGCTGCACTCCAAATTGAGACAGGTTCGGTGATGAGGACCGCGGAGACGTCAGGGCTGGCAGACGACGGTCTCGCCGCTCACCATGCAGGTGCGGCACATGTTCGTGCGCTTGAGGGTGCCGTCCAGGCACTCGAGCGTGGCCTTGCCGTCGGCGGTGCACAGGCCCTTGCGCTCGGCCGACGAGGCGCAGGCGTCGCCCTCGACGTTGCCGCTCATGTCGCACTTCACGGTGTCACCATCGCGGCGGCAGCCGTTGCCACCCTTGCAGGGCAGCGCGGTCCACTTGCCGACCTTGCACTCGAGCGCCGCCGTGCTGCTCTCGCAGAGGAAGCCGGTGACGTTGCAGGTGTCGCCAGCCCTGGGAGCGCCGCAACCGACGGCGAAGAAGCTGGTGACGAGGACGGAAGCGAGAGCGAGGTGGCGCATGGAGGAGTCTGGAGGTCGGCCCGGGAGAAGCGCGCGCACTGTCGGCCTCTCACGCAGGCGCGTCAAGCAAGAACCTCTCCCCAGAAGCGCCGGAAGTTGTGCCCCAGCACCTTCTCGACCACTCGCACCGGGAGCTGACGGCTGACCAACACCTCGGTGAGGCGCCGCAGGTCGCGCACGTCACGCATGCCCTGAGGGAGCGGAATCATTCCGTCGTAGTCGCTCCCCAGCGCGACGCCGTCTTCGCCCATGACCCGCACCGCGTGCTCGATGTGCCGCGCCACGTCCGACAGCTTCCAGCCGCCGATGAACTGCGGCGCGAAGATGATGCCCACCACCCCGCCCTTGTTGGCGATGGCCTTGAGCGTCGTGTCGTCGAGGTTGCGCCAGATGGGCGTGGCGCCCTGCACGCCGGCGTGACTGCAGAACGGCCTCGCCTTCGGGTGCGCGAGCAGGTCGGGCAGCATCGAGGGCGAGGCGTGCGCGACGTCGATGGCCATGCCGTGGTGTCCCATCGCGTCGAGCACCTCTCGGCCGAGCGGCGTGAGCGGCCGGTTGCCCATCATCGCGGTCGAGGTGCCGCCCAACTCGTTGTTGGCGAGGTGGGTGAGCGACATGAAGCGCACGCCGCGCCTCGCCAGCTCACCGACGCGGTCGACCTTCCCTTCGATGGCGTGCGCGCCCTCGATGCCGAGGATCGCCGAGAGCCGGCCGCTGGCGAGGTTGTCGGAGAGTGCCGCCCGCTCGCCCGTCACCGCCGCCAGGCCCTTCGACTCGCCGCAGAAGCGCTCGAGGTTCTCCACCTGCCACAGACAGCGCGCCCACTCGCTCTGGCGCGCCTCCTTCGGCCAGCCTTCCTTGAGCATGAAGAGGTTGAAGCCGTCGATGACGGGCAGCCCACGCGTCACGATGGTGAAGGCCTGAATCTTCACCCCCGCCTCGCGCAGGCGCGGGAAGTCGACGTGGCCCTTGTTGGAGGCCTGGTTCAAGTCGCGGTTCCACATGAGCGAATCGGCGTGGCCATCGGCGATGGGGACGCGGCGGTGCAGCTCGTCGAGGTCGATCACGCCGCGCATGGTGGCAGAAGCCACGGCCCGGTGGCAGAAGGCCGTCGCATGCAGATCGTCGTCAACGGAGAGCGCCGCGACGTGCCCGAGGGCACCACCGTGTCGTCCCTGGTGTCGGCGCTGGCCATCGCGCAGCACCGCGTGGCCGTCGAGCTGAACGAAGAGGTGGTGCCGAAGGCCCGGCACGCCGAGACCCGGCTCCGCGACGGAGACCGGCTCGAGATCGTCACCTTCGTCGGTGGCGGGTGAGGACAACCATGAGCATCGACAAGCCATTCACCATCGCTGGCGTCACCTTCACCTCACGGCTCATCGTCGGCACCGGGAAGTACCCGAGCCACGAGGTGATGAAGGCGTGTCACGAGGCGTCGGGCGCTGAGATGGTGACGGTCGCGGTGCGACGGCTCGATCTGAAGGCGCCGAAGGAGCAGTCGCTCTTGTCGTTCATCGACACTGGCAAGCTCCGACTCCTGCCCAACACCGCCGGCTGCTACACGGCCGACGACGCCGTGCGCACGTGCCACCTGGCGGCCGAGCTGGGCCTGTCGAAGTGGGTCAAGCTCGAGGTGCTGGGAGACGAGAAGACGTTGTTCCCCGACGTCGAGGCCACCGTGGCGGCGGCGCGGCGCCTGGTGAAAGACGGCTTCACGGTGCTGCCCTACACGTCGGACGACGTCATCACCGCGCGCAAGCTCGAGGACGCGGGCTGCGCGGTGGTGATGCCGCTCGCCGCGCCGATCGGCTCGGGCCTGGGCATTCGGAATCCGCACAACCTGCGCCTCATCCTCGAGACGGTGAAGGTGCCCGTCATCGTCGACGCGGGCGTCGGAACGGCAAGCGACGCGGCCATCGCGATGGAGCTCGGCTGCGACGGCCTTCTCCTCAACACCGCCATCGCGGGCGCGAAAGAGCCGGTGCGCATGGCGCGCGCGATGAAGCTCGCCGTCGAGGCTGGCCGTGACGCGTTCCTCGCGGGGCGCATTCCGATGAAGGCGTACGGTTCGGCCTCCAGCCCGCTCGGCGGGCTCGTCCACGGCGCATGACGCTGCCGTTCTCGGTCATCGTCATCACCGACTGGGCGCTGGGGCGGCCGCGGCTCCTCGAGCAGGTGGCTTCGGCGCTCGAGGCTGGGCCAGGCGTGGCGGTGCAGCACCGGCATGTCGGCGTGACGGACGCCCAGTTCTACGACGAGGCCCAGGCGCTGGCGGCGGTCTGCGCGCGCGCGAACGCGCCGCTCTTCATCAACGGCCGGCTCGAGGTCGCCCTGGCGCTCGGAGCGCACCTCCACTGCACGACGCGCTCGCTGCAGCCCTCGGAGGTGCGCGCGCGGCTCGCGGGGCGGTGGATCTCGACCGTCGTTCACGATGCCGACGATGACGTCACCGGCGCCGACCTCGCGCTCGTGAGCCCGGTCTTCACGCCCGGGTCGAAGGTGAACGACACGCGGCCGCCCCTCGGGCCAGGCGGCTTCGAGGCCATCGCACGGCAGCTGCCCTGCCCCGCGTTCGCGCTCGGGGGTGTATCACCCGCATCCGTTCTGCGGCTTCAGCATGTCCGCGGTGTGGCGGCGATCTCGTCGGTGCTCGAGGCCGAGACACCGAGAGACGTCGTGGCCGCGCTGCTCAAGGCCACGAGGCCGTGAAGCTGGCCGCAGGGATCGTGTAACAGGCGCCGTTCGGTACGATCGCGTCAGAGGTGAAGTTCCACTGGCGCAGCACGACGTTGGTCACGCTGCCGTTGAACTGCCCCGACGCGCTCTCGGTCGCCTGCATGAAGTTCGCGGAGCCCGACTGCCCGAGGAACTCCCGCGTGCAGTTCGCCTGATCGCCCGTGATCGTGCACTGCTCGCCGAACCGCACACAGGCCACGCAGGTCGCGTACCGGGCCGAGGTGATCTGCCCCGAGAAGGGCAGCGTCAGCGGCATCTGCCGAACGAGCTCGAAGCCGATCGCCGTCGTGCCCGTGGCGAAGTAGGCCTCATTGAACGGCGCGCCGCTCGCCACGTAGTCCGCGCGCAGCGAGGTGTAGCCTGAGCCCGGCAGCCCGCTGATGGGCAGCGGCGGACACGCAGGGCCCGCGCCCCCACCGCCAGTGCCTGAGCCACCTCCGCCGGTGCCAGCGCCGCCACCTCCGAAGCCTCCTCCCGCGGGGCCTCCACCCGGACTCCCGCCCCCGCCACCGCCCGCACCGCCGGGGACGCAGAAGCCGTTCGCACAGGTGCCGTTCGGGGCCACGCACTGCATGCACGTCACGCCGAAGTTCCCGCACTGGTTGTTATTCTGTTGGGTCGTGCCCGCGCGGCGACACGAGCCTGAGGCGAGGCAGCCATCGGGGCACGAGGTGCTGCCTCCGGCGGTGCCACCACCGACGGAGCCACCTGCCGAGCCCCCTCCAACGGAACCTCCAGCCGAGCCTCCGCCGACCGAGCCACCCGCGGAACCGCCACCGGCCGATCCACCGCCGACCGATCCACCACCGGCGCCGCTCGTGCCAGCGCCGACGCCGAAGCCGCCCTGGCACTGGCCGAGGCTGCAGGTCTGACCGAGCGAGCACGCCATGCACGCCCGGCCGCCGTTCCCGCACTCGGACGTGCTGGGGCTCATGACACACCGCCCCGCGCTGTTGCAGCACCCGTTCGGGCACGTGCGCACGTCACACATGGGCGTGCCGCCGCACGACGCCGACACGACACCGAACGACAGACCGACCGCCAGGCTGAGCCAGAAAAAACGCATGGAGGGATTCATACACGACCGCGGAGCGAAGACTCGTTTCCGGCCGGCCGACGCGGAGAACGAAACGAGCCATCATCGTATCCGACAGAGCGGCCCGAACGGAAGCAGTCGGCTAGTGTCCGTAACGTCACATGAGCGCCCTCAAGCCCTTGTCCGTCGGCGAGATCATCGACCGCTCCGCCTCGTTCTGGCGCGCGCACTGGTTGCCGCTGTTCCAGCTCTTCCTCGGGTTTCAGCTCGTGCAGTACGTGCTGCTCAAGGCGGTCGAGGTGCTGTTGACCGATCGGCTGCCGGCGGTGACGAACTTGAGCAAGCTGCTGGAACTGACGAAGCAGGACCCCGCCGTGTGGCTGCCTCCCCTGGTGCCGGTGTTCGTCCTCTTCGCCGTCGTGTCCCTCGTCAACCTGCTGCTGGGGCAGATGTCGGGCGTGGCGCTGACGGGGTTCGTCTTTCCGCGGCTGACGGGCGGCAGCGCGCCGACAGTGGGTGACTCGCTCAAGCTGACGCTCCAGAAGCTCGCGCCGGGCGTCGGGCTGTTCGCGCTCACGCTCGGGTGGACACTGCTCGTGGGAGTGGGCTTCCTCCTGCCGGGCGCGGCCGCGTTCGGGGGCGGGCTGTGGATCACGAGCCAGGGCAGCTCGGCCGGCGGCGCGCTCCTCACGCTCCTGGGGCTCCTCCTCGTGTTCGGCGGGCTGCTGTTGCTGCTGCTGTGGTTCCTCATTCGGTTCATCCTCGCGTCGCAGGTGCTCGCCATCGAGCCCGTGGGCGCGCTCGCCGCCTTTCGTCGCACCGGAGCGCTCTCGAGCGGCCGGGTCGGGCCGGGCCTGGGCGGCCTCGTCAAGAGCCGGCTGACGCTCCTGCTCTCGATCATCTTCGTCATCCTGCTCGTGATCGGCTTCCTCACCGGAATCCCCGAGCTGATCGTCAAGGGCCTCTACGGTGGGCTCGACCCGGCCGCGCAGGACTCGGCGCCGCAAGCCCTCGTGGTGCCCGCGCAGCTGCTGCAGGTCATCATCGGTGCGCTCGTCACGCCGCTCTACGTGGTGTTCCAGGTCGTCTTCTACGTCGACATGCGTGTGCGCCGGGAAGGGCTCGACCTCGAGCTCGCCAGCGGAGGCGCTCCGACGTGACGGCGCTGGCCCTCGCGCTCGTCCTTGGAGCGGCGCCGTGCGAGCTGCCCCTCACGCCCGAGCTCACGGAGCAGCAGGCCGTGGCGCTCTGCTCGCTGCCGAAGGAGTCGCCCGCTGGCGCCGGACGCTCAGCGCTGGCGGCCATCTACGAGCGCCGGGGCTTCGAGCAGGCCCGCGCGCCTCAACCGGGTGACACCCTGAAGCGCCTGCGCGCGTGGCTCGAGTCGATCTTCGAGACGGCGGGCGCAGAGACGTACTCGAACCTCACCCGCGTCGTGGTGCTGGTGGCCGCGGCGCTCGGCGCCATCGCCCTCGTCGTGCGCATCGCCGGGAGACGTCGAACCGCGCCGAAGGCCGCCGTCGCCGCGACCACCGCGCCCGGCCTGCTCCTCGCCGACCCGGTCGAGCACCTCACCCGCGCGCGCGCCCTGCTGACGACCGAGCCACGGAGCGCCGCGCGGGAAGGCCTCCTCGCGCTCCTCTCGGCGCTCGAGCGGCGCCGCTTTGCGAGGCCCGACCGCGTGAAGACGAACCGGGAGATCGTGTCGGAGCTCCCCTCGCGTGGCGCGCCGCCTGCGCTCGTCGACGCGGTGCGCACCCACCTCGGGTGGTTCGACCGTGCGTGGTACTCGGTGTCGCCGCTCGAGGCGTCGGCCGCCGGGCGCTTCCTCGACGAGGTGCAGACGCTGGTCACCCAGCTGGCGGAGCCCCGCCCGTGACGCGCTTCGGGCTCTGGCCCTTCTACGCCGTGCTGTTGGTGCTGGCGCTCGCGCTCGGGCTCGCCGCCGAGTCGAACGAGCGCATCACGAGCGTGCCCCGCGTCGACAACCCGGGGCCGGCGGGCCTCAAGGTGCTCCACACGTTCCTGACCGAGGGAGGAGCTGACGTGCGCGTCGGGACCGTCGGGCTGGACCAGGTGCCCGCAGACGTGAAGACGGTCGTCATTCCCGCGCCGCTCGCGGCGCACCTCGACGAGGCCGACGTGTCGGCGCTCCGCCGCTTCGCCCAAGCCGGTGGAACGGTGGTGGTGCTGGTGCCCCGCGCCGTTGGACTGGGCGCGCTCCGCGACTTTCTGGCGGTGAAGGGCCGAAGCCCGGTGCCAATGGAGTCGACGCCCCGCGACCCGGCCGGCGCGACGTTACTGGTGGTGCACCCGCGTGGCGCGCTGTCGGGCACGAAGCACCTGCGGGTGTCGGGCGAGTCCGCCGTGACGCTCTCGCGCCCCGACTCCGTGCCGCTCACCAATCCGCCTGCCGTGTGGTGGTTCCGCGAGGGCCAGGGCGAGGTGTACGTCGCGTCGGGCGCAGACCTCGCGCAGAACGGCCGGCTCGATCTCGAGGACAACGCGCAGGTGTGGCTCAACCTCGCAGCGCGCGGCCCGATGTGGATCGACGAGTCCCACCACGTCGCGCGCGCGGGGCCGGCGCCGACGCTCAACCTGTGGGCCACGCTGCTCCAGTTCGGCTTCGCCGCGCTCGTCTTCATGTTCGCGAGCGGCACCCGGTTGGGACCGCCGCGCGACGAGCCTCGGCGCATCCACCGCTCGGGCCTCGAGTACGTCGAGGCCATGGCGCGGCTCACCCAGCGCGCGGGCGTCGAGCCCGAGCTGGTCGAAGCCCTGCGCCGCGACGTGCGCCTGTTTCTCCATGAGCGGCTCGGGCTGTCGATGCAGACGACCGACGACGAGCGCGTGCGGGTGATGGTGACGTCGCTCGGCGTCTCGTCGACGGACGCGGCGGCCCTCTTCTCCGACACCGACTTTCTCTCGCTGTCGCGCCGGGTTCACGCGCTCACGCAGGGCTCGGCCGCTCCCGTTCGCTAGCGCAGCCGAACACGCCGAGGTGCGCGATTGTTGCGGCCCTGATGGGCCTCGTGAGATAGCCCGTGGCGACCGTGGCACTCGCGCTGGAGGCTCTCGACATCAGCAAACGGTTCGGCGCGCGCTGGGCCCTGTCGCGGTTGAGCTTCACCCTCGAGGCTGGGCGCTCCCTGCTCCTCACCGGCCACAACGGCTCGGGCAAGACGACGCTCCTGCGCCTCATCGCGACGGCGTCGTTCCCCACCGCCGGCGTGCTCAAGGTGATGGGCCTCCACTCGCAGAACGAGCGCGAGGCCCTGCGGCCGCTCGTCGGCCTCGTCTCGCACGCCTCGTTTCACTACGAGGATCTCTCGGCCGCCCAGAACCTCACGCTCACCGCGAAGTTCCTCGGCCTCGAGCAGCCAGCGAGCGTGGTGACCGGCTTGCTCGATCGCATGGGTCTGCTCGCGCGCGCCGACAGCCCGGTGCGGCAGTTCTCGGCCGGCATGCGCAAGCGCCTCGCCATCGCACGGCTGCTCATGCGGGCGCCGAAGGTGGCGCTCCTCGACGAGCCGTTCGGTGAGCTCGACCCGGCCGGCATCGCGCAGATGGAGGGCCTCATTCAGGAGCTCCAGGGCCAGGGCACCTCGGTGGTGCTCGCCACGCACCTCGTCGAGCAGGGGCAGCGGCTGACACAGGAGCGGCTCCACCTCGAGGGCGGGCGGAAGGTGGCGCCCACATGAAGCGGCCGTCGCTCCTCGGCGCCGCGTGGCTGGTGCTGAAGAAGGACTGGCAAATCGAGTGGCGCACCCGCGCGCGGCTCACCGCCATCATCTTCTTCTCGCTGGCCACCCTGCTCCTCTTCTCGTTCGCGATGGGGCCCGACATCGTCACCCTGCGCGCGCATGCGCCGGGCTACCTGTGGCTGGGGTTGCTCTTCGCGAGCGTCTTGTCGCTGGGCGAGTCGTTCCGCGTCGAGGCCGAGAACCAGGCGCTCACGGGCCTCGTGCTGACGCCGGTCGAGCCGCGCGCCATCTTCATCGGCAAGGTGCTGGGCAACGCGAGCCTGCTCTTCGTGTTGTCGCTGGTGCTCCTGCCGGTCGCCGTCGCGCTCTACGACGTCGATCTCGGCCGAGATCCGCTCTCGCTGGTGCTGGTGCTCTTTTTGGGCTGCGTCGGCATCAGCGCGCCGGGCACCGTGTACTCGGCCATCAGTGCCAACGCGCGCGCCCGCGACGTCATGCTGCCGCTCTTGCTCTTTCCGGTGCTGGTGCCGCTCCTGCTGGCCGCGGTGAGCGCGACGAAGTTCACCCTTCAGCCTGACCCGCAAGAGCAGCTGGGCTCATGGCTCAAGTTGCTGACCGCTTTCGATCTCATCTATCTGTCCGTCGGGTTCCTCCTGTTCCCGAAGGTCGCTGAGGAAGACTGAATGACTCCGATTCTTCCACTCGTGGTGTTGGCGCTCGTGGTGGCGGCCATGCTGGGACACGTGGCCGTGCCGGCGGTGCGCCCCTGGGCGTGGAAGGCCGTCGGCGCGCTCGGCGCGGTGATGCTCGTCTCGCTCTGGTACTTCGGCCTGTACTGGGCGCCACCGGAGCAGTTCATGAGCGACGTCGGGCGCATTCTCTACGTGCACGTCCCCCATGTGTGGATGGCGCTGCTCGCCTTCACCCTCAACGTCGGCTGCGCGGTCGCGTACCTGATGAAGAAGTCGTGGGTCACCGACGCGCTGGCCGAGTCGGCGGCCGAGGTGGGCGTCTACTTCGGCGCGGTGGGCGTGATGATGGGCAGCATCTGGGCGCGGCCGACATGGGGCGTCTGGTGGGACTGGGACCCGCGCCTCATCTCGACCACCGTGATGCTGCTCGCGTACGTCGGGTACCTGGCGCTGCGCAGCTTCACCGAAGACCCCGAGCGCCGCGCCACCTGGAGCGCCGCGGCGGCGATCCTCTCGTACGTGTCGCTGCCCATCGTGTGGTTCTCGGTGCGCTGGTGGAACAGCCTGCACCAGGTGCAGTCGAACCCGTCGACCGTCGACAAGCCGATGGTGGCGGTGCTGCGCTGGGGAGCCGTCACGATGCTCTGCTTCCTCTTCGTCTTCATCGTGAAGCGGTACGAGATCGCCCGCTCGCGGCAGACGGCGGCGATGGAGCTGCCCCCCCTCGAAGCGCCGCGCGCGGAGGTCGCATGAAGCCTGCCCTCGCCGTCGCCTTGCTGCTCGCCTCGGCCGCGCTCGCCGACATCGCGAGGCCCCCGCCCGCCGAGGCGCCGCCCCCGGTCGAACAGCCAGCCCCGCCCGCTGAGCCGGTCGCCGCCCCCGCCGCGAAACACCCGGAAGGCATCGAGAAGGGCTCCGCCGGCGTGATTCAGGGCGGTTGGGAATACGTGTACGCCGCGTATGGGCTCGGCACCGCGGGTGTGCTGGCCTACGCCGCGTCGTTATTCGTGCGTCGTCCGAAGAAGTCCGCCGCGTGACGAGGAGCCCATGAAGCCCGAAACGAGAAACCGCCTCATCGCCATCGGAGCCCTCCTCGTTGCCGCGAGCGCGCTCGCGTGGATCGCCTTCGGCAGCATCGGCGAGAACCTCGTCTATTACTGGAAGCCCGGAGAGATGATCGCCCAGGGTGACAGGGCCTACGGCGCCACCATTCGGCTCGGCGGCATCGTGGTGCCGGGCTCCGTGGTGTGGAACGCCGAGCACACGAGCCTCACGTTCGACGTGGCCGACTCGCACACGCCGGGCGCCCCGAAGGTGAAGGTGGCCAGCGGCATGACGCCGCCCCAGATGTTCCGTGAGGGCATCGGCGTCGTCGTCGAGGGCACCTACTCAGCGAGCGGAACCTTCACCACCAACCGGCTCATGGTGAACCACTCGAACGAGTACCGCGCGCCCGACGGTGGCACGAGCGGCGAGTGGAAGGACACGTTGTCGCAGGCCGAGACGAAGTGACCGTCACGGGTCGACGCGAACGACGTCGACCTGCGGCACCCCGCTCGAGACCCGCACCTCGAGGACGTGGCGATCGATGCCGTCGAGGCGCTCCTCGATGGCGCCTGCGCCGCCCGAGATGACGGTGGGGATGCCAGCGAGCTCGTAGCGGTCGAGCGTGTGCAGGTGCCCGAAGAGGAGCAGATCGACGCCGGCCGCCGCGGTGCTGGCGACGAAGCGGCGCGCCTCGACGCGTGAGTTCCACTGCCCGCTGCGCACCCCGAAGCTCTCGGTCGCGGGAATGTGGCTGAAGACGACGTGCGGTTGCTCCCGGCCGGCCTCGAGCGCTTCGTCGTAGAGCCGCCAGCCCGTCTCCGAGAGGCCGGCGTTCGACGAGTCGAGGCTGGTGAAGCGCACACCGCGCGCGGTGCAGGTGTAGTTCGCGCGGCCGAAGCGCTGCTGGAAGGCGAAGCTGCGGTAGGCGTCGTGGTTGCCGGGGGTGAGGACCATCGGCAGCCGAACCGTCTCGAAGGCGCGCTCGACGGCGTCGAACTCGGCCTCGGTCGAGACGTTGGTGAGGTCGCCCATGACGACGACGAACTCGGCGTCGGGGCGGGCGTTGATGACGTCCACCACGTCTCCGAAGCGCGGCAGGCCACGCTGAATGTCGCCGAAGGCGATGAAGGTGAAGTCGCGGGTCGTCTCGACGGTGCGCAGCGTGACGCTGTCGACGCCCGCCGGGAGCGTCACCTGCCACGACAGGCCCAGGTGCAGGCCGTCAACGGGAACTCCGGCGACCGGCGCGTCCGTCGGCCCGAGAACACCGGCCGACGACGAGAGCCGAAGACCCGGTGGCACGTTGCGAAGGATGAGGCGGATCGCACGGCGCGCATCCGCCGCGGCCTCGATGGTCAGCTCGAACTCCGGGCACGACGCGCGGAACACCGGGGCGCCCTCGAAGTCCGCCACCGCGTGGAGCAGCCCGCCTTCGGAACGAAACGTAAGCCCGTCACGCGTCGCCTTCCCGAGGACGAGATCGAGCTGCGCGCGCGGCTCCGGGTCGGTCACCGACGAGCACGCAGCACTCAGGAGCAGCATCACCCAGGCGCGCCTCATCGACGCCTCCATTCGATCGACGTGAAGAAAGCCAGGGGCGTTCCCGTGACGACGCGCACGTCCCACACGAGGTCGCCCGGGAGCGCCACCTCGAGCCCCGCGTGGAAGGAGCCGAGAAAGCCGATGCTGCTGCCGCCGACGAGGCCATCGCGCGAGTGCTCGTAGCCGACGTGGCCGCGAAGCCAGTCCGTGAGGCCGGTGCGCACCTCGAAGCCACCGCTCAACGGCAGCTCGAACCCGGTGGCCGCGCGCTCGCGGTACCGGACCCACGTCGGGTCCAGCCCCAGCCGCAACACGGACGTCACGCGACCCATGCGCGGAACGAGGAGGCCCATCGGCAGCACGGACACCACCTGCGTTCGCCAGCGGGTCGCGTCGAAGCCGACCCGGCCAGCCCACTCGTGGCGCAGCGACGTCTCGAGCCAGAGACCCGCTCGCGGAGCCTCGGCGCTGTACCCGAGGAGCTTCACTCCGCCACCGCCCACCACCCAGCCATCGAGCGTACCGGCGACGTTCCCCGCCTCGACGCTGGCGAGGAAGCGGCTGGAGCGGAAGCTGCCAAAGGCCGTGACGCCGGCGCTGCCAGGTTGCCCGGCCCGGGGCGCGACGAGGGCGGTGACGCCGCCGCGCCAGGTGGCGTTCCACGCGTCCCACGCGGTCTCCGAGGGAATCGGCTCGGAGCCGCCCGAGTAGGTGCCCACCGCGTCGGCGAGCCCGAGGGTGATGAAGCCGCCCAGACCGATGATGCCGAGCGGAGGACCAATGGCAGTGGATACGTCGCTCGCGCCAGTGCCCGCCATGAAGAAGGCGCCGCCAAAGGCGAGGCCCAACAGGCCCGCGCTCGTACCCAGCATGGCGCCCCCAAGCGAGCGATCGCCGCGGAGCAGCTGCCCGCTGCCGGGCGCGAGCAGGCTCAAAGGAACCGTCAGGGGCGCGAAGCCCGGGGCCAGCGGAGCCGACTCCACCTCGAGCGACACACCAGCGTCGGCCTGGGCGCGCACAGCGAGGGGAAGCGACAGCACGAGCAGTCCGACGACGCGAGGCAACACGCCCGGCACAGTGTGGCCCTCGTCACGAACGCGCAACGATTTCACGCTGACCGAGCGACGAGCGGGCCGTCACTCCTGATGAGGGGTCGCTCTGGTCACGCTGCCTTCATCGCCTCGGCGACCAGCTGTTCCAGCCTCCCCAGCGCGGTCTCGAGCGTGGCCATCGACGGACCGAAGCTGAAGCGCACGTACTGGCGGAACCGGCTCCCGCGCGCCGCCCGCCGCTTGCCCGGGTTCACGTCGAAGAACTCGCCCGGAACGGTGATCACCTTCTTCTCGAGCGCCGCGCGGAAGAAGCCCATGCCGTCGTTCAGCGGCGCGGGGAGCTGCGCCACGTTGCCCCAGACGTAGAACGTCCCGTCGGGCACGCGGTCGGCGCGAATGCCCAGGCGCATGAGGCCCGACAGCAGGCGGTCGCGCTTCTCCTGAAACGCCTTGTGGAGCGCCATCGTCTCCTGCACCACGAAGGACTCCTCGAGCAGGGGAATGGCGGCGCGCTGCACCGGCTTGTTGCCACCGCCATCGAGGAAGCTGCCCGCCGACGCCACCGCGTCGATGACCTGCTTCGGGCCCACCGTCCACGTGACGCGCCAGCCCGGGTAGCGCCAGTTCTTCGTCAGCCCGTCGAACAGCACGACGGGGTCCTTGTTCACGTCGTCGACGTACCGCGCCGCGCTCTCGACCGGCAGCACGCCCGGCGGGCTGTTCCAGATGTAGTGCGAATAGAACTCGTCCATCAGCAGCGTGCAGTCGAGCTCGCGCGACACCTCGACCCACTTCTCGAGCTCCTTGCCCTGCACCACCTTGCCCGTCGGGTTGCACGGGTTCGACAGCAGCACCGCCGACAGCCCACGGCCCAGCACCTCACGGCGCAGATCGTCGGCCGAGAACGCGTACCCGCGGTCGCCCTCGAGCAGAATCGGAATGGGCGTGAAGGCCTTGAAGATGTCGAGCAGCTCTTCGTAGGCCGTGTAGTCCGGCAGGAAGTGGCCGAGGTTGATGTGGCCGAGCGCCGCCGCCGCGCGCGTGAGCGAGGCGCGCCCACCGCCTGAGACGCTCACGTTCTCGGGCCCGTACTGTGAGCGCTTTCCCTTGCGGTAGAGCCGGTTGTACAGCGTCGCGATCGCCTCGCGCAGCTCGGGCAGGCCCTGCACCGGCGCGTACTCCTGATCGTCGACGTCCACCGGGATCGTGTGCACCCGCTTCGGGGCGCCAGGCAGCTCGCCCGTCTCGGGTTGGCCCTGCCCGAGGTTGCACCAGTCGGGGTTCTTCGCCGAGAAGCCCAGGCGCTGCGCCTCGGTGGTGACGAAGATGACGCCGGTGCGCGGCACCTGGCGGAACGCGGTGATCGGGTGCTCCTCGACGACGCTCACGACGCCTCACTTTCGATGGACGACAGCAGGTCGTGTACGTCCTTGAGGGAAAACCGCAACTCGAGGCGCACGATTCCCTTCACCTCGACCACGGGCACGCGGTACCGGAACGCGGCGAACCAGTCGTCGCGCTCGAGGATGTTGCGAGGCTCGAGCTTGAAGCGCCTCGTCTCTGCGGCCTCGTCGAGCACCGCGCGCGCCTCGTCACAGAGCGGACAGCCCGGTTTGCCGTAGAGCACCACCGTCGGCTCGTCCCACACCGGCTCACCCTCGCCCATGGGAGCACGAGCCTACCCGGGAAGGCTTTCGAGTGGCCGGGGAATGCAGAGCAGAGTCATCTCAGTCGTGAAGGTGGTCTTGTGGGCACAACTCCTCCCCGCTCCGTCGTCCCCGCGCCGTTCTCGCTCGTCAAGCAACCATTGAGGACGGTCGAGCTTTCGCGTGGAATCCCCGGCGTGACGACGCGCGGCCTCTCTGGCGACTTCGAGACGATGCCCATTCGGGATCTCATCGTCTACCTGGCCAACCGCCTCGCCACCGGCGTGTTGTCGCTCGAGAAAGACGGCACGAAGAAGCAGGTGCACCTCGAAGAGGGCCGCGTCATCAACGCCTCGTCGAACCTGCCGCGCGAGTACCTGGGGCAGTTCCTCATCAACATGGGGCACATCACCGAGGAGCAGTTCAACCGCGCCTGGCAGACCCAGCAGGAGACGAAGGTCTACCTCGGCCGCATCCTGGTGATGATCGGCCTGGTGAAGGAAGACGTGGTGGTGGCCGCGCTCGCCACCAAGTTCCGCGAGACGCTGCACGAGGCCTGCGAGTGGAAGGTGGGCACGTTCGCCTTCACGCCGGGCCTCCCGCCGCCGCCCGCCGACGGGCTCGACGTGCGCGTCTCGCTGATGGACGTCTACAAAGAGGCCGACTTCCGCGCGCAGGCGTGGGAGCAGATTCGCAAGGTGTTCCCCTCGCCGCAGTGCACGCTCGAGGTGAAGGAAGACCTGCTCGAGATGACGCCGCGCAAGGGCTCGCTCGACCTGAAGCTGCTCAAGGGCATCGAGTCGGGCAAGACGCTCGAAGAGCTCGCGCTCGGCCTCCACGCGACGGACTTCTTCTTGTACCAGCGGCTGTACGCGCTCCACGCGATGGGGGCGATCGTGGTGAAGCCGCCGCGCGCCGAGAAGGAGCCCGACTTCACCATCGACGTCGACCTGGGCCTCGGCGACAGCCCCACGCCGGAGCAGCTGCTCGAGAACGCCCGCGCCTTCTTCGCGCAGTCGAACTTCCGTGACGCGCACTCGGTGGCGCGGCGCTCGAACCAGCTCGTACCGACGCTCGAGGCCACCTTCCTGCTCAAGCAGATCGAGGCCGCGTGGCACCCGCAGCTGCGGGCCGACCTCATGGCGAAGCGGCTGGTGCCCGCCACGACGCTGTCGGCGGAGCAGATCGCCGCGCTCCCCCTCTCGGCCGCGGAGCGATACCTGCTGGCCCGCGTCGACGGCAAACGAGAGCTCGAAGCCATCGTGCGTGTCGCCCCGCTCAAGGAGTTCGAGGCGCTCACCGCGTTCGACCGCTTCCTGGCCCAGGGCTGGGTCTCGCGCTGACGGAATCGCCCGAGACCGCAGCGGCGTTTTCGTTTGGGGCTCGCATCGAGACCCGACGTTGCGGGGTGGCCCGCCGACCCGCGCGCGACTCCAGGCGCTTCACCCCGGCGTGAGTAGCCGATCAGGCCGCGCGGCGTTCGTCGCCTTCGAGTCGTCGCCAGTACACCCGCAGGTCCATCTTCGCGCCGAGCGCCTTCCCCATCGCGTGCACGCCCGCGAGCTTGCGGTGGAGGAAGATGAGCTGCGCGGGAGCCGTGCCGCGCTTGAGAGTCTTGTAGAAGGCCTTCAGCGCGTCGGCGGCCGCGTCGGTGTGTTTGCGGTCGGCGAAGTCGTACGGCTGGTGCTCGTCGCGGAAGATGCAGAGCACCGACTCGAGCAGCACCATGAGCGCTCGCCGCGCCGCCTCGCTCTCGGTCGGGTCGATGAGGCCGAGCCGCACCGCCGCCTCGTATGTCGCCTGCTCGTCCCGGCGGTAGCTCGAGAGGATCAGCGCGCGGTAGTCGTCGCGGAACGCCTGCGGGTAGTCCCGGGTGGCGCCGAAATCGAGCACCACCAGCTCCCGCGTCGACGGGCGGAACAGGAAGTTCGCGAAGTTCGCGTCGGTCTGCACCAGGCCCCAGTCGAAGAACTCGCGGAAGTAGAGGTCGAGGAAGACATGCGCGAAGTGCTCCCGCTCCTCGCGCGACGGGTTGGTGGAGAGGAACGCGTCGACCTTCACGCCGCTCTCGAAGGACAACGCCAACACCCGCTTCGTCGACAGCTCGCGGAAACACCGCGGCACCCGCACGCCGGGCAGATCGGCCGCCTTGGCCCGGTACCGCTCGAGCGCGTCGGCTTCGGCCTCGTAGTCGGTCTCGCGCACCAGCACGGCCTTGAGCTCGTCGAAAGCGCCGCCGACCTCGATGTCCTTGAGCTGCATCGCGAGGAACAGGCGCGCCACCTTCTCGAGCACCGCGAGGTCGGACTCGATGGTGTCGGCGATCCCGCGGAACTGCACCTTCAGCACGATCGTCTCGCGCGTACCGTCGGGCCGGTTCCAGTGCGCGAGGTGCACCTGGCCGATGGAGGCGCTGGCCAGCGGCGCTTCCTGGATCTCGAGCTGGCCCAGCAGGTCTTCCCCCAGCTCGTCCTTCAGGATGGAGCGGATCTCGGCGAAGCCGACGTGGTTCCCCGAGTCCTGCAGCTTGCTCAGGATCTCGACGACCTCGGGCGGGAGCACGTCGCGCAGCTCCATGCTGAGCAGCTGGCCGGCCTTCATCGCCGCGCCCTTGAGCTGGCCGAGGTGCTCGACGATCTCGCGCGCCTGCTCGACCTGCACCTTCGCGGTGTGGAGCCGGTGCGCGAGCTCTTCACCCTTCTCGAACGCCCGCGCGATTCGTCCGGCGGCCTCTTTCTGGGCGAGGCCGGCCGCGAGCTTGAACAGCTTCGACGAGCGAGACCACACCGAGCGCGGGGGAGCCGAGTCTGACATGGGGAGACGCCTCTCGAGAGCGACGGGCCTGTCAGGTAGCGCCCGGCCCGACACTTCGCAGGAAAATCAGCGCCGTGAGAGGAACAGCCGCATCGCCTCGCGGCCGAGCCACGTCGCGCGAATTCGCCACTTCGCCTCGTTCACGATGACGGCCGCCACCGCGATGCGCGGCGCCTCTTTCGGGGCAAACCCGACGAACCACGTGTAGTCCCGGTAGGGGCTCTTGTCGGCGAGGCTGCCCGTCTTCCCCACCGCGCCAGGCACCCGCATGCCGCGCTCGTGGAAGATGCGGCGCGCCGTGCCTCCGGTGACGGTCTCTTCCAGCATGGCCGTCAGGCGCTCGGCGACCTGCTCCGAGACGACGCGCTCGGTGGCTGCTCCCGACGGCACGTCACGCTCGAGCAACACCGGCGCGCGCCACAGGCCCTTGTTCGCGGCCACCGACGCGAGCGCGGCGCCGTGCAGGGGTGACAGGTAGACGTCTCCGAAGCCGGCGCCGGTGAGGGCGAGCGGGTACGTCTCGGCCGGCACGGCGGCGAGCGAGACGTCGGTGGGCACCGGGAACCGGAACGGCGCGTTGAAGTGGAACGCCCGCGCCGCGGCTTTGAGCTTCTCGGCGTCGAGGTAGCGCGAGGTGAACTTGGCGAAGACGACGTTCGCGCTCTTGGCCAGCGCCTGGCTGAACGAGAGGCACCGCGTGTCTCGCTCCGAGTCTTCGAGCTGGGCCTCCTTCACCTTGCGCTTGCCGCCGTGGGCGCACAGCACCTCGGCCGGGTCGACCCCCACGTCGAGGAGCGCCGCCGCGGTGACGATCTTGAAGATGCTCGCCGCCGGGTACAGGGCGCGCGTCGACAGGCCCCGCAGCTCGGGCTCGGCGGCGCTGTGCTCGGCCATCGCCAGCACCCGGCCCGACGACGGCTCCACCGCCACCACCGCGGCGTAGGGCGTCTCGTACTTCTCGAGGATCGCCTCGAGCTCGGCCTGCAGCATCGGGTCGATGGTGAGGGGCTCGAGCGCGCCCTCGACTGGCGCCGCCAGCCTGCCGCCCGAGGGCACGGCCTGGGCCAGCAGATCGCGCTCCCTGGCGAGCGACGTCACCTTCGACAGCGGCGGCTCGGTCAGGCGGCTCGGCACGTCGAGGCCGACGTCATCGCCAGCCTCCTGGGCATGGGCGAGGCACGACACGAGCACCACGAAGACGACGACCCGCGACACGGCGACGAGAATTCGCCGAAACGGCGGCGCGAGACAAGCGCGGGGACCCGAAAACGGCCGGGCCCCCACACGAAAGTGCACACTCCGAGCGCCTTCTGGCTATGAGCGCCGCCCGTGACGGACCTCCAGGAAATCGGCGCAGTGTGGAAGGGCGAGACGGTGCGGGCCACGCGCTCGGGCCGGGTGCTCGCGCTCCTCGTGCTCTTCGTGATGTTCGTGTCGCTCACGCTCGCGGTGGTGGGCTTCGTGACGCGGCAGCTCAACGCCTCGGTCGACAAGCAGCTCCAGTCGGCCGGCGTCGACGCGACCGACGAGCGCATGCAGGAGCAGCTCAACCAGGGCAAGAAGCAGTTCCTCTCGGTCGTCATCACCGACGACGAAGAGATGCTCGAGTCGCTGCTCACGCTGCCGGTGGTGCTGCTCTTCGTCTTCAAGCTCACCTTGCGCTTCGTGCCGCTCTTCGTGGCGCTGATGGGGTTCGATCAGCTGGCGGGCGAGCTGGGGCCGAAGTCCATCCGCTTCCTCGTGGTGCGGCTGAAGCGGAACAACCTCATCCTCGGCAAGTTCGCCTCGCAGGTGACGATCTTCACCGCGCTCCTCTTCGTCTGCACGGTGCTCATGGTGCTGGTGGCGAAGGCCCTCAACGCCGACTTCGCCGCGAAGGACGTGGTGGTGTGGACGGGGCGGCTGCTGGCGGCGTCGTTCGTGCTGGCGCTCGCGTACCTGGCGCTCACCACGCTGTGCAGCGCGCTCGTGCGCTCGGGCGCGGTGAGCCTGCTCCTCAACATCATGGTGCTGTTCGGCATCTGGGCGCTGGCGTTCTTCGGCGAGTACTTCGCGCTGCCGGGCGAGGTGCTCGAGGCGGGCTCGCTCAAGTCGATGGTCACCGACGAGAGCCCGCTGGCGTACACGCGCTACCTCTCGGTGTGGCACTACGGGCAGGACCTGCTGCACCCCGACTGGACGCGCTTCGTGACCGCGGCGGTGGTGCACGTCGGCTTCGCGCTGGTGTTCCTCGGGGCGGCCCAGCTCGTCATGAAGAAGAGGGATCTGTGAGCCAGAGCGCGATTCGACTGGAGCGGCTGTCGAAGCACTTCGGCGCCAAGCGGGCCGTCGACGACGTGTCCTTCGAGGTGCAGGAGGGCCACTGCTACGGCCTCATCGGGCCCAACGGCGCCGGCAAGACGACCACGTTCTCGATGATGACGGGCTACCTCTTCCCCACGGCGGGGACGATTCGCATCCTCGGGGCGGATCCCTTCGTGCCGGGCGCGCTCAAGGGCAAGGTGGGCGTGCTGCCGCAGGACGCGATCCTCCCGCCGACGTGGCCGGTGGGCGCGCTCCTCACCTACTTCGGCGAGCTGTCGGGGCTGGCGTCGCCCGAGGCCGAGGCGAAGCGGGTGCTCGAGAAGGTGCAGCTGCCCGAGACGTGGAACATGTACTCGAACCAGCTCTCGCACGGCATGGCGAAGCGGGTGTCGATGGCGCAGGCGCTCATGGGCAGCCCGCCGGTCATCTTCCTCGACGAGCCGACCGCGGGCCTCGACCCGAAGATCGCCGCCTCGGTGCGTCAGCTCATTCGGGAGCTGAAAGGCCAGCACACCGTCGTCGTCTCGAGCCACAACCTGCAGGAGCTGGAAGAGCTCTGCGACGCCACGGCCATTCTCGACAAGGGCAAGCTGGTGAGCGCGGCGACGATGACCGAGCTCACCGGTCAGATGGCCGAGTTCCGCGTGCAGATCGCGCGCGGCGAGGTGCCGACGTTCGAGGTGAAGGCGATGTCAGGCGTGAAGGACGCCCGCATGGAGCCAAACAACGTGCTCTGCGTCACCTTCGACGGGAAGACGATTCAGCCGGAAGAGATCATCACGCGCACCTGCGGCCTCCTGGTCGAGCGCAAGGTGCTCTTCTCGGCGGTGTGGCGCGGCAAGAAGCTCGAGGAGAAGGTGCTCCAGCTCACCTGAGCCACCGGGGTCCCGGGCTCCATCACTCGTCGTAGAACATCGGCTCGCGCTGCTGGATGAACGACTCGATGGCCTCCGAGGCGCGGGGCTCGAGGTCGACGAACTGCACGCCCATGCCCGGCATCACCTCGGGCTGCTTGTCGTCGATCTCGCGCACCCAGCGCACCACGCCCTTGCACTCGACGCGCTCGCCCGTCGGCAGCGAGAAGCCGAGGTCGACCTGCGTGCCGAGCGGGAGCAGGTTCACCGTCGCGATGAAGACGCCGCCGTCCGAGATGTTGGCCGAGAACCCGTTGAAGAAGTTGTCGTCGCTCTCGAAGTCGACCTGCGCCTGCATGCGCACGCGGGGCGACTGGCGCTTCGGCGCCGGCTTCATCGCCCCCAGCACCTGCGGGGCCGGCGTCGGCGGCAGCGTCTTCGCCTTCTGACGCAGCCCCGGCGGAGGCGCCGCGGAGATCATCGTCGCCCCGAGCGCCGCCTCGTCGTCGGCCCGTGGTGGCGGCGCGGCCTTCGCCTGCTTCGCCTGCGCGACCAGCCGCTGCACCAGCTTCTCGTCGGTGGTGAGCTGCTGCCCGAGTTGCTGCACCTGGGCGCGGAAGCCCTTGATGCGCTCCCGCACCTCCTGGGTGGCCCGCACGCGCGCCTCGAGCGCCTGGCGGCGCAGCTCCCGCGCCGGCTCGAACGAGGCCTCGGGCTCGATGGCCGGCATGGCGATCGACTTCACGCGCTCGGCGAGGTGGCCGTCATGCACGCCCTGCAGCTCGGCCTCGGCGACCGCGCCCTTCAGCTGCTTGATGCGCCGCTCGTAGTCGGTGCTCGCCGCCATCAGCCGCGTCAGCTCGGCGTGGAGGTTCGACTCGTCCTGGGCCGCTTCGACTTCGCGCCGCGACAGCTCGACGTCCTGGTCCGTCATCAGTGCAAAACCCCTCGATGAACCCCCATCACCCATGCGCCGTGCCTCCTTACAAGCCTGGAAGCCCGTGCGGTGTGCAGCAGCCATGCCCAGTGTAGCCCGACGCGCGCGGAGAACGGGTCGTCCTCTCTGGGGCCATGGCTCCCACGTCGACCCACCCCGCTGATGGGCCGGGTCGGCGAAAGCGGCCGGGTCGTCACCCACCCCGCACGACAGCGCGCAGGAAGGGGGCCCGCTCGAGGCGCTCGGTCACCCGGCCGGTCGCCTGGCAGAAGGTCGCGAGGTCGCCCTCGGCCGCGGGATCATCGGCCCACAGCTCGACCTGCGCCTCCGCCTTCAGCGCCTTCGCCAGCTCGATGATGGGCATCGGGCAGGGCTTGCCCCGCGCGTCGACCAGGCGCGCTGAAACTTCCAGGCGGGGAGGCTCATGACCGGTTCGCATTGCACTGCGGCGCGCGTTTGCTAGAGGACGCGCGCCTTTACTACCCATAGGGGAGTCCCCGCACCCATGAAACCCTCCGTCATCATTGCCCTCATCGTCGGCGGCGTCGTTGGCTTCGCCGTCGGCTCGATGTTCAAGAGCTCGTCGGGCGGCAGCGCGCCCACCATCGCCGCGGCCCCCTCGCCGTCGGCCCCCAGCGCCCCCCGCCCGTCTGGCGCCGGCGGTGACGACACCGTCTTCCGCGTCCCGCTCGACGAGTCGCCGCAGAAGGGCGCCGCCACGGCGCTGGTGACGATGGTCGAGTTCTCGGACTACCAGTGCCCGTTCTGCTCGCGCGCGAACGACACCGTCAACCAGCTCCAGAAGGAGTACGGCGAGCGGCTGCGCGTCGTCATGAAGCACAACCCGCTCCCGTTCCACCCGCGCGCCAAGCCGGCGGCGCTCGCGGCCATGGCGGCCGGTGAGCAGGGCAAGTTCTGGGAGATGCACGAGAAGATGTTCCAGACGAAGGCGCTGGAGGACGCCGACCTCGAGCGGCACGCGCAGGAGATCGGCCTCAACGTCGAGAAGTGGAAGGCCGACATGCAGGCGGCGAAGTTCCAGGCGCAGATCGACAAGGACCAGGGCCTCGCCCAGTCCATCGGCGCCACCGGCACGCCGGCGTTCTTCATCAACGGCAAGAAGCTCTCGGGCGCGCAGCCCATCGACAACTTCAAGCGCATCATCGACGCCGAGCTCGGCCGCGCGCAGGAGATGGTGAAGTCGGGCACGCCCGCCGACCAGGTCTACGCCCGCATCATCGAGAAGGGCGTCACCTCGCCCCCGCCCCCTCCGCAGCAGGCGCAGCCGTCGGCTCCGCCCCCGCCGCCGGCCGTGCGGAAGATCGACCTCCCCGAGGACTCGCCCAGCCGTGGCCCGAAGGCCGCCAAGGTGACGATCGTCGCGTGGTCGGACTTCCAGTGCCCGTTCTGCTCGCGCGTCGTCCCCACGATGAAGCAGATCGAAGACACCTACGCGAAGGACGTGCGCATCATGTTCCGGCACCAGCCGCTGCCCTTCCACAACAACGCGAAGATCGCCGCCGAGGCGTCGATGGCCGCGCACGAGCAGGGCAAGTTCTGGCAGATGCACGACAAGCTCTTCGCCAACCAGCAGGCGCTCGATCGCGCCAGCATCGAGCGGTACGCGCAGGAGCTCGGCCTCGACATGGGCAAGTTCAAGGCGGCGCTCGACTCGAACAAGTTCGCCGCGAAGGTGGAGCGTGACTCGAGCGAGGGCATGCAGGTCGGCGCCAACGGCACCCCGACGTTCTTCATCAACGGCCGCGAGTTCGTCGGCGCGCAGCCCTTCGAGTCGTTCAAGAACGTCATCGACGAGGAGATCAAGAAGGCCGACAAGCTCCTCGCCAACGGCGTCAAGATGGAGAACCTCTACGCCGAGTTCATGAAGGACGCCGGCAAGGCCCCGCCCCCGGCCGCTCCGGGCGCGCCCGAGCCGCAGAAGGTCGTCACCGACATCAAGATCGACGGCGCCCCGGCGACGGGCCCGAAGAACGCCCCCGTCACCATCGTGGCCTTCTCGGACTTCCAGTGCCCGTTCTGCTCGCGCGTGGTGCCGACGCTCCACGATCTCGAGAAGCAGTACCAGGGCAAGCTGAAGATCGTCTTCAAGCACCAGCCGCTGCCGTTCCACAACAACGCGAAGATCGCCGCCATGGCGTCGATGGCCGCGAACGAGCAGGGCAAGTTCTGGGAGTACCACGACAAGCTCTTCGCCAATCAGCAGGCGCTCGATCGCCCGTCGCTCGAGCGGTACGCCGAGGAGCTCAAGCTCGACGTGGGCAAGTTCCGCGCGGCGCTCGACTCGAACAAGTACGACCAGTACGTCACCGACGACTCGAACGAGGGCATGCGGGTGGGTGCGAATGGCACGCCGACGTTCTTCATCAACGGCCGGCAGGTCGTGGGCGCGCAGCCCATCGACGCCTTCAAGTCGGTCATCGACGACGAGCTGAAGAAGAAGAAGTAAGCCGCTTCGTTCTTTGGCTGTGACGTTCGGCCGGTGAGGGTCCTCGACGAGAGGCCGTCACCGGCCGAAGTGTTTTTCGGCCCCTTTCGGTGGAGTGACAGGCGCCCCGGCGGGCGTTACGAGGCCGCAGGTCCATGAAGACGGTGGTCGCGCCAGACTCTGCGTGGGAAGCCCGGTTGCGCTGGGGCAGCCGACGCTTGACCGCCGAGGTGCTCGACGGGCGCGGGCGGACGACGCTCAAGCTCGGCGACGGCCCGGGTGACGACATCGCTATCGGCTCATCGGCGCGCCTCGAGCTGACGTGGGTGCCGACGGGCCTCGAGGTGCGCTTCAGCGCCGGCGTCGAGGGCGAGGTGTCGACGCGCGGCGATGCGGCGCGCACCTTCAGCGAGCTGGTGCGCACGGGCCGGGTGAAGGAGTCGGCCGAGGGCTTCGTGCTGACGCTCGACGCGGCCGAGGTGCTGACGGTGCGAATCGGCACCCTCATCGCCGAGGTGCGCCGCGCGAGGGGCCGCTTCCCCCGCCTGCCCATCGACGCCACCGCGCTCGTCTTCATCGCCCTCGCGCTCCTCGGCGTTGGCATCGTGCTGGCGTCGGTGATGGCGCCACCCGAGGGGCCCCGGCTGCATTGGCTCAAGAAGCCGAAGTGACGAAGCGCGCCACGCGGCGGGCTTTCTCACTCAACCGAAGGTGGCGACGACGTCGATGACCGTCGCCTCGCCCAGCGCATCGGGCGACTTCACGCCGTGCGCGCGGCTCGCCGACACCGCCACCGGGCCCGACGCGAGCTCAACGACGACGAGCAGCGCCTCGGCCTCGTCACTCGTGAGGCTGAAGGCCGGCACCAGGCGCTGTTGGTGCATCAGCACGCCCAGGAACGAGCCCACGCCCGGCGCCGGGTTGAACATCACGCCGCGGCTCGCCACCTGGGACACGTCGGAGAGCCCGACGGCGAAGCGACGCGCTCCGCTGTCGAAGACGAGACAGGGCCCCTTCGCCTCACCCGTGGCCACCTCGAGGCGCTTCTGGGGGCGGGGCAGCCCGCGCACCAGCTGCGCGACGTCGAGCTCGAACGAGAGGCCAGCCTCCGACACCAGGCCCTGCTTCACCACTGGCGCGAGCAGCGGCACCAGGCGGCTCGACAGCGGCAGCGCCAGGTGGCCAGAGACGTCGAAGACCCCGTCGACGCGCAGCGTGCGCGCGGCCACCGTCGGGCTCGTGTCGAGCACCACCACCGTGCCGGGGCGCACCTCGGGGCCGCCGCCCACCAGCTCGGAGAGGTCGCGAATGCCGAGGTGCCCACGGAACGTCTCGTCATCGCCCTGGGGCCTCGCCACCTCGAGCACGCTCGTCGCCTCGAGGGCGTAGCGCGTGCGACCTGCCTCGAAGAAGACGCACAGGCGGCGTTCAGGAGCGACCACGAGTCCCTCGAAACCACAGGGGGCAACCGACGCGTCATCTGGTACGACGCGCCTCCACCATGGCGCAGATCCTCCTGGTCGACGACGAAAAGGTCGCGCGTGCGCTCTACGCCGATTTCCTCACCGGAGCGGGCCACCAGGTGGTGCCGGTGTCGTCCACCACCGACGCGCGCACGGCGCTGTCGAGCCAGAAGTTCGACCTGGTGGTGACCGATCTCATCTTCCCGCAGTCGGACGGCATGGAGCTCTTGCAGTTCGTCAAGTCGACGCACCCGGGCATCGAGGTGCTCGTCATCACCGCGCTCGACAAGGTGGAGCCGGCGGTGCGGGCCATCAAGAGCGGTGCGTCGGACTACCTGGTGAAGCCGATCACGCCCGAGGTGCTCGCGACGGCGGTGAACCGGGCGCTGACGCAGAACTCGCTCCTGAAAGAGCACGAGGCGCTGCGGCGCTACGTGACGTTGCTCGAGGCGGGCCAGCGCATCGCCACGACGCTCGATCGGGATCGGCTCGTCGAGACGTCGGCCTCGGGGTTCCTCTCGCTCTGCGGAGCGGACGCCTGCGCGCTCTACATCAGCGATGACGACGTGCTGCAGCTGGCGGGCTGGGCGGGCGTGCCTGGAGACGATCGTGAGGCGCTGGCCGAGGTGGTGACGCCGCAGGTGACCGAGGCCCTCAAGGCGCTCGCGCGCGCCGGCCATGAGCTGCAGCTCGACGAGGTGCCGGGGCCGTACGAGACGGCGTTCTTGCTCCCCATCGTCGACGGCGAGTCGCGGCTGGGCGCGGTGCTGCTCCTGTTCTCGGGAGACATTCCCGAGGCGGGCGTCGAGGCCGGGGCGTACCTGGGCCGCCACCTCGCGCTGGCGCTCAAGAACCTCGGCCGCTTCGCCGAGGTGGAAGATCTCGTCTACCTCGACGACCTCACGCACCTCTTCAACAGCCGGTACCTCGAGCTGGTGCTGGACAAGGAGTTCAAGAACGCCACGCGCGCCGAGAAGCCCTTCTCGCTGCTGTTCCTCGACCTCGACTACTTCAAGAGCGTCAACGACACGCACGGCCACGTGGTGGGCAGCAAGCTCCTCGTCGAGGTCTCGCGAGTGCTGAAGGCCTGCGTGCGCGACAACGACGTGGTGTGCCGGTGGGGCGGCGACGAGTACGTGCTGCTGCTCCGGGGCACCGACTCGGGCGGCGCGCTCAAGGTGGCCGAGCGCATTCGGCGCGCCGTCGAGAGCCACCGCTTCCTCGCGCGCGAAGGCTTCGGGCTCAACATCACCACCTGCATCGGCATCGCCAGCTACCCGGAGCACGCGCAGGAGAAGGACGCGCTGCTCGACTTCGCCGATCGCGCCATGTACCGGGGCAAGAAGGGCACGCGGAACATCATCTACATGGCGTCGAAGGGGCTCGAGGCGACGCCGGCCGCACGGCACCAGACGACGGCGCCCGAGAGCTGAAGGTCACTTCCGCCGGGCATCGGGCAGCCCATCGTGGGGCCCCAGCGCTCTGTGGGGCGCGTCGCTCCACCAGGACGCACCGAGGCTCGCGTTGCGCTCGGGGTGCAGCGGGTAGTGCACCTTGAACCGGCGGCGCGAGGGCTCCCCCACGATGAGCAGCCGCACGTCGCGCCCGGTGTTGTTGATGAGGGTGTGCGCGATGCCGGTGCCGCTCGGCCAACCGACGGCGTCGCCCGGGCCGAGTCGGTACAGGTGCCCGTCCTGCCAGAGGTCCGGAGTGCCCTCGAGGACGAAGACGAACTCCTCTTCACTCAGCTCGGCGTGCGGGTAGCTGGTGCGGCGGCCCGGCGGCAGCACCTCGTGGCCGATGCCGATGCGGAAGAGCCCCAGCGCCGCCGACAGCTTCGCGGTGAAGCCGAGGCGCTCGTCGTCACCCGGGTAGCCGCTGTCATCGAGGTCCTTCTCGTCCTGCCAGTGGATCACGTTCGGGGGCCGGGCCATGGAGAGGCCCTTTACCGCCGTGGGCGCGGTCCTGCGTCGGCGAGTGCGCGCCTCGCTTGCCCGACTGAGCTCACGCGATGGCGTCGAGCACCGCGCGCAGCTGCTCCTTCGACAGGTCGGGGTGGGTGAAGTCGGCCTCGACGCGGGCGCGCTCCGTCGGGCCCACGCCGAAGTCGGACAGCCGACGGGTGAGGCGGAGGCGGTGGAGGAGCGAATGAACGACCTCGTGGGGTGGGCCGCCGAGGAGCGCCTCGAGTCGCGCGAGCGCCGCGCCACGCGGCCACACCCGCAGGATCGCCGGCAGCGTGAGGCACGAGGTGAGCCCATGCGGAATGCCGAACGAGGCGCCGAGTCGCTTGCCGAGCGCATGGCTGGGGCCCCGCTGCGCTTCGAGGGGCAGCTGGTAACAGAGGAACGCGGCGACCTGGGCGTCGTGCCTCGCCCGGGCGTCCTCCGGAGCGTCAGCCGTGCGTGTCAGCGCGTTCATCAGCGCCGGCAGCCCTTCGCGGGCGGCCGCGTCAGCGAGGGGATGCATTCCCGACGCGAGCAGGCCTTCGACGGCGTGGTCGATCGACCGCACGCCCGACGACACCCAGAGCGTCAGGGGTGTGCGCAGCGAGAGGGCGACGTCACCGAGCACCACCTGCGGGCTCAGCTCCGCGTGAAAGACGCCAACCTTTCGCCCCTCGACGGTGAAGCCGGCCGTCGGCGAGAGCTCGGCGCCAGAGAGCGTCGTCGGCAGGGCGACGTGGAGCGGCCGCGCGCGCAGGGACTCCGGCAGGGGTGTCGACGCGAGCGCCGCGGGCCGGGCCCCCGTGGCCTGGAGCACCACGGCGAGCTTCGCCGCGTCGATGGGCGACCCACCGCCGAGCGACACCACGGCCTCGAAGGACGTCGCCGCGAGGCGGTCGAGCGACTCGACCGGCACGTGCTGTGAGATGGAGTCGACGATCTGCACCGACCGCCCCTCGAGCGCCGCGCGCACCCTCGCGAGCAGCCGTGGGTCTTTCGTCGCGCTCGCCGTCGTCACCACCAGGACGTTCGCCCGCGCACCGAGCGCCTGGCCCAGCGCGGTCTCGACGAGCCCCTCGCCGTAGGCGACGCGCGCGGGCCCCACGAAGCGGTGCACGGCCTCGCCGATCACGCGTCGACTCCGAGGCCAGTGCCCTTTCTGACGGCGCGGCGAACCAGACTCTGGAACCCATAGACCCGTTGCCCTGGCCGTCGAGCCCAGCGTCGTGCTTCGACGAGTGCTCCACGTTCCGGCCCATCCGGCGTCACCGCGCTCACGGCTTCAACCCGGGGATGGTGTCGGACGAGTGAAAGCCGGCGTCGGCCTTCGAGAAGCGCACCTTCGCGCCGCGCGCCACGCTGGAGAAGTCCGCATCACGCCACGGCGCCTCTCGCCACGCGTCGGTGACGCTCAGCTGGAAGTGCGTCTCGAGCTGCACCCAGGTGGCGCCGTCTCCGATGAAGCGGGGCTTCTCGTCGTCCTTGCCCGACAGCTCGCGTTCGAGCGCGTCGGGGGTGATGCCGTGGGGCGTGAAGGGCGGCGTCAAGAAGCTCCCACCGCGGGAGTACACGCGGTTCGAGGTGGGCCCGGTGACGATCGCGTTCCACTCGGTCGCGGCCTGGCGGTGGTACCAGGGCCGGCGGAACGTGTGCAGCGCCGCGTCCCATCGCGGTGGGAACACCACCAGGTCCGCCGCGTGACGCCCCGGCACTGCCGTCGGCGCCGACAGCACCGTGAAGATCGACGGATCGGGGTGATCGAACGCCACCGCGCCGACGGGGCAGAAGCGCGAGAGATCGTACACGAGCGGCACCGCCGTACCGTGCCAGGCGACGACGTCGAAGGGCGAGTGGTTCGCCGGCGCCGCCCACAGCGTGCCCGAGTACTTGTGGAAGATCGTCCACTCGCCCGACGCGTCTTCGTACGCCGCGTCGGGCGCGACGAAGTGGCGGCTCTCCGCCAGGCCGTTGGCGCCGATGACGCCGCGAGGCGGCAACGCGAAGCCCGCGCCGAACACCTCGATCCACCAGCCGCGCCGGCTCGCGCCTCCGAGCGGGTTCACCGCGAAGCGGGAGCCCCGGGGAAGCACCAGCACGTCACCGGGGCCCACCACGAGCCGCCCGAACTCGGTGCGCACCTCGAGCTCGCCCTCGTCGGGTAGCAGGAGCGACTCGCCGTCGGCCGAACACAGCGCCCGCCGCGTCATCGGTGCGCTGGCGACGAAGCCGTGAATCGCCACGCCAGCTTGATCGGCCGCGCTCCCGCCCACCGCCACCGTCGTCAGCCCATCGATGAAGTCCGTCGGCTCGAGCGGGAGCGGCCGCGGCTTCCACCCCAGGAGGTTGGGCGCCGCGTGAGAGCCCCACGCCGAGAGGCCCGGGTGCGGCACCGGAGAGAAGTCACCCACCTCGGTCGACGGCCGAACCCGGTACAGCCACGAGCGCCGCGCGTCGGCACGTCCCACGAGAAACGGTGTCGATGACAGTTGTTCGGTGAAGAGCCCCATCGGCGCGTGCCGCGGTGCGTTCTGGGTGCGGGGCAGCGCGCCCGGCTCGGCCTCCGACGCCAGCTCCGCGCCGAACCCCGTGTTCGCTGATGGCTCTCCCGCCCGCGCGCTCGTTCTCGTCTCGCTCGCCATGACGCCGGAGGCTCTCACGACGCGTCGCGTTCTTCGCGGCTTCGGCGCTGACGCAGCGCATCCTCTGCAAACGCTCATGGAACGCATGAGGCCTTCCCGCTTGATCAGCCAGTGAGGCCATGAGACGCCCTGTGCGGTTTCGGGTACTGCATCAGCCAGGCTTCACCACCGCTTGCCCCCGCGAAAGAGACGCCTCCGCCATGCCAACGGTCACGACCAACCTCACGACGAACAAACGCCTGCTCGACTGGGTGAACGAGATGGCGGCGATGACGACGCCCGACCAGGTGATCTGGTGCGACGGCAGCGCCGACGAGAAGAAGCGGCTCACCGAGTACGCGGTCTCGAAGGGCATCTTGATTCCGCTGAACCAGCAGAAGCACCCGGGCAGCTACCTTCACCGCTCGAACCCCAACGACGTGGCGCGCGTCGAGCACCTCACCTTCATCTGCACGCCGACGAAGGAAGAGGCCGGCCCGACCAACAACTGGAAGCCGCCTGAAGAGGCGTACGGCATGCTGAAGGGCCTGTTCCAGGGCTCGATGAAGGGCCGCACGATGTACGTGGTGCCCTACGTGATGGGCCCGCTCGGGAGCGAGCACTCGAAGATCGGCATCGAGGTGACCGACTCGGTCTACGTGGCGCTCAACATGGGCATCATGACGCGCATGGGGAAGCCGGCGCTCGACATGCTCGGCGACTCGAACGACTTCAACCGCGGCCTGCACTGCACGGGCGATCTGAACCCCGACCGCCGCTACATCTGCCACTTCCCCCAGGACAACACGATCTGGAGCTTCGGCTCGGGCTACGGCGGCAACGCGCTCCTCGGCAAGAAGTGCCTCGCGCTGCGCATCGGCAGCTACCTCGGCCGCAACGAGGGGTGGCTGGCCGAGCACATGCTCATCCTCGGCGTCGAGGATCCGGACGGGCGAACCACCTACGTGGCCGCCGCCTTCCCCTCGGCCTGCGGCAAGACGAACTTCGCGATGATGATTCCCCCCAAGCGCTTCGACGGGTGGAAGGTCTACACGGTGGGTGACGACATCGCGTGGCTGCGCGTCGGCGAGGACGGCCGGCTGTGGGCGGTGAACCCCGAGAACGGCTACTTCGGCGTCGCGCCCGGCACCAACTGGCAGTCGAACCCCAACGCGATGAAGACCATCACGAAAGACACCATCTTCACCAACGTCGCCGTGACGAAGGACATGCAGGTGTGGTGGGAAGGCCTCGACGGCGAGGCGCCTGACGAGCTCACCGATTGGAAGGGCCAGCCCTGGAAGAAGGGCTCGACCGAGAAGGCCGCGCACCCCAACTCGCGCTTCACGGCCCCGGCGTCGAACAACCCGATGCTGTCGTCCTACGTGAACGACCCGCGGGGCGTGCCCATCAGCGCCATCATCTTCGGCGGCCGCCGCTCGAACACGGTGCCGCTCGTCATGCAGTCGTTCAACTGGGCCCACGGCGTGTACCTGGGCGCCACGCTCGCGTCCGAGACGACCGCCGCGGCGACCGGCCAGCAGGGCGTGGTGCGCCGTGACCCGATGGCGATGCTGCCCTTCGCTGGCTACAACGTCGCCGACTACTTCGCGCACTGGCTCAAGATGCAGACCCGCATCCCGTACCCGCCGAAGATCTTCATGGTGAACTGGTTCCGGAAGAGCAAGGACGGCAAGTTCCTCTGGCCGGGCTACGGCGACAACATGCGCGTGCTGAAGTGGATCGTCGACCGCGCCCACGGCAGCGTCGGCGCGCAAGAGACCCTCTTCGGCTGGGTGCCCAAGCAGGGCCACATCGATCTCTCAGGCCTCGACATCGACCCCGCGAAGGTCGACGAGGCGACGCACATCAACGAGACCGAGTGGAAGGACGAGCTCGTCAGCCAGAAGCAGTTCTTCGAGCAGTTCGGCGAGCGCATGCCGAAGACGCTCGAGCTGATTCGCCAGACGCTCCTGTCGCGCTTGAGCTGAGGCGCCGGGTGCCGTGCCGATGGGCGGTGTGCCCCGATTCAGTGGGGCGCCGCCCTTTGTCGTTTCCGCGCACGAGGCTCAGCCCACGGGCGGCGTCGACGGCAGCACCACCTCGAAGAGGGCGCCCTGCCCCTTCGCGCTCTCGACGCGAATCTCACCGCCGAGGCTGATGACGATCGAGTGGGCGATCGACAGCCCCAGGCCGGTCCCCTTGCCGACGGGCTTGGTGGTGAAGAACGGCGTGAAGAGCCTGGCCCTCACCTCGGGCGTCATGCCCTCGCCGAAGTCGCGCACCGCGACGATCACCTTCCCACCCTCGAGCCGCGTCGACACCAGCAGCTCGCGCCGCCCTCCCGTGGCTGGCAGCGCCTGCACGGCGTTCATGATCAAGGTGAGGAACACCTGGCCGAGCCGCGACTCGATGCCCATGATGGTGCCGACGTTCCCGTACTGGCGAATGATCGAGGCCTTCGCGTTGGTGACGTGCACCTGGGCGATGTGGAGCGCGGACTCCATGGTCGCCTCGACGTTCACCGCGGTCAGGGCGTCGTACTCGCCGCTGTGCCGCGAGAACGTCAGCAGGTCCTTCACGATGGTCTGGATGCGCTTCGTGCCGTCGAGGGTCTCGGCGAGCAGCTCGTGCCGTTCGCGGGCCGGGAGCGCGGGGGTCGCCAGGTCCTCCTCGAGCGCGCGCAGGTTCGCCTGCACGTAGGCGAGCGGGTTGTTGATCTCGTGGGCCACGCCGGCCACCAGCCGGCCCATGGTCTCGAGGCGGTCGGTCATCATCAGCCGCGCTTCGATCTGCTTGCGCTCGGTGACGTCTCGCAAGACCACCACCGCTCCGCTCCCGTCCTTGAGGGGGGCCATCGAGGCCTCGAACGCGCGCCGGCCGTCGGGGCCGACCGGGCGCTCGAACTCGAGCCGTGTGGGGTGCTGCTGGCCCAGCGATTCCTCGAGCCGGTCTGCCTCGGGCCCCGAGGCCACCACGCGTGCCAACGGCTGACCCACGGCCTCGGCGGCCGTGCGCTCGAAGACGGCCTCGGCCCGCCGGCTCCAGCTCGTGACCTTGCCCCCTCGATCGACCGCCACCACCGCGTCGATGGCGGACTCGATCGTCGCCGCGAGGTGCGCCGACTGCGCCTGGATCACCTTGAGCTGCGACTCACGTACGGCCGACGCCACCACCGTCAACGAGAGGAGGAACCCCAGGAGGAAGAGCGGCAGCACGAAGTCGGTCGTCGTGAGCACCGGGTTCAGCAGCCCGAAGCCCACGAAGCAGGCCATCGTGCCGACGGCCGCGAGCAGCGTCGCCCGCGTGTTGATGAGGATCGCCGAGTAGATCGGGCCGAGGGCCGCGTAGAGCATGCCCACGACGACGCGCAGCCGATCCGGCTCGCTCAGCTGGGCGATGTTGGCGCCGATGATGCTCGTGAGGATGAGAATGCTCGCGCCAGCCCGGTGAAAGCGGGTGCGGCTCAGCGCGTACGAGCCGATGGCGAGCGCGTTGATGACGAAGATCAGCACCCACTCGAGGGTCGACGAGTCGCGGGTTCGGGTCGCCAGCGACGCGGCCACCGTCAGCGCCCACACCGGAAGGATGAGGACCAGCGCCGACGCGAGGATCTTTGCCTGCCGGCGCTCGAGCCCATCAAGGACGAGGGCAGACGGCTCCGTCAGGCGATGCCACAGCGATGCCACGTGGCGACCCTAGGGACCTCGCGCCCCCGCCGCCACTTTCCGGCGTTTCCTGCCAGAGAAAACCGTCGTTCCGCCGACGCCGGTCGACCACCGACCTCGTGTCAGCGACGCTCGGGCACCAGCGCGGCGCTCCTCGGCTCGTCGGCCCAGAGCCCCCGCAGCCACTCGAAGCAGAACACCGGCATCAACGCACCCGTGAGGTACATGCTGAAGCTCTCGACGGGCAGCACCCAGGCGAACACGCCGATCGTCTGCTGTGCGTTCCAGACCCACCACCCGCGCCCGCAGGCGAGCAGCTCGACGAAGAGCGCGAAGGGGAAGTAGGTCGCGGCGACGATGAGGAGCGTGCGCCACCGCACCCGATGCGCCACGGCGGCGCCGAGGGCGAAGGTGCCTGCCCAGCCCAGCGCCTGCACGATGGTCCACCCGTACTGTTTCGGGCCGGCCGAGTACCGAATCGCCCCGGCCGCGTCGGGACTGGCGCCCGTCGTCACGTCCGTCGCGCCGGGAGCCAACAGGGCCAGGGCGATGAAGCCGAGGGCGACGGCCAGCGCGACGCCCGCCGCCCGTCGCAGCCACGTCGACACCCGTGCGCCGCGCGCCTCGCCCAGCACGGGCTCGTCGGGCCGCGCCAACGACAGCTCGAGGAACCACAGCATCGGCACGTCCAGCAGCAGCGGGTACGAGATGAACTCCTCGAGCGGAATCGCGCCCAGCGTGAGGCCCGAGAGCGCGTCGTGGCCCTCGTAGAACCACCAGTACCGGTGCTGAATCGCGAGCAGCTCGGCGATCGCCGACGCGGTGATGAAGAGCCCGCTCGTCACGACGAAGCCGATGCGGTCCGACTCGCCCAGGCGCGGAAAGACGCGCCACAACAGCCACGCCATCGGCACCGCCATCAGCGTCAGCTCGTGCAGCAGGTACCACGGCGCCTTGAGGCCGACGGCGTCGGCGACGGTGCGCGCCACCACCATGGCGATGATGAGGAGCGACAGCGCGATGAGGGGGCGGAGCAGAACGGTCTGCGGAGAACGGTTCACGGGAGATCTTCCTTTCGGCGGAGCGCTTCGAAGACGACGGCTGTGGTGATGGGCGCGAGGAGCCACACGGCGACCGCCTCGAAGGGCAGGCCCAGCAGCCGCGGCCCGAGCATCGATGACGCCTGGTAGCCCCACCACCCGCGGGGAACGGCGAGCACGGCCTCCCACACGACGGAGGCGGCGACGATGAGCGCCAGCGTCGTCACCAGGGCGGCGCCATTCACCCGCGCTCGCACCCTGGGCCACAGCCACAGCGTCACCGGCAGCGGCACCGCGCAGAGGTACGTCCAGTACGTCGGCGCGGCCCCCTGCGCCATGAGCCACGCCGACCCGATGAGGCCCGCGGGCGCCACCACGGCTTCGAGGGTTCCGGCCACGAGCGCCAACGACGGTTGGGCGCGCCGGCGCAACGGCACGAGCCACGCGTCGACGGTGGCGTAGAGCGACAGCATCGTGAGGAAGCCCAGGGCGTAGAAGGCGAACTCCTCGAGCGGAATCGGGTGCGCCGTGTCGAGCCCACTCCAGTCGAAGGCCGGCACCGACCAGCCCGTCACCGCCTGGGCGTTGGGGTACGTGAAGAAGTCGTCGGCGAAGGCCAGGTTCAGCACCACGCCCATCGGCACCAGCAGGCCCCACGCCACTGCCAGCGCGCGCCACGTCTGACGGCTCACGCGCAGCCGGGCGAGCGCCACCAACAGCACCCCGCTCGGCACGGCGAAGACGGCGAGGCTCGCGGTGTAGGCGAGCTGGTCGAGCACGACAGAGGGAACGAAGCTCGCGGCCACGAGGGCGAGCGCGAGCGTCAGGAACGCCGCCCAGCGGCCGAAGGCCAGTGAACGCACGTCGATGGAAGTCAGGGTCGCGACGAAGGTCCGCACGGGCGCTCTCGAGGAGCACGACCGGCACCAGCCGCACCCGGCGCTTTCGGCCGGCGCTGCCACGCGACGTGCGGCCGCCCGGCAGAATCGATCCCGGCAGGTCGTGCCGCCCCAGCGTCAAGGCCCTGACGTCACGCTCGCTTTCACGGCCCCGGCGGGTAGGCTTGACGAACGTATGGCCGCCCGGCTGCTGCTGACCGCCCTGGTGCTCTTCTCCGTCACCGCGTTGGGGGTGAACCCGAAGGTGTCGGCGCTGAACAACGAGGCGCAGGGCCTGTACAACAAGGGCGACTTCGCGGGCGCGCTCAAGCTGCTCCTCGAGGCGTACCAGATCGAGCAGAGCGCCACCCTCACCTACAACCTGGCGCGCACGTACGACAACCTGGCCGAGAACGAGAAGGCGCTCGAGTTCTACCGCAAGTACGTCGGCCTGCCGTCGACCGAGACCGACCCGGACAAGGTGCGCAAGGCCAACCAGAACATGGACCGGCTGCGGAACCTGCTGGCCAAACAAGAGGCCGACAGCCGCATTCGGGACGCCGAGAAGGCCCGCCTCGAGAAGGACGCCCAGGACGCGCGGCGCAAGGCCGAGACCGAGTCCGAGCGCGCGAGCCGGCAGAAGGCCGAGTTCGAGGCCAAAGAGAAGGCGCGCCTCGACGCCGAGCAGTCGAAGGTGAGCGGGCGCAAGGTGGCAGCGCTCGTGGTGGGCGGCGTGGGCGCGGCGGCGCTGGTGTCGGGCCTCGTCTTCGGGCTCTTGTCGACGAGCGCCAAGACGGCCTTCCGGTCGGCCACGCTGCTCGAAGACAAGCGCGCCCTCCAGTCGGACACGGTGACGAAGTCGATCGTCGCCGACGTGTCGTTGCTCGTCGGCGTCGCCTGCGCGGTGACGGCGATCATCCTCTTCCCGAAAGGAGAGCTCGAGGGCGCGCAGGCCAGCGTCTCGGTGGCTCCGCTCCCCGGTGGGGGTGCCTTCGGCCTGCTGACGGTGCCGATGCCATGAGACGCTCGCTCGCGCTGCTGGCCGTCGGGCTGACCGGCTGCACGCTCATCAACGGCGGCTTCGAGGAGTGCACGAGCGACTCCCAGTGCGGCGCCGGCCGGGTGTGTCTCGAGCGGTACTGTCTGCCGCTGCCACCCCAGTGCCGCCGCGAGGTGGGTGGCTTCGATCGCGCCGACTCGATTCGCGTCGCGGCGCTCCTGCCGCTGTCCGAGGGGCCCGACGGAGGCATGGTCGACGCGTCCGAGGTTGCGGGGCTCAACGCCATCGACCTCGCCGTCGAGGACGTCAACGGCAGCGGTGGCATCAACAACCGGCAGTTCTCGCTCTACGTCTGCAACACCGAGCGACAGGACCCGACCATCGAAGCCCAGACGACGTGGATGGTGCGGCAGCTCGGCGTGCCCGCGCTCATCACGTCGGGCAGCCGTCAGACGCGCGTCGCGACGGACACGCCAGCGCGGGCCGACGCCGGCACGTTCATCATCTCGGCCACGTCCACCAGCCCCGTCCTCGTCGGGTTGTTCCAGATGAACGGAACGCCCTGGCGTGTCGCCCCGTCTGACGCGCTGCAGGTGCCGGTGATGGTCCGTCTGCTCACCCAGCACCCGGACTACGCCGGGTCGCACGGCTATGCGATTCTCCACGAGGGCACGGACTATGGGCGCCCCATCGCTTCCGGGTTGCGAGAGCGGCTCGAGGCGCTTGGGAGCCGCGCCGAGATCTACGAGTACACCCGACCCATCGGCGTCGATCAGTTCGTGAACACCCTCCAGGGGTTCCACGCCGAGGACGCGGGGATGACGCGGACGACCGTCTTCGTCGGCTTCCCCGGAGAGATCCTGCCAGTCGTGACGGCGGCGCGGGCGAACCCGCTCCTGTCGGCCGCGAGCGGCCACCGGTGGTTCTTCTCAGACTCCGCGAAAGACCCAGCCATCGTCACCCCGCAGACGTTCTCGCAGCTCGTCGGCGCGCTCGGCACGGCGCCCGCGCAGGGAGCTGGCACGGCCTACCAGGACTTTCGCTCGCGCTACCGAACCCGCTACCAGCTCGACCCGAACGACTACTCATTCACCGGTCACAGCTATGACGCCGCGATGCTGCTCATGCTGTCCGCCGCGTGGGCGTCGCGCGAGAACGGGCCCATCACCGGGGCCCGAATGGCCGACGCCCTCCTGCGCGTCAGCGCGCCCGGCACCACCACGTACCGACTGGGCCCCACCACGTGGCGCGACGCCTCGGCGGCGCTGAGCCAGTCGCGCTCCATCAACGTCGAGGGTGCGTCAGGCACGCTCGACTTCAGCCCTGACGCCGGGGCCCCTTCGGCGCCGTACGAGGTGTGGCAGATCAACGACGGTGGCACCTTCACCACCGTGAGGACCGAGAACCCGTGAACCGAGTGCTCCTCTTCCTGGGGCTGGCCCTCGCCGGCTGCCCCAAGCGCGTCGAAGGCCCCTCGACGGCGCGCGCCATTCGCCTGCTGGCCGAGACTGCCGAACGCGAGACGACCCAGCTGACCGACCTGCGGGCCGATCTCGAGGTCGACACGCGCGACTTCGATCGCACGCCGCACGTCGTGGCCAGCGGCGAGACGCCGCCGTTCTCCCCCGAAGGCGTCGACGTGCGCCTCTACGGTGACGAGGCCGGGACCCAGGGCTTCCAGGTCGACAACTTCATCCTCCTCGAGGTGGTGGGCCCGGACGGCAAGGTGCTGCGCGCGGCCATCGTGGGGTTCTCGGACCCGGTGTCTCAGGGCAAGGAGACGCTCGACAACCTCGGGCGCCGCGCCTTCGCCTTCGAGCCCGGAGAGCTGAACCTGACGCCGCTGTTGCCCGAGCGCGGCCTCGTGCGCGTGCGCGCCACGGTGCTCGACTACTACGGCGTGGGCCGCGTCACTGACGTCTTCATCCGGCTCGAGCCGAGGACTGGTGGCGCGCCGGACGACCTGCGCGGCCAGTAGGGCGTCCTTCGCGGCAAGCCAGCCCCCTGAGGGGGACGTCACGCCGGGCCTGGGCCGGACGGACGCCATGCTCCGCCTCGAAGCGACGGAAGGATCGCTCGATCGGGAAGGCCGGAGAGACGCGACACCCGGAGCCGAGCGCGCCTCAGGCCAGCAAGACGCGCCGACACATCACTCGGGGTTGCACACGCCATCGCACGTCTGCCTCAGGCCAGCGCCCGCGCTGAGACATCACGCCGCGTTTCGCGCCATCGCACGGGTGCCTCAGGCCAGCAGCCGCGCCGAGACATCACTCGGGGTCGCACGCGCCATCGCACGTCTGCCCGATCACCCCGTCGCGGAAGAACGTGTCGAGCTGCCGGAGCACCGCCGAGCGCCCGCGGAGCGTGTCGTGCACCGGCGTCTTCGTCTTCGGGAAATCGCTGGCCCGGTAGAACGCCGCCGGGTCGCCGAGCTGAAAGTCATGCACCTGCAGCCCGCTCTCTGCCGGGTAGCCGCGCGTCTCGAGCCCCCAGGGCGTCACCGGCGTCGGCGTCAGGAGCGGCAGCCCCAGCGCCCGCGCGTGCAGATAGCTGCCCAGGTTCGGCACCGAGCCGTCCATGAGCCCCACCTGCATCAACACCCGCTTGGGCGCGTTGCCGGGGAGCGGCTCGCGCAGGACGAAGGGCGCCCACGTCGCCGGGTCGATGCGATCGAGCGGCCGCTGAATGGCCGCGACGAACTTGCGCTGCTGGAGCGGATCCGAGACCGAGAGGTTCAGCAGCTCGAACAGCCCCGAGAAGGCCTCGGCGCGCATCATCATGTGGGTGAGGCCCGCGCCGCCCACGTTGAGCGCCACCTTCGTGGTGACCGGGTTGAGCGCGTTCATCGTGCCCCCGAGAATGTGGCCCTGGCTGATGCCGATGAAGGCGTCGGCCTGGCCCATCACCAGCGCCGCTCCAGACGCGCGCTGGAACGCCGGGAGCGCCCCGAGCCCCTCGGCGAGCTTCGTCAAGACGAGCCAGTTCGCCATGCCCTGGTGTACCCGCTCGACGAAGCGCGCCGTCTGCGCCAGCCTGCCCGTGAGCGCGTCACCCACCGGGCCCACGTCGGTGAAGTGCATGCCCCACCACTCGGTGGCCAGCAGCGTGCGCTTCGTCGACGAGGCGATCTGCCGCGCGGCGCCGCCCGAGGCTTCCTGCAGGTTGCCGAAGAACCCGTGCCCGAAGAGGAAGACGCCCGACGGCCCGGCGCGCTGCTCCACCGTCTTCGGAATGACCGCGACGAAGGGCACCTCGACGATGCCCGCCTGCGTCACCTCGCCGTCGGCGCCACGCACCAGCCGGCACCCGGGCTGGGCCTCCATCGTGCAGAAGCGCGGCGCGGTGAAGAAGCCGCGCACGATGCGAAACGCGTCGTCGGCTGCTTCGTCGAGCGGCGACGTCACCCGCACGGCCGGAGTGTTCGTCTCGAGCCACGCCAGCGTCAGCGCCCGAACCCGCAGCAGATCCCGCGTCGCCCAGGCCGTCGAGCCGGTGGTGAACTCCCACGCGAGCTGAAGCGCCCCTCGGGGCACCTGTACCGCGCGCGCCGCTGGAACGACGCGCTCCTCGAACGCGGCCGCCGTATCGGCCAACGAGGGATCTCGAGCCGCGAGCCCGTCGCGGATCCGCCGAAAGCCCTCGGGCGTGGGGGCCAGCTCCCCGGACACGGTGCGTACGCCCTTCACCAGCACCACGTAGCGGGTGTCGGCCTTGAGCGGCGCGAACGGCTGGAGAATGAACGCCTGGCGGGCGCCGTCGGTCGCGCGCGGGTCGACGTCAACCCAGTGCGGCACGGGCACGAAGCCCGGGAGCTCGAGGAGCAGCGTGTTCGAGGTCGACGCCTCCAGGCTCGGAGCACCCCCGGCCTCCAGCGCGACGAAGCCCTCCGTCGAGAGCCCCACCCCGAGCATCGCGACGATCGTCGGCACCGTCGAGAAGCCATCGATCGGGGTCTCGAGGGTCACGTCGTAGGGCTGCCCGGCCTTCGACTTCGGCAGCGCGGCCTCGGAGACGCGGACCGTGAAGCCCGACGGCTGGGCGCTGTCCGGGCGACGGAAGAAGTCCGACGGGTACGGCAGAAAGCACTCGCCCGAGGGCGCGAGCAACGGCTGGCACCCTGCCGGGACCTCGAGCGGCGCAGGCACGGGCCCGCACCCAAGCGCGACGAGGAAGGCCACGACGAACCGAGAACGCATGCGCGCCCTTCAGCACTCCGAGTCGGTTCATGCACGCACCGGCCAGGCCCCGTCACCGGCCGGTGTCAGGGGCGCCGGAGGCGGCGCACGTCGGTCACCAGCGCAACACGCCCGCAGAGGCCATCGACAGCGCTGACTGCACAGCGCCCGTGCGCAACCAGAGATCGCACCCGTCGGTCCCGCACACCCCGGTGGGGGTCTGCTGAATGAGCATGGGCGTCATGTCGCGCGTCAGCAGGAAGACCGTCACCGCGGTCGCCACGGCGACCACGGCGATCCCCGCCCAGAAGTACCAGCGGGCGTAGAGCGGCGTCTCCACGATGGGGGCGGTGACACCGGTCGTCGGCTCGGTCGGTGTGAGCACCGGATCGACGGGCCGATCGGTCACGGCGGCGACGGTGCTGGTCGCGCCCGGCTTGAACTTCACCACCACCGGGTAGTCCTTGCCGGCCACGAGGTTGAGCTTCTGGGTGTCGTCGAGGAAGCCCTCCTTGCGAACGGCGATCTCGGTGGGAATCGCAGCCACCTCGAGGTTGGTGATGGGCGCTGGGCCGACCAGCCGGCCATTGAGGAAGACCTGGGCTCCCGCGACGTCGCTGGTGACGGACAGCACGGCGGTCACCGCGGTGAGGCGGGCCTCGACGTCGACCGCCTTCCCTGCGGCCACCGAGATCTTCTTGACGAAGTCGGCGTACCCGAGCCGCTTCACCTTCACCGTGTGCTCGCCCACCGCCAGGGACTGCGGCGGGACCGGGAAGGTGCCCACGTCCTTCCCGTCGATCGACACGGTCGCGTTCGACAGGCCCTGCGGCAGTTTGATGGTGACGTCACCCTTGGCCGCCACCAGCGGGGCGAGATCGTCGTCGTCCACCTGGGTGGGCTTGACCGGCGCGGGCTTCGGCTTGGGCTTGGGCTTGGCAGCGGGCTTCGGCTTCGCCGGCGTCTTCGTGAGGGGCGCGAGCTCGTCGTCGTCTTGCGCGAAGGCGACCGTCGAACAGCTGAACACCACCAGAACGGCCCAGGCAAAGGAGCGCATCACGCCTGACTGTACCGCAGGAGCCAGGCGCGAGCCACGACGGGAAGTGGCACCCCCTGCTGTCGACGCTACGGTTCGGCGCGTGATGCGGGCGGCCGTGTGGGCGGTGATGTCGATCGGAGGCGCGGCGCTGACGACGTGCGTGACGGCACCACCCCGCCCAGCGCCCGAAATCGCCCAGCCGATCGCGGCTCCGGCTCCGCCACCGCCGCTGCTCGTACCCGACGGCTGCCTCGCGAACCTGTCGGGGCGCTGGCGACCGGACCGCGGCCTGGGCGTCGACTACGAGGCGATCGATGACGGTGGCGTCGTGGAGCTCGTGGCGCGCCTGGCCCCGACCGACACCCAGGCCCCCGCCCCCCGGCGGTTCTCTCGCGACGGCGGCCTGGCGTGGCTGGTGCGCGACGCGGGCGCTCCGCCGTCAGACAGCCCCGAGCGCCCGGGCCCCAGCGCGACCCTCGTGCTGACCCGCTCCTCGACGGGCTTCGAAGGCGTCGTCGCGTCCCGTCGGTCCCAGCGCTCGGCCTGCACGCCTCAGTTCCCGGCGCGCGTCGTCGCGTGCGCCGACGACCGGTTGGAGCTCGAAACCATCATGAGCGCTCGGTTTGACGCTGAGTGTCGGCGCCTCGACGGGGGCGCCTGGACGGCCCAGACGCTGCTCCGCGTACCGCCGGCCCCCCCAGCCGATTCCGCCTCGCCCGACGCGTCATGGCTCGACGCCGACGGTGGCTGACGCGACCCCCGGCCCGAGGCGACTGGTGTAGGGTGCGCCCCATGGTCCAACGCTGGTACGTGGGGTTGAGCGCCGTCGTCCTTGGCGCGTCGTTGTCGGCTTGCAACGGGTGTCGCACGAACCCGGTCGTCACCAAAGACGTCTGCCTTGGCGTCGCCGACGTTCAGCCCGACTCGCCTGACGCGTGCGACGAGAACACCGCGTGTGGCGACCACTACGCGTGCCGCGACGTGAAGGACAAAGAAGGCGTGAAGTGCTGCGTCTACGTCGACCGGCTCTGCTCGTCCGACGCCGACTGTTGCCCCGGTCAGGGCTGCCAGACCCAACGCAGCCCGCCGCGCTGCGCCGACCGGTTCAACGAGTGCGTCACCGACGCCGACTGCGGCGACGTGGGCGATCGGGTCTGTGAGGACTGGACCGATCGCTCCGGCACCACCAAGCGCTGCCGCCACCGCGCCTGTGGCCCGCTGGGCGCGTGCGCTGACGGCCAGTCGTGTTTCCAGGGCGAGTGCGTGGCCGAGCTCCCCTGCGGAGGGAGCTGCAACGCGGGTGAAGGCTGCGTGCCCTCGGCCAACCGCTGCCAGAACTACGCGAGCCCGACCGGGCGCGTCGACGCGGCCTGTCCGATGACGTGCAACGCCGGCTTCATCGCCACCTTCCAGGACAACCGGAACATCTGGGACACCTGCAAGCTGCCCGACGTGAAGTGCGTCTGCGCCGAGCTGCCGGGCCTGGTGTCGAACGACCTCGGGCGCTTCTCGGCCGTCGCGGCCAACGGCACCGAGGGGCTGATGGCCTCGATGTACGACGGCCGGTACGGAGACCTCGTCGTCTACCGCTACGATCAAGCCGGCGCCCGCGTCGGGGTGGACTACGTCGATGGCGTGCCCTCCGGCCAGGTGCGCTACGGCCCCTCGGGTGCGCGCGGCGGCGTGGTCGAGCCCGGGCCTGACGTCGGCCGCTACACCGACATCGCCATCAACAACGGCCTCGCCTACGTGAGCTACTACGACGTCGCCAACGGTGACTTGAAGGTGGCCGTTCGCAGCGGCTCCACGTGGACGAACCACACCGTCGATGGCACCACCGGAGACGTCGGCCTCTACAGCTCCATCGCCGTCGACTCCGATGGGCTGCCCGGCGTGGCGTACTTCATGCGCTCGGCGAGCACTGGCTTCCAGGCGTCGGACTGCCCGGCGCCCGTCCCGACCGGCGCGCTCAAGGATCTCACCGCGCTCAAGTTCGCCCGCGCCCGCGTGCCGAACCCGACCACGGCCGCCGACTGGACCGTGCGCACCCTCGCCTGCCTGTCGAAGCCGCCCCCGCCCTGCGACGGCTGCACCGGCACCTGCGCCGACACCGGCATGGGCCCCACCTGTCTCATGGCGGCCTCCGGCTGTATGCCCGCCTGCGACGCCAACACCGAGGCCTGCGTCACCTCGGGCGGCATGGCGCGCTGTGGCCGCAAGTACAACCCCTCGCAGCTCGTCGACATCCCGCTGGGGGCCGGCGTCTTCGCCTCGCTCGCGTTCAACGGGAAGAACGCCATCGTCGCCTACATGCAGCGCACCGGGCCCGTCACCAACGGGCGGGTGGTGGCCGACGGCGATCTCTACGCGGTGCAGGTCGACGCCTCGAACGTGCGCGGCACGCCCGTGCTGATCGACGGCGTGGGCGACACCGGGTACTTCCCCGACGTGAAGATCGAGCCGAGCTCGCGGCAGATCGCCATCGCCTTCCACGACTTCACCAGCAAGAGCCTCAAGTTCTACTTCGCGCCCCAGCTCCAGACCGGCGTGATGCTCGAGACGATCGACACCGGCGTCGACATGGCGCGGCCGGGCGAGCAAAGCTTCGTCGGCACCGACACCGCCCTCGTGTTCGGCACCCAGCCGGGGCAGGTGTGGGCCCTCTACCAGGACGCCACGAGGGGCGATCTCAGGGTGGCCCGCCGCGGCGCGAGCTGGATGGTGCAGACCCCGCTGGCCACCGAAGGCGCGCTCGGCTTCTTCGCCGACGGCGTGTTCGCCAACGGCCGGGTGTGGGCCACGCACGCGCGGCTCAAGTCGAAGCTCGTCAAGGGCACGCCCGAGCTCGACAACACCCTGGTGCTGACGCCTGGCCCGCAGAACTGAGCCAGCAGTCTCGGAGAGCCACCCGCTGGCGCGCCGCTTCGGCGCTCCCCGTTGCCCGGCGGGCGAGACATCGTTGCCTTGCCGCCTGCCACTGACATAGGGGACCGGGCCGTGGGGGCGACCAACGTCCAGCACCGCTTGCAGCTCCTGGTGGCGCAGCCCGCCGACCTGCTCCCGCGCGTGTACCCCAATGGAAAACAAGGCGGCCTCACGCTCGACGGGCAGCCGCCTGGGGCCCTTGGCGAGTTCGTCGCCCTCACGGTGCGGGTGCGGCGCCCGGCCCGGCAGTTCGAGCTGAGCGGGCAGATCGCCTGGGCCCGGCGGAAGGCGTCGAAGCAGCTCCACGAGTCCTTCGGCATCGACTTCCTCGAGGCCGACCACCCCACCGTCGACCGCATGCTGGCCTTCGCTCGCAACGAGGTGCTGGCCGAGGCCACCCGGCTCGAGCAACGGGTGCTGGTCGAGCTGCCGATCAGGCTCATTCACCGCGACGTCTCGCGCCGGGAGCGCCTGGCCGACCTCTCACACGGCGGCGCCTTCGTGCGCACGTGGGATCCGCTCGACGTCGACGAGGTCGTCGAGCTGGTGGTGCGCGCGCCGTCGACGCTCTTCGCGGTGCACCTCAAAGGCCGGGTCGCGTGGGTACGGCGGGTCGGCAACGCCGCGGGCATGGGCATCGAGTTCTTCGATCTCGACGGCTCCCTGCGCCCCACGGTGGAGCGCCTGCTCGCGCGCCTCAGGTGACGTGTTCAGCCCCCTGCCGGGGGAACCCACCGGCTTCGGCGGTGCGACGTGCGACCCTGCCGTCGTCGAGCCGGAGGCCCACCGTCTCCTGCTTCGTCTGCCCGTGGGCGAAGCTCGGCTCGAAGCGGACGACCTCGGCGGTGAAGCGCAGCGGAGTCGTCGTGAGCTCGAGCCGTGCATCGCGCCACCCCGGCGACCGGGCGGGCCCTCGAGCAGCCGATGGAGCCACGCGCGCCCGCTCCAGCCGCCGCCCTGCGGTGCGTGGCCTCGCGCCGCTAAAAGGCCCGGGCCGCGCCGAAAACACCCGCCGACTGCGAGCGTGCGGCACGGCCCGGATCTCGACGAGGCCCGCGCCTCAGCGCCGGGTCGACCGACCCCAGCGCCTGAAGGAGGGGCGCGTCACCGCCCGGTGGTGGTGCTCACGCCTGGGAGACGCGCGCACCAGCCCCTTCCGCGTGTCTCGCTCGAAGCCCCGCGCGCTGGCCCCCCACCGCGCCGGCGCCGCGCACACCGACAGGCTCAACACCATGCCCAACAGCGCGCCCATGTCAGGCCGCCTCTTCGACGGGCGCCGCTTCTTTGCGTGGCGCGGTCGACAACCGCTCGGCGAGGCCCTCGAGCCTCTGGGGGTTCTGCATGAGCCACTCGACCGAGCGCTCCCGCCCCTGCCCCAGCCGCTCCCCGTCGAGCGAGTAGAAGCTGCCCGACTTCTCGATCAGCCCGAGCTTCTCGCCGAGATCGAGCACCTCGCCCGCGCGGCTGATGCCCTTGTTGTAGATGATGTCGAACTCGGCCTCCTGGAAGGGCGGTGACACCTTGTTCTTCACCACCTTCACCTTCGTGCGCGAGCCCACCACCGCGTCGCCGTCCTTCAGGTTGCCCACCCGGCGGATCTCGCAGCGCACCGAAGCGTAGAACTTCAGCGCGTTGCCACCCGTCGTCGTCTCGGGGTTGCCGAACACCACGCCGATCTTCATGCGGATCTGGTTGATGAAGATGATCGTCGTGCCCGTGCGGCTGACCGCGCCGGTCAGCTTGCGCAGCGCCTGGCTCATCAGCCGCGCCTGGACGCCCATGTGCGCGTCGCCCATCTCGCCCTCGATCTCCGCCTTGGGCACCAGCGCCGCCACCGAGTCGATGACGATGAGATCCACCGCGCCGGATCGCACGAGCTGCTCGGTGATCTCGAGCGCCTGCTCTCCGGTGTCGGGCTGCGAGATGAGCAGCTCCTCGACCCGCACGCCCAGCTTGCGCGCGTAGCTGACGTCGAGCGCGTGCTCGGCGTCGATGAAGGCCGCCACCCCGCCCTGCGCCTGCACCTGGGCGATGGCGTGCAGCGTCAGCGTCGTCTTGCCCGACGACTCGTTGCCGAAGATCTCGACCACACGCCCCCGCGGGTAGCCGCCCACCCCCAGCGCCCGATCGAGCCCCACCGAGCCCGTCGGAATCACCTGCACCGGCGCCGCCGCCGCCGCCTCGTCGCCCATCGTCATCACGCTCCCCCGGCCGAACTGCTTCTCGATGGCTGCCACCGCCGCCGCCACCGCCTTCAACTTCTCCGACACCTGCTTCATCACGCCTCCCATGGCCTTCCACCTCGTTCGAGTGTTGTTCGTGCGCGCGAGACCCATTCCCGCGCCGCGAACGGGCCACGTCGCAACGCTCGTGCCGGGGCTGACGCGGCCACGGCGCTCGCCAAGTGCGCGACGCCTCGAGGCCGACGCCGATCCATCGCGCCGGACGGACGCGGACGCTCCACTCGGCTCTCGAAACTCGAGAACCGCGTCAGGCGTCGCGGCGGGTGATGCCGATGGTGATGTCGGCGAGCAGCGCGTCGAGCTCGGCGCGCCAGAGCGCGAAGCCCAACAGGGGCCCAGCCAGGGGCAGCGCCAACAGCGCCACGACCTCGAGCCCCATCGGTACCGTCTCGTCCGTCGCGATGAGGGCCACCAGCCCGAAGCCCACGATCACCCAGCACGCCAGCGCCACCATCGGCACCACGTGCATCGAGCAGGTGACGGTGACCTCGCTGCCGCCCTCGACCGCCGCGATGCGCCCGCGCGCGATGGGCGTGAAGCTGTTGCGCACCTGGGTGCGGCGCACGACCTCGAACCGATCGGCCGCGATCTGCCCGCGCAGCGGCACGCCATCGCGAGGGACGTCGATCGCGAAGACAGCGCCCTTCCGCACCTGCGTCGACAGCCCGGCGAGCGCCGCCTCGGGCGACAGGCCTGTGCGCAGCGTCACGGTGCGGGAGAACGCCATGGTCCGGCCATCGTGCTTCACGGGTGGGCCGCTCGCCAGCACGTTGCGGTCGACACCCGGACGATGATGGGGAAGAAGCGGGCGCGCGATGACGACGCTCGACGCGGCGCAGGTGGTGCCGCTGGTGACGATGGGCCTGGGCGCCGTGCTGATCTGGGCCAACCTGTGGCGGGCCCTCATCGTCGTGTCGCCACGGGCGCTCCGGTTCGAGATCGACGACGGCACGAGCGACGTGCCCGTGGCGGGCTGGCTCGAGCCGACCCATGAGTCGCTCCGCGCGCTGGGCTTCGAGGCGGTGGGCACCTTCCTCGAGAGCCGGGTGGTCGGCCCGGCTCGCACCACCTGGGCCTACGTCAGCGCCAGCCAGCACCTCTTCGCCTTCGTCTCTGACTCTCCGCTGGTGCGTGCGAGGCGTTCGCTCCTCACGCCACCAGAGCCCCGCCTCGACCGTGAGGGCCCGGCGGCCCGCGTCACCTTCGTCACCACCGCCGGGCGCGGCCGCTACCTCGTCTCGTCGAACTTCCGACGGCCGGGAGCCTCGCTCCCCCGGGTGCACCTGTGCGCCGGGCTGCCGGGCGCGAGCCCCGACAGGCTCGTGCGCGCGCACCTGCGCCGCGTCGCGGAGCTCGGCGAACCCACCGGCGACTTCTCGCTCGAAGGCGCCTTCGCGCTGTGGACGGACTGGCACCTGACGGTCGGCCGCGCCGAATTGCGGCGGCAGCACGGCGTTGGGTTGTTGTGGACGCTCGGCGGGCTTGGCATGGTCGCAGGCCCGGTGATCGGCAAGCTGTGGAGCCCTTGAACATGAAGAGCGCATGGAAGAGCGATGACATCTGGTTCCTCTCGGGAAAGCGGACGGCCTTCGGGACGTTCGGCGGCACCCTGAAGGACTTCTCGGCCACCGACCTCGGCGTCGAGACGGCGAAGGCGGCCCTCGCCCAGGCGCAGGTGTCGCCCGAGCAGGTGCAGCACGTCGTGTACGGCAACGTGATGCAGACGAGCGCCGACGCCATCTATCTCGCCCGGCACGTCGGCCTGCGCACCGGCGTACCCGTGCCGGTGGGCGCGCTCACCGTGAACCGGCTGTGCGGCTCCGGCTTCGAGGCCTTCACCGTCGCCGCCCAGCAACTGATGACCGACCAGGCTCAGGTGGTGCTGGCCGGCGGCACCGAGTCCATGTCCCAGGCGCCGCACGTCATTCGTGGCGCGCGCTGGGGCCTGCCGCTGGGCAAAGGCGGCCTCGAAGACACCATCACCACCGGCCTCACCGACAGCTACACCGGCGCGCCCATGGGCATCACCGCCGAGAACCTCGCCGAGCAGTACAAGCTCTCGCAGGCCGAGGTCGACACCTTCTCGGTGCTCTCGCAGAAGCGCTTCGCCGCTGCGCAAGAGGCCGGCCGCTTCGCGAACGAGATCCACCCCGTCGAGATCAAGTCGAAGAAGGGCTCGACGTTCTTCGCCAAAGACGAGCACGGCCGGCCCGACGCCACCGTCGAGGGCTTCGCCCGCCTGCCCAAGGTCTTCAAGAAGGACGGCGTCATTCACCCGGGCGCCGCGTCGGGCATCAACGACGGCGCGGCCTCGGCCGTCATCGCCAGCCGCTCGTGGGCCGAGAAGCACGGCAAGAAGCCGCTCGGCCGGCTCGTCAACTGGGCGGCGGTCGGCTGCGACCCCCGCATCATGGGCATCGGCCCCGCGCCCGCCATTCGCGCGCTGATGGACAAGGCGGGCTTCAAGCTGTCCGACATCGACCTCTTCGAGGTGAACGAGGCCTTCGCGCCCCAGTACCTCGCCGTCGAGAAGGAGCTCGGGCTGTCGCGCGACGTCACCAACGTCGACGGTGGCGCGATCGCCGTGGGGCACCCGCTCGCCGCATCGGGGGCGCGCATCACCCTGCATCTGCTGTATGAACTCAAACGTCGCGGCGCTCGATGGGGAGTCGGCAGCGCCTGCATTGGTGGTGGTCAGGGCATCGCGGTACTCGTGGAGGCATTGTGACGAGCGGGAACGTTCCGGACGCGAAGACGCTGCGGGAGCAGGCGAAGAAGATCGCCGAGCAGCGCCGGGCTGAGCTGAAGAACAAGAAGCGGCGCTGCGCGCTGTGCGGCACCGATGAGACCGAGCGCACGCCCTTCGTGGCCCACCCGGACGGCATCGGCCCCACGTGCAAGGAGCCCGGGCTGTGCGAGCACTACCGCGCGCACACCGCCAAGGGCGGCATTCGGTAGTCGCAGGGAGAGATGGCCATGGTTCCGTTCACGGGCGTGAAGGTGTTCTCGACGACGCTGGCGCGCGATCGCGAGATGATGGGCGAGACGATCACCCGGTGGCTGAAGGACAACCCCCAGGCCGAGATCGTCGACAAGGAAGTGACGCAGAGCTCCGACAAGGAGTTCCACTGCCTCACCATCACCCTCTTTTACCGGACGAAGGCCTGACGGCCCCACCCGCCGTGGCCTCGGCTGCTGCGCTCTCACTGCTCGCGATCCTCGGGGTGGGTGACGAGGGCGCGCGCTCCGAGCTCTTCACCCGCCTGCGCCCCTCGGTGGTCGTCCTCGAGGCGACCTCGGCTTCGGGCGACCGCCTCGCGCACGGCACCGGCTTCGTGGTGCGGGCCGATGGCCTCGTGGCCACCAACCACCACGTCATCGACGGCTTCACCACGATGCGGGCGGTCTTCGCCGACGGCCGCAAGGTGCCCGTGACGGGCGTCGTCTTCTCGGAGCCGAAGAACGATCTCGCGGTGGTCAAGCTCGACCAGACGGGCCTCGAGGCGCTGCCCCTCGGCCGCTCCGCGGGCCTCGCCGAAGGGTCGACCATCTTCGTCCTGGGCAACCCGCTGGGGCTCGACTTCACCTTCTCGCAGGGCGTGGTGAGCGCGGTGCGGACGACGGGCGTTCCGGCTGACAGCCGCCTCGACCTGAAGGACGCCGACCGCCAGCCGCTCTTGCAGCTCGACGTGAACTCGGACTTCGGCGGGTCGGGCAGCCCCGTGGTGGACGCCGAGGGCCGGGTGGTGGGCGTGCTGGTCTCGAAGCTGGGGCGCTCGTTGTTCGCGGTGCCCGTCGACACCCTGAGTGCGCTGCTCGAGGCCCGCCCGCTCGACGAGCCGGCCCGCCCACTCAAGCAGGTGCCCTGGTGGAACCTGCTCATCTCGGGTGTCGTGCTGGGGGTGACGCTCTTATTGCTGAAGGGCCGGCTGAGGATGTCACGCGGGCCGGCGAAGGCCCAACGCCGCTACACGGGGTACGAAGAATGAGCTTCGCCAACGAGGTCAAGCGGTGGGTCTCTCCCCGGAGCACCGGCGGGCAGATGGCGCTGTTGCTCGTGGTGTCGTCGCTCGTCATCGCCATCTCGCGCGCCGCGGCGGAGCAGCTCCTGCTCCAGCCGGCCGACGTCATTCAGCAGTTCAAGCTCTGGCAGCTCGTCACGCCCACCTTCATCGTCCCGCCGAGCCCGCTGTCGTTCATCTTCGGCGTCATCATCCTCCTGCAGTCGGGGGCGTGGTTCGAGGGGCGCTGGGGCGCGCAGCGCACGTGGGTGTTCGTGGTGGGCGTCAACGCGCTGGCGAACCTCGTCACCGTCGCCCTGGGGTTCGTCTCGACCGGCGTCTTCGCCATGACGTTCGCCGGCGGGTACACCACCATCGAGGCGCTGTGGGTGGCGCAGGGTGTGCTCCTCGGGCCGGCGCGCATCAACTTCTGGGGCTTCCCCATCACCGGGTACGCGTTCGCGGCCATCGGCGCGGCCTTCACCCTGCTCGCGGGCGTCACCGGCTCGTGGATCGGCGTGGTGCCGCAGCTGGCCGGGCTCGTCATCACCGTCGCGTGGGTGCAGGGCTACACGCCGTCGCAGCTGTGGCTGCGCTTCCGCTCGAACCAGCTCGAGCGTGAGCTCAAGCGCCGCTCGTCACACCTGTCGGTGATTCAGGGGCAGAAGAAGGACCGCGACCAGTACCTCAACTGAACGCGTCAGACGTTCGTCGAGCGCTTGAGGAAGCCCGTGAGCGCTTCGCGATCGCCAGTCGGTACGCCGACGCTGAACGACACGCCGAGGCCCTTCAAGAAGCCACGGGCGTCGCGGTCGACACGCGCCACGGCGCCAACCAGGGTGCAGTAGCGCGGCCCGTCGGTGAACGGCAGGGCGAGCGCCACCCGCACCGGCGTTCCCTCGCGGGCGGGCTCGCGGGTCCGCAGGTACAGGCCGCCCTCGGAGAGATCGGCCACCGCGTCCTTCACGTAGCGGTTTCCGATGCGGCAGTGCGCTGTGAGCGTCACGGGGATCCGCGGAGATCCTCGTTTTTCCATGGCGCTCGAACCCATGCGCACCTCCGGCCCTCCAGTGTGCCTACGGGCGACAAGGTGCGCGAAAGCCCCACCTCCTGTCAATGGGGCGATCCGGTTGGAACGGAAAATTCTCCGACGCGGAGCGTTGCTGTGACCGTGCACACAGTCTGTCCGCAGGTGTCGCCGCAAACACGCGTTCTGCCAGCGACGAACGTTCTCCTGCCGGCTGGTCGCTCCCTCCTTCTCGCCACCGTTGCGCGCGTCCACCAGGTGCCGGCGACGAACGTTCTCCTGCGGGTTGGTCGCTCCCTTCACCGACCCGAGCGCGACGCGAGGAGTCGACGCTCGGCGTCATTCGCGGTCAGCTCCAGGGCCCGCCGATCCGCGGCGAACGCCTCGTCGTGGCGGCCGAGCCGACGAAGCAGGTGCGCACGTACGGCGTGCCAGAGGTGGGCCCGCCCAAGCTCAGCCTGCAGGGCGTCGACCTCGGCGAGCGCGGCGACGGGCGCTCCAACCTGATCCAGGGCGACGGCCCGGTTGAGGCGTACCACCGGCGAGGCGTCGTGGCCGAGCAGCAGGTCGTACAGGACGAGCACCTGCAGCCAGTCAGTCGCGGCGGCGGTCTCGGCGTCCGCGTGGCAGGCGGCGATGGCGGCCTGGAGCTGCCAGCGGCCGGGCCGGCGCAGTCGCGCGGCCAGCTCCAGCTCGATGCGCGCGCGCCCGATCAGGTTTTGGTCCCATCTCGATCGATCCTGGTCGACGAGCAGGACGAGCTCGCCGCCCGCAGACCGGGCCGATTCACGCGCGCGGTGGAACAGGAGCAGCGCAAGCAGGCCATGGGCTTCGGGCTCGTGAGGCAACGCGGTCGCGACGACGTCGGCAAGCCACAGCGCATCGTCGGCGAGGTCTCGGTCTGCGGCGGCGTCGCCACCGCGAACGAAGTGCGCTTCGTTGTACATGACCGATACGATCGTGAGGACGATGTCGAGCCGTGGCGCCCGTTCCGTCGAGTCCGGTATCCGCAGGGGAATGCCCGTCGCGCCGATCTTTCGTTTGGCCCGCACGATTCGCTGCGCCGTCGCGGGCTCCGTGCTGAAGGTGGCGCGCGCGATCTGCGCGGTGGTGAGACCGCACACCGCGCGCAGCGTGAGCGCAAGTTGAGCGTCCGGCGCCAGGGCGGGGTGGCAGCACCCGAAGAGGAGCGGAAGGCGGTCGTCGACCTCGGCAGACGGATTGGACCAGGCCTCTTCCGGCAGCGCGGAGGTCGAGTCGGCGCCCGGCTGCAGGTCGGTCAGCTTGGTGCGGTACCTCTTCTCGCGGCGGAGCCGATCGAGGGCATTGTGGCGCGCGGCCTGGGTCAGCCACGCGCCGGGGTTCTGGGGGATCCCGGCCTTCCGCCATGCACGGAGCGCCTCCTCGATGGCCTCGGCCACCGACTCTTCGGCGACGTCCAGGCTTCCGAGAGACGCCGCCAGCGCCGCGACGACCCGGCCCGACTGCTCACGCACGACCTGCGACAGCACGTGATCGGATGCCGCGGCCCTGCCTCGCGCCGGGCTCGGCGCGCTCGTATCTTCCGGATCGGCGGCCGCACCCGAGCCGCTCACGCCTCGGACTTCCTGCCGACGACCAGAATCGGGCGGATCTCCACACCCCAGCTGGGCAGCTCGAGGAATGGCCAGGACCGCACCAGCGCGATCGCGGCGTCCAGATTCGGCACATCGATGACGCTGAAGCCGCCGATGACCTCTTTCGCCTCTGAGAACGGCCCGTCGACCACCACGGTGCCGGTCGGGGTGTTCTTCACGGTGGTCGCCGTCTCGACCGACTGCAGTTGGGCCCCGCCATCGGCGATCTGCGACGCATTCACACGGTACCACTCGTGGGCCCGGGCGTAGAGGTCCTGCATCCGCTCCGCAGGCACTTTCGCGTCGAGGGCGGGGTCGAAGGTGAACATGATCACGTATTTCAAGGGTGTGTCCTTTCCTGGGTGGAACCGGTTTGTCGCTACAGCGAACGGACAAGCCCGTCTTCGACAGCTCTCCGAGAAATCGTAGAAGAAAGGGGCGGTGCTCGAAATGGAGCGAGGGCGACTGCTCGGCCGTGCGCCAGGCTCGCGCTGAAGTCGAGCCGCTCCACCGTCGTCGCATCCAGCCCCGGGCCCGCCGTTCGAACGGACCCGCTCGACGCGATGCGCCCACGGTCGGCGGCACCCGGCCCCTGTTGAACGGGGCCAGCGCACGCCGGCGGCGGGGCGAGGAGCGGGAACCTGAGACGACGCTGAGGGGGCGCCATGTCACGCGACAGCCGCCCCGCGCTCGCGCTCCTGAGGCGGCCAGTGGGGGCGCGCCTCGTGCTCATGGCGTCTCAACCGGCACGAAAGCCCACCCCGAACGGTGGGCCTTCGATCGCGCGGGCGCGGGTGCGTCCGCACGGCGGGCAGACGCGAGCAGGTCGTGGCCTGGCGCTTTCAGAATGGGTTCGTCGACGGGTCCACGACGAGGCGAACCTCGACGCCACCTCCCGGGGCCGGGCACAGCTTGGCGATCTCGACGGCGTGGGAGAGGTCGCGTGCCTCGACGACGTAGTAGCCGTTGAAGGCCTTCTTGGTCCCGGCAAGCGGGCCGTCAGTCACCGTGCTGCCACCCATGATGGTGGTGGCCGTCGGCGCCGGCGCGAGCGCCTCGCCCCCGACGAGAGACCCACCGAGTTCGAAGATCTGCGCGCGGAACCTCGCGTGCGCGTCAACCACCGCGCGCCACGCTGCGGGCGTCGCCTTCACGTAAATCGCCTGATCGTCGTAGATGAAGATTGCATACTTGGACATGGTTGCTCCTTGAACTGGGTCGCGGGCCGGCCAGTCCGGCTCCGTCACTGCCCACGACGAACATCGACCTGCCGGATCGACAGCCAGCCCCAGATTGTTCAATCCGAGCGTCGTTTTTCGCTCATCGAGGAGGCCCGGCCCTCGCTGGGTTTGCGGGGGGCGGGTGCGATGAAGTCGGAGTTCGTTCTCGCCCAACCACGCGCCCGTCGTGCGCCGCTTCAGCCGGTTACTCAACGTCGGCTTCGTCTTGCGATGATGGCTCACCCGCTGCAGCGAAGCGCCGTCAACTCGGGTCGTGCTCACGCAAGGCGCCGGCTGCCGTCAGAGCCCGCCCATCGAGCTTCGAAGTCCCTGCAGCACCCGACCCGCACTTCGGGCTCAGCCCTCGATGCCGACCGACTGCACTCCGTGGCGGTAGATGAAGATCCGCTCGGTGTTGGTGCGGTTGTCCGCCGGGATCACGAAGAAGCCAGCGCCGCCCTGCGCGTGATCGCGCGAGAAGCCGGCGACCTGGCGGCCGTCCTTGAAGGTGACGCGCACCTTCTGACCCTCGCCCGCTGGAGAGCGTGCGCCCGGTGCGAGCATGAAGAAGATGGCCTTCACCCGGCCCAGCGCGATGGGCTCGACCGCTCCGCCCTGCGCCTCGAGCGTCAACGTGTCAGCGCCGAGGTCGGGGTTCTTCAGCGCGCCCCGCTTCACCTGGCCCTCCATCGTGTGGAGGATGACGCGGTGATCGCCCTGGAGCACGACGGGCCCGTGGCTCTTGACGGTGCCCGAGCGATCGAACAGCTGGTCGGCCATCACCCGCGCCGGAGGCTGGGGCGCGAGCGTCGGCGCAGGCGCGACCGCTGGTGGAGCGCGAACAGGCTCGGGCGCGCGTGGGGGCGGCGCCACGGGCAGGGCGACCCTCGCTTCGACGACCGGCGCGGTTGACACGGCGGTGTCCCAGCCCGGCTCGGCGGGCGGCTCCTCTTCCACCACCACGCCCTGAATGATCTCGCCGTCGTTCTCTTCCGAGGGCAGGTCGATCGACGCGCCGCTGCGCTGCCAGGCCTCGCCCGTGCTGGTGAGCGCCTGCGCGTCGAGGAAGTCGGCGTTGTTGGACAGCTCGATGGGCGCCTCTTCCACGCCCGCACCCGAGACGCCCACCATGCCGGTCGCCAGGCTCGCCGCGGGGCCCGACTCGACCTCGAAGCTGTCGGTGTCGACGCTGACGTCAGCGACGTCGATGGTGGGCAGATCCTGGGCCGGAGCCTGCGGCGTCACGAAGTCGGCGTTGCTGGCGAGCTCGATCTGATCGTCGGCCCGGCCCGACAGCTCCTCCGCGGCCGGAGCGCCGAACAACGCAGCACGGTCGTCGACCGCGACGTCCACCGGAGCGTCTTCCCAGTTCGACGCGAACACCTCGGTCGCAGGAGCCGGAGCCGGCCAGTTCGACGCGAGCACCTCCGTCGACGGCGGTGCCGCCGGAGCATCGTCCCAGCTCGAGGCGAAGACCTCGGTGGTGGGCGCAACCGGAGCGGCCGGCGCGTCCCAGTCAGGAGCCACCGCGGAGGGCGCCTCGGCGACCGGAGCCTCCCAGCTTGACGCGAAGACCTCGGTCGTCGGCGCGGCGGGAGCGACCTGAGGCGCTGAACCCCACTCGGAAGCCGGAGCCTCGGCGATTGGCGCGTCCCAGCTCGACGCGAGGACCTCGGTGGCGCGTGAAGCCGCCGCGGGACTCGAGGGGCTCAGCGGCAACACCGGCGCGGTCAGCTCGGGCGCGGTCTTCGGCTCGTCGGCCCACGCGCCGAGCCCCGCTTCACCCGGCGGCGGAATGGCGAGCGCATCGAAGGCTGACGGCGCCGACGGCCTCGGTGCGACCGCGGCCTCATCCGTCAGCTCGCCGCCGATGACCGGAAGCTCCTCAGGCGCCGCGTCGGTGATGGGCTCAGCGCGCGAGGCCTGGACCACCTCGGCCCAGTTCGAATCGGCGGGCGCCTCTGACTCGGACGCCATCGACACGTCGAACGAGGGCTCCTCGGCGGGCGCAGCAGCGATCCGCGGTGGCTCGCCCACGACGGGGGGCACGTCGAGAAGCGCCGACGCCTCGGGAATCGAGTCTTCGACTGGCGCCGCCGCCATCGGTGGCACATCGAGGATCGCGGACACCTCGGGAATCGACTCCTCGACCGGCGCCGCCGCCATCGGCGGCACGTCCACGATCGCCGACACCTCAGGAATCGACTCCTCGACCGGCGCCGCCGCCATCGGTGGCACGTCGAGGATCGCAGACACCTCGGGAATCGACTCTTCGACTGGCGCCGCCGCCATCGGTGGCACGTCGAAGATCGCCGACACTTCCGGAATCGACTCTTCGGCCGGCGCCGCCGCCACCGGCGGCACGTCGAAGATCGCCGACACTTCCGGAATCGACTCTTCGGCCGGCGCCGCCGCCATCGGCGGCACGTCGAGAATCGCCGACACCTCGGGGATCGATTCTTCGACCGGAGGCACGTCGAGGATCGCCGACATCTGAGGAATCGGAGCTGCGTCGGGGATCGCCGACACCTCAGGAATCGTCGGAGCTGCGTCGGGGATCGCCGACACCTCAGGAATCGACGCCTCGGCGGGCGGAACCTCGAGGATCGCCGAGACCTCCGGAATGAACTCCTCGGACGCCTGAGCCTCCGCGCGGGGCGCCTCCTCGGCCAGATCGGGGAGCACCGCGACCGGCGGCGCGCCGGCGTCCATCGCAGTCACCGGCGACGGTCGTGACGGGGCTGGCGCCGTCAGCGCGAGGTCGACCTCCTCGATGCTGGTGACCTGCGAGATGCTCGCCTCTTCCACGCCCTCTTCGAGCGCCGACGCCGCCGCCACTTCGAGCTGGGTCGCGCTCTCGGCGCTGAGAACCCCGCTCGTGCTCACGTCGACGAGTGGCACCTCGTCGATGGGCTCAGGCAACAGCGCGGAGACCGCGGTGGCCTCCAGCTTTGGCAAAGCCGGCTCGGCCTTCACCGGCGCAGCGAAGGTGCTCGGCGGAGCCTTCGGAACCGAGAAGCCTGCCCCGCCGAAGAGCGGTCTCGGCGGCAGGTTGATCGGCGCCGGGGGTGGAGCGGCCGGTGCGGGTGCGCTCGTCTTGACGCCCGAGTCCGGCACGTCGTCGAGGAGCGAGTCGCGCAGATCGCCCATCGGATCTTCGGGCACGCTCAAGTTGAGCGGAGGCGCCGGCGTCGCGGGTCGAGCGGACACCGGCGGCGCGGTGGGAATGGGCGAGACCTCGTCGTCCGAGATCTCCATCACCTCGTCAGCGGCCACCGCGGGCGGAGGCGGCGCGGGCGCGGCGGGACCGGTGGGCCACGCGGCTGGCTGCTGCCACGGCTGACTGACCGGCGCGGCAGGCGCTGGCGGGTACTGGTTGGGACCGTACGCAGGCGCAGGTGGGTAGCCGTAGGCGCCCGGACTGCCGTAAGGGCCTTGCTGGCCATACCACCCGGGCTGCGGTGGGTAGCCCGGTGGCGGGTAACCGGTGGCCGGCGGGTAGGCGCCCGGCTGATACGGGTAGGGCTGCGCGGCAGGGTACTGGGCCGGGTCGTAGGCCGGCTGCCCCTGCTGCGAGGGGTCGTACGGCGCCTGCTGCGACGGATCGTACGGCGCCTGCTGCGATGGGTCGTACGGCGCCTGCTGCGAGGGATCGTACGGCGCCTGCTGTGACGGATCGTACGGGGCCTGCTGTGACGGATCGTACGGGGCCTGCTGCGAGGGATCGTACGCCTGATTCGGGTCGTAGCCCGGTGGCGGGTACGCGCCCGGCTGGCCGTACCAGCCCTGCGCCGCCGCCTGATTCGGGTCGTAGTAGCCTTGGTTCGGATCGTAGCCTACGGGGTACGGGTACCACTGCCCGTCGGCGCCCCACTGGCCGTACTGGCTCATGTCGACGCCCAGGTGCGCCGCGAGCTCGTACCACCGCTGCTCTTCTTGCGGCGTCAGGCCATTCGTCTTCCGCTTGTCGTCGAGGAAGCGGAATTCGCGCATGGCTGCCTGGGTATCAGACATAGGAACCACGCCAGCTTAGCCCGCGAAACGACACTTCCCAAAGAACCTTGCTCTACCGGGCGCGAATGACGTCCGCGATGCGCTCCTCGAACGACGACAGCTCGGTGCCGGTGTGTTGGGCGAAGGCCTTCTCGAAGGGCGTCCCACGGCCGATGTCGCGAATGAGGCGCAGCAGATCCGGCATGCCCCAGCGCTCGACGTACGTGCTGATTGCGATGGCCGCGAAGGCGTAGAGGGCGCCGGGGTCCTGGCTGGCGATGAGGGGGTCGTCGCGCATGCTCGACAAGCGCGGCAGGCGGCCCTGGGTGGCGAGCTGGCGCAGGTAGCTGTCGTACCGGCCTTCGGGGCGGGTTCGGCCTTCGAACTGCCACTCGACGTACTCGGCCAGCCCTTCGTGGACCCAGCGCGGCACGCCGCGGTCGTTGAAGTTCGCGAGCTCGTCGATGACGGCGTGCACGTACTCGTGCACCAGCACCGCGCGGTTCCGCTGGTTGATCTCGGCCGAGTCGTTCATGCGAATCGCGCTCTGGGAATAGAAGCCCGCGATGGCGGCAGCGGCCCACGGCCCGTGGTGCAGCGTGAACTCGGCTTTCGAGTAGAGAATGACGTCGACGGGCGTCTCGCGCGCCACGCCCATCACGCGCTGGGCGAAGAGGCGGGACTCCTCGAGCGCCTCCTGCACCTGGCCCTCGTAGTCGGCGCGCTGACCGAAGTCGCGCCGGGCGCTGAAGTAGCGGAAGCGGAAGAAGGCGTTGAACCGAATGCGGCGCCCCTCGTCGTCGACGCCCGACTCGTACGAGCGCGACGTGCCCAGCGACGGAGGCGCGCGCCGGACGCCAGGCAGCTCGACCGGCTCGTCCTCATCGGGCGGCGGGGCGGGCCCGTCATCGGGAGCGCGCTGAGGCGGTGGCTGTGGCGATCGCCCGCCTCCGGCCAGCACGGCGCGCGCGTCAGCGTCCTCGCGGGCGAGGGCCTCGGCCTGGCGAACCAGCCGCTGCGCCTCGGCGAACGCCGTCGACTTCTTCGGCACCTGCCCCAGCACCGTCAGCGCGCCGGCGCCGTCGCGCTCGCCCACGAGTAACCGGCCCAGCTCGAGCGCGACGTCGGGGTACTTCGGGTGACGCTTGAGGCCCAGGCGCAGCGCCTCTTCGGCCGCCGAGCGCTGATCGGTGCGAATGGCGGCCCTGGCGGTACACACCACCGCGAGCGGGCTGCTCTGGAACGCGACCGCCTTCTCACCGAGTGAGAACGCCATCACCCCGTCACTGGGCAGGAGCGCCTCGCAGCCCTTCGTCAACGCGCGGGCGACGCGGGCCTGATCCTTCGCAGAGAACCCATCGGGCGCGGCGGCCGCGAAGGCGAGGTAGAGCTCTTCCCACTGCGCCTTCGCGGCGAGCGCCTCGGCCTGCCCCGCGGTGGGCGCCGCGACGAGGAACCCAGAGAGCGCGAGCCCCAACATGATGCCGACGAGCCTGCGCTCAGAACGACCAGCGGTTCAAGATGCTCGCGAAGTCGGCGAGCTCTTCTTTCTTGCCGTCCGACGCCTTTTTCTTCCCGTCACCACCGACGAGGCGATCGTTGATGGCCGCGAGGCGCTGCGCCATCACCTGCGCCAGGTTGGCCACCACCTTGAGCGCCGCCAGGTGGTCGGCCTTGATGAGCTTCTGCACCCTTCGCGAGGGGATCTTGAGCACCGTGAGATCGGTCTTCGCCGCCGCCGTCGCCGAGCGCGTGTCGCCGGGGCTCACCAGGCTCATCTCACCCAGCACCGCGTGCGTCGACAGCGTCGCCAGCTCGATGCCCTTCTTCGTCACCGCCGCCTCGCCCGAGAGGATGACGTAGAGCGCATCGCCCTCGTCGCCCTCGCGGAAGAGCGTGCGCCCCTTCTCGATGGTCTGCTCGAGCGCGACCTCGAAGAACTCGGCGGCCTCGGGCACGGTGAGGCCCTGGAAGATGGGGATCTGCACGAGCTTCTTGAGCAGCGTGGCGGGAATCGACATGGGAGCGCCCTCTGACGAATCGACGACGGGTGACGGTGGCTTCAGATGCCTCGCAGCACGGTGGCCTTGCCGACGCGGCCGATGGCGAGCACGTAGGCGCTGGTGCGCAGCGGCAACTTCCTCGAGCGGGAGATCTGCCCCACCTTCTCGTAGGCCTCCTTGATCACCCGCTGGAGCTCGCCGTTGACGCGCTCCTCGTCCCAGGTGACGTGCTGCATGTTCTGCACCCACTCGAAGTAGCTCACGGTGACGCCGCCCGCGTTCGCGAGAATGTCGGGCACCACCAGCACACCGCGCTGCTCGAACACCTCGTCGGCCTCGGGCGTGGACGGGCCGTTGGCGCCCTCGAGCACGATGCGCGCGCGCACCTCGGCGGCGACCTGCTTCGTGATGACGCCACCGATGGCCGCCGGCACCAGCACGTCGCAGTCGGCGGTGAGCACGTCTTCGTTCCGGCACGGCGCTCCGCCCGGAAAGCCGCGCACGGTCCCGTTCTTCTTGACGTGGTCGAACAGGGCCGGCACGTCGAGCCCTTTCGGGTTCATCACGCCACCGTGCACGTCGCTCACCGCGACGATCTTGCCGCCGTCTTCGTGGAACAAGCGCGCCGCGTGGCTGCCGACGTTGCCGAAGCCCTGAATCGCGAACCGTGTCCCCGGCAGCTGCTGGCCGACGTCGCGAAGGATCTCTCGGCACACGTACAAAAGCCCGCGCGCGGTGGCCGCTTCACGCCCGCGGCTCCCGTAGAGATCGATCGGCTTGCCCGTCACCACCGCCGGCGAGTGGCCGTGGTAGCGCGAGTACTGATCCATGATCCACGCCATCACCTGCGGGTTCGTGTTCATGTCGGGCCCGGGGATGTCGCGGGTCGGCCCGATGACGTCGTGGATCTGATCGACGAACTTGCGCGTGAGGCGCTCGAGCTCCTTCACGGAGAGGTCTGCCGGGTTGCACTGAATGCCGCCCTTGGCGCCGCCGTAGGGCAGGTTCACCACCGCGGTCTTCCACGTCATCAGCGACGCGAGCCCCAGCACCTCGTCGTCGTTCACCTCGGGGTGGAAGCGCAGGCCACCCTTCATCGGGCCGCGCGCGTTGTCATGTTGAACGCGGTAGCCCTTGAAGGTGCGGATCTCACCGTTGTCGAGCTCGATCGAGACCTGCACGGACACCGTGCGCAGGGGCGTGGCGAGCAGCGTCTCGATGCGCTCCCCCACGTCCATGATGCGCGCGGCCTTCTTGAAGTACCAGGTGGCGGCTTCGGCCGAAGTCATGGTGCGCGGACCATAGGGCTGCGCGTAGCATGTCGTCCATGATTCGGATTCTTGCCGTCGCCGCGGGCCTCGTCGTGCTGTCGTCGGGGTGCGGAACGACGATGCCGCCGCGCTGTCAGCCGTCGAACTGCTCCGGGTGCTGCACCGCCGAGAACGAGTGCATCGGGGTGATGCGGCAGAGCCGGACGGTGTGCGGCACCGGCGGCGCCGAGTGCAAGGCGTGTCTGCCCGATCAGGTCTGCAGCCAGGCGGGCCGGTGCGTGATCGACCCGAACGCGACCGGTGGTGGCGCGGCGGGCGGTGGAGCGGCTGGCGGCGGCGAGGCGGGCGGAACGGCGGGCGGTGCTGCTGGAGGCGCGCCCTGCGGCGGCGAGGGCGAGATGTGCTGTGCCAGCGGCGGCTGCACCCTGGGGCTGACGTGCTCGCGCAACCTGTGTCTGCGGTGCGGCATGACGAACCAGCCGTGCTGCGCCGGCCTGTGCCAGGGCTCGAACGTCTGCATGGGCGGTACGTGCGTCTTCCCGTCGGGCGCGGGCGGAGGCACCGCAGGAGGCGGCGCGGCGGGCGGGAGCAGCGGCGGCTCCGCGGGAGGCGCAGGCGGTGGAACGCCGCTCCTGTCGATCGGCGACCCCTGCACGCTGGCGACCGAGTGCGCGCCGCCAGCCTCGGGCCAGGCGCTCTGCCTCATCGCCGGGTTCGACCAGGGCTATTGCTCGGCGAGCTGCACCAACGACTCCGACTGTCCGTTCGGGAGCCACTGCGGGCGCAACCCCGCCGCGGCGACGGGCAACGTCTGCCTCAAGCGCTGCATGAACCCGGGGACGACGATGGGGTGCCGGCCCAACTACGTGTGCGATCGCGGCGGCACCTCGCTCATCAACGTGCCCGTCTGTTTCCCCGGCTGCACCACGCCGAGCCAGTGCGGCGTGGGCGTGACGCGCTGCGACTCCCGTGGGTTCTGCTGCGGCGTGGCGCCCAACGCGTGCTGCGAGAACTCGAGCTGCGACCCCGGCTTCACCTGCACGAGCGGGTACTGCACCCCGTCGGGCGGCGCTGGCGGCGGCGCGGCGGGCGGTTCGGCCGCTGGCGGTGGTTCGGCGGCCGGTGGCGGCTCGGCGACCGGTGGCGGCTCGGCGACCGGTGGCGGCTCGGCGACCGGCGGCGGC
>JANRKQ010000174.1:0-14587 GCA_033763395.1 Myxococcaceae bacterium
CATCAAGGGCGTCGTCGAGTTCTACAAGGACAAGGGCGATCACATCATCACGCTGTCCACCGAGCACAAGGCGGTGCTCGACACCTGCAAGCGGCTCGAGCGGCAGCGCCTCGATCGCATCGACGAGCTCAAGATCCAGCGCCTGATGGAGCTGACGGGCCGCGACGTGAGCCAGGACGAGCTGGCGACGCTCGAGATCAAGCATGACCTCGAGAACGACGCGCTGCTGAAGCGGTGGATCGACAAGGTGCGCGTCGGCCCGCGCGTCACGTACCTCTCTCCGAAGAAGGACGGCCTGGTCGACCTCGAGCAGCTGCGCGCGGCGATCACCGACAAGACGATTCTCGTCAGCGTCATGTTCGCCAACAACGAGATCGGCGTGGTGCAGCCAGTCGCCGAGATCGGGAAGCTCTGCCGCGAGAAGGGCGTGCTCTTCCACACCGACGCGGTGCAGGGCGTCGGCAAGATCCCCTTCGACGTCGAGGCCGCGAAGGCCGACCTCGTCTCGATCACCGCACACAAGATGTACGGCCCCAAGGGCGTGGGCGCGCTCTACGTGCGCCGCAAGCCGCGCGTGCGCATCGCGCCGATCATCGACGGCGGCGGCCACGAGCGCGGCATGCGCTCCGGCACCCTCAACGTCGCTGGCATCGTCGGCTTCGGGGCGGCCGCCGAGATCGCCCGCACCGAGATGGCCTCCGAGGCGCAGCGCATCGCCGGCCTGCGCGACCGCCTGTGGACGGGCCTGCAGAAGAACCTCGACCTGCTGACGGTGAACGGCTCGCTCGAGCACCGGCTCCCGGGCAACCTCAACGTCTCGTTCGCCTACGTCGAGGGCGAGGCGATGATGATGGCCATCAAGGACGTCGCCGTGTCGTCGGGCTCGGCCTGCACCTCGGCCTCGCTCGAGCCCAGCTACGTGCTGCGCGCCCTCGGCGTCGAAGAAGACATGGCGCACTCGTCCATCCGCTTCGGGCTCGGGCGCTTCTCCACCGAGGCCGAGGTCGACTTCGTCATCGATCTCGTCACCCGCGCAGTGAAGAAGCTCCGCGACATGTCGCCGCTCTACGAGATGGCGAAAGAAGGCATCGACCTCAAGTCGATCGCCTGGACCGCGCACTGATTCCCCGAAGTTCCTTCGAGAAGGAGACATCACCATGGCGTACAGCGAGAAGGTCATCGAGCACTACGAGAACCCCCGGAACGTCGGCACCCTCGACAAGGAGGACCCGAACGTCGGTACCGGCCTGGTCGGCGCGCCTGCGTGCGGCGACGTGATGCGGCTGCAGCTGAAGATCTCCGACGACGGCATCGTGCAGGACGCGAAGTTCAAGACGTTCGGCTGCGGCTCGGCCATCGCGTCGTCCTCGCTCGTCACCGAGTGGGTCAAGGGCAAGTCGGTCGACGAGGCGGTGACGATCACCAACAAGGAGATCGCGAAGGAGCTCTCGCTCCCGCCCGTGAAGATCCACTGCTCGGTGCTCGCCGAAGACGCCATCAAGGCCGCCATCAAGGACTTCCAGGACAAGCGCGCCAGGCGCCAGGCGCAGGGCGCTCCCGCCGAGAAGGCGCAGGCCACCACGCAGCCCTGAAGGGTTCCGCCATGAGCACCGAGGCCGCCGCCGCGTCCACCTTCGTCAACCCCAACCCGAACGCGCTGCCCACCGGCAAGCCGACGGGCAAGGGCATCGGCCTCACCGACAGCGCGGTCGACCGCCTCAAGAAGCTCCTCGCCGAGCGCAACACGCCGAACGCTGGCCTGCGCATCGCGGTCAAGGGCGGCGGGTGCTCGGGCCTCGCGTACCACATGGAGTGGGCCGAGGAGCCGAAGCAGCGCGACAAGATCTTCGATCGCGACGGCGTGCGCGTTTTCATCGACCCGAAGAGCTACTTGTACCTCATGGGCACCGAGCTCGTGTTCGAGGAGACGATCATGGCCTCGGGCTTCAAGCTGCGGAACCCGAACGAGAAGGCCGCCTGCGGCTGCGGCGACAGCTTCTCCGTCTAGAAGGCGTCATGAACCACTTCGAGGTCTTTGGACTCGCCCCGGCGCTCGAGCTGGACGTCAAGGCGCTGGAGCAGAAGCTGCGCGACCTGTCCCTCGAGGTGCACCCGGACCGCTTCGCTCACGCCGACGCGAAGACCCGCCTCGCCGCGCTCGAGAAGACGACCGCGCTCAACGACGCGTTCAAGGTGCTCAAGGACCCCGTCCGCCGCGCGTTCTACGTGCTCAAGCTGAAAGGTGTCGATCTCGAGAACGAGTCGAAGGCCGCGCAGGCGAAGATGCCTCTGGCCTTCCTCGAAGAGGTGATGGAGCGGCGCGAGCAGCTCGAGGCGCTCAAGGCCCAAAGAGACGTCGTGAAGGCCCGCGCCATGGCCGACACCATCGAGCGCGAGAAGCTGGCGGCCCTCGAGCACGCCAAGGCGGCGCTCGGGCGTGATGACGTCACCGAGGCGACCCACCAGCTCGGCCGCGTGCGGTACTTCACCCGCTTCGTCGAAGAGGTCGAGGCGCTCGAAGAGGAGGCGCTGTCGTGAAGGGGTTTCTGCAGATCCACGATCCGCTCAAGCCGAAGGGCCACGCCGTCGGCATCGACCTGGGCACCACGAACTCGCTCGTGGCCGCCGTGATTCAGGGCAAGACCGTGTGTCTGCCCGCCGACGAGGGCGACGCGAAGTTGCTGCCCTCGGTGGTGCACTACGCGGCGAACGGCGGCGTGCTCGTCGGGCAGCGCGCGGTCGAGCTGCTGCCCCAGTTCCCCACCGACACCATCAAGTCGGTGAAGCGCTTCATGGGCAAGTCGCTCGGCGACGTCGAGACGAAGAAGCTCGGCGCCTACCAGTTCACTGAGGGCTCGGGCGTCGTGCGGTTTCAGGTCGCTGGGGGCCAGCCGGTCACGCCCATCGAGGTGTCGGGCGAGATCCTCCGCACGCTCAAGCGCCGCGCCGAGTCGCACTTCGCCGGAAAGGTCGAGCAGGCCGTCATCACCGTGCCCGCGTACTTCGACGACGCGCAGCGGCAGGCCACCAAGGACGCCGGCCGGCTCGCCGGGCTCGAGGTGCTGCGGCTCCTCAATGAGCCCACGGCGGCCGCGCTCGCGTACGGCCTCGACAAGGGCGTGCAGGGCACCTACGCGGTGTACGACCTCGGCGGCGGCACCTTCGACGTGTCGATCCTCGAGCTGGTCGACGGCGTGTTCCAGGTGAAGGCGGTCGGTGGAGACTCGGCCCTCGGCGGAGACGACTTCGATCGCGCCATCGTCGAGAAGGCCCTCGTCGCGTTCGGCGTGAGCGGCCCGACGCCCACGCAGATCGCCACCCTGCTCCAGCGCGCCCGCGCCGCCAAGGAGCGCCTCACCGACGTCGATCGCGCCACCCTCGAGCTCGACGGAAAGATCTTCTCGTTCACTCGCGCCGAGTTCGACGGGTGGATTCAGCCGCTCCTCCAGAAGACCGGCGTCGCCGTTCGCCGCGCCCTCAAGGACGCCGGCCACCAGGCGTCGGACGTCAAGGGCGTGGTCCTCGTCGGTGGGTCGACCCGCGTCCCGGCCGTGCGCGGCTTCGTCGAGTCGATCTTCGGGCAGAAGCCGCTCGCCGACATCGATCCCGATCAGGTCGTCGCGCTCGGCGCCGCCATTCAGGCCGACCTGCTCACGAACGCCGAGCGCCAGGACGAGGTGCTGCTCCTCGACGTGATTCCGCTCTCGCTCGGCCTCGAGACGATGGGCGGCATCGTCGAGAAGCTCATCACCCGCAACAGCGCGATCCCCAGCGCGCAGGCGCAGGTGTTCACCACGTTCCAGGATGGCCAGACGGGCATGGACATTCACGTGGTGCAGGGCGAGCGCGAGCTCGTTCAGGACAACCGGTCGCTCGCGCGCTTCCGCCTGGCGGGCATTCCACCGATGGCCGCGGGCATGGGCCGCGTGCAGGTCACGTTCTCGATCGACGCCGATGGCATTCTGTCGGTGAAGGCGAAGGAGCTCACCACCGGCGTCGAGCAGGCCATCACCGTCAAGCCCTCCCACGGCCTGTCGGACGAAGAGGTCGAGCAGATGTTGCTCGACTCGATCGAGCACGGCGAAGAGGACATTCAGCGGCGCCTCCTCGTCGAGCAGCAGGTCGAGGCTCGCCGGGTGATCGCCGACGCGCACAAGCAGCTCACCGAGAACGGCGACCTCCTCACCGCGCCGGAGCGCACGGCCTTCGAGCAGGGCGTCGCCGGCCTCGAGGCGCTCGTCGCGAAGGGCACCGATCACTCTGCGCTCAAGAACGCCATCCACGAGCTCGACGAGCAGGCTCGCCCCTTCGTCGAGCGCATCATGAACCGGGCGATCGCGAAGGCCGCGGTCGGCCACAGCATTCAGAGCTTCTAGAGCCATGCCACGCGTCCACTTCATGAGCCCGATGCAGGACCTCACCGTCGAGGTCGCGAAGGGCACCTCCCTCCTCGACGCCGCCGAAGAGGCCCACGCCCAGGTCGGCCACTCGTGCGGCGGTGTCTGCGCCTGCTCCACCTGCCACGTGTGGGTGAAGAAGGGCCTCGACTCGCTCTCCGAGCAGGACGACCTCGAGATGGACCGGCTCGATCTCGCGTTCGACGTTCGCGCCACCTCGCGGCTCGGCTGTCAGGCGAAGGTCGGCGACGAAGACGTCGAGGTGTGGATCACCGAGGAGTCCTTGAAGGCGTACATGGACGAGAACCCCGACGAGCGGAAAGCGCTCGAGGCGTCGGGGAAATGGCCACCCGCGAAGTTCTCGTGACGCGCCGCTCGTCAGGCGGCGCGCCGACACTGCGTCGTTGACACCGTGGGGCCGTGCTCGTACAAGCCCCGCGCCTCGCCCAGGTGGCGGAATTGGTAGACGCGCTAGATTCAGGGTCTAGTGCTGGAAACAGCGTGGAGGTTCGAGTCCTCTCCTGGGCACTTCAAGGGAATCGGTCGCAAGGCCGGTTCCCTTGAACCTTTTCGAGGGGTCTTTCATGCGGCGGTCGGTTCTCGCGGTGGTGCTCGGCTGCGCGTGCGTGCAGCCCATCGACGTGGTGTCGGAGGACGCGACCGGCGCGCTGGGCCAGATGACGTTCGAGCGGGTGGCCGACGACTGTGCGCCCCCGCGCTTCATCGGCGACGCTGGCACCCTCTTCGTCGGGACCCAGGCCAGCGGCCGCCTCGTCGTGGCGACGTCCCTCGAGGCCTTCTGGGGCCCCGCCCGGCCAGACGCAGGAGAGATCGTCGCCGGGTCGCGCACCGACTTCGTCACTGGCAGCCCCGTCGAGCTGCTCCAGGGCGGAGACCCGTCGCGCCGCTGCGGCCGGCTCCGCTACACGTGGAGCGACCTGGGGTTCGACGACGCCGGCGTGCGAACCCTCGCCCTCGAACAGGTGTGGATCGGCGTCGACATCGGCTGCCCCGAGCTCTACCCGTTCCTGCCGAGCCGGGACTGCACCTCGAGCCGCCGCGTCACGGTGCAGCCTGGAGCCCCCTGCCGCCTCCAATGCCTGCGGCCGGCGAGCGCCTCGTTCGAGTGCGGCTGCTGAAGGCGGACTTTCCGATTTTGAAACTCACTCGCAGTTGCGGGGTGCAAGCACTCATGACAGATCGGTGACCATGAACGCTCCGCTTGAGCCCGCTCCGCGTCCACCGCACCTGCCGGCAGGGGCAACGCCCGACGGCCTCGCCATGAAGCTCCGGACCGGCACCGCCTCTGCCCATCGGGACGCCGAGGGGGCCTCGTTCGTGAAGGCCATCTTCGACGCCACGGTCGACCGGGCTGACTACGTGCGCTTCCTCTGGGCGCTCAAGCGCGTCTACGGCGGGCTCGAAGCGGGCCTCGAGGCCAACCGCCGGGATGCGCGGCTCGCCCCCGTGGCGCTCCCGGTCGTCTATCGGAGCGAGGCGATCGCGAGGGACCTGGCCTTCTACGCGCTCCCCGAGGGCGAGCCGCTCGCCTCGACGCAGCGCTACGTCGAGCAGCTCGAGCGCGTCTCCCGCACCGCCCCGCACCGGCTCGTCGCGCACGCCTACACCCGGTACCTGGGCGACCTCTCAGGGGGCCAGGCGCTCAAGAAGTGCATCCAGCGCGCGTTCAAGCTCGAGGGGACTCACGGCGTTGCCTTCTACGAGTTCGAGGCGATCGCCGAGCTGAACGCCTTCAAGGGCCAGTACCGCACGGCGCTCGACGCCCTGCCGCTGTCCGCGGCCGAACAGCAGGACATCGTCGACGAGGCCGTTCTGGCCTTCGAGCTCAACGGCGCCATCACCCGAGAGGTCGCCACTCGCTGAACGACGGCTGCGTCACCGCGCGAGCGACACCAGGGCCCCGATGAGGGCGAACAGCGCGAAGAGGCCGAGCGCTGCGACATACGGGTGCGCGTAGAGCGTCTCGCGCCAGGAGCGGGCCGGCGGCGGAGGGGGTTCCCGTTTGACGTGCCGCCGCTCACGGCAGAGCGCACAGGACTCGACGGCGTTCCGCTCGTGCTGCTGGTACTCCTCGAGCCCCTGGAACCGGGTCGCCGCGTCGACCAGGCCCGCGCCACGGAGCGCGTCGATCATCTCGAACTCGGTCGGGCCGGCGAACAGCACGCGAACCCAGGCGCTGCACGCCCAATCGTTCGAGGCCCAGCTCGACCGCTGTCCCACTCCGTAGCGTCGTGAGCGTCTGCGGCGTGAGCCCCAGCACCCGATCGTGCGGGAACTACACCATCAGCAGCGCCAGCTCGCGGCCATCGGCGCAATGCGCCACCACGAGCCGTTCGCGCGCGATCGAGAGCTCGACGAAGGCCGGCTCGCCCGCCTCGATGCGCTCCAGGTTGTCGAACGACAGGCCGATGCCGACGAGGGCCCCGTGCGAACCGACGGCATTGAATCGAATCATGAGCGCCCGGCAGTCGCAGATAGCAGTCTGCGCCAGGCGGTGAAGCCGTCGACCCGAAACCCGAACGCAACGTACGGAGTCGCCCGGCTCGAGCGTCGATCAGCGCCGTGCGATCACGCGGCGGCGTTGACCCACTCCACCAGGGCCGGGGGCGCGAGCGCCTCGCCCCGCAGGCCCGGCTCCGGCTCGACCGGCGAGGCCACGAGGCCCCGCGCTTCGAAGACGGCCCGCGCCGCCTCCCGCGCCGCCTCATCGGGCGCCACCACCAGACACCCGTCGCCCCCGCCCGCACCGGACTGCTTGGCCACACAGCCGCTCGACGTCGACAGCGCGATGATGCGCTCGATCGACTCGGTGCGCGTCGGCCCCAGCGAAAAGAGCAGCGCCTGGAGGGCGTCGGTGGCAGCGCGCGTCGCGCCGAAGTCGCCGCGGCCGAGCGCCTCGTCGAGCGCCTGCCCGAGAGCATCGCTCTGCGCGACGAAGCGTTGGCGTGCCGCTTCATCGAGACGTCGCTCCACCTCGGCGATGAGCCCGGGGGTCGAGGCGCTCTGGCCCGTGAAGACGTAGAGCAACGGCAGCCTCGGCGAGCTCACGCGCCACAGGTCGACCGGCGTGGAGCGGGCGAGCGCTCCGCCGAAACCGCCCGCGTTCGCAGCCGTCAGGAGCGCCGACACGTCCGCCCGTCGGTAGCGCACCACGTCTCCCGCGAAGCAGGCCGCGACGTCGGCGCCGCTCCCCTTCCCGCCCTGGGCCGATGCGTGCGCGACCAGCGCCAGCTTGAGCGCATCGAACGTCGCGCCCATGGCCACCCGCGCTGCCTCGGCCGCGAGCACACACGCGCGCGCGCTCGACCCGAAGCCCAGCTTGTGGCCGTTCACCGTGGGCGACGACTCGAAGGCCACCGAGAACCCCGGGCCATCTTGCCCGACGGCCCGCAGGGCGAGATCGAGCGTCCGCGCGACGAACTGAAAGCCTGGCGTTGGCGGCGTTTCCCACCGCACACCGGCCGGGGTGGCATCACCTGAGAGTCGGCCCTCGGCCAGGAGCACGTCCACGCGGCGGTCCGTCCTCGGGCGAACGAACGCACGCGCGCGTGGACCGACCGCCAGCACGCGCGCCAGGCCGCCCCACAGCACGGCGTACTCGCCAGCGAGGAAGAGCTTGCCGGGCGCTGACAGCGTGCGGTCCACCCGTGGGTTCTCTCAGGCCCCGCGGGGCTTGACGAGCTTTTCGCCTCCAGATCCTTCAGGCACGCCGCGCCTCCCTTGAAGGCGATGTTCTCGAGCGAACACGCCGCGCGCGATCTCCCACGAGGTGCGCTGCCCCTCGCCGCAGCGCCCCAGCGCCTCGCCGCACTTCGTGTAGAGCTCCAACTGCTTCACGTCGTTCTCGGTGCAGTCAGCGAGGTTCCGCTCACGGGTCTGCACCTTCGAGCTCGACCACGCCTGCCGCGAGGCATTGCAGGTCGCGCCCTTCTCGTCCGCGGCGCTCTCGGCGGCGGCGATGCGGGTGCACGGGGTGCCACAGGCGGCGACCACCACGGAGCTCAGCGCGATCAGGATCACTCGGATCATGCCCGCGCGAAGAGCACCGGCCGTGCCGCATGGTCGCCGTCGCGATTCCCGACGGATGGGGCAGCGCTCGCGCGACCGGGGTTGCAACCGACGCGACTGGGGTTGCAACCGCGAGCCACCGTCGGAGGCAGTGCCTGCTGGTGCTCCGTCCAGGGCTGGGAAAGACTCTTCGCCCCATGTCGGATGATCGGTTGCACCTCGACGGCCAGCACCGCGTGCTCACCCCGGAGTACGTCGAGTTCGACTTCGTCCTGGCGGGCATGCTCACGCGGTTCCTCGCGTGGCTGGTCGATACGTTCGTGACGATCGCGCTCTCCATCGCCATCGTCTTCATCCCCGTCTTCGCGCTGTACCTGGGCGCGGCCCTCGGCGTGGGCGGGCTGGTGCTCTACTTCGTGCGGCGCAGCCGCTCTCCAGACGAGCCGCAGGTGCTCTCGGTGGCCCTCATCGGGGTCGGCGTCGTGCTGCTCCTCGGCGGGCTGGCGATGGACTTCGTGGCGCCCGGCATCGGGGCAGCGCTGGTCATCTTCCTCTACTTCCTGGTGGACTGGGGCTACGCGATCGTCCTCGAGGCGATCTGGGGCGGACAGACGGTCGGCAAGCGCGTCTTCGGCCTCCGCGTCATTCAGGAGAGCGGCGTCCGCATCGGGTGGGTGCAGGCGCTCCTGCGAAACCTCGCGCGCCCCGTCGATCGGCTCCCAGCGTTCTACCTGGTGGGCGGCATCACGGCGCTCTTCACGCCGTCGCAGCAGCGCCTGGGCGATCTGCTGGCCGGCACCGTCGTCGTGCGCGAGCGGCGCCTGAAGATCCCCGCGTCGCTCGCCCGGCCCGAGGGAGACACCGCCCTCCTCACCGACCCGGACTTCCGCGCACGCGTGGCGAGACTCTCGGCCGAAGAAGAGACGGTGTTGTTCAGCGCCGCGATGCGCCGGGAAGAGCTGGGCATGGAGGCCCGCCTCCACCTCTTCTCCACGCTGTCGAACCGGCTGCAAGACGAGGTGGGCTTCTTCAAGCCGCCCCACCTCTCGGACGAGAAGCTCGTGCTGCTGGTGACCGCCGCGCTCGCCGCCCGCAGGGCCGAGAAGTCGCGCGCTGTCACGCCGAGACGAAACGCGCCACCGTCGCCACGGAGCACCGCCGCCCGGGTGTGAAATCACCGGCCGCGTCGGGCGAGGCACGCGCGCCGACAGGCACGCCAGCCGTCAGAAGTACGTCGCGACGGTCACCGTGCCGCCCAGGCTGAACCGCTGAGGCGCATTGAGCGCGATGAACCAGTCGAAGAAGCCGCGCGCCTGAATCGAGACGCTGTCGGCGACGAAGTACTCGAGCCCAGCGCCCACGCCGGGGCCGACCAACAGGTTGCTGCCGATGGTGACGTCGGTGTTCGTCGGCCGAATGACGTAGATGCCCGAGATGTGCAGCGAGACGAAGGGCCGCAGCGACTCCTCGAGGAACAGGTAGCGCACGCCGAACTGCCCACCCATGGCCACCACGATGCCCGACCCGTCCATCGTCGGAGCCCCGATGCGCACCTGGGCGAGCGCGATGGGCACCCGCAGGTAGATGTCGAAGCCGCTCTCGGCGTAGTACGAGCCCTCGAGCCAGAGCGGAATCGCCCACTCCGGCACGGTGCGATCGTCGGTGATGATGCGGGTGTAGCCGAGGCCCAGCCCGAGCCCGCGATTGGCGAAGCTGGTCGCGTGGGCAGCGGTGCCAAGCAGCAACGACGAAGCGAGGGCGAGCTTGAGGGCAAGACGCATGGCGCTCGCACCATAGCCCCACCTGCCCGTCACAAACCCGAGGAATTCAGGGGGCCTGCACGACGCTCCATCGTTGCCGACGCCAGAGCGACTCTCTACACTCCCAGGTTCCATGGTGCGTCGCGTTCCCCTGGCCCTGGCCCTCGTGGCCTTCCACGCGTGTGTCGGCACGCCCCCGCCCACCCAGCGCGCCCTCGAGTGCAACAACCTGTGCACCGAGTACCTCGCGCAGGGCGATCTCACCCGCGCCGAGGTGCAGTGCGACCTCGGCATTCAGTTCTCGCCGCAGTACGCCGACCTCTACGTCAACAAGGGCCTCATCGCCCTCAAGCGGGGCCAGAAGGACAACGCCAAGGAGTTCTTCATCAAGGCGCTGCGCCTCAACCAGGACCAGGCGCAGGCCTACAACAACCTCGGGTACATCTACCTGGGCGACCTCCAGTACGGCAAAGCGCACGACAACTTCCAGCGCGCCCTCAAGGTGAACCCCGACTACACCGAGGCCCGCTACAACCTCGCACTCGCGTACCGGGGCCTCAAGCAGGACGACAAGGCGAAGAAAGAGCTGCGCACCATCGTCGAGATCAACCCGAACCTCGCCGACCCCTACATGCAGCTCGGCGCCATCGCGCTCGACGACGGCGCGCTCGAGACCGCCACGGAAGAGTTCTCGAAGGCCACGCAGCTCGACCCGCAGTTCACCGAGGCCTGGCTCAACCTGGGCAACGCGCTCATGGAGTCGGGGAAGCCCTGCGACGCGAAAGACGCGTTCAGCTCGTGCATCGAGGCCGACGCCAACAACGCGCCGTGCCGAAACAACATCATCGTCGCCGAGAAGAAGTGCAAGCTGCAGGACAAGGCGCTCGCCGACGTGAAGGAGCGCGCCGCCGGCCAGAAGACGCCCGAGAGCGAGTACTCGGCCGCCCTCAAGTTCCGGCAAGAGGGCCTCGTGAACGACGAGGAGCGCGCCTACAAGCGCTGCCTCAAGTACGACCCGAAGTTCGCCCTCTGCCACTTCGGCCTCTTCGAGCTCTTCAAGAATCGCAGCGACGAGAAGCTGGCCAGCGTCGCCTGCAAGAACTTCCTCAAGTTCGCCAGCGAGTCCGAGTACCAGTCGCAGGTGGCGACCTGTCAGCAGTACGTGCGGGACTGAGAGACGCATCGACCCATGGGTGTTCGCCTCACCGTCAAGCGCCGCGCCGAAGCCGGCGGCGCCGAGAAGCCGCAGGTGGTGACCCTCACCGAGGACACCATCACGCTCGGCCGTGACGATCAGTGCGACGTCGTGCTCGCCCAGTCGGCCGTCTCACGCAGCCACGCCCGCATCAGCCGCGACGGCACCCTCTTCTTCGTCGAAGATCTCGGCTCGTCGTTCGGCACCCTGCTCAACGGCAGCAAGCTGAAGAAGAACGAGAAGCAGCTCTTGCGCAACGGCGACACCATCGCCATCGCGCAGTTCGACGTGGTGTTCGACCGCATCGCCGACGTCACCGAGTCGAACGCCGGCAACACGATGTTCGTCAGCCGCAACCTCGTCAAAGACGTGATGAAGGGGCTGGGCACCAGCGGTGAGCAGCCCTACTTCCGCGTGATGAACGGCCCACGCGAGGGCCATCGCATCGAGGTGGCCGACGCCCAGGAATACGTCTTCGGCCGCGACGACACCGCCGACATCGTGCTCAACGACGACCTCGTCTCGCGCCGCCACGCGCGCGTGCGCCGCGACTGGTCTGGCACCCACGTCGAAGATCTCGGCAGCCGCAACGGCATCAAGGTCAACAAGCAGCGCACCAGGAAGGCCACCCTGAAGGACCGCGACGAGGTCGAGATCGGCGGCGTCAAGCTGCTCTACCTCGACCCCTCCGAGGTGCGCGAGACGCCGGTGCTCCTGCCGTCGGAGTCACAGGAGTCGGAAGAGGGCACCGTCTCGGTCGCCGAAGACCAGCAAGAGGCCCCTGCCGAGGACCCACCCGCCGAGGCGCCCGCGGCCGAGGAGCCCCCACCCGAAGAGCCCGCCGCCGAGGAGCCGCCAGCGGAAGAGCCCCCGGCCGAAGCGCAGGGTGACGAGCCGCCGCCCGACGAGCCGCCACTCGACGACCCGTCGAACACCACGGAAGATCCCCCCGAGGGCCGGCCGAAGCTGATCGATCTGTCGAACAAGCAGACGGTGATCGCCCTCGGCGCCGTCGGCCTCTTCGTCCTGGTCGCCGTCCTGCTGGTGGTGCTCGTCTTCGTCGCCTGACGGCTCAGCGGGTGCTGATGCGGGCCACGGGCTGAATGTTCAGCTCCGGCGAGAGCTCCTGGTAGCTCACCACCGAGAACGGCGGGTTGAACTCGTACTCGAGCAGCTTGCGCACGTAGCGCCGAATGTCCATCGAGGTGAGGATCACCGGGCGCTGAGCCGTGGGCGGCAGGTGGCCGCACTCGTTCTTCACCGCCTGGACGATCTCCTGGGCGATGTCGGGCTCGAGCGCGAGGTGGGTGCCTGCCGATGTGCGCTTGATCGACGACCGAATGGCGTCCTCGATCTGCGGGTCGAGCAGGTACACGATGAGCGTGTTCGTTCCGCGCGCGTACTTGTGCGAGACGTAGCGCTTCTGCGCCGCGCGCACGTGCTCGGTGAGCATCACGCTGTCGGCCTCGGTCTGCCCCTGCTCGGCGATGGCCTGCAGAATGCCGCGCAGGTCACGAATCGAGATCTCCTCCTCGACGAGGCGCCCGAGCACGTCGGTCAGCTTCAGCACCGTGATGACCTTCGGAATGACCTCCTTGACGATGGCGGGGAAGGCCTTCTCGAGCTGGTCGAGCATCGACTGCACTTCCTGCACGCCGAGGAACTCGCGCGCCTGGCGACGCAGCACCGCGGCGACGTGCAGAATGATGTAGCCGGGCACGTCCCAGGTGGTGAGGCCGGCCGCCTCGAGCATCTCTTTGTGGTGCTCGGGCACCCACGCCGCCGGCTGCCGCGTGGCCGGGTTCACCGCCTCGAAGCCCTCGATGTTCATCAGCTTGAGGCGATCGACCGTGTCGTTGACGAGGATGTGGCCCAGCGTGGCCTGCCCGGTGACGACGGGCACCTCGTTGATCTGAATCTGGTACGCGCCGGGTGGCAGCCCCGGGTTGCCGCGCGCGCGGACGCCCGGAAACCGCACGCCGAGCTCGACGAAGAGGCCGTCGCGCATGAAGGGGATCAGCTCGTAGAGGAACTTCCCGCCGTCCTGCCGCGAGTCGACGAAGGGCACCAGGGCGTCCGACACCTCGAGGACGATCGGCGTCACCACGGGGATGAAGAGCTCGCTGTCGGGGTTGATGGGCTCCTTGGGCTGCGGCTCCGCGGCGGCTGGCGTCTCGCCGTTCTCTCCATTCTCTCCGTTCTCGCCCCCTTCGAGGCCCGCCCCGTCGGGCTTCTTCTTGTCCTTGTTCATCAGCTTGTAGGCCCCGAAGCCCGCGAGCCCACCCATGATGAAGAACGGCACCTTCGGCAGGCCGGGAATGAGCCCGAGCACGAGGAGCATGCCGCCCGCGATGGCGATGGCGCGGGGAAACGCGATGAGCTGGCCACCGACGTCCTTGCCGAGGTGGGCCCCTTCTTCTTCACCGCCGACGCGCGTGACGATGATGCCGGCGGCCGTCGAGATGAGGATCGCGGGGATCATGCCGACGAGGCCGTCACCGATGGTGAGGAGCGCGTACTTCTTCGCCGCGTCGCCGGCCGACATGCCCTTCTGCGCCACGCCGATGGCGAGACCGCCGATGATGTTGACGACCGTGATGATGATGCCGGCGATCGCGTCGCCCTTCACGAACTTCATGGCGCCGTCCATCGCGCCGAAGAGCTGGCTCTCACGCTCGAGATCGCGGCGCTTGCGCTTGCCCTCCTCCATGTCGATGGAGCCCGCCCGCAGGTCGGCGTCGATCGACATCTGCTTGCCGGGCATGGCGTCGAGGGTGAACCGCGCGGCGACCTCGGACACGCGCTCCGAGCCCTTCGCGATCACGATGAAGTTCACGATCACGAGGATGACGAAGATGATGCCACCGACGACGAAGTTGCCGCGCGCCACGAAGTTGCCGAACGCGTAGACGACCTCGCCCGCGTCACCCACCGAGAGAATGAGGCGCGTCGTCGAGACCGTGAGCGCAAGCCGGTACATCGTGGTGATGAGGAGCAGCGTCGGGAACACGCTGAACTGCAGCGCCCCCGGGATGTAGATCGTCATCAGCAGAATGATGACCGACAGGCTGATGTTCACCGTCAGCAGCACGTCGAGCAGCAGCGTCGGCAGCGGCACGATCAGCATGCCGATGATGGCGATCACCACGATCGCCAGCGCGATGTCGGAGTACTTGTTGAGGAAGACGTTGGAGCTGCCTGCCTGA
>JANRKQ010000175.1:0-7252 GCA_033763395.1 Myxococcaceae bacterium
CGCCGGCCGTGTCCTTGAGGCCCTTCTTCATGATGACGGCGTACGTGCCGGCTGGGAGGGACTCTCCGATGTACGGCTTGAGCGCGAACCAGTCGTGGCAGACGTAGCGGTTTCGCCCGGCGCTCACGAGGTACGACAGCCCGCGGCCCTGGCCGAAGCGCATCCCCTCGGTGAGGTCGACGAAGCGCAGCTGTGGATCCATGCCGCCCAGGCCGATGGAGGCGAAGTCGATGGCGCCGTCGAAGCGGAACGTCACCACCGGGAAGTTGCCGAAGGGCTCGTCGGCGAGGCGCTCGAGGTAGCGGCCGAGCAGGTCGAACCCGAAGAAGGGCGCCGGGTCCTTCGGAAAGCGGGAGAAGTCGACGCGGCCATTGATGCGGTGGGCGTCGTTGGGGAACGGAAGGCGGAAGAAGTCCTGCCGCACGTCGGCGCCGTCGCTCTCGCGCGGAAGGCTCCAGAGGGCCGTGATGGGGCCGCTCGTCTTGCGCGCGGGGCAGCTGGCGCCCTGCCACTGCGCGGACGCCGGTGGCACGATGAACGGCGGAACTCCCTTCGGCGCCTGTGCGGGCTCGAGCGGCAGGTAGGCGCACTTTCCAGCCTGACAGAGCAGCCCCTGGAGGCACTCGCGCGCGGCGGTGCACTCGGCGCCGATGTCTTTTGTGCCCTGGGCGACACAGGTGGGCACCACCCCGATGCCAGAGAAGCTGCAGCGCAGGCCGCTCGCGCAGTCCGCATCGCCTTGACACGAGGTGCCAGGGCCCGCGGTGCCGGCCTCGACGCACCGGCCGCGCACGCCGTTGGGGGCACACTGGCCGCTCGCGCACTCCTTGCCGATGAAGCAGGCGCGGCCGTTCTCAGCGGGCATCGCCACGCCGCACGTCATCATCGAGCCGCACGTCAGCCCGGCCCGGCAGGGCTCCGAGGCGCAGCTCGCGCCGAAGCCGGCTCCCGTCACCATCGGTGCGTCGGGCGGCGTGTTGGGAGCGTTGTTGCACCCCAGCGTGCAGGTGAGCGCGGCGGTCAGCAGGGCGATGCGCATGACAGGGCTCCTCGTCGAACGGAGCGGCGAGTGTACCCCCTCGCGGGCTGGCGCCCAGCGGCGAAGGAGCCACTCCGTGAGCGCCAGGTGTTGCGCGCCTCTGCGCGAGGCCGCCGGCTGGTGATCAGCGCTCGCCACCCCCACGACGGTCGCGCCCGAACGGGGCTGGACTCCCGAGGCCTCGCGGCATTGGCCTTCTTCGCGCTGGCATCAACCGCCACGCTGCACAGACCGTTCACTCGTCGCGCGGCGAGGGTCAGGCGGCCTCGGCTTCGTCTCCACCCGGGCCGAAGCCCTCGATGATGCCGCGGTTCTGCGGCACCGTGCACGGGCACACCTCGTACGGACACGGCGCGGGCCCGGTGCGGAGCTTCAGCGTGCCGTCAAAGACGTTCCCGAGGTGGCCGTCGCCGAAGCGCTTGCCGGGGTAGCAGCTGAACGCGTCTCCGCGCGGGTGCACGATGAAGTACTTCGCGCCGGCGTGACAGAGGCGCCCCTTGAGGGCGAAGCCCCGGTTCATCTGGCCCGGGCCCACGAGGTCGTCGAAGTGCACCGCGAGCTTCTGGGCGTCGGCGTCGTCGTAGGTGACGGCCTTGCCGTCCTTGCGCATGAGCTGCGGGTAGAACTTGAGGCCCTCGGCCTCGAAGCGGCGGCGGCTGTTTCCCACCACGTCCACCGTGCCCGGCACCACGACGCTGTTCACCACGAACGTCGCCTTCGGCCAGGCTCCGAGCGCGTGTCGCACCGCCCGCGCCTTCTCGAGGAACGCGTCCTCGGTCGTCTCTTCGCGGTGGAGCGAGCACGAGAAGGTGCGCAGCGACGCTCCCGCCGCGGCGACGAAGTCTTCGAGCACGCGCAGGGGCGCCGAGAGGTTGGTGAGCACCGAGACGAGGTGACCTGCGCGGGCCAGGCGGGCGGCCACCTCGGGGAGGCGCTTGAGCAGAAACGGCTCTCCGCCCGACACCTTGAACTCCCAGCGGCCGTCGAGCCGCTCGAACGTCGAGAGCGCCCCCTCGAGCTCGTCATCGCTCGGTGTCCCCAGGCCGGGCGCGTGCTTCTGCACGCAGTAGCTGCAGCGGTAGTTGCACCCGCCCACGATGTTCCACGACACCGTCGGCCTCACCCGAGGGCTCCTTCGTCGGCGAGGCGCGCCAGCTCTCGCTCGGCGGCGACGTTCATGTCGTGTTTGCCGCAGCGCTCGCACGCGGTGAAGGTGCCGCCCTGGTGCATCGTCTGCCGCATCGCCTCGTACCGCGGCCCGCGCCACACCTCGTCGAAGGTGCCGTCGTCGACGTGGCCCACCTCGAGGTGCGCGCAGCAGAAGAACACCCGGCCATCGACCGCGACGCGCGAGTAGAGGTAGCCGGCGAAGCAGGGCGGCAGGTGCTCCTTCTCACGGCGGAGCTGCCGCTCGAAGGCGTCGACGTTGGTGCGCACCTCGAGGGCCTTCGCGCGCTTCCGCGCCGCCGGAAGCAGCGTGTCCAACAGCTCGGCTCTCTGCGCACCGGTGAGCGCGAAGTGGCGGGTGCCGTGGGGCAGGTCGCCCACCTTGAAGCTCACCCGCGCGCCCACCTCGGCCGCGACGTCGACCATTCGCACCAGGTCGTGCGCGGTGAGGCCGTTGATGACCTGCACCATGTTGACGGCGGTGACGCCCCGGAGCACCCGGCAGCCCTCGACGAGGCGGTGGAACGTCTCCTTCGGCTGGTTCGGGTGGTAGGCGGCGTACGTCTCTGGGGTGCCGGCGCAGGTGTTGAGGAGCACCTGGTCGACGCGCAGCTCGCGCAGGCGCCTGAAGTCGCACAGCGTGCCGTTGGTGATGACCGTGAGCTTGAGGCCCCGCGCCTTCACCGCGGCGATGAAGTCCTCGATGTCCGGGTGGGTGAAGGGCTCCCCGCCGCCCGAGAGGACGATGCGCTCCGCGCCCGCCGCGACGACCTCGTTGAGCACCCGGTGGAACACCTCTGGGTCGATGCGCTGACGCTTCCATGCCACCGATTTCGGGGTGTCGAGCGTGGGCGCGTAGTTCCAGCAGGTGACGCAGTCGAGGTTGCACGCGTTGGTGACGTCGAGGTGCACCGTCTCGGGGCCGGTGCGCACGGCCTGTTCCCGGTAGCCCCGAAACCGCAGCGGGTGGAGCGACGTCATCGGCACACCTCCAGCAACACGCGCGCGGCTCGCTCGGCCCCTCCGTCGGGGACCAGGGCACGGCCTGCGTCGATGAGGGCCGCGCGGCGACGCATGACGTCCGAAAGGGCCTGCGCCAGCGCCGACGCCGAGCGTGTCGTCAGCGCGCGCCCTGCGCCGTGGGCCTCGACGGACGCGGCCCGGCGCTCCTGGTCGTCCAGCACGCGCTCGAAGGGCACGAAGACCGACGGCACACCGGCGGCGAGCAGCTCGTTGACGGAGTTGTAGCCGGCAGCGCTCACCGCGGCGTCGAAGGCCGGCAGCCACTCCATTATCGGGTACACGCCGCGCAGCACGGTGACGCCGGGCAGCTCGGGCACGTCGCGAAGCAAGGGGCCCGCGCCGACGACGAGGTGCGCCCCCGGCAGCTCCCGCACCGCCGCGGCCGTCAGCTGGAGCGCCTCGTGCGACTCGGGCTCGCCGCCGCCCCCGAAGGAGCCGTACACGAGCGCGCCCTCGGGAGGCAGACCGAGCCGGCGCCGGGCCTCTGCGCGGGGCCGCAGCTCGCGCCGCTCGCGGATGAGAATGGGCCCCACCGCGCGAACCTTCTGGGGCTCTGGCACCGGGCCCACCGCGGCCGGGCTGTCGTGCGGCACGATGACGGCGTCGTACAGCGGCAGCGTCGCGTGGAGGAGCGGCAGGCCCACCGCGCCGTCGCGCTGCTCACGAAAGACGAAGACGTTCTTCTGGCGCCAGCGCAGCACGGGAATCAGCTCCTCGAAGCTGCCCATCGGGTACGTGTCGACCACCAGCACGTCGGGCTCGAAGGCCGACAGGGTGTTCCACGTCACCGTCTGGGCGAGCTTGAGGTAGCGCTGCTTGTGCAGGCCGACCTGTTCCCGAATCGTCTTCGAGGGCAGCTTCACCGCCGCGAAGCCCTCGCGAAACAGCACGCCGTCGGCTTCGGACGAGGTGAGGAAGAGCACCTCGGCGGCAGGCTCGAGCGTGCGGAGCGCTCGCGCGATGCCGAGCAACCGGGTGACGTGGCCGAGACCCAGGCCGTTGACGGCGTAGAAGAGCGCGCGCATGTGGAAGCCCCGAAGACGGCCTGAGGAGTTGAGCCCGTGCCTCGAGGTCGATCAAGGCTCGACCGCGGGCTGATGGGCGGCTGCGTCAGGAGTGGTCGGTGTACTCGGTGCTGCGGCGAGACGACGCGGCGCGGGCTGCGGCCTGGGCGGCCTCACTGGCGAGGGAGGACTGCCGCAGGCCGTCGAGGTCGAGCAGCTTGCCTACGGCGGCTGCGCCGAGGGCCCCCAGCACCGCGCCACCCGCGAGGCCCGCCAGGGGAGAGAGCCCCCGCTCCCGCTGCAGCACCTGCCACGCCGGAACCTCGACGGCGTCGGGCGGCGGGGCGTGGGCCTGGACGTAGGGGTTGAAGTCATCGTGCTCGGCCCAGTGGGCGCGCTGGCCGTCGCGCTCCACCATCAACACGGGCGGTGGCTGCGCGGTGCCGACCCGCCTGGCGCAGATGGCGCACGCGGCCACCGTCGTCGTCGTGGAGCCGCTCTCGAGCGTCACGGGCACGCCGGCCTGAGGCGTCGGAAGGGCGCGTGCACAGAAGAAGCAGCCGGCGCGTGGGCCCTTCACCTGCATCGCTCGAGGGCCGTGCAGCGTCGTCACCCGCACCTTCGCGAGCTCTGTCGCTTCGGCCGCCCGTGACAGGGCCCTCTCGAGCTCGGCGAGGGGCCGTTCGTTCCGTCTGGCGGCGGCGAGGCCCCGGCGCACGGTGGCGAGGTTCGTCGCGGCGCGGTCGGCGTGCCCGCGTGCTTCGGCGTCTTCTCCGAGGGACAGCGCGTGCTCGACCTGGCCCAGCGCCCACGCGGCCTGGGTCAGCTGTCCAGCGACCGCCTGGAGCCGGTTCGGGTCGTTCTTCGTCGTCGCGGTGGGGGCGCGCGCCGGCTGGTTGGGCGGCGTCGAGGGCCGGGGAGACAGGAGCGCCTTGAGAATCTTGAACACCGGCACGCCGAGGCCGAAGAACGCGAAGAAGCAGACGGCGCCCCCGATGAGCAGGTTGACGAGGCCCGGGTCCTCCGAGCTCCCGGGGCTCGAGGCTGGGGCCGGTCCTCCTGCGCCGAGCTCGGTCAGCTTCTCGTCGATCTCCGCTCTTTTGTACGCCGGGTCGAGGGCGCGCGACTGCTGAAGGGCGGCGATGGCCTCGTCGGTGCGCTTGAGCTTCTTGAGCGCGAGCCCGCGGTTGTATTGCCAGCGCGCCGTCTGGGGTTCGAGGCGCGCGGCTTCATCGAAGCGCTCGAGGGCGCCCGCGTAGTCCTTCGCGTCGTAGCGGCGTTTGCCCTCTTCGTAGACCTGGAGCGCGTCGGCCGGCGCAGGCTGCGCGAGCACAGACGACGACACGAGGCCCAGGCAGAGGGCGAGGCGCAGCGTGGTCATGAGTTCCGTCTCCCCGAAGCGTTCAACGATGCCATGCAAGCACCGGCAGCGCGCGCCGGCGAGGACGCAGTGAAGTCCACACGCGGCTACGCCGGGGCGAGCGCGGTCTGTCGGGCCAGCCACTCGCCGAAGTGGCGCATCGTGCGGGCGTGCCCCGGGCCCTGTGACATCCGGTACAGCAGCCAGGGCATGGCGGGTTGAAAGCCCCGCAGCGTGGTGACGAGGAGCGGCGCGGGCGTCGACAGCCGGCGGAACTCGAAGACGCCGAGCGGCTGGGCCTTGCCGACGAGGGCGCCGTCGCGAACCTCGAGCACCTCGACGTCGTCGTCGCATTCGCCCGTGCGCCGCCGCATGCGCAAGAGGCTCAGGCCCGCGAACTTCACCTCGATGGTGTCGGGGCCGACGACGGTGCGCACGAGCGGCACGTCGGAGGGGAGCCACTCGAAGTAGGCGTGCGCGGCCTTCTGGGCCGTCCAGGGAACGGCCATGGGCAGGCGCTGCAGTGACAGCACGGTGGAAGGCCCACGCCACAAGCGCCCCTCGGCGGCCGGTGGCTTCCACTCGGGGAGGCGCACCACCTCGGCGGCGTCCGCGCGAATGAGGCGTTCGAGGTGTGGCAGCGGGTCGTCGCCGCCGCCAGAAAGCACCGACAGCGGCACGCCCGATGCTCGGAGCACCGCTTCCCGCTCATCTTCCTCGGCGCGCGTGAAGAAGACGACGCGCTGTGGCCGCGTGAGGCGCACGGCGCGCGCGACCGAATCGGCCAGCACGAGGTCGATGTCGGGCACGTGGCCCTGCATCAGCCGCGCGCGGGGCGGCACGGTGCGCGCGAGGAACACCACGACGTGCGCTCCGGCGAGGGCGACTTCGGTCTCGGCGACGGACAGCAATTCGGCGCGCCAGGTGCCGGCGTCTCCGCGGGCGCCGATGCAGGTGACCTCGAAGTCGGCCTCGAGTCGGGAGGCGAGCGCGCGGCCCAGCGGACCGGTGCCTCCGACGATGGCGAGACGACGACGTTCAACCGACGACATGCGCAGGGCGTGTAGCGCGGGCGCTCGCGAGAGGGGAAGCGCGTTGACGAGCGCGTGGGGACTCAGCCGCGGAGCGCTTTGCCGAAGGCGCGGCGCTCCTCGTGGAGCGCGCGTACCCTCGAAGCGAGCGGTGGTGCAGCCGTTGACGATTCCCGGGCATCGTCAACGGGGCTGGCGAATCGTCAGTCGCAGCAGACGAAAACTGGCCAGTTCGTTCAGTGCCCGTACGTTCCTCCTATGCGGGGAATCGTCAACGCGGTGGCGCGCCTGGTGGAAGTGGGTGCTCCGTTCTCGAGCCAGCTCGTCTGTGAACGAACGGGGGCTTCGCGGCAGGCCGTGCACAAGCACCTGCGGCGGCTGGTCGACGTGGGCATCCTGTCGGTGACTGGAAAGGCGCGGGCGACCCGCTACGCCCCGGCGTCGGCGACCGAACGCCCGTCGGTGCGGCCTCTCGTACAGCGGGTCGAGGTGGCTTCAGCCGGTTCTCGCTATCGCCTCTCGGCGCGGCTGCTGCTGCTCGACGTGCAGCCGGGCGTCGTCGAGGTCGACTTCACCGGAGTGGAAGACCTCGGAGACGAGTTCCTCGACGAGCTCTTCGTGGTGCTCT
>JANRKQ010000176.1:0-3532 GCA_033763395.1 Myxococcaceae bacterium
AGCAAGGAGCTGCTGCTGCGGCAGGGGCCCAAAGGCCCCTTCTTGAGTTGTAGCGGCTGGGCGCCCCATCGCGCGGGCTGCAGCTACTCGGCTGACCCCTCCGCGCGCCCGGCCGACGCCCCCTGTCCGACGTGTGGTGGCCCCATGGAGACGCTGGAGGGCCGCTTCGGGGCCTACTCCCGCTGCCTCGCGGCCGGCTGCGGCGGCCGCGTCGACGCCGCGGTGACGACGGACTTCCGCTGCCCGCTTTGCGCGAAGGCCCTCAAGGACAAGGGCGCCTTCCTCGGCTGCGAGGCGTACCCGACGTGCCGCTTCTTGGTGGACAAGAAGGCCTGGGCGAAGGCCCTGAAGAAGGGCCGCGCCTGCCCCAGGTGTCAACGCCCCCTCATCGAGAAGAAGGGCCCGCGCGGGAAGTTCCTCGGCTGCGCCGCCTACCCCACCTGTCGTCACACCGAAGACGTCTCCCGCTGAAAGGCCAGCATGCGTCACTCGTCCACCCTCCCCCTCCCCTCGCTCGCCTCGCCGCTCGCCACGGAGCGCTTCAGCGCCCGCGTCACCGTCAAGGGTGGGCCGCTCGACTCCGTCGTCACCTCCATGCGCAACGGCCTCGAGCGGCTACCCCGCGGCAGCGTCGTGCTGCACGCTACCTTTGCCCTCGATGACGCCTTCGCCAACTGGGCGTGGCAGGTGGGCGCCCTCTTCGCCACCGCCAGCTGCGTGGGCACACCGTGGTGGGACGCGGAGTACCGCAGCCTGCGCGTTCTCAGCCGCTTCGTCTGGCCGCACACGGAGGAGCGCGCCGTTGTGCGAGTCCTCGAGACGGCCGAAGGCGACGTGCGCCGCCGGCGAATGGCGATTCTCCTGAGTGAGGACGCCACCGAGGCCGTGCCGGCGGCCTTCCCGAAGGCGGCCTGGCCGTCCCCCTCCGTCGTCCTCGAGGCCATTCGCGTGGCGGCGCCCCACCCGCTGGACTGGCTCGCGGCGTTCCACACGGCTGGCATTGTGGCTTCGCGCCCGAGGGCCTCGTGACGCGACGGGAAAGCGCCAAGCTGCGGCCAGCCTGGCTGGCGGGCCGCGAGGCCCTGGCCGACGAAGTCGCCCTCGTCACGCGCTTCCTCAGCCCGCTGCCCATGGAGTTGCTGACAGGGTTTCCGCTCCTCAAGGGAAGGCCCGGCGTCACACCATGGCGGCCGCAGCAGCTGCTGGCAGCCGTCCTCGATGCCGGCCACCTCCCGGTGGTGGCGCTGGCCTTCTGTCTGCGCTTCTCGGCTGAGCCCGAGTTGTGGAGTCGGGCGACAGCGCACTGGCCGTACGAGGTGCGCTGCACCCTCCTCTCCTCCCCGCAGCTCTTCGAGGTGGCGCCGCTATGGAAAGCCGATTCGCTCGCGCTGAGTCTGCGGCAGGACGACTTGCAGACGACGTGGCGCACGTTGATGGGACGGCCCCCGCGGGCCAGCGCTCCCGCCGCGGCGAAGCTATGGCTGTACCGCGCCGAAGTGCTACCGGCCGAGGCCCTCACGCCCCGCCGTCACCGGGCGCGCTGACATCCCAGTTGGAGCTCGGCTTCCCGTCGGCGCCGCCGCCCTCGCTTCCGTCCGACGAGCGGCTGACGCCGCAGCGCCTCTTTGGGCCCCTCGATGCCGAGCACCGCTTCACGCTCGACGCGGCCGCGTCGTCGGCCAACGCCCTCTGCGCGAGGTACTGCACGGCCCGGGACTCCGGCCTCGACGCCTCGTGGGCCTTCGAGCGCGTCTGGTGCAACCCGCCGTGGAGTCAGCTTCCGTGGTGGGTGGAGAAGGCGTGGCGCGAGGTGCGGGCGGACTGCCCCCTCGTTGTCCTCCTCTTGCCGGACAACCGCACGCACCAGCGCTGGTGGCAGACACTCATCGAGCCCGTTCGGGACAGGCGCCTCGACGGGCCCGTCTCGCTGCGCACCCGCTTCCTCGAGGGCCGCGTCCATTTCGGCACGCCGGAGGACCCTCACGCCCAGCGCCGCGGCCACCCCCGCTGCGGCGTCGTCCTCGCAACCCTGGAGCGCGTGTCGTCGTGGTGACAGCCCTGCTGCTGGCCTCGACGCTGGCCGCTCCGCCGGCCTTCCTCGAGGAAATCGACGCCGCCATCGCCGACGCGCGAGCTGTCTACCCGGTGCCGCAGGCCCTCGTGCGCGCCGTCATGCAGCAGGAGTCCGGTAACAACCCGAAGGCGTTGAGCCCCGTCGGCGCCATCGGCCTCATGCAGGTGATGCCCTTCAACGCGACAAAGCTGGGGCTGGCGGGCGAGAAGGAGCTCTGGGTGCCGCGCCTCAACATCCTCGCTGGCGTGCGCCTCCTGGCGGCACTCCTCAAGCACTACGAGGGTGACGTCGTCGCCGCCCTTGTAGCCTACAACTCCGGCCCCAAGGCCCCCCGGCGCGTCCCCGACAACGGCGAGACGCCCCAGTACGTCGTCAACATCCTCGCCCTCTACAAGCGCTTCCTCGCAAGCGGGGGCGCTGACGCCGGCGTTCCGTCGGCCCCACGTTGACTGGTGGGGTGTTGGCGAATTAAACAACCATTGAGCACCCATTGAGGGTGTTAAAAGGAGCCTCTCGTGAGCACTGGTAGCTACCGTCCCAAGTCGAAGTCCTCGCCGAAGCTGTCCTACGTGCCGCTCATCCTGAAGACGAAGACGCCTGACGGGAAGTGGAAGGTGCACGGCTACCTCAACGTCAAGCCGGACCTGACGGGTGGCGTCGGGACGCTGGTGCTTCCCGACGGCACCAAGGTGGACAAGGTGAACGTCTTCCCCAACGACAAGAAGGCGTCGAAGGACACCGAGGCGCAGGACGCCGCATGAGGCCCTCCCCTGCCCCGGTGACGCCTGCGGAGCGCCAGGAGGCCCTCGAGGCCGCGCGCTGGTACACCTCGGGCCGCGTGGGAGAGCTGTCCCCGGCCTCGGTGGCCCTCATCGCCCGGCTGGTGCTCGAGCTCGACGCCTCCCTCGCCAGCCGGCCACGCGTCGTCACCGCTGCTGCGCCGAAGCACGTCGCTGCTCGGTGAAGTTCCACGCTGCGGGTGGCCCGGGAGGGGCTCCACCCGCAGCGCTTTGAGGCCTGACATGCCGCTCCCCTCCCCTTCCGCCGCATCCCTTCAGGCGTTGGCCCGCGCGGCCGTGCATCGTGCTCTTCGTCAGTGGCCCGCCGGCCGGCGCTTCATCGATGACCTCGAGCAGGAGGCCGTCCTGGCCGCTCTGGTGGCCTTGCGCTGCTGGGACGCTACCCAGTCCTCGTGGAGCACCTGGGCCTGGTGGGCTATGAAGACGGCGCTCCGCCGGTACCTTCTGGGCAACGTGGGCCCCCTCTCCCAGCCCGACTCGAAGCGCCAGGGAGACGCCGCGCCGCGCGTTCGAGGCGCTCGGCTCTCAGACTCACTCGCAAGCCCATCGCCTGCTCCTGACGTGCGGGCGATGGCGCTGCAGGCGCTCGGCGCCCTACTTCGCGCGGCTCGGGCGTCGCTCGGCCCGTCCCATCGGCGTTCCCCGTGCGGCCTGTCCT
>JANRKQ010000177.1:0-11213 GCA_033763395.1 Myxococcaceae bacterium
GGCCGCGCCGCGAGAGACTGCCGCACCTGTCGCTCCAGCTCCGTCATGCGTCGCCGGCGGTCATAGCGGCCTCGCCCGGCCGCCGCTCAGCTCGAGCGACGGAACCGCACGAGCACCACCCGGCCCCGAAACTCGAGCGCCGAAAGCTCGGCCCGCATCAGCTCGAAGGACCGCGCCTCGTCGAAGCGGCCACTCCCGGCGCCGATGGCCGGGAACGCCACGGACTCGAACTGGTGCTTCACCGCCTCGGCGATCGCGCTGCGCACCGACCGGCGAATGCTCGTCTCGGTCGCGGTCCACAGCAGGTTGATGCCTGCGACGTGAATGATGGCCTTGTGCGGCAGTCTGCCGGCGCTCGTCGTCACCGCACTGCCCAGCGGCATCGGCCCGAAGCGCGCGACCTCGCGGAACGGCGCCGTTCCAGCCCTCCGCTTGATGGCCCCCGACACGCCCTGCGGCAGCAAGAGCCACCAGGGAATCACGTTGCGGTTCCACGCATTGACGATGGCGTCGACGGGTTGGTCCAGCAGGTCACCCTCGACCTCGTCGAGCGTCATGCCCGCGTCACCCGGCGAGGTACTCGATGAGGTCGACGCGCGTGACGACCGCGACGATCCTCTGCCCCTCACGCACCACCGCCACGTTGTCCTGCGCGAACACCGCGCGCAGCTGCGGGAGCGTCGTCTCCATCGTCACCACGCCGTCGAGCGGCGCCACCAGCCCGTCGATGGCGTCGCCCTTCTTCACCCGGCCCTGCACCAGCCCGTCGAGCAGGTCGTACTCGTGGATCATGCCCAACGCCGTGCCGTCGGCCGCGAGCACCGGCATCTGCGAGATGCCATGGCGCTTCATGTCTTCGATGACCTGTCCGACCTGCTCGCCCTTCTTCGCCGTCACCAGCGTGCGGGGCTTCTTGCCGATGATGTCGCGCACCGTGCCCGGGCCCTTCTCTTCGAGGAAGCCGTTGTCGCGCATCCACTCGTCCGAGAAGTACTTTGAGACGTACGAGTTGCCCGAGTCCGGCAGCACCACGACGATGGTCTTGCCCTTGCCGACCTCTTTCGCGAGCTCGACCGCGACGTGCACCGCCGCGCCCGACGAGCCACCGGCGAAGATGCCCTCTTCCCGCGCGAGCCTGCGCGCCATCACGAAGCTCTGCCGGTCGTCGACCTGCCGCACCTGGTCGACCACCTTGAAGTCCATCGCGCCGCACACCATGTCTTCGCCGATGCCCTCGACCTTGTAGACGTGCGAGTCGCCCACCTTCCCGGTCTTGAAGTACCCCGTGTAGATGCTGCCGACGGGGTCGACGCCGACGTTCTGCACGGCGGGCTTCTTCTCTTTGAGGAACTTGCCCACGCCGCTCATCGTGCCGCCGGTGCCGAGGCCCGCGACGAAGTAGTCGAGCTGCCCTTCGAGCTGGCCCCAGATCTCGGGCCCCGTCGAGAGGTAGTGCGCCTCGATGTTGTCGGGCGTGTGGTACTGGTTCGGATAGAACGAGTTGGGCGTCTCCTTCACGATGCGCTTGGCCGTCTCGTAATAGCTGCGCGGGTCGTCGGCGGGCACGTTCGTCGGCGTCACCACCACCTGCGCGCCCATGCCCTTGAGCCGGTTCACCTTCTCGGACGACATCTTGTCCGGCATCGTGAAGATGCACTTGTAGCCGCGCACCGCCGCCACCATCGCCAGCCCGAAGCCGGTGTTGCCCGAGGTGTTCTCGACGATGGTGCCGCCCGGCTTGAGCCGCCCGTCCTGCTCGGCCTTGTTCACGATGTGCACCGCCATGCGGTCCTTCACGGCGCCGCCGGGGTTCATGAACTCGAGCTTCACGTACACCGTGGCGTCGTCGGGCCCGACGAGGTGGTTCAGCTTCACCATCGGGGTGTGGCCAATCGCTTCGAGGACGTTGTCGTAGACGCGCTTCATGGCCCGCGGCCATAGCAGGGCTGCCGCTGGCGATCAGCGATCGTCGATGAGGTTGTCCATCGTCTTGCCCTTGCGGCTGATGACGGCCGTGAGGCCCTGCTGGGCGTCGGCGGCGTTGCGCACCACGTGGGCGAGCGCGCCGATCTCCCGAATCCACTCGTGCGCGCGGGGGCCGAGGCCCGAGAACGACACCGCCAGGAGCGGCGGCTCCTTCGAGCGGCCCAGCCAGTAATCGAGCACCTCGTGCTTCTCGGGCGCCGAGATCGGCCGCAGGCGCTTCGACTCGCGGTCGAGCAGGTTGTTGAGCGCCGAGGGCATGCGCGCCGCCCACTCGCTCACGGTGATCATCGGCCGCCAGGCCCAGTCGGCCCGGGCGATGCCGGCCTTCGGGTTGTAGACGCCGTTGCCTTCGACGGTGAGCACCTGGTCGGGCGGGAAGTTGGGAATCGGGTCCCACGTGCCGGTCAGCAGCGTCGCCAGCCCGAACTTCTTGCGGGGCGCGCCCCAGAACGCGCGGCGAAACTGGTCGGCCTTCTCGTCGTCGGCGTAGGGGTACTGCGCATCTTCGAGCATCAGCGAGAGGTGAAAGGTCTCCTCCCAGGGCCCCGCGTAGCCGCTGTACTGGGTCGAGATGATCCACCCGTCGCTGTCGGGGAGCCACTCGTAGAAGAGCAGGCGGTACACGGCCTCGCTCCAGCGGTCGTCGGTGAGGCCGAAGAAGCTGCCGTCGACCGAGTGCTCGAGCAGCATCTCGAGCAGCACGCGCGTGCCCTCGTCGTTGAGCTGCCGCAAGAGGTGCTCGATGGCCGGCGCCGCGTCGACGACCCCGAGCTCGAACGCCGGGAAGACGACCTTGCGGAGGAACTGGTCGTTGATGGGGCGAAGAACGACTTCCATGAGGCGCGCGCGACTGTACGCAGGGGCCTCGCGACCGTCATGCGATGAATGGCCGCGATGGGGGTGCGACGAGGTGCGACGACGGCGCCGTCAGGCCCGGGCGTCTTCGCTCAGGAGCAGCGCGTGCACGGCCCCGGCGTCGGGCGCCGCGAGAATGCCGTCCTTCAGGGCGTCGGAGCGGAAGATGCGCGACAGCCGCGAGAGCGCCTTGAGGTGGAGGCCAGCGGAGTTCTCGGGCGCGACGAGGGCGAAGAAGAACTGGCTCTTCTGGCCGTCCCGCGCGTCGAAGTCGACGCCGGCCCGCGAGACGCCGAAGCAGGCGATGAGGGTCGGCAGCTCGGCCAGCCGCCCGTGGGGAATCGCCACACCCTTCTCCATGCCGGTCGAGCCCAGCTTCTCGCGCTCCTCGAGCACCTGGAGGAAGCGGCTCTCGGGCACCTGCGGCCAGGCGCGGGCGAGGGCGGTGGCCAGCTCGCGGAGGACGTCGCTCTTGGAAGTCGCGGAGAGGGCCGGGGTGACGGCTTCGACCTTGAGGAACTCCGCGATGCGCATCGGTGGGGGCAGATAGCCGAGGCGCGCGGGCGCCTGCAATACGCGCGTCGGTGGGACACGCCAATCTCGTGCGTCGTCTCGCGGCCGCGGGTAGCCTCGCGCCTGCGCAATGCCGTCCTTCCCCACGCGAGCGCTGCTCCTCATCGGTCTGGCCCTCCTTGCCTGCTCCCACGAGCGGGTCGGCCGCCCCACGAGTGACCGCCCCTTCTGGCAGACGGCCACGGTGGCCCCGCCGGCCGCGCCTGCCCGCGCAGATGCACCCAGGCCCCGGCCCGTACAGGCCAGCGCGCCGGCCCTCGAAGGTGAGGCCGAGGCGCGGCTGTCGCGGCTGTCCACCGACGAGAAGCTCGGGCAGCTCCTCATGGTGGGGTTCAACGGTTACGCGGTCGACGAAGCGGTCGCGGGGCTGCTCAAGGGCCGTCGCGTCGGAGGCGTCTGCCTCTTCAAGCGCAACATCCAGTCGGCCGAGCAGGTGGCGCGGCTCAACGACGACGTGCGCGGCCTCTTCGAGGGCCAGCTGCTGCCCTTCATCGCGGTCGACCAGGAGGGCGGCAACGTGGTGCGCCTGTCGGACCGCAACGTGGTGCTGCCCGGCAACATGGTGCTGGGGGCTACGCGCGACGGGCAGCTCGCCTACGAAGCCGGCCGGGCGCAGGGGAACGACCTGCGGCGGCTGGGCTTCACCATGAACCTCGCGCCGGTGCTCGACGTCAACTCGAACCCGCGCAACCCCGTCATCGGCATTCGCGCCTTCTCGGACGACGTGGGCCTGGTGAGCGAGCTGGGCGCGCAGTTCGTCAAGGGCCAGCAGGCGGCGCGCATCGTGACGGTGGCCAAACACTTCCCCGGCCACGGTGGCGTCGACTCCGACTCACACAAGGCGCTGCCGGTGGTGACGCTCCCCGAGGCGGCGCTGCGGCGGCAGCTCGAGCCCTTCGTGGCGGCGATGCACGTGGGCCTCGACGGCCTGATGACGGCGCACATCGCGACGCCCACGCTCGCCCACGGAGACGCGACGCCCGCCACCCTGTCGTCGCACGTGCTGGGCAACGTGCTGCGTGACGAGCTGGGCTTCCAGGGCCTGGTGGTGACCGACGAGCTCGAGATGGACGCCATCGACGCCCGCTGGGGCGTGGGGCACGCCGCGGTGATGGCGGTGAACGCGGGCGCCGACATGGTGCTGGTGCCGTGGCGCGAAGAGAAGATCGCCGAGGTGGCCCAGGCGCTCCGGAGCGCGGTCGAGACGGGCGTCCTCTCCATGGCGCGGGTCGACGAGGCCGTGCGTCGCATCATCGAGGCCAAGCTGCGGCGGGGCGTGTTCGAGCCGCTCCCTCCTCGGGCCGAACGGCTGGCCAGCCTCGGCGCCGAGCAAGACGTCGTCACCCGCATCGCCAGCGCCGCGGTGACGCTGCTCAAGGCCGATCGCCGGGTGGTGCCGCTACCGGTGGGCCGCAAAGTGGCGGTGCTGACGGCCGAGAAGGCCCTGGCGACGGCGCTCGAGGCGCGGCTGCCGACGACGCGCTCGGTGGTGGTGCCGGCCTTCGCACCGGTCGCGGTGCGCAGCGAGCTCAAGCGGCAGGCCCAGGCGCTCGCGCAGCAGAGCGACGTGGTGGTGGTGGGCGTGGTGAATGCGCAGCAGCTCGAGCTCGTCACCGTGGCCGAGCTGACGGGCAAGCCCGTGGTGGTGGTGGTGATGGGCGCTCCATACCTGGGCACGCAGGTGCCGGGGGCCGCGGCGGTGCTGTCGGTCTACTCGTACCGTGACTCGATGGCCGAGGCGGCGGCGCGCGCGCTGACCGGCGAATTGGCGCCGGCCGGGCGGCTCCCGGTGGCGATGCCGCGCATGCCGTTCGGCTTCGGGCTCGACTTCTCAGGGAAGCCCCTGCCCGACGTGGCCCGGGCCGAGTTGCCGCCGCCGGCTGCGCCCGCGAAGGTCAGGGCGAACGACTGAGGTTCAAGGCGAAGCGCGCGACGCCGGCGGCCTTCACGAGGTCGACGAGGCGCACCACCCGCGCGTACTCGATGGAAGGGTCGGCGGCGACGACGGCGCGCACCTCGCGGTCCTTCGCGACAGCCCGGGCCAACGCCAGGCGCAGCGAGCCGTCGTCCACCGCGACGCCGTCGAGGAAGAGAACGCCGCCTGGGCCGAGGGAGATCATCAGCGGAGGTGTCGTGGGCGCGCCCGGGCCCTTCGCTGCGGCCGGTACGTCGACCTCGATGGTCTCTCGGACCACGAAGTTGGCAGTCACCAGGAAGATGATGAGCAACACCAGCACGATGTCGACCAGCGGCGTCACGTTGATGCCGGTGAGCTCGGCGTCTTCGGCGTCCGCGGTCGACATCGGTGCTTCTCGTCAGCCGACGAGCGACTTCCGCTCGACGCCCGAGGCCTCGATCAGGCCGAAGGTGTGATCCTTCCGGCGGTACACCACGTTCATCTCCATCGTGGTGCTGTTGGTGAACACGTAGAAGTCGTTGTTGATCAGGTCCATCTGCATGATGGCCTCTTCCACCGACATCGGCCGCGCGAGGAACTCGTTTTTCTTGATCAGCCTTGGGCCCGTGTCGGTGTTCTCTTCGGCGTGCTCGATGACCTGGTGCCGCCACTTCATCTGCTCCACGAGGTCCTGGCGGTGGTGCACGCGGTCACGCCCGTGCTTCTCTTTCAGCTTCTCTTTGTACTTCTTGAGCTGCCGCTCGATCTTGTCCATCGCGAGATCGATCGACGCGTACATGTCCTGGCTGCGCTCCTTGCCGCGCAGCATGTAGGGCCCCGAGTGAATCGTGATGTCGGCCTGGTGGTGATGCTTCTCGACCGAGAGCACGACGTGCGCCTCGGAAGCCCGGTCGAGGTACTTGTTCACCCGCTCCACCTTCTCCTGCGCATACGCCTTGAGCGAATCAATCGGGTCGACGTGCCGGAAGGTGATGTTCATCTGCATGGGTGCGCTCCTCCTTGAAGGCCCGGGCGTCAGGTGAGTTCAGCGGCCCGTGACCTCGTTGTGGATTCCACGTCACGACGCCGACAAACGCAATGTGCGTTCGTCGCATTCCGGCGCCCCCACGCGCTTTTCTTTTGACGAGGCGCTTCAGGCCTGGGCGCGGGCGACCCAGGTGCGAATGATGCTGCGCTGGTGCTCGCCCAGGTCGAGCATCTTCACCGCGAAGCCCACGTTGGCGGTGACGCCGATGACGCGGCCGGTGGCGTGGATCTGCGTGACGTGGCCCTCGAAGGCGAGCGTCACCTCGGCCGGAGTCCCCACCATCACCTTCTCGCCCGACACCACGAAGAGCGCGTCGGACTTCCAGTTGGCGCCCTCGTCCATCGTGAAGGGGCGGGCGTCGCCGCGGTGGAGCGACAGCTTCACGTGAATCATTCCACCGCGCCAGCTGACCGAGGCGGCGGTGGCCGGCAGCGGCGGGGCCTTCGCGGGGGCGGGCGCGGGCGGAGGCGCCGTCTTGCCCCGCTTCTCGAACTCGACCATGCGCTCCGAGAGGATGAGGAAGGCGTCTTCGCAGGCGAGCCGCAGTTCGGGCGTGGCCTCGGGCGGCAGGCGGCTGGGCAGGTAGCGGTGGACGAGCGCGAAGAACGCAGCGCGCGCGGCCTCTTTCGAGGCGGTGGCCGGCACCCGCAAGACCTCGTGGGTCGGCCGGTCCTTGATGCTCTCGAGCCACTCGCGGATCTGCCGCGTCGCCTCGTACTGGGCGCGCGCCACCTCGTCGCCCTGGGGAGGCGCGAGCGCCGCCTGGATCTCTGGCACCTCGCGCAGCGGCACGAACTGTTTGCCGTCGCGCGACACCGCCCGCACGTCGTTCAACTTGCCGCGCATCGCCAGGTCGCGAACCACATCGATGGCCACCGGCCCCAGCACCCGCGCCTCGCTGTCGGCCAGCCAGTACTGGGCGCTCATGAAGCCCCCGCCGCCTCGAGCGCCGCGCGCACCACGTTCTGCACGTCGAGCGGGTGGAAGGGCTTCGAGAGGAACCCGTGCGCTCCGTCGCTCAGGGCCTGCTGCACGAGCGACTCGGTGTCGAGGCTCGAGATGACGATGACGCGCATGCCCGGGTGCTTCACCGCGAACGTCTTGAGCAGGTCGAGCCCGCTCTTGCCCGGCATCACCAGGTCGAGCAGCACCACCTGCGGGGGCTTCTCGGCGATGGCGACCAGCGCGGCGTCTCCCGAGTCGGCCTCGCGCACCGTGCAGGGCACGTCGGCCAGCGCGTCGGCCAGCATCGTGCGCAAGAGGCGGTCGTCGTCGACGATGAGCACGTCAGCCATGGAACTCCCCCACGGGAAAAAGGAGCGACGCACCCTGGTGTAGCCCACCCACGCGCGCTGTCGACTCCAGGCGCGTCAGATGTACTTCTTGCGCTTGCTCGACGGCAGCACGCCGAGCACCTCGCGGTACTTCGCCACGGTGCGCCGGGCGATCTCGATGCCCTGGGCCTTGAGCAGCTCGACGATCTTCTGATCCGAGTAGGGGTTCTTCGAGTCTTCCTGGCCGACGATCTGCTTGATGTGGTTCTTCACCGCCTCGCTGGCGATGTCGTCGCCGCCGGTGCGCGCGATGGACGAGTTGAAGAAGTACTTCAGCTCGAAGATGCCCTGCGGCGTGTGCACGTACTTCGCGGTGGTGACGCGCGAGACGGTCGACTCGTGCATGCCGATGTCCTCGGCCACGTCACGCAGGATGAGGGGCTTCAGGTGCGCGATGCCCCGGTCGAGGAAGTCGCGCTGGAACTTCACGATGCTCTCGGTCACCTTGTGAATGGTGCGCTGGCGCTGGTGAATCGAGCGCAACAGCCAGTGCGCCGAGCGCAGCTTCTCCTGCACGAACTCCTTCGTCTGCCCCGGAGGCAGCCGCCCGCCCTTGAGCGCCTGCAGGTACGCACCCGAGATGCGCAGCTTCGACAGGCCGTCGTCGTTGAGCACCACCGTGTACTCGTCGCCCATCTTGTACACGTAGACATCGGGGGTGATGTACTGCGCGTCGTCGCCCGAGAAGTTGCGGCCGGGCTTGGGGTCGAGCCGGGGGAGCAGCTTCGAGGCCTGCACCACCTCGTCGAGCGGCACCTTGAGGTCGCGCGCGATGGCCGGGTAGTTCTTCGACTCGAGCAGCTTGAGGTGCTTCTTCAAGATGGTGCCCAGCAGCGGCGCGCCGGGCTCGTGGAGCGCCTGGAGCTGCACCAACAGGCACTCCTGCAGATCTCTCGACGCGCAGCCCTTGGGGTCGAGCTGCTGCACGCGCCTCAACACCTTCTCGGCCACGCGCATGTCGACGTCGGCCTCGTTCGCCAGGCGGATGAGGGGATCGCCCTCGACCTCGGGCAGCGTCAGGTAGCCGTCGTCGTTGAGGTTGCCGATGATGAGCTCGGCGATGCGCAGCTCGGCGTCGTTGAGCCGCACGCCCGAGAGCTGCTCGTGCAGGTGGTCGACGAGGTCCTCCTTCTTCACCATGTTGGCTTCGAAGGACGGCAGGTCTTCCAGGTCGACGCTGCCCTTGTTCGACGGCGTCGTCGGCTCGTTGAACTGGTAGCTGTTGAGGTACTGGTCCCAGTCGATCTCTTCGGGGCCCTTCTCGGGCGTCACTTCCTGGGCCTTCTCGGGAATCGGCGCCTCGAACTCGGCCGGCTGCTCGCGCGTGTCAGCCTCGAGCGACGCCTCGCCGGGCGCCTTGTCGGCCATGTCTCCCTCGACCGTCTCGTCGGGGGTCTCGAGGAGCGGGTTCTGCTCGATCTCCGCCGTCACCTGCTCGAGCAGCTCCATGCGTGACAGCTGCAGGAGTTTGATCGCCTGCTGCAGCTGCGGCGTCATCACCAGCGACTGCGACATCTTGAGGCTCTGCTTCAGCTCCATGCCCATGTCGGTCGGTCCCCGTTCGGCTCAAAAGGTATGCCAAGGGTATTGAAGGCCTGTGCCAAGCACAACAGAGTCGTCAGAGGACGCTGTTTTTATTGGTGATTTCGTCAGTTTTCTGACGCTGGCATTTTCCGTGCTGCTGTGCTTCCGCAGGCTTGGGAACACAACCTGCAGGGCCGCTGGGCCCCCTAGCCGAGGCTGAAGTTCTGGCCGAGGTAGACGGCGCGGGCCCGGTCGCTGTTCGCGATCGCCTGGGGCGTGCCCTCTTCGAGAATCTGGCCGCCCGCGATGATGTAGGCCCGGTCGCAGATGCGGAGGGTGTCGCGCACGTTGTGATCGGTGATGAGCACGCCGAGGCCCTTCGTCTTGAGCCGGGCGATCTCCTTCTGCAGCTCGCCGACGTTGATGGGGTCGACGCCGGCGAAGGGCTCGTCGAAGAGGATGAAGCGGGGGTTCGGCAGCAGGCAGCGGGCGATCTCGGCGCGGCGCCGCTCTCCGCCCGAGAGCGTCTCACCGAGGCTCGCGGTGACGTGGCCGAGGCCGAACTCCAGAATGATGGCCTGGGCCCGCGCCTCGCGCGCGTCTCGCGACAGGCCCGGCTGCAGCTCGAGCACCGCGAGCATGTTCTCGCGCACGGTCAGCTTGCGGAAGATCGACGCCTCTTGCGGCAGGTAGCCCAGGCCCGCGAGCGCCCGCTGGTGCATCGGCAGGCCGGTGAGCGAGCGGCCGCCCAACGTCACCTCTCCCGCGTCGGGCTGCACCAGGCCCACCACCATGTTGAACGACGTCGTCTTGCCCGCGCCGTTGGGCCCGAGCAGGCCCACCACCTCGCCGGGCGCGACCGACAGGCTCACGCCGTTCACCACCCGGCGCTTGCCGTAGGTCTTCATCAGGCCCTGGGCCGAGAGGCGTTCGTCGGACACGAGGCGCAAAGTGCCCGACAGGCCCCCCGGCGTCGAGGCAAACGACGCGCCGAGCGGTCGGAGCGCCTCACCGTCCGAGTCGACGCCACTCGGCGTAGCAGGCCTCGATCCAGTGGCCGAACTCCGGCTTGAGGAGCCGGCGAACCAGAATCGTCCGCCCGCCCGCGACGAGGGGGCTGACCAATCGCCACGCCATCACGGCGACGCCGTCCTCGTCGGTGCTGACCTGCTCCTGAATGACGAGGACGTCTCGAATCTCGGCGCGGGCGACCGAGCGCGACGGCCACAGCGGAAGGCCGTGGAGCCGAACCGTCACGTGGGTGGGCGAGACGGTCAACGAGCGCCGCACCCGCCCCAGGACCGTCAGGGCCAGCACGCCGCCGAACAGCAGCCCCGACGTCAGGCCGGCGACGATGAGGGTCGTGAGGCCGATGGCGCGTGGCGTGAAGGGGAGCAGCACGACGCCGATGACCACGCCGAGCACACCGAAGGCGCCGGTCACCACGAGCCGCACCTCGTTCACCCGCTCGGGCCACTGCAGCTCGAGACGGTCGCCCACCACGAAGGCCTCGGCGCCGCGCGGTGGGGCCTGCTGGTCGAAAAGGAACGGAGTCAAAAGCGGGCCACCTCGACCGACGGCGTGTCCATCAGGAGCGCGTTCTGCCGCCGAAGCGTCCGCAGCTCGAGCTCGAGGGCGTCGCGACGCTCGAGAATTCGTTCGCGCTGCGCGTCGGCGGCGCCCACCGTCGACACCCCGGTCGCGATGCCGATGACGAGGAGCGCCAGCCCGCCGACCGACACGATAGATCCCCACGAGCGGGAAGGTGACGGTGGCGAGGAACAGGGTGGCGACGAGGCCGCCACCGAGCGCGAGGCAGCCCAGCACGGTGAGCACCACCGAGTACGAGGGCCACAAGCGCGATGGCAGCTTGAGGAGCGGGTCGAGAGGTCGTCGATCTCGGTCTGGAGGGCGGCCATGCGCTGCGCGGTCTCGGGCGCGATGAGCGGCGGCATGGGAAGGCTGCTCTGAGCGACCAGCAGCCGGGCCGCGCGCC
>JANRKQ010000178.1:0-81611 GCA_033763395.1 Myxococcaceae bacterium
CCGCGTCGCAGCCGGCATGGCGAACCACGTCATCGTCGCCACCATCAGCGCGCCCACCGCCGCGCCGCGCAGCACGGCGGGAGCGCCTTCGAGGGCCCGCCCCACCGTCGCCTGGAGGCCCTGAATCAGCGGGAAGGCCACCAGCCAGGTGACGACGGCCATCTTCCACTTCGGCGGAACACCGGGCCCGGGCAGGGCGAAGAAGGGCTCGAGGCCCTCGAGGCGCTGCACCTGCACGGCGCGGGTGAGCGGCTCCACCTCGGCGAGGAGCTGCGCGCGCTCGGCGCTGGCTTCCCACGCGAGCAGGCGCGGCACCGACTCGAACCGGAACACGAGCGACACCTGCTCCGGGCCCTGGCGCACCACGAAGGCGCCCAGATGCCCCGGGAAGCGCGAGGCCGCCTCGATGGCCCGCCGCAGCCACGCCTCGCCGTCGGCCTGCCGGTCGCTCACGAAGCGGCGCGTCACCACCACCGTCACCGGCCCCTCGGGCCCGGCCGCCGGCGTCACCACGTCGAACGCGCAGGCGAGTGGACGTGGCCGAGCTGCTCGAGCATGCCGAAGTTGTCGATGACAGCGTAATGCTCGAGCGTCTTGTCGTCGACGATGCGGCAGTACCGAATCTCTTTCCAGGTGGCGCGCTTGTTCGTCGCGGACCAGCCGAAGAGCGGGCCGTGCTGCGTGCCCGTGAATTCGAGGCGCACCGCGAGCCACTCGCCGTCGGCGATGACGTGCTCGACGGTGTAGCGGCTGTCGGGGAAGGCCGCGCGGACGGCGTCGAGCACGGCGCGCACCTGATCGCGGCCCCTGAGGTTCCCGCCGGCGTCGTGCACGTGCTCGTCGATCATCGCGTAGAAGGCCTCCATGTCGCCGGCGTTCCAGTGGGCGTACAGGCGGTGGGGGTAGCTGCGGAGCGATTCGAGCGACATGCGAGACCTCGTCAGCCGCTCTGGGGAGTCCTCGGTGCAGGCGGGAGCGGACGCGCGCCTGGGACTGGGTTGGGGGCAGTGGCGCACGAGACTGTGGGACAGACGCCGTCACGCCACCAACCAGCAGCGCGCATGCCGCACATGCGTGGGGCTCATACTGACCCGAACCACATGAAGCTGGCTCACGATGCCGGCTGTGACCGGAGCCTCACCGCGACGTCGCCGCGGCGCTCTCTGTCAACCACGTCGCCCAGTCGCTCGCGCCGTCGAACGCCGAGGGCTTGATGTCGCCCAGCTTGAGCCCGCGGGCCTGGAGCGCCGCGAGCCACTTCGCACGGCCATTCGTCACCCGCGCCACCTCGACGGCGCCCAGTTGCCCGAGGTCGCGGCAATAGCGGTAGTGGTGCTCGCGCTGCAGCGAAGACTCCAGCTCGGCCGAGAGCGCCTGCGCCCGCTCGTCGGACACGGCCGCTTCCAGGAACAGCGTGTACCGCGGCGGGCTGACGTCGAGGCGCGGCGCGAGCAGCACGAAGTCGACGGCTACGCCCTCGAAGAGCCGGGCGAGGAGCGGCTCCACCACCACCGCCGACAGCTTCTCGCCGCGCAGGTCCGACGTCTTGTCGCGCCGCCCGTCGAAGCGCAGCATCGGCAGCGCTCGCCAGTGCCCGACGCACGTCACCACGTCGGGCAGGCGGTAGCGCACGAGGCCGCCACGCGTCGTCAACACCGGCCCATAGGCGGCGCCCTCGCGCAGTTCATCGACGAGCTTCACCCCGTCGCCGTCGAGCGCCTCGAACTCGAGCAGATGGCTCGTCACCGCGGCCACCGGCGCCGGCAGCCCCCAGCGTGGAAACGACACCACGCCCTCGGTCGCGAGGAGCCCCTTGCCCTGAATCGGCACCCGGGGCGCCCACGTGCGCAGCGCCGGGAGCGCCGCCTTCGCCCACCCATCGGTCCAGCACGAGACGAGCTGGAGCGAGGGCCACACCGCCTCGGCCGTCAGCGACGGGAGCCGCTCCACCTCGAGTCGGCGTGGGCGCGTCAGGCGGGCGAAGACCTCGTCACGCCGCGCCGAGAGCGCCTCGAGCAGCAGCGTGAGGAACGACGGGTTCCAGACGCTGATGAAGCCCAGGTCCTTCGCTTCGACGAGGTGCACGAGCGTCTCGAGCCGCCACGCCTCGACGTCACGCACGCGCGCGATGGAGCCCGGCACCACCATCAACTGCTTCATCGCCAGCCGCGTCGCCGGGCCGAAGTACTCGGTGTCGTCTTCGAAGCCGACGCGCACGCCCGAGGGCGTCGTCTCGGGCGCGCGGGTGGCGGGAGACACGCTCCAGTACTGGCGGGTGCGGAAGAGCACGGGGAACCGGCGGAAGAGGTCGTCGAGCCACGGGCCCGTCGCGGCGGAGAAGTCGTCGAGGAGGCCTCGCGTGTACGGCACGCGCTTGGGCTGCGACGTCGAGCCGCTGGTGCGCTCGAAGACGAGCACGGGCTCGGTGGTGAGCGCGTCGGCTTCTCCCTGGGCCAGGCGCTCGACGAAGGGCGCCACGTCGTCCCAGTCGGCGAGGGGCGCCCTTTGGCGGAAGTCGTCGAGCGAGGTCGAACCCGACAGCCCAATGGCGCGTCCGTACGCCGAGCCCGCCAGCGAGGAGAACGCTCGCGACAGCCACGCCTCTTGCGCGCGCCTCGGAGCCCGTGACGCCTCATCGAACGCGTGCACCGACGCCCGGCGGGACGCCGCCCAGGCGCCCGTGAGGCCCGTCGTCAGCGCGGCGCGGAGCACACCCATCGCGCGCCTCTTCTCACAGGAACGTCTTCGTCGTCTTCTGCACGAAGAGGTCGTCGGCCGCCGCGAGGCAGCACAGCTCGTCGCCGTCTCGCCAGCGCGGGTTCTTCTCGAGGAAGAAGGCCACGTCGGGGTCCTTCAGCATGCGCGCAGGCACGTCGGCGAGGTCCTCGGCGAGGCGGCTGACGTCCTTGCCGGCGTAGCGCAAGAGCCCGGCGTTCGCGTCCCACGCGCTGCCGAACTTCTCGCGGCACAGGGCGTCGAGCAGCCCGGCCTCGAAGGCTGGCGTCGGTGCGTCGTGCCGCGGCCAGTGCGTGGGGAAATAGCGCGTCAGGAGCAGGTAGGTGCGGTACCCCTTGGTGATGAGGAACCAGTACACCGGCAGGCCCCGCCGCACGCGCTGGGCCATCAGGTACCAGATAAAGGCGCGCTGGAGCGCCGTCTGCCCCCAGTGGCCGGGCGCGACGATGGTGTCTCCGGAGAACACGGCGCACCACGCACCGGGCTTCTCGAGGGCGAGCAGCGTCGAGAAGCCCTGCACCGTGCGCGAGGCGTCCTTCAGCACGATGACGTGATGTTTCTCGGCGAGGTCGCGGTCGAAGTCCGCGCGGCGTGCACCGGCGTAGGACACGGAGAAGAGCTGCCACATCGCTTCGACCTCTTCGCGCCGGAGCGAAGCGACTCGACGAACGCGCGCCTGAAGCCCCCGCCCCGGGCGAAAGAAGCCACGCTGGCGAAGGAGGGCCTTCGAGACCGTCTGGTGCTGCGCCTTCTGGGACGTCACGGGTGGCGAGACTGTAGCCGCAAGCCTCGCCAACGCAGCCTCTCGTCGGTGGGGCCTCGACGTGCGGCGAGGTGCAGCGCCGCCGGCCCGACAGAGGCGCCCCTCCACGGCGCTCGGGGGCCGCCGACACGTCCATCCCACACCGGCAGAGTCGGCGACGTCGACAGCGTCTCGGGCGCCGCGCGGCAGGCCGGTGACGGGCCCACCGCCGTGGTACGGAGCCTCCGCCGTATGCAGCCCGAAACGCCCAGAGACCCACCGCGCCATCGCCTCGAGCTGCCCGGCGTCACGCTCTCGTACACCGACGAAGGTGAAGGGCCCGTCATCGTGGCGCTGTCGGGGCTGCCCGGGGCGCACCACCATTGGCGCTGGCTGGCGACTCCCCTCTTCTCGTGGGCGCGCTTCATTCGCCTCGAGCTGCCGGGCTTCGGAGCCGCGCGTCTGCCCGGCACGGTCCGCCCGCTCTCGCTGCTGGCCCGCGGTGAGCTCGTCGCGCGCGCCCTCGAGCGGCTGGGCCTCACCGACGTCTCCCTCGTCGGCCACAGCATGGGTGGCCTCATCGCGCTGGAGGTGGCGACACACCACGCGCGCGCGGTGCGCATGGTGACGCTGGTGGCGACGCCCGGGCCGACTCCGCACTACCCGGAGGCCGTGTGGCGCGCCTTCGCTGGGCTGTTCCTTCTTCCCGGGCTGCAGCGGCCCCTCACCCGCGTCGCGCGCTTCGCCTACCGCCGCCTCGGCTTCTCGCTGCGCGACATGCACGACGAGGGCGCCGTGCGCACCGTCGTCGACGCGGCCCACACGGACTTCGCGCGCCACCGCGAGAACATCGCCGCCGTGCGCCAGCCCGTGCTGCAGGCCTGGGCCGATGACGACGACCTCGTGCCCGCCCGCTTCCACCGCGAGCTCGCCCGCGCCCGCCCGGACTGGGCGCACCTCACCTTCCCCGACGGGAAGCACGACGTGCAGAAGTTCCACGGCGTCGAGCTGGCCCAGGCCATGCGCCGGCTGTTGCAGCGCGGTGGCTGAGGCGAGCCCTTCGAGCGTCGCGCGCAATCGACCCGTTCACGGCGAGCGGCTCCGGGAGTGCTCGGGTCGGGGCCTGCGGAGTCGTTCCGCTCGGACTGCACCTGCTGCGGAAGTCGCTGGCGCTTCGTCAACGAGCGTCTACGGTGAGTGCTTCGTGGCCGCCCGAAAACAGTTCCCCAAGCGCAAGAAGAAAGAACCGCTCAACCCCGACCGTATCGCGGCCGCGGCGCTCGACTTCATCGACGAGCACGGCCTCGACGACATGAGCGTGCGCAACCTCGGCGCCACCCTGGGTGTCGAGGGCATGGCCCTCTACAAACACTTCCCGTCGAAGGAGGCCATTCTCGATGCGGTGGCCGAGCTGCTCGTGCTCGAGCTGGTGGTGCCGGCGCCGACGGCCGAGGGCTGGCTGAAGCGGGCGGCGACGATGGCGCACGACTACCGGGCCATCTCACGTCGGCACCCCAACGCGTTTCCGTTGCTGGGCATGCGCCGCTTCACGACCCCCCGCGCGCTGGCGCTCATCGACCGCATCGTCTTCGCGCTCATGGCCGAGGGCCTCTCGGCGCAGCAGGCCGTCGAGGTGTACCGGGCGGTGGCGAACTGGGCGAACGGCTGCATCTTGAACGAGCTGGCGAGCGACCAGGCCGCGGCCGAGGGCAAGGAGCTCGAAGCCAGCTCGATGCCCCGCGAGCTGACGGCGCTGGCGGTGTCGTACCAGTACCTCGGCAACGGCCACGCCGAGACACTCTTCAAGCTGGGACTCGAGGCGTTGCTCGAGGGGCTCGCACAGCGATTCAAGACGGCGCGCTCCGGCTGACGACCCGTCGCCGCGAGATGACGGTCGGGGCTCCACCGGCAGGCACGTCTGTTGGTTCGCTTCGACGAATCTGCCGCACGGGTGGGGGCCAGCCCTGCTGCGTACGGGTTATTCTCAGCGCATGCCTATTCCCGTGGAACTCCTCACCCAGCCGACGCTCTGGCAGCGGGTGCTCACGTTCCTTCGTTCCCGACCGACCGAGGCGTTCTCTTTGCTGGAGATCATCGAAGCGGTTGAACCCATGCCTGCGCATCAGATTGCACTCATCGCCGCGTCGGAGCGCGCCCGGGGCATCAAGGGTCTGCTCGACCGGTACGAGGCCGTGCTGGATGACCTCCAGAACGACCCCCTGTCGGGCTGCCCGGTCATCAGCGGTGAACATGGCGGAGTGCGATACTTTGGGTTGCGAGAGGGACAGCCAGCGACGGAGCCTCGGTGACGACACTGACCCGATCGGACCTCATGCTGCTCGTTGAGAGCCTGTCAGGCTCGAGCACCTTGAACGAAGAGCAGCGAAGATGGATCGCGAGACTCCGCCGCGAATCCGGCCAGGCTGATTCAGCATGGACCGAACTCAAGGCGCTCGCCGAGCGGGCACAGCCGACATCGGCATCGCTCCGCGACCTGCTTGAGGACCAGTATGAGCGATGACGTCATGTCGTACGTCGATACCAGCGTCATCGTGACCCCCTCTTGAAGAACCGTGAAGCGGCGGTGGTTGACCGATGTACGCTTCTCCTGGACCGCGCCGCGCAGGGCGAAGGTCTGCTTCTGACGAATTGGCTCACGTGGGACGAGGCAACCTGGGCTTTCGGACGGGCCGGGGGCCGCTTCAGCAGGTCCCGAGCTGCCGAGTTGGGCGATGCGCGCGTCGAGTTTCTCCGGTTCGTCGAAGTCGATCGTCGCTCCGTCGAACTCGCGAACAGCTTGTTGAGCGAGACGGGGTGTCGACCCAGAGATTGCCTGCACGCCGCGTCCGCGCTCATTCACTCGGGCGGTCGTCTCGTCTCGCTCGACTCCGACTTTCGCGCCACGGCGCTCGAGCGTCGCGGGCTGGTCGTCGTCGAGCCTTGACGGGCGAACTCGTGCTCGCAGAGGTGTGGCGCCCCTTCACCGGAGGACCGCTCGCATGTGCGCTCACGGCGGCGGGGCTCCTGGGCCCGACGTGGCCACGCTCAACACGAGAATCGCGCCCACCACCGTCATCGCCGCGGGGAGCGGTGCGTACAGGCGCAGGCCTCCGAAGAAGAAGGTGGTGATGGCCTCGAGGCCCGGCGGGGCGGCATGCAACGCGCGGAGCAGGAGCAGGCCTCCCGGCACCAGCAACGCCAGCCCTCCCAGCAGCTTCACCGCCTGGTGCATGCGTCGCTCACGACAGGCCCAGCAGCCGGGGCACCTTCTCTTCCAGCAGGTCGATCTCTTCGCGCGTCTCGCCGAGGTAGGCGAGCAGCTGCAGGTCCTCGCGCTCGACCGCGCCGCCGTGGACGATCCACGCGCGGGTGCGGAGCAGCCGGTACAGCTTGATGAGCTTCCGGTCGGACACGAAGACCTCGTCTTCGCGCACCAGCGTGCGGATGACGCGGCGGAACTCGCGCATCACCTCTTCGCGGAAGAACAGCTCGCGGTCGCGGGGCTCCTTCCGTGACATCAGGAGCGTCAGGTACCGGTGGCCCTTCATCACGTCTTCGAGCGACGCGTGGCCCTCGACCCACGGCTTGCGGTTGAGGTCCTTGTTCACCATCGACTCGAGGCCGGCGTCGAGGAGCTCGACGAAGTGGGTCTCTTGCACCGAGCGGCAGGCGGCCTTGAGCGCGAAGCGGTCCTTGAGCGCGCCGAGCTCGCTGTGCTCCGGAATCTCGTTGGTGGCCGCGAAGAGCACCTTGAGGCGCACCGGCACCGGCACGCCGTCCTGGTAGAACTTGCGCTCGTTGATGACGGTGAGCAGCGCGTTCAAGATGGCCGAGCTCGCCTTGAAGATCTCGTCGAGGAACACCAGGCGCGCGGTGGGCAGCTTGCCCTTCTCGCGGCGCAGGTACCTGCCGCCGCGCAGCTCGTTGATGTCGATGGGCCCCAGCACCTCGCTCGGCTCGGTGAAGCGCGTCAGCAGGTACTCGAAGTAGTCGATGCCCGACAGGCCCAGCGCGTCCTTGAACTTGAGCACGAGGTCGGACTTCGCGGTGCCCGGGGGACCGACGAGCAACAGCGGCTCCTGGGCGACGGCGGCCACCAGCATCAAGTCGACGAGCGCCTGCTTGTCGACGAAGTGGCGACCGAGCGCGACACGAAAGCGGTTGAGGCGCTCGCGCAGGCCCTGGGCCTCGGCCGAGAGCTGCTCGAGGGTGAGGTCCGAGATGGCGTCGAGCGGGTCCTTCGGGGGCAACGTCGTCATGGCGTTTTGAAGTCCTTCGCGGGAGTCATGACACGGCTCCCACGTCGCGGTGCACGCGGCGGCGCACCAGGTATTCGTCTTCTTCGAGGAAGCGGCGGGTCGCTTCGTTGAGCGTCAGGTCGTCCCCCACGTGGCCGAGCACCAGCGCGTCGGCGAAGTCCACCAGCGAGAGGCAGAAGTGGCTGTTGGTGTTGAAGGCGTCGGTCACCCACGGCAGCTGCTGCGCCAGCCGGAGCAGCCCGGGCAGCGCCAGCTCGGTGGGCAGGTGGCCGAGTGCCCGGGCCGTGGAGCGCGTCAGCTTCAGCCGGTCGACGGGAATGAGGCCCGACTCACTGCGCGACAGTCGCGCCTGCGCGTCGTCGATGATGGGCTGCGCCTGCGCCGTCTGCCCGAGGTACGCGAGGCCACCCGCGAGGCCCAGGCGCGCGATGAGCGTCTTCGTGTCTTCGCCCTTGAGCACCGACGAGGCGCGCTGGAGCAGCTCGCTGGCCTCTTCGCGCAGGCCCACCCGCCGCAGCGAGCGCACGCCCGCCACCAGCGTCGTGCCCAGCTCGGCCATGCCCTCGACGCCCAGCTCGGAGAACATGCGGCCCAGCGAGGTGACGAGCTGCTTCACCAGCGCGGTGCGGCCGAAGTGACCCGCCACCTTGAGGGCGTCTTCGTAGAGCAGCGCGCGCAGGCGCACCGGCAGGCCGTCGGCGAGCGTCACGAAGCGCTGCAAGAGCGGCAGCGCCTGCGACTCGGGCACCGAGGGGAGGAAGTCGAGCAAGCCGTCGATGAGGCGCGCGCGCTCCTCGGGGGGCAGGTTGCCGTCGGCGGCGACGCGGGAGCGCTCCTCGATGCCGCGCAACAGCTCGGCGGGGTCCTTCAGGCCACGCAGCGCCGCGAGCTCCTCGGCGCCCTGGTTCTGGTGCGCGCGGAAGAAGTCGGTGGTGGCGTCGAGGCGCTCCTGCGGCTCGAGCACGTTGGAGAACTGTCGAAGGCGGTCGACCTTGTAGCGTTGGAACGGCTCGAGCGACGGGAGCTGCCCGTTGATGTCGGCGCCCAGCGGCGTCTCGGGCGACACGCCCTCGAGGGCCTGGTCGATGCGCGCCGAGAACGCCCGCATGAGGTAGCGGTGCACCGGCGCGTTCTGGTCCTTCGGGTCGGTGGTAGCAGACACCTTCTCGAGCACCGAGAGGGAAGCGTCTCGCAGCGCCCGGGCCCGGTCGGCGGCGCCGAGGCGGGCGAAGCCCCAGGCGAACTCGAAGCCGACGTAGGCGCGGGTGAGGTGGGGCGGCGCCTCGACGGGTGAGCGCTTGCGCGGCGTCTCGTCGAAGGCCTTGAGGAGCCCCTCGAGCTGGGCCGACACGCGCAGCGCCCGCTCGGTGCCCGCGCCGCCAGCCGTCGCGCCCGTCACCCGCATGACGCGCGGCACGTCGCGGTCGAGCGACAGCCCGCGCTGCAGCCGCGACAGCACCCGGTCTCGCGCGCGCGCCAGGCCGAGCGTGTCGCCACCGGCGAGGCAGGAGAGCGCGAAGCGGCCCAACCAGAAGCTGCGCACGTCGAGGTCGTCGTCGAAGCGGTCGAAGAAGGCCGAGGCCTCGGGGAGCCGCACGGTGGCCGCGCTCGCGCCGCTCGCCTGGGCCAGCAGGTGCGCCACCGCCGCGCGCGTCTGGTCGACGTTGGGCGTCTTCTCGGCCATCACCGTCTCGAGCCGCGTGCCCGTCATCGCCGCCCAGCGCTGCGCCAACGGGCCGAGCGCCTCGGCCGGCGCCTCCCACACGGCGTGGGCCCAGGCCATGCCCGCGTCACGGGGACGCTGGGCGCGCGCGTACAGCTCGGCGAGGCGGGCCCAGGCCTGCTGCCGCTCGGGCGAGTCGGGGCGCGCCTCGAGCTCGAGGAACGCCGCTTCTTCGCGGGTGACGAGGGCCTCGACTTCGCTGGGCGTGCGCGGCAGCTCGACGGCGACGACGGCGGCGGTGCGGGGCGCTTCGGTGGGCGCGGCGGCGGGGCGCTCGGGCCGGGACTCGGTGCGCGCGCGGGGCCGGTTGCGCTGCTTCTGCTCCTCGTCGCGGGCCTTGTCGTCCTTCCGCTCCGAGGGCGCGGCCTCTTCGGCGGCGACGAAGGGCTCGAGCTCGAACACCGCGGAGCGCACCCACGCCTCGAGCGTCTCGGCGGCGCCATCGATGACGTAGTCGACCCAGTCTCCCAGCGGCTGAAACGCGCTCTCGGGGAGCGACCACCGGGTGAAGCCCTGGCCGGTGCCTTCGAGCCAGGTGACGAGGTCGGGGTCGGGGGCCAGCCAGCTGCGCAGGCGGTCGCGGCGCAGCGGGGGCTCGACGGTGGCGCCGACGGGCACGAAGAGGTTCTGCAGGTCGGCCATGCGCGCGTACGGCTGGCCGGGCAAGGCGCCGGTGTTGGCCTCGCGGCCGGGGCGCGCGCGCAGCACCACCACGTCGCCCGACACCGCGAAGAGCACGTGGTCGAGCTGGGCCTCGGGCAGGCCGCGCACGAGCGCCTCGACCTGCTCCCGCGGAGGCTTGAGGTGCTCGGTGGGGCGCAGCACGAAGAGGGTGGGCGCCTCGGCGCGGGGGGCGCGGGCGAGCGAGAGCCGCACGGGGATGCGCGGCAGCGACGTCTCGGCAGTGCGCGGCGTGAGGCCCGGGAGCGAATCGGCCTCGACGAGCTGGTCGACGTCGGTCCACGGGCCGACGGGCAGTCGCCACCACGCGCCCTCGCCGGTGACGAAGAGGAGCTGGTCTTTCTCGAGCGACAGCGCGCCGTCGAGCGGGTGCTCGAAGCCCACCTCGGTCCACACCCGGTCCTGTCCCGCGGGCGTCGGGACGAAGGCGCGCAGGCCATCGAGGTGGTCGAGCGCGCGGGAGAGGACGAACCACGGCGGCTCCACCACCTTCACCAGGGCGACGAGGCCCAGCGTGCCGTCGAGGGCGCGCAGCTCCTGGCGGTCACAGCCCAGCCGCAGCAGCTCGCCGGCGAGGTCGAGCAGCGTGCCCTGGCCCGTCACCGTGAAGAGCACCAGGCCCGGGTTGCCTTCGGGCTCACCGACCCGCCGGGGCGGGAGCGCCTCGGCCCAGCACGAGACGCGGCCGACGAGGGGCGCGGGCAGCTTGCGCTCGAGCACGCCTGACGCGAGCAGCGCCTTCTTCGCCCTGGGCGCGACGGGCAGGCTCGGGGCGACGAGCAGCTCCCCGTCGGGCGTGCGGCCGACGTGCGCGGGAGCGCGCTGCAGCTCGGGAGGAATGAGGCCCGAGGTGAGCGCCACCTGCAGGGCCTCGTCACTCGGGAAGACCAGCGCGTCCATCGGGACGGGCACTGTAACGGACGGGGTGCGACAGCGCAGTCGTCGTCGACGACGTTTGGACGGCCCGACGCTTTTCGTTTGACTCCGTGACGCGTCAGCCCACGCCGCTCCGGGTCAGCGGAAAGCCGAGCTCGACCCGGGTGCCGTCGCCGGTCGAAGCCACCTCGAAGGCGCCGTTGAGCTTCGTGGCACGGCCGCGCAGGTTGGTGAGGCCGCGCCCTGGGCGACCCGGTCGGGCGACGTCGAAGCCAACGCCGTCGTCGCGCACCGAGACGCGCAACCACTGGTCACTGGCCACGGCAAGGTGAACCTCGAGGTGCCTCGCCTGTGCATGCCGCACGGCGTTCGACACCATCTCCTGCGCTGCGCGGAGGACGTCCAGCGTCTGGTCGGCTGGGAGGAGGAGCGCCTCGGTGCCCTCACAGCGCCAGGACAGCTGAACCCCCGCGGCCTCGCAGTGCCGCTGCGTGCGCGCGCGCAGCTCGCCCAGGGCGACCTCGAGGTGGCGCTCCGTCGGGTCGAGGGAGTCGACGATGAGGCGCACGTCGTCGAGGCACGCCTCGAGCGCCTGCACCAGCTCCTTCCCGGCGAGCGTGTTGCGGCGCACCCGCGCGAGGAGCCCCATCAAGTGGCCGCCCACGCCGTCGTGCATGTCGCGGAGGATGCGCTCCCGCTCGAGGGCCCGGCTCGCGCGGGCCTGCTCCTCGACGGCGACGAGGCGTACCCGCTCGACCATGAACAGAATGGCCACCATCGAGAGGATGACGCCGGGGTAGCCGGTGAAGCGCAGCAGCGACAGCTCCTCGTCCGAGAAGTCCTGAACGAAGGCGACGCCCACCGCGCCCGCGACGAAGAAGCCCGCGAAGACGACGAGCGACACGGCGGTCCACACGAGCGCCCCCCTGAAGCCGCAGGCGAGGTAGCTGACGAGCGGCAGCATGAAGCACCACGGCACCGACGGTGACGACAGGCCGCCCGAGCGCGTCGCCACGACGATGGTGGCCTGGGCCGTCAGCGCCGTCATCAGATGCCCAACGGTCACCATGGCCACGCCCCGGCGCACCATCGCCGGCACCGCCACCAGCCCGACGGTGATGAGCGAGATGGACACCGCCGACCAGGTGGAGCCCAGCAGGGCGTAGCTGAGCGCGGTGCCATTGGAGAAGACGAGCCCGAGGCCGGCGACCAGCACGATGGTGCGCGCCCGACGGACCTGCTCAATCTCGGTCGTGCCATCGGGCAGAAAGCGGTCTGCCAGCGTGAAGAGCCGGCGCACGTCGAACGGCATCAGTCCCCCAGGCGAATGAGCCCGCTGCGCGCGGCCTCGTAGATGGCCTCTCCGCGCGAGTTGACCTGCAGCTTCCGGTAGATGGCTTTGACGTGGTCGCCCACCGTGTGGTGCGAGATGCCCAGGGCCGCGCCCAGCTCCTTGAACGACAGCCCCTTGGCGAGCCCCTCGAGGGTTGCGTGCTCCCGGGGCGTCAGCACCAGCGCCGCGGCGGTCGGCGCCGAGGCCTGCACGCGGCGCAGCACGAGCGCGGCGACCGCGGGGCTCAAGGGGGCGCCGCCTGCGAGCACGACGTCGATGGACCCGGCGAGCTGCTCGACGGTCGCGTCCTTGAGCAGGTAGCCGTCGGCGCCGAGCTCGATGGCGCGCACCACGCGCGGGGCGTCTCCGAACACCGTCACCACGATGGCCCTGCAGTCGGGCGCAGTCGCCTTCAGGTGGGCAAGAAGCTTGAAGCCCTCTCCATCGGGCAGCGCGAGGTCGACGAAGAAGACGGTCGGCCTCGCGGCGCTGAGGGCCATGGCCTCGCCGAGCGTTCCGACGGCGCCGATGACCTCGATGCCGTCGAGGCTCCGCAGCGCCTGCTCGAGGCTGTCACGCAACACCACGTCGTCGTCGACGATGGCGACCCGGATGCCTGAGCGCGCGGTAGCCACGGGTCGTCGATAGCACGCTCACTGCTCGAAGCAGTAGACGCTCGCCGCGTTGCTGCAGTTGAGCGGCCCGGCGTTGGTCCAGCCCGCGGTGGCCGCGGTGTTGAGCCCGCGGGTGGCCTGCACGGTGGCAGACGTCGACGTCCAGTCGTTGCAGGTCGAGCCGCTCGAGGCGCCGCTGGTCGTCGTCCCGGTCCACGCACTCAAGGTGGGGGCCGCGGCGCCGGCCGCCGTGCGGTTGATGGGCGCTGCGAGGGTGCCGTCGACCAGGTCGGCCCACGAGTTGGCGACCGTCACCGCGGTGGTGCCCACCGGCCCGCGCAGCACGTAGGGCACGGTGGCCTGCGTCAAGCGGGCGGCGGCGCTCGTGGTGGAGTCCGACAGCCAGGCCTTGAAGGTGCCCGTCAACCCATTGGTGTTGGCGATGGAGGTGCATTGGGCGTCGGCGTTGGCGAGGCTCTGCACGGTGGCCGCGTTGCCGAAGAAGGCGGTCGACGTCGTGAAGACCACTTTCCCCCGCACGCACACCCCGGCCGCGCAGGCCGTGCGGCCATCGGGCGCGCAGTCGGCGTTGGTGGTGCAGCTCGTGCGGCACGAGACGCCGGAGCAGGCGTAGCTGCCGCAGACGAGGGCGGGGGGTGGCACGAGGGCGTCGGCAGGGCAGGCGGGCGTACCGCCAGCGCAGGTCTCGGGGACGTCGCAGGGGCCCGCGTCAGGCCGGCACACGAAGCCCGCCGGGCGGAACGCATCGACGGGGCACTGCGCGTCGACGCCGGTGCACGCTTCGCTCACGTCACAGCCTCCATCGGCCGGTCTGCACGACGCGCCCGCGGGGCTGAGGGCGTTGGAGGGACAGACGGTGGAGGCGCCTGTGCAGCGCTCCTCGGCGTCGCAGGGGGCCGTGCTGGCGCGACAGACGGTGGTGCTGGGTGCGAAGCCCTCGGGGGGACAGTTTGCGGCGGCGCCGGTGCAGCGCTCCTCGGCGTCGCAGACGCTCACGGCTGCGCGGCACGTCACGGTGGCCGGAACGAACGCGTCGACGGGGCAGACGGCCGACGCACCGGAGCACGTCTCGGCGACGTCGCACACACCGGCGTCGGGGCGGCACACCACCCCAGCAGGCCGGAGCGCATCGGCAGGGCAGGCCGCGGCGACGCCAGTGCAGCTCTCGGCGACGTCACACATGCCGCCGGACGGGCGACACACCACGCCGGCGGGCGAGAACCCGTCGACGGGACAGGCGGCGCTCGTCCCCGTGCAGACCTCGGCGACGTCACAGTCGCCGCTCGCGGGCCGACAGGCGGTGGTCCCGGGCGCGAGGGCATCGGGCGGGCATTCTCCCGACGTGCCGCTGCAGCGCTCCTCGAGGTCGCAGGGCCCGGCCGAGGTGCGGCAGGTCGCGCCGGCTGGCTCGAGCTGATCTGCCGGACAGGTGGCGTCGGTGCCGTTACAGCGCTCCTCGGCGTCACAGCTGGCGGTGCGAGCCCGGCAAACGGTGCTCGCCGGGGCGCGCGAGTCACTCGGGCACGTGGCGTCGAGGCCGTCACAGCGCTCGGCGAGGTCACAGGGCCCGGCGGAGGCACGACACTCGGTGCCAGCTATCGCCTTGACGTCGGCCGGACACGCTGCCGCCACGCCGTCGCAGCGCTCCTCGACGTCGCAGGCGCCTCCCATGGCGCGGCACGAGCTGCCGGCGTCCTGGACGGCGTCGGGTGGGCACGCCCCGCCCCGGCACGTCTCGGCGGTGTCGCAGGCCCCCGCGGCCGGCCGACACACGGTGCCTTCGGCGCCCCGCTGACAGGCTCCCGCGCCATCGCAGACGCCAGGTGCACAGCTCGACGCGTCGAGCGCGCACTCGTTGCCCGGGTCGGTGTCTCTCTTGACGGGAGCGCACGTGCCGGAGGCGCCACCCGTCAGCTCGGCGCTGCAGGCCTGACAGAGGCCCTCGCACGACGTCGCGCAGCAGACACCGTCGACGCAGAAGCCGCTCTCACAGTCAGCGCCCTGCTCACACGCGGCTCCGTTCATCGCCCGAGACGGCGGCGGCGGAGTCGGGGTGCCACACGACGAGGCGAGGAGCAGCACGATGAGCCGAGCCGCTCGCTGAGTCGAATTGACCGTCATGCCGGCAGTCGACCAACCCATCGGCGCGACGGGTATCCCGCGGACACGGGGGTCGTCGGCGACCTCGCTCACGTCGGTGCCCACTGCCAGCCTGGCGCACGTGTGGCTCCGCCCGCGGCCGGGAACGCCCTCGCGTCCTGCGCGCGGCGGCCTCGTCGTCGACGGCTGACGCTCTTCGTTTGACTCCGAGCGCCTGTCTTCCGAGGAACCCGGCCGAGCGGGTCAAGGGACGCAGGGTCGACTCACCCTGAGCGTCAGTGGATTCCTCCGGTTGCGCCTCAGGTGTCGGGCGTCGAAATCCGAGTGTCGTGTGAGGGGTGCCGGGGGTCTCCCCCATCGACGTACTCCCTCCACTCACCCGAGGTTCCCATGGCGAAGTTCTCGTTCGAAGGTCGATTCTCGTACACCTCTGAGGTCGCGCAGACGGCGGCGCGAGCTGCTTTCCTCGAAGACCACGGGCTCTTCGTCGGCCCTTCGCTCACGCAGACCGACTTGTCGGACGAACCACTCGCGGTGCGCATCAGCGTGTCTCGAGACACCGAGGTCGAAGCCGAGTGGACGGGGCTGCTGATGCAGGTCGCGAGCTTGAGCGACGGCGCCACCGGCGGGGAGGTCGTCGCTCGCTACGAAGGCGGCAGCAGCTCCGGGCCCACCGTCAAGCGCGTGCTGATTCGGCCCGGTCAAGACCTGAGCGACCCCGACGAGCCGTGATGGGGCGGCAGCGCTGCGCGGGCGCGCTGGGCGCTTGCGCGGCGACTTCGTCCTCTGCACAGTGCCGCTGGTGCGGATCAGAGACCCAGGGGTCGAGCGGGTGGTGCGCAGCTTCGAGGAGAAGCCCACGACGGTGCCCGACCGGGACGTGCTGCAGCTGCTGGCCGAGCTCGGCGACCGTACGCCGTCCGAGTCCACCGCGCTCCTCGCCGCGCTGTCGAAGCCGGGCACGAGCCGCGCCGACCAGCTGGCCCTCGTGCAGGAGGGCCTCGACGCCGAGGAGCGCAGCGACGTGGCCGAGCTGCTCGACGCCAGCTCGGTGAGGCTCTCGGGCGCGGCGCGCAACCTGCTCGAGGCCCTCGTGGGCCGCGCGCCCCTCGACCTCCATGCACCGGGCCTCCAGCTCGACACCGTCGCGCCCGGCACCCTCGAAGGGCTCGCGATGCCCGGCGCCGTCATCGAGGCGGTCAACCTCAGCACCGCGCCCACCGGCTTCGGTCGCGTCACCGACGCCGTCGAGCTGGGCCGGGCCGACGCGCGGGGCCGCTTTTCGGTCTTCATGGGTGACGCGCAGCCCGGCGACGTGGTGCGCGTGCGCGCCCGTGGAGCCGATGGCCGCGCGACCGACTGGTTCACGCAGGCCGCCTCCGACGGCCGCGCCGACCCCCGGGCGGCCTTCGTCAACCTGAAGCGGGTGCTGCTGCGCTCGTCACCAGACGGCACCGTCTCGATTCTCCCGGCCTCGCGGTCGCTGCCCTTCACCGAGCCCTTCGCCACCGTGCGCTTCTCCAACCAGCGCACGGGTGAGTCCGTCGACGTGCGCATGGGCGACCACGCCACCCTCACCGCGCCGGTGACGCTCCGCGGCCAGCCCGGAGACCCCATCGCGGTGGCGGTGAGCGACGGCGGCGGCAACACCGACTTCGGCTTCGTCTCGGGCACCCTCGTCGCGCCCGGTGTCCCGCCCCGCGGCGCAGTGGCCGACCCGGACCCGGTGGCCGGCGAGGGCTTTTCGCGCTTCACCACCGAAGGTGACCTCTTCGTCAACGGCGCCTCGGGCAGGGACCCGAAGCAGGGGCAGATTGGCAACTGCTACGTGCCCGCGGGCCTCGCGGCCGTCGCGTTCGCCGACGCCTCTGCCATCGACGACCTCCTTCGCCCCAACGACAACGGCACGGTGACGGTGCGCTTCTTCGACGCCGCCACGCTGACGCCGCACGAGGTGGTGGTCGACCGCGAGCTCTACGGCGCGGCCGGGCGTCCCCGCTACGGCGGCGCCACCGAGCGGGACGCGCAGGGCCGGGGCGAGGCGTGGTTCTCGCTCGTCGAGAAGGCCTACGCCACCTGGAAGGGCAGCTACGACGTGGTGGCCCGCGGCGGGAGCGTCGGCCAGCTGCAGGCCGAGGTGCTGGGGCGGCCGAACGTCGAGCACTGGCTGAGCGGGCGCTCCACCGACGACGTGTTTCAGGCGCTCGCGAAAGGTCAGTCCGAGCGCCGCGCCATGTCCGCCGGCACCTTCGGCTCCAGCGAGGCCGCGCGGTACACGAACACCGGCCTCTACGCGAACCACGCGTACTCGGTGGTGGGCGTGAGGGACGAAGCCGGCCGAAAGCTGGTGACGCTGCGCAACCCGTGGGCGAGCGGAGAGCCGCGCGGTGACGGCGTCGACGACGGCGTGTTCGACCTGCCGCTCGAAGACTTCGTGCACCTCTTCCAGGTGCTGAACGTCACCTGACGTCAGGCGCCGGTCAGCAGCCGCTCGAACACCGTGGGCGAGCGTGGGAGCACCCGGCGCTGGCCCACCTCGGGCAGGTCGAGCCGCTCGAGGACGTCGCCGTTCCACCACACGAAGGTGAAGGCCTCGGCTGGGAGCTGGAGCTCGATGCGCACCCGCACCGGAAAGCCGTCGCGGGTCTCGACCACCGTCACGGGCTGCCCATCGAGCGCCACCGCGTAGCCGTCAGGCACCGGGTGCGCGGGGCCGCGGAAGTTCTGCTCGAAGACCGACTCGAGCATGACGCCGTCCACCACGCGCAGCTCGACCTCCCGCTCCGTCACCCGCGTCACCTCGATGGCTTTCTGGGCCATCGACCAGACATGCCAGCTGGTGGGCTCGGGCCGCCGCTGCTCCAGCAGCACCGGCACCCCGTAGATTGCGGCGGCGAACTCGGTGCTCGACACCACCACGACGCGCTCCCCGCCACCGAGCCCCAGGGCCGACACGGCCGCCGTCGTCCGCTCGCCCACCGCGCGGAACGCGAGGGGCATCGACAGCCACGCCAACACCGCCCCTACCCCGAAGCTGCCGACGAGCCAGCCGAGGCCGACGACCCGACGAAGCCCCCGCTCCTGCCATGCGGCCTTCAGGAAGGCCGCGACGAGCGCAGCGAGGCCGAGCGACGCCGCCGTCAGCAGCCGCGCCGCGGGGAACGTCGCCAGCGTCGGCACCACCGACAGCGCCGCGCCGGCGCCGAGCCATGAGAGCGTGCGCCGCTCCTCGGGGGCGGCCGGAGCCCAGCGCCTCCACGCGAACCACCACGCGGGGAGTGACAGCACCCCTGCGACGACGAGCACCACCCGCGTCGGCGGCAGGGTGAGCCACAAGTCGGGCAGGCCCCACGTCTGCGCGCCCACGTTCGCGAGGAGGCGCACGGGCGCCACCGCCAGGAAGACGAGCGGCTCGCTCACCGGGTCGACGTACGTCGCCGAGCCCCGCGCCCCCGAGGCCGTGAGCTTGTAGACGACGCCATAGACACCGAGCAGCACCGTCATCGGCGCGAGCGCCAGGAGCCGATGGCGGAGCGGCTCCGCCCGCCCGACGAGCTCATACGCAGCCACGTAGGCCAGACACGCCACGGCCGTCTCTCCAGCCGAGAGGCCGAGCGCGGCGAACGCGACGGCCCCGACGGCGAACCAGCCCGGGCCGCCGCTCCGCCAGCGCAGGTGCAGCGCCAGCGCGAAGAAGGTGAGCGCCGACGCCACCAGGGCGTTTCGGTTGGCGAGCCACATCGTCGGCAACGCGTGCGCGTCGTCGACGGCGAAGCACACGCCCGCGAGCACCACCAGCGGAGGCGGCAGCAGCCGCTGGTACAGCGCCATCGCGACGGCGGTCAGCGCCAGCGCCCACGCCAGCGAGTGGAGGTGCTGCGGAACCGGAGCGTCACCGAAGACAGTGGTGTCGAACCAGATGAGCGCCGACGAGAGCGGCCGCAGGAAGCGCAGCTTGAGGTCGGGCTGGGTGAACCAGGGGAATGGCCCGCGGTGGATGAGGGGCGCCATGTCTTCGGCGCGACCACTGCCGAACGAGAAGAGCTCGAGCGGGCCGGTGAAGGTGAGCTGGCCCCGGGCCACGGCGCGCTGCATCCAGTCGTCGAGGACGAAGCCCGTCGTCAGCGACGGGAGCCCCACCATCACCGTCAGCACCAGTGGCCACGAGCGCTTCACCGGCCCCACCGTGTGCCATGCAGCCGAACAGGTAAAGCGTCACGCGTGGGCCCGCGGGGGCTCCGAGGAGGGACGCAAGCGGGGTGGTGCCGCTCCCCGTCACGGGGCTCCTCGGTGGGGGCCTGCGATTTGGCGCGTGGAAGCCGTGCAGTCGACGCGGTCACGGGGCTGGCCTCGACGGTGGCCGGCCTGCACCGAAGCCGCCGGGCGCGAGGGCACGGGCGCGCGTGGAGTGGAACCGCCTCGAGCTGCGCGCCGCGAGCGCCACGCCCCCCTCCGCCTCGGCCGCGGGGAAGACGCTCAAACGCCAGCACGAGCCGCTCGACGCGAGCCCACCCCGGGCGTCAGGTGCGGTGCGCACGCGACGAGCTTCGCCGCGCGCGCCACCCGGCGAGGCCAAGCACCACCAGGAGCCCGACCAGCATCGCCACCAGCGGCCCTGCCGCCGATGCTGGCGCGGCCGCCCCTGCCATCACCACGTCGTTGTACGCCGCCGGCCCCCGGTTCGCCGACACCACGCGCACCTGCACCTCGTCGACTGGTGACTCGAGCGTGAAGCGGGCGGCTGGGCGAGCCCCGCCCGCGAGGTCGACGCGAAAGTGCGAGGCCCCCGCGGTGACGTCGAGCGAGAGCGGCTGGGTGGCCTGCAGCGACACCGTCACCTCCTGCAGCGAGCGGCCCGACAACACGAAGGCCTGGGGCGCCGCCACCGTCGCGCCGGCATCGACGTCACCCACGCCCGGGAGCCAGAAGCGGTCGACCGTCGCCGACGCGGGCGCGCTCGCCGTGACTCGAATCGGCTGGTCGCACCGCTCGAGCCCCTGCGCCTCGACGAGCCGCGCCCAGGCCGGCCGTGCAGCGGCGGACAGCGCCTCACGCATCGCGCTCGAGAAGCCGCGCACCGTCTCACTGCGCGGCGCCGCCACCACCACCGCGGCCACCACCTCGTCGCTGGGCACCACCCCTCGCAGCGCCCACAGGGCCGATGACACCACCTGCGCGTCGTCGTGGGCCGAGCCGCTCCAGTCTTCGGGGCACCGCCGCACCTCGGTGAGCGTTCGCGCTTCGAGCGGCTCGGGCGTCGACGCGCGCCCCACCATCGGGCCTCCGCGATGCACCGCCGCCAGAAAGTCAGCCACCGCCTCGTGCACCGCCGCGCGCTCGGTAGAGGCCACCCCTGCCTTCACCACCCAGCGAGGGCCCGCGCCCGCGACGCGCTGCAGCCAGGCGTGCGTCAATTCGTGCACCACCACGTCGACGTCGGGCCACACGTCGTCGGCCAGCAGCACCGCGGGCCGGGTCTGGTACCCGGCGCCAAGAAAGGGCGCGGCGTCAGGCACCGTCAGCGCATGCACGGGCGCCCCCGTCACGACGAGGAGCGGCCGCTCGAACGCCGGCCACGCCCCCACGCGCGACAAGAAGCCGCGGGCGTCGACGAGCACCTCGAGCCACCGGGGCTCCCACGCGGCCGGCACGTCCACCGCGCAGGGGAGGCTCGCCGTCTCGCAGCGCACCCACTCGACGTCGGCGGGGCCCGTCAGAAGCCCAGGCACAGCACGGCTCGGGACTCGTTGCAGCTCACCGTGTTGTCCGTGCTGCCGAAGCCCGAGCCCTCGGTGATGTTGACGATGCCTTCGTCGCTCGCGCTCGCCGAGGTGCCACCGTTGCAGGTCTGCGGGCGGGCGACGCCGTCGGGGCCGGCGTGGAACCAGTGGTCAGGCAGCCGCGTGCGCACGGGCAGCTCGCAGTCGTTGCAGGCCGCGCCGCCGTCGAAGAGCGTGCGGAAGTCCTGCGCCACCTTGAGGCCGCTGGGCCCGTAGAGCGGCGCGCCGGCGTCGAAGCCCGGGAGCATCGCCAACGCCGTCACCGGCGTCGAGGGCCCGAAGGCCATGAAGGCCACGGCCGACGTGAGGCCGCGCGCGCGGTTGGGGCTCTGCGCGCACAAGCGGTCGGCGCCCACCTTGCCCCCGACGGCGCCCGTGCTGGTACCGCCACTGAAGAGGCACGGCGTGCGAAGGCAGACGTTGGGGTTGGCCTCGTACGCGACGTCAGCCGCTGGCAGCACGCCGTTGAAGAGCGCGACGCGGTCGAGCTGGCCGCCGAAGCCCTGCCCGCCCCCGGCCGCGGCGCCCATCGAGAAGGCCCGGTTGGTGGGGAAGTTGATGACGGGGCACGCGGCGCTGGTGACGGCGACAGGCGCGCCGTTCACGAAGAGCTGCACCTCGCCGGCGCTGCGACGCACGGTGGCCGCCACGTGGACCCAGGTGCCCGCGAGGAACGCGGCCGGGGCGGTGACGCGCTCGCAGCCCATCGCCCCGTCGCCCACCTGGAACCACAGCCGGCCGTCCATCGAGGTCTGGTCCACGCCGAGGGCAAAGCCTGCGCTCGCCTGCGCCCCAGCGCTGGTCGCGAGGAGCACCTGCCGGCGGCTCGACTCGAGGAAGGGCGGGCGCACCCAGGCCATGAGGGTGAAGCGGTCTCCGACGTCGAAGGCGGGCACCACGGCAGCGCCACCCGCCACGTCGAGCGCGCTCGTGCCGGCGAAGCCGGTGAACTCGTAGAGCCCGGCGTCGGGCGTGAAGCTCGCGGTGCGCCCGTTGCCAGAGCTGTCGGCCGGCGATGAGTCGAACTCCCAGCGGCCGAAGGGCACCGGGCCCTGGGCGCAGGTGCCGGCGTTGCACACGCCCGAGCCGCAGTCGCCCGAGGTGGAGCAGCGCCTTCCGGTGACGCACGCCGGGCAGCTGGGCCCGCCGCAGTCGACGTCGGTCTCGGCGCCGTTGCGCACGAGGTCTCGACACGAGGTGGCCACGCACACCGTCCCATTGCTCGCGCCCGACGCGCAGCCCGCGGCCGAGGTGACGGCGGTGCCGACGGGGCACGGCATGCAGCCTCCGCCGCCGCAGTCGACGCCCAGCTCGCCGCCGTTTCGCACGCGGTCCTGGCAGCGGTCGGCGACGCAGCGCCCGAGGTTCGAGCCGCTCCCCTGGGTGAGGCGGCAGAACCCGCTGCGGCAGTCGGCGCCCGAGCGACACTCGCGCTGCAGCGCGCACCGGGCCGGGCACCGCGCGCCACCGCAATCGATGGCCGTCTCGTCACCGTCCCGCACACCGTTGCCACAGTGGGTGGTGGAACAGACGCCGCCGGTGCAGAAGCTCCCGCCGGCGCAGTCGCTGGTGACGCGGCACCGCTTGCCCACCGCGCACGCCGAAGCGCAGGCCCCGCCGCAGTCGACGTCGGTCTCCTGCTCGCTCATCGAGGTGGAGCGGTTGCGGCATGTCGGGGTGCAGTAGCCCAGGCCCGGTACGTCCCAGCGATGCTGGTAGATGGGGAACTCCATGTTCCACGGCTCGAGCGGCCCGACGTCGAAGCCGGCCTGCTGGCCCGCGGTGCCCGCGAAGCTCGAGCCTGGCGCCTGTAGGCGGCCACCGAACTGCACGCCGATGTTGCCGTAGAGGCCAACGGTGACGAGGCCCTTGGGGCGAGAGAGCCGCGGGTCGGGCTCGCACGTCGAGTCGTACGACGCGCGCGCCACCAGCGAGCCGCGCACGCCCGCGTTGATGCCGACGGCGTCGTAGACGAAGGCGTTGATGCGCGGAATGAGGCCGCACGACAGCGCGACCGAGCCCCCGCCGGTGACCGCGATGCTCTGCGAGGTGGCGCGGGTGAACTGCGGCGTGGTGGCGCCCGAAGTGCCGCCCTTCTCGTACTCCGCGCGGAACTTCATGGTGAGGGCGCTGGTGGCGTTGATGGTCGTCTTGAGGCTGGCGCGCGCCTCGAAGCCGCACTCGAGGTCGAGCTGGAACGTCTGGGTGAAGACGACGGGCACCGGGCCCGCGAACACCGTCTGCGTCGCCGGCTTGCTGATGAAGAGCGTCTTCTTCCAGCCGCCGGCGGGCTTGGTGTCGGGGTGTCCCAGGGTGACTTCCTTGAGGCCGCTGTAGACGCTCTGCGCGAGGTCGGCGTTGGCGTTGAGGCTGGCCTCGAGCGCGCTCCCCGCCGCGCCGCCCGCCGAGGCGAGCGTCACCGAGAAGTCCACGCTCATGGTGGTGGTGGTGCGCAGGTAGCTGTCGACGTTGAGCCACACCTTGAACTTCGTGCTGCTGCCGAGGTTGGGCACGCGCATGCCCACCTGCGTCCGTGGGTTGAAGGTGAGGCTGCCGGCGTACGAGCCGGAGCCGCTCAAGGTGAGCTCCATCGGCACCTTGCTCGTCGGCACCAGCGGCTGCGTGTAGCTGTAGCCGAGCATCGGCACGTTGGTGGGAATGGTGATTTCCCGATTGAGCGTGATGGCCGCCTGGAACGAGTCGGGCGTGACGGCCTTCCACGCGTTCACCGCCGTCTGCACCACCGCCTTCACGCCCTGGGTGACGCCCTTGGCGATGGCCTGGCCGACGTTCTTCACCGCCTGCTTGGCCTTCTTGAAGAGCTTCTTGAGGAAGGGGTCTGACGGCCCGGCGTCGGGGAGCGGGTCGCCCTCGTCGTCGACGTCGGGGAACGCGGAGTCATCGGGCAGGCCCTCGATGTCGGGTGAGACGACGTCGTCATCGCGGTAGAGGTTCTCGGCGGCCCAATCGAGGTCGACCTGCGCGAGGTCGACGGGAACCAGGGCGGCGGGGTCGAGCTGCTGCTGCAGGTCGCCGCTGACGATTTCTTCGAGGGCGGGAAGCTCGGTCGTCACCTCGAGCCCGGCGTCGGTCGCCTCGACCTTCACGACCTTGCGGGCGAAGCCGAAGGGGTTGCGGCCGGTGCCTCCGTCGGAGGACGGCGCGCTCACCACCACCTGGCCCGGCTGCCACGACAGCACCTCGGGGTGGGTGGCCGGGTCGAACAGGAGCGAGCCGGGGCGCACCACCACGTCGGCCGTCTGCGAAGGGGTCGCGGGCTGCACGCCGGGCGCGGGCTGCAGGGTGTTGTAGTCGGCCTCGAACTGCGGCCTCCAGGCGGCGCCGATGGCGTCGACGTCAGCGAGCGAATCACCGAAGGTGACCTCCGTCCCAGCGTCCACCACGTCGGGTGGCAGGGGCGCCGGTGTGGGCGCGCCGCACTGGCAGGCCGACACCAGCAGGAGGACGGCAGCGACGAGCGGCGCGCGACAGGACGTGGGGAGCATGTGATGGTCGAGGGCAGACGAGTCGAAGAGGAGTGCGCGTGAAGCCGTGGAACGTTTCGCTGACCTGTATCGCAGCGCTGGTGCTGGGCACCACCGCGCGCGCGCAGCCATCTTTGACAGCGCCCATGTACGCCGTCGAGAGCGGCAAGCGGGCCGAGAACCTGTCGCAGCGCATCGCAAAAGATGAAGTGATGCGGCGGGTTGGGAAGGCGGTCGCGCGCGGAGAAGGCGCCGCCCTCGTGGGCCAGCCGCCCGCGTGGAAGCTGTCGCTCAAGGCCACGGACTACACCCCGACTGGAAAGCGGGCGGTGGTGAGCGCCCTCGCCGAGTCGCTCCCGGCGGGCCAGCGAGCCGAGTTCATGACGGCGGCGACGGGCCTGCAGAAGGACGCCGAGGCGCTCCTTCCGAGGAAGAACAACCTCGCGGTCGCCGCGGGGACGCTCGTGATGGCCGCGCTCAACGTCGTGCGCCCGCGCGACTACCCCGACGCCCAGGTGAACCTGGTGATGAAGGCCATCAACGACGCGCTGGGCTCGATGAGCGGGTGGAAGCAGGTGTCGGACGAGGCGAAGACGGACGCGGCGGACTTGTTCGTCGTGACGGCGATGCTGCTGGCCACCTCGTCGGAGCAGGCGAAGCTGACGAAGGACCCGGCGCAGAAGCAGCAGGCCGAAGCGCTGGCGAAGACGGTGCTGACGAGCTTCGGGGTCGAGCTGTGAGCGCATTGTGCCAACGCGCGCGGGCTTCCGGAGGGTGAGCGACGTGAGGCTGTGGCTCCTGACAGGACTCGTCATCGGCTGCGCCGGAGCGCCCGGCCCCGAGCCACGCCCGGACGAACCGGAGCTTCCAACGCCCTCCATCGACGCCGGCATCGAGGCGCCGGTCCCCAACCCATTCGGCGCGACCCGCTGCCTCGAAGCGCTCACGCCGCGCGTGCGGTTTCCCGACGCGGTGGCGGGGTGCAGCTCGTCGTCAGCGACGCTCGCCGTGCGCAACACGTGCGACTTCGCGGTGACGGTGACGGGCGCGGGCCCAGCCACGAGCTTCGGCTTGACGCAGTCGCTGGCCTCGCTGGCGCCCGGCGCCGAGGGCACGCTGACGCTCCGGTTCGTGCCGCGCCTGCCAGGTCGGTACTTCGAGCGCATCGTGGTGAGCGCGCGGGTGGGCCCCCACGCGCAGCCGCTGACGGTCGAGGTGGAAGCGGAAGCAACGGCCCCCAGGCGCGTCGCGGCCGACCTCGCGGTCCGACTTCCCGAGGTGCGCTTCGCGGGGCTGTTCATCGTCGACGACCGGGGCGCTGCGGAGCGACGTCAGGAGGTCGACTCCCTGGCTCGGTACCTGATGATCGCCTACTCAGAGGAGCCCTTCGGCGTCGACGTGGTGGTGAGCGACTTGACGGGTGAGCTGCAGGCGCCCGACGGCGTCAGTGTGCTCCGCACCAGCGACCCGGCCTTTCGCAGGCGCTTCGTCGCGGCGATGGAGCCACCCACCCGCCCCGGACTTCGCAGCTGCTTCGAGACCGCGCTCCGCCTTCGTGAGCAACGTCGGCCCGTCGGCTTCTGGGACCGGGTGTGGCCGCCTGAGGTCGTCTGCATCACGACGGGCGCTGATGAGTCGTCTGCATCGGGCGCGGCCATGGTCGGTGCCCTTCAACGCGGCATGGGCCTCCCTCAACTGCACTTCACGCTCCTGGCGCCGTACGCCTTCAACTCGCTCTTTCCCGCTTGCAGCGGAGAGGTCGACGCTCGGCTCGATTCGCTGGCGGTCGCGACGAACGGAGTCCGGGAGTCGCTCTGTGTGCCGAACTGGTCGACTGCACTCCAGAGCATGAACAGCGGCCATTGGCGCGTGCCGCCCGTCTGGCTCCCGGGGCCACCCGTTCGCGACGCCTCGTCCGTCCGCGTCGAGGTGAACGGCATCGGGCTCGACTCCGTCGACTCCCGCGGTGCTCGGCTCTGGCGGTACCAGTCGACCCCACCGGCCATCGTCTTCGAGCCGCTCTACACGCCGATGCCGACCGACCGCCTGCGCGTGAGCTGGGACACCTGCGAACCCTGACGTGTCACCCTCGCCCACCGCCGGCGCGCGTGACGGCAGACGGGAGCCCCACGGAGCTTCGACGCACCCCTGGACTGCCGGCTTGAGTCACGCCCCGACGAAGCGGAGCCATTTCGCGACGAAGTCGGCGCGTTCGCCTCACTCGTCCACGAACCGGGTCAGGGGCAACAGCACGAGCATCGCCACCAGCGACACCGCGGTCACGATCAGCAGCACGTTGGTGACCTCGGCGAAGGCCTGCCCGCGCTCCGCCTGCTGAGAGAGCACCGAGCCGACCGCCGAGGGTTGACGGCTCGCCTCGCGGTAGGCGGCCTGCTCCTGGTTGAAGAGCAACCCCGTCACCCCCGTCGCGACCCCCAGCGCCGCGGTGAGGCCGAAGACGCTCCAGAAGGCGCCCTTCGAGACGGGCTTGAAGGCGGTGGTGGGCACCTGGCCCGCCTTCACCGAGAGCGTGAGGGGCGCCGCGGTCGTGCCCAGCGCCAACAGCGGCCCTTCGCTGTCCGCCGTCGTGACGAGGTACTCGAGCGTGTAGGGCGCCTCGCTGGCCGTCAGCTCACCAGGGACGACGCCCCGCCAGTCACCCTCCTCGGTGCGCTCGAGCGCCAGCGACGAGAACGCCGCTCGCCCGCCGCGCCGGTACTCGACGCGCACCGAGGTCACCACCCCGGCCGTGTCACGCAGGCGATAGACGAACCGAATCGGTCGACCGCCCACCGGCTCTGGCGTGGGCTCGCCCGTCAGCTTGAGGTTGCCGATGAGCCGCGCCCGCTCGACGTCGCGCAGCTGGGCCGCGAGCGCCTTCTCTTCGCTCTGCACCTTGCGGAACACCGCGAGGATCTTCGGCGGCGTGTCAGCGGGCAGGTCGTAGTCGGGCTGCGCGCGCAGCAAGAGGCGAAACGGGCGCTCCGCGTCGACCGGATCCTCGACGATGGCGCGCGCGCTGCCCTGGAGCCGGTACACCTCGAGCCGCTGCGCCAGGCTCAAGTCGTCGCGCGCGAGCAGCTGGTCCGCCGCGGGTATGACCTGGTCGTACTCGAGCGTCTTGTAGAGCTGCTCGAGCCGGGCCATCGCCTCTTGCAGCGACGCGATGGGAGCGGGCGCGCTGCGCGCCGGCGTCGACCCCGGCGGAGGCGACTTCTTCGCCGCCACCGCCCCTGCGCCCCACAGCCAGCACGCCCCGACGAGGGCCCAGCGCGCGATGGTAAGGCGCCGCCCGACCCGAACCCCGGCCCCAGCTCGTCCTCGTCTCGCTCGTCGGTCTGAAGCCACTGCTCACCTCACGCGGGAAAAGCGCACCGTCACCTCGAGCGCATCGACGAACAACCGGGCCAGACCCACGCCATTGGTGCCCACCGGGGTGAGCCGGAGCGAGAGGCGCTCGAGCGTACCCCAGTGCAGGAGCGGTGCGCTCGAGTGGAACACCACGGTCGACTGTTCCGGCTGGGTGACGGAGCCCGGCATCGTACCGATGCGCAGCCACTGGCCGCCGCTCCACAGCTCGACGACGGCGCCGCTCACGCGCTGGCCCGCGACTTCGGAGTCTGCGCCGACGTGGGCCGTCACCTCGAGCGTGAACGCCTCGATGCCCTCGACGCCGAGCTCTTCTCCGCTCAGCGAGGTGACGAGGGCCGGCCGGTGCTCCTCGGTGAGGTATTCCCACACGTCGCTCTCGAGGCGCGCCTGGCTTCGGCCGCCGAACACCACCATGCGGCGCTGGGCCTCGTCCCAGGCCGCCACGTGCAAGAAGCGCGGGCTGATGGTGCCGTCGAGCTCGGGGTCATCGAAGAGGTCGGTCGAGACGGCCGGAGGGCCTCCGTCGACCAGCCTGACCCGCACGACGTCCGAGAGCGCGGGCTCTCCCACGGAGCCGGCGCCGAAGCCACCGAACAGCACGTGCTCGCCCCGCGAAGGGACGAACACCGAGCTGTGCTGCATGCGGTTGCTGAGCGCGCCTCCATCGAGCGGCTCGACCCTGCCCTCCGACACCAGCCACAGCGGCATCGGCCCCGGCACCAGCGACCCTGACACCGTCGCGCCCCCTGACACGAGCACGCCCGCGCCCGGCTCCCACGACGCGGCGAACCTGTTGCGCGCCGCCAGGGGACCCGCGTCGATGGGAGTGAACGTGGTGCCGTCGAAGCGGAAGCTCGGCGCGGTGGTCGAGCCACCCAGCAGCAACGCCTCGAGCGGGCCGCTCTGGACGAAGACCGGCCGCTGCCGCGTCCCCAGCCCGCCGTCCGGCGTCTCGACCCACCCCGCGTCCGCGTCCCACCCACCGTCGGGCTTGAGCGCGATGCGATACGTGGCCAGCTGCAGCTGCGAGGCGTTGGCCGTGCGCGCGCCCCCGACGACGACCACCTCGGTTCGACCTGGCGCCGTCAGCATCGAGTGGTCGCGCAGCGCGATGGGAGACACGCCCGCGTGCGACCAGAGCCTGCCATTCCAGCGCCAGGCGTCGGCGACGATGGGCCCCGAGGCGGTGCCGCCGTGAACGATGAGCTCCCCGTCGAGCCAGACCGCGGCGGGTTCGACGACGGTGGGGCCGACGACCTCGGTGTCTCTCGCGCGCCGAAGTGTCCACCCGCCGTCGGCCGCGTACACCCACAGCTCGTTGCGCTGGGTCCCGGCGGCGGCGAGCCACTCGCCGCTGACGGGGTTGAAGGTCGACGAAGCCGGGGCGCGCAGCAACGGGAGCCCCACCCCCATCGACTCCCACCCGCCGCCATCGGGGTGCCACACGAACACCTCCGCGCCACCGTCGGTGAGCGCCCCGTTGAAGAGCGCCCGGTCGAGCGGCGTGTCCCACACCATCGAGCCCCACGTCACCGGCACCGCCGGCACCGGGGACAGCCGCCAGCCCGAGACGTCGTGGAGCCACGTCTGGGCGGGGCCTCCGTCGCTGCTCGCGAGGGCGACGACCTGGTCGCGTCGGGCATCGTACGCGGCCACCACGACGCCCATGGGCATCGCGCCGGCGTCGAGGCGCGCCCACCGCTGCCCGTCCCAGCGCCAGCTCTCGCCGACTGCGCTCGAGCCCCCGAGCACCTGCACGCCGCGGCCGTCCCACACGAGGCAGTGACGCGTGCGAACAGACGGGCCGGGGCCGCTCCAGGCGATGGTGCGCAGGGTGCCCTCGCCGACCTCGAGCACGTCGGTGGAGGGCACCGTTCCGCCGAACACCACGCTGACGCCACGACGACGGTCGTACGCGATGGCGGCGTTGTTGCGCGACGTCGGCACCACGAACGCACGGAACACGTCGCGGCCGTTGTACAGGATGAGGCTCGTGAGGGACTGCAGCACCACCACCGAGCGCCCCTCGTCGAACGTCAGCGCCGCCTCGAGGCCAGCGCCCGACGACGGCACCTGATGAACCTGCCGCCGCAGCCACGAAGACCGACCGTCGATGGTGAGGCCGACGCCGTCGGCGCGCTGGAGCGCGTTGGTGCTGATGGCCACCAGGTCGGGCCGGTCGAGGCGGCGCGACGCCGCGCCCATGCTGACGGCCGTGACGACCCGCGCCTGGGCAGGGCCGGGCACGCCGCGAAACTCGACGGCCGGCACCTCGAGAAAGTCGGACTCGTTCCCGGCGGTGTCCGTCAGTCGAACGGTGACGCGCGCGCGGTCGGTGCCCGGCGTGAGCGAAGCCGCGATGACGCCCGCATCGTCGACGAGGCTCCGCGCGAGCTCGAGCTGCGAGCGGTCGAGGAACACGCGCACCAACGTCCCCGGCTCGGTCGCGCCCGGCGTCGAGGTGACGGTCTGCAGCGCCGCGCCCCGGGTGCTCGCGGTGCCGACGGGGACGCGCAGGTGCAGCAGGCCAGCGTCGGCCGACAGGCGCGGCGGCACCGCGTCGAACTTCAGCGGCGGCAGCACCGTGAGCGGCACCCGCGCGCCATTGCCGAGGGGGTCGGTGGCCGAGATGACGAGCGCGATGGGGCCCGCCTGGTCGGCGCCACCGTCGAGCGTGCAGCGGAAGACCTGCTGGCCGGTCTCGACCGGCGTCACGGCGCAGTCGAGCACCGGAGGCGTGGCCTCGAGCGCGACGCCACCGTCGACTGGTTCGTCGAAGGTGAACGAGAGGGTGGCCACCCCGCCGGGCGCGAGCGCGTCGACCTGCGCGCGGGGCGACGACGGGGCGGGCAACAAGCCGAGGGACGCGACGCTCGGCCGCGGCGCAGACGTGTCGAGCAGAAACGTGGGTGACTCGGCCGCGCGACCTTCGTTGCCGGCGAGGTCGATGCCCGAGACGGTGACGCGCGCCGTGCCATCGGGGACGCCGGGCGGCACCACCCACTCGTAGTCCCAGCGCTGGCCCTCGGCCGCCTCGAGGGGCGTGAACGTCGCCTGCCCGCCGCGGTCGAACGACACCTGCACCCGGGGCGCCGTCGGCAGCGGCTCATCGGCGTCCACGGTGAGGCTGAAGCGGGTCCCGACGCGGCCGGCCGCCGGCGTGAGGCCTCGCAGCGACAGCGTGGGCGGCACCGACTCGAGGCCCACCGGCACGCAGCGCCCCAGCGTTCGGGAGCACAGGCCCTGCGGGCAGTCCTCCGCGGCGCTGCAACTGATGGTGGTGTCGGTGTAGTCCACCTGGAACTCGCACCCGGCGAGGCTGACGGCGAGCAGCGAGGTGAGGTGCTGCAGTCTCACGGGACCTCGGCGGGACTCCTGGCACGGCGGCGCATCACACAGCTCGACGTCGAGCCAACACGGACGGGCGCGATGGTAGCAGGCCCGGCGGCTGGCCCGATGGCCTGAAAACCCCCGGCTCGGTGCGAAAGCCCCGCTCACCACCTCTGGTAGCCTCGACGGCGTGACGTCGCTGTCCGTCTACCTCGTCGAAGACGACCCGCTGCTGCGCGAGCACCTCACCTCGGTGCTCACGGCCCCCGGCGTGACGCTCCTGGGCTCGGCCCCGACCGGCGCTGACGCGCTCGCCGCCCTCGAGGCCCTCTCGCCCGAGGTGGTGCTGGTCGACCTGGGCCTCCCCGACATGCGCGGGCAGGACGTCATTCGCGCGCTCGCCCGCCGGCCGGCGCCGCCGCTGCTGATGGCCCACACGGTGTTCGACGACCGCGACAACGTGCTCGAGGCCATCAAGGCCGGCGCCTCGGGCTACGTGCTCAAGGGGAGTTCCCCCCGCGAGCTGCTCTCCGCGCTGACCGAGCTCAAGGCGGGTGGCGCCCCCATGAGTCCGCGCATCGCCCGGGCGGTCCTGCTCGAGCTCCGCGAAGTCACCCCGCCCCAGGCCGACCCGCTCAGCCCGCGCGAACGGCAGCTCCTCAAGCTCGTCGACGAGGGCCTCACCTACAAACAGATCAGTGACCGCCTGCACGTCAGCACCCACACCGTGCACAGCCACATCAAGAACATCTACGGCGCGCTCCAGGCGAAGAGCCGTGGCGAGGCGCTGGCGAAGGCTCGCGAGCGCCACCTCATCTGACGAGGCCGCTCAGCGGCCGTTGAACTCCCAGGTGAAGAGGCTCACGTTGGTGATGGCGCCTGCCGAGACGGTGCCCGCGGGAATGAGCGCGCCGTGGCCCTGGTAGGCGCCGTGGTTGGGCGTCGCGACGCAGCGCTCGTTCGACTCGCACAGCCCGTTGTCGTTGCCGACGCCGTCTTCGATGACCTCCTGCGCGTTCTCGAGGAAGGTCACCGTGCAGCGCATCGACGCCGGGTTCAGCACCGCGCCGGGCAGCTCCGTGCACGGGAGGGTGCCCACGTAGAAGCCGCGGAAGGTATGGGTGAGCACCACCGACGAGCTCGTCGGGAGCGGCAGCTTGTTGCGCAGGTACACGTCGGTCCCTCCGCCCGCGCCAGGGCCGGCATCGGGCGGCGCCGCTCCTCGCAGCGCGTAGTCGAACACCTCGCAGCTCGCCGTCGCGCCGAAGCACGGCCCGCGGCTCTCGACGCTGGGCCAGCCGTAGAACGCGATGCCGCCGTCATACGGGTTCGGCGTGTCTGGCCCGATGGGGTACGCCTTGCCCCAGCCGCGGTAGGGGTGCTCGAAGCGGTGCCAGTCGGTGATGGCCGTGCGGAGCGCCGCGCCCTGGTCATCGGACTGATTGAGAGCGTCGCGTACGCGGCCGCGCAGGCTCCAGTACGGAAGGCCCGTCTGCCGCAGCGTCGCCGTGCTGCCGAAGAGCCCGCCGTCGGGCAGCACCGTTGGCGCGTTGCCACAGAGGTTCGTCAGCCCCTTGGGGCCGTAGGGCATCGTCACGCCGGCGCAGCTCCCGTCGGCCACGGACGACACCTGGAGCACGCCCGTGAAGACGTTCGGCTGCAGCGTCACGGTGTTGGTGAGCTGCAGGTCGCGCCGGTAGGTGGTGCCGTTGTCGTGCAGGGCCACGTGGTGGGCCTGCAATGCCGCGCCCGAGTGGGCGAAGCCATGGCTGCTCAGGAAGATGCCGTTGTTGGCCGACAGGAGGTTGGTGACCGTCTGGAAGTTGCGAGCGAGGTCGAGCCCGAAGCGCGCGTTGTCGACGGCGGTGACGTCCTTCAGCAGGTGGTCGACGTTGGTGATGAAGTTCGACATCGAGAAGCCCTCGTCGTTCGCAGCCGAGAGCGCCCCCACGAGGATGATGGCATCGGGCGTCTCGGAGAAGTCGATGCCGCGGAGCTGGTTGCCGATGGCCACAATGTGGGTCCACACGCCGGCCTCGCCCCGAATCACCACGCCCGTGCCGTTGTGGAGCGCGCGCACGTCGTGCACCCGAAGCCGGCGCGCGCGGCTGTTCTGGCTCACCGCCAGGCCCGTCGCGGCGTTGTTGGCCGTCACCACGTGGCGCAGGTCGACGTCATCGGATGCGATGAACACCCCGTCGTGGTTGTTGATGGCGACGACGTTCGACAGACGCTGGTCGGGAGTAAGGCTCGCACCGACGCCCACCGCCGCGTTGCTCGGTCCGTTGCCTTCGGCGAAGACGTCATCGACGCGAAGGAAGGCGCCGCCGGCGAAGAAGCCTCCGTTGGCGTTGTTGCGCACCCGAACGCGGCTCGCCGCGCAGTTGTGACAGACGCCCATCTGGAGCGCAGGCCCCAGGCCGGTCGCCGTCGCGCCACGGACCTCGACATTTCGCAGGCGACTGAAGGGCGCCAGCACGAGCTCGACGCCCCTCGACACGCCGGTCGCGTCGAACGTCCCTTCGACCCACACCGGGCCGTTCGGCGTCGACACGCGCACGAGCGAGGCACTTGGCGTCGGAGGCGTGGGGCTCGACAGCACCCGGCCCGGCGCGACGACGAGCGACGTCCGGGGCTGGTCCATGATGAAGGTGAGCTGCGCGTTCTGCGCGAGGGTGAAGATGGTGTTCCGCGCGCCCGCGGCGTCCAGGAGGCGGCCCGAGGCGGTGGGCACGACGACGGGGTTGGTCCACCAGCGCGCGGCCGGGCTCGACACCACCGTGGCGCCGCTGCTGAGGGTGACGCTGTTGGTGCGGAAGGCCGGCGACGCACCGGTGAAGTCGAGGAGGTCGGCCAGCGCGCGCTGCGGCTTGAGCCCGGTCGAGACGACCCGCACGCCGGCGCCCATCACCTGACACCGCCAGTCGAAGGCGTCGAGCGCGTCGGTGACGGTGAGGCCCGCGCAGCTGGTGAAGGCCTGCGACGAGAAGCCGCGCAGCTCGCCGGCATGCAGGCAGCTCTGATGGCGGGTCGTCTGCGCTGCCATGAAGTTGCACGCCACGCCCGAGGCGCTGAAGGCGTCGGCGCCGTCGTTGGCCACCCAGTCGTTCCACAACGGCGCGGAGGGATAGAGCGGCTCTACACCCGGCGAGGCGCTCCCGCCGGCGGTTCCACCTGAGGAGCCGCCCGCGACGCCGCCAGCACTCCCACCCGAAGTGCCGCCTGCTGAGCCTCCGGCGCTTCCGCCCGACGCACCGCCAGCGCTTCCGCCCGCTGCGCCACCGGCGCTTCCACCCGACGCGCCGCCCGCGCTTCCACCTGACGTACCTCCAGCGCTTCCGCCCGCCGAGCCACCGGCCGAGCCGCCAGCGCTTCCCCCCGCTGACGCCCCCGCCGAGCCGCCTGCGCTCACACCGGCATCCGGCCGCATCGAGCCGTCGCCACACGAGAGCCCGAGGACAACCCCGACCATCAGTCCCGACCATGGACCTGCGCGCATGCCGACCCCCGTGAGAGAGCGCACAGCCTCACCCACCCAGACACGAGACGCGAGGCCCTCGATGGGGCATTTTGAGGTGATTGCTCGCAACGTTCGTCAGCCTGCTGTGCGCCGCCGGGCCCGTCCCGCTCGACTCGGGCTGGCAGGCGCGCGCTGGCGACCGCTCCGTCGTCGGTGGCCAGCTGGTCGACGCTCCGCCGGACGCGGAGTGGAAGGACTTCCCGATTCCCGGCTGGGTGCCACGCTCCATCCGCGACGACGCGGCCCACGTGTGGCTGCGCGTCCACCTGCCTGCCACGTTGCCCCGCGGCGCCGCCCTCAAGCTCGACCTCGTCGTCGGCTCCTTCGAGGTCTACGTCGGCACCACGCGCGTCGCGCAGTTCCCTCCGGGCATCGGGCTCGAGGCGACCGGCCAGCACGGGACGCCCTGGCACCTCATCGAGTTGCCTGACGACGCGGCCGGCCAGTGGCTGCTCCTGCGCACACGCACCGAGTACCCGCTCGCAGGGTTTCAGGGTGTCCCGCTGGTGGGCACTCGCGAGGAGCTCATCGTCGACGTCGTTCGCCGCGACCTGCCACGCTTCGTCCTCGGCGCGCTCCTGCTGCTCATCGGAGCGCTCGGCCTGCTCCTCGTGAACGGCCCCTCGGGCCCCCTCGCGCGCAGCCTGGCGCCCTACGCGCTGGCGGGTGGCACCTACGTGCTCTTCTACACGCAGCTCAAACAGCTCGTGCTGCCACTCACCCCGGCCCTCTGGTTCGCGCTGTGGCCCATCAGCGTGGCGGTGCTCGGCGCGGCGTGGCTGCACTTCCTGTCGGCTGCCCTCGAGACGCCGTCCCGCTGGCTGGAGCGATTCCGCCGCGTCGTCACCGCCCTCTCGGGCCTCACCATCGTCGACACGCTCGTCTCGTGGGCGCTGCTCGAGCTGGCGCCGGGCCTCGAGCGCGCGGTGGTGCTGACGTTCTTCGGCGTTGGCGCTGTGCTGCGCGTGGCGATGCTGGCCTCGGCCACCTGGAGCCTCGGCTGGCTGGTGCAGCTCGCGCGCGGCCGTGGCGACACCGCGGACCGTCGTCGCGCCATCGTGTTGCTGGTGGGCGTGAGCGTGCTGCTGGTCGCCACGTGGCTCAACGCGCTGGCGGCGCTCGCGCTGGGTCCGCAGGCCGCCGGAACGGGTGTGCCGCTCGGCCTGTTGGGCCTGACGTTGGCGCTCGTGGTGCTGGTGCAGCGGGCGTGGGGCGACGCGAGAGACCGGGCGGTCGCCTCCGAGGAGCGGCTCGCGGCGCGCGCGAAAGAGAAGGAGGCGATGCTGCGCGACCTCCACGACGGCATCGGGAGCGTGACGACGAACATTCGCCTGCTCGCCGAGCTGGGCCGCGCAGACGCCTCACGGAGCGCGCGGGCGCTCGACACCATCGCCGAGCTGTCCACCGAGGGCCTCGCCGAGCTGCGCGCCTTCACCCAGACGCTCGAGGACGACGAGGTGACGTGGCCGGTGCTGGTGGCCGAGCTGCGGCGCTTCGGCGGGCAGGTCATCGAGGCGCACGGCATGACGTTCGAGCTCGAGGCCACCGTGGCGGCCGACGCCAGCCCGCCCACGGGCGTGGTGACGCTCGCACTGCTGCGCATCTTCCGCGAAGCCATCACCAACGTGGTGAAGCACGCCGCTGCGCAGCGGGTCGACGTCTCTCTCGTGGTGACGCCTGGAGCGCTGACGCTCTCACTGCGTGACGACGGCGCGGGGGGCGGCGGTGGCGGCGGTCTCGACACGGGCCGGGGACTTCACAACATGCGCGCGCGCGCGACGGAGCTCGGGGGCCAGGTCGAGGTGCAAGCCCACCCCTCGCGTCGGCTCGAAGTTCGGTTACCGCTCGCGGTGCGAGCAGCCTGACGGCCTTCCTCGGCGTTTTTCTTTCCAGACGTCACAGCGCTGCCACTGGCCGAGCGGGGGCCTCGCGCCGGACGTGAGGCGTTCGTGTTACGAAGGCAGCCGATGCTGATCCCGGCCAGCCCGTTCAGAGTCATGCTCGTGTGTATCGCGCTGACGCTCACCGCGGGCTGCAACGGAAGCTGCCCGCCGATCTTCGCCTTCTGCACTCCCGTCTGGACGCCGCTCACCATTCTCAGCTGGAAGCTCGAGGCTGGAGCGAAGGCGACGGTCGAGGCCGAGTTCGAGACCAAGGACCCCGTGTTTCGCGAGCACTTCGACGCGCCAAACTACGGTGAACTCGGGTTGACGACGCTCGATGACTCGTCGGGAACCGAGGGTTGGTTTGCCCTTCGTCGCGATGTCGACCCCGAGTTCGGGCCCTTCGCTGCACGCGAGGCCGAGGTCGACATCGTGACGCAGTGGCGGTTTCGCTTCGTTTCCCGGGCACCCCTGGAGGCTGCGCCGACGCCGCCCTTCACGCTCCACATCGGAGTCCGTCGGGGCGAAGGCCCAGCCCCGGGCTGGCCGAACATCGAGGCCCGCGTGCTGTTTGGGCCGGACCTCGTCACCCAGCAGATCGGCCCACCCTGACGCCCGTCCTCGTCGCGCGCGACGCGCGTGAGTTGGGTGCCATTGCCAGAATAGACGTTGCGTGAGCCCTGACGAGAGCGCTTGAACGCCGACGTCAGCGGACGCGCTGCAACGCGATGCCGTTGACGGGCCCGCAGTTCTCTTCCCACGTCACGTAGAGCGCGTCGGCCGTCGCGAAGGACTCGGGAGATCGGCTGACGCACCCCGGAGGACTCCACTGGTCGACCCCCGTCGGGCCGTTGAGGGTCGAGACCGAGAGCATTCCGCCTGCAGGCGACGCCCGCAGCCACTTCACGAAGATGCGCTGCCCGGCCGCGTAGGTGAGCCAGCTCACCGGGCCCCGTGTGAACAGGTCGAGGCTCTCGACGGTTCCGGGGGCGAGGTCCGTCACGTGGTTCCACTGAGACGAGCCATTCCAGCTCGAGCAGCTCAGTTGGCGCCCGCTGGTCGGAACGTGGACGTAACAGAAGATGGGCGTCGTGCCGTTGAAGGTGGCTCGCCCCTCACGGCCCGGGCCGGGGAGAGGCGTCGTGTTCGTCAGGTTCTGCCAGGCCGCCGTGCCCTGCTTGAGATAGGCGCGCCAGCCCCGGGTCGAGGTCGGAATGACGAAGAACTGATTCGGTCCCGAGACGGCCAGCGTGAACGAGCCCTCCTCGCCAGCCGAATTGAGTGACACCCACGGAGGGTTGGCGCCGACGTAGTTGTCGACGAAGTCATCGAGAGGCGAGGTGGACGGGCTGGTGAACGTTGTCCAATGAGGCCCGTAGTTCTCGTACAGCCCCACGAGGCGGGTCTCGTCGGTGGCGATGCTGACCTCGGAGGACCCCACGATGGCCGCCCAGGACCCCGGGCCGGTCCACATGCTGACTCGGCTCCGGTTTCCCGGCAGCAGCACATGAGGCACGTCGTTGACCACGTGGCCGCGCCGCGAGGCGATGCCGGCGCTCGTGTCCTGAAGCTGAATCCGCGCGCGGGTGAGTCCGCCGTCTTCGAAGTTCGGCTCGTAGGCGTAGGCCCCGTAGCCAGTGCCAGTCCAGTCGCGGGCGACCACCCAGACCTGGGTCGATGACACCGCCACGCCAGGGAACAACGAGGTCGTGACGCCCGGGTTCGAGTAGCTCCAACGGGTGAAGCGCGGCGGGCGGGCGTTGAAGGGGAGCGTGCGACCCGCGAAGGCGTTGCGAGCCGGTGATGAGTCGGTGAGCGCTCCCAGCGTGAGGGTGTACGAGTTGCCCGGAATCAGCGGAACCCGGGGCGTGACCCGAATCGTCCGGGCCGCGCCTTCGAGGCGTACGTCCACTGGTACCGGTGTCGAGCTGCCCTCGGCCAGTGAGACGGTCGCGGCGCTGATCGACGCCGGGTCGAGCGCTTCGCTGAACGTCGCGGTCAACGAATACCAACCGCCTGCTGCCCCGGGCGCTGCCGGCGGGTCGCTGGAGACGAGCACGGGTGCGACGTTGTCCTCCACGTCGACCGTCGCCACCGCCATGCCGACGGCACCGGCATCGCCCGTCGCGGTCACCGTCAAGGTCAGGCGTCCCAGGCCCGCAGGGGCGATGAAGCCGACCGTTGGCGTCGATGCGCCCGTGAGCACGAGCGGGCCTCCTCCGCTCGTCTGGGTCCAGTTGAAGGAGAACCCCTCCATCGAGTTCGTCGATGAGGCCGCGGCCGTGATGACGACCGACCCTCCTGGACCTGCGACCTGCGCGACCGGCGTCAGGCTGATCGTCGCCGACGGGATCGCCGTCGTGGAGACGTTGATGGGAACGAGGAGCGGGTCCGAGGTGACGCCGACGGCATTCGAGACGACGAGCTGAACGCTCGCCCCCCCCGGGAGCGAGGGCGCCGTGACGGTCGCGGTCGGCCCGCTCATCGAGGACAAGGTCACGTTGCCCGCGACGACGCTCCACATGAAGGACAGCGGCGCGCCGAGCGGGTCCGTGCTCGCGGCGGCTGACAACACCGACGACGAGCCCGTGCGCATGACGAGGGTGGACGGGCTGACACGCGCGGTCGGCGGCGCGAGGACCTCAACGACCGTCGAACCGGTCGCCACGGTGCCGCTGGCGCTCGTGACGGCCACCTCGAAGCCGAGCACCCGGGGCGTGGCAGGCGCCGTGAAGGTGGGAGCCCCTGCGAGCGCCGAGTCATTCGCGCTCAGCACCACGCCCGCGTCGGTCCGCTCGACCCATCGGAACGAGAGCGCGCCCGCGTCGAGGGGATCGAAGCTGCGGGTGGAGTCGAGGGTGGCGAGCGCGCCGGTTCGAACGAACGTGCGCGCATCAAGGACGACCACGGGCAGCGGCACGCCTCCGGCCGAACCGCCAGCGCCACCGCTGATGCCACCGGCTGAGCCTCCCGCGCTCCCACCGGCCGAACCTCCCGCGCTTCCACCCGCCGAACCTCCCGCGCTCCCGCCGGCCGAACCTCCCGCGCTCCCACCGTCCGAGCCTCCCGCGCTCCCTCCGGCCTGACCTCCCGCTGCTCCGCCTGCGGATCCACCACCTTCGCCGCCGGCCGTGCCGCCCGCTTGACCGCCTGCGCTCCCGCCACCGGCTCCACCGACGACGCCCGAGCCCGCGACGAGCACCACCGTGCCGACCTCGCGGTCGCTGCCCTGCACAAGCACGTTCGACACGACGGCGGTGCGGTACCCGTCGAGGGAGACCCGGAGCGTGTAGAGCGACGACGGCAACGCCTGCTCGAACTCGCCCGTGGCCGAGACGGAGCTCTGGGTCACTTCGCCTCCCGCGCTGGTCCACGAGACGCGCGCGGCGGCGGGCTCCGTCGCCGGGAGCGTCACGAGGCGTCCGCGGACCCGGGCCATGGCCACCGGCGTGGTGCTGGGCATGAGCGAGAAGGGGCGCAGCGAGAGGGTCTGGCCAGCCGAGAGCTGCACCTCGCCGACCTCGCGTGGCTCGTACCCGGAGCGGAACAGCGCGAGCGTCAGCGTGCCCTCGGGGACATCGGCGAACACGAACGAGCCGTCGTCATTCGTCGTCGCCGAGAACGGGCCTTCGGGAACGAAGGCGAGCGAACCAGCGTGGCCGCTGCGGCCCGCGACGTCCCCGCGCAGCACCGTGCCTTCGAGGCGAGCGTTCTCTCCGAGCAGCACGTCTCCGAGCGCCACCTGGCGGCCCGGCCCGGCCCTCAGCGCACCGAGCGACAACAGCCGTTGGCGCTCGAAGCGCCCGTCACCCTCGGCATCGAAGCGGATGAGAATGCGGCCCTCGGTGCGCGTGATGCCCTCGAGGCGGAACGCGCCGCTCTCGTCGGACACCGCGCCGACGCCCGAGCCGAGCAGCGACACCTCGGCGCCGCGCAGGGCCTGCCGGTCGGAGCGGTTCGGCACGGCGATGACGATGCGCCCGCTGAGGCTCCCGGGCGCCGGAGGGCCGGCCCTCGACGGGAGCCCGAGGTCGAGACAGCCGGTGAGCAGAACGACCGACACGAGGGACGCGGTCCGCAGCATGTGGGTCAGTGTGCCGTGTGCGCGCGCTTGGGCGAAAGGCGGGGGCAGGGTATTTTTGGGGCTGACGTTCGTTCACAGTCGGCGCCTCCTGTGACGAGCACGTGTCGAACTCAGCTGCCTCGGCGCACGAACGCTCGAGCCTCTCGCTCACCCGCAGGTGCCGTCAGCCTTGCACATGAAGCCCTCGACGCACCCCGACACCGAGCAGCCCTCACGCCCCTCGGAGCCATCGGGCACCGCGACCGTGAACTCGACCGGGTAGCGGGCGGAGCCCTCGACACACAGCTGCTTCGAGTCCGCCCCCAGGCCAGGCGCCGACAGGTCGAAGGTGAAGCACCCGATGGCCGGCACCGTCACCTCGGTCACGCCCGTGCGCAGCGAGCGCTCGAGCCGCAGCCCGCGCACCGACACCCTCGCGTTCGCCACGCCGTACTTCTCGGGCGCCGTCAACCGCACCACCACGAGCGCGCCCGGCCGGTTCCCCACGCTCCCCACCTCGGTCACCTGCCCGCCCTTCACCTCGACGGGCAGGCGCTCGGCGTTGACCTCGCTCGCCAGCACCAGGAGCGTCACCTCGCCCTGCGGCACGTCGACCAGCTCGAAGCGGCCCTTCTCGTCGGGCTTCACGAAGAACTCCGGGAGCTCTTCGATGACGACGGCCGACTCGGGCGTCACCTTCTCGAGCGTGCCGCGCACGGTGCCGCGGCGGAGCGGATCATTGTCGAAGCCGCCGCAGCCCAGCAGCCCGAAGACGACGACGGTGGCGAGGAGCGCGCGCATTTAGAACTTGAACCCCACCGCGGCCCAGCCGCTCACGAAGCCCATCGCCCGCAACGTGCCGTCCACCGTCAGCACCGACAGCGTCGGCTGCAGGTGCGCCGACACCTCCCACCGTTTGCCCAACGCCACCGCCCCGCCCACCCACGCCCCCGGCATCAACGTGAACGCTGCCTGGCGCCCTGAGTACGTCGCCACCGAGAAGGACCGCTGCACCCACAGACCGGCCACACGCGGCCCCACGTACACCGACAGAAACCGCCACCGGAACGTCCAGCCCAGCGACACGCCACCCTGCACGCTCGTCCACGACACCGGCACCGGCGCCGAGCCGAGGTCGAGCGTCGTCTGGCCGCCGAGGCCGCCCACGTCCACCTCGAGGGCGAAGCGGCCGCCGAAGAGCCGGTCGATGCGCAAGGCCGCGCCCAGCGTCGCGCCGCCGGGAATCACCTCATTGCGGCTCTTCTCGTCGAAGAAGCCGAAGCCTCCGAAGAGCGCCGAGAGCGAGACGGCGGGCTCCCTGCGCGTGACGAGCTCTTCCAGGTCGAGCCGTTGCCCCACCTCGAGCGTCACCTCTTCCTTGAGGAACAGGTCGGGCCCCTTCGTCAGCTCGATGACGTGTTTGCCGGGCGTCACCGCCACGCCGCCGGGCAGCTCGGCGCGCTCCTCACCGTTCACCTTGAGCGCGAAGCCATCGAGCCTGGGCGCGTACGAGAACACCTCGGGCCGCCCCTCACGCTGAATGCGCCCCGCGAGGATGACGGGGTCGGCGCCCACCTCGACGAGCTCGGCCGACGGGCGCTGGCGGCCCTTCGAGTGCGCGTACGTCTTGCGGCGGGCGAAGTCGTGCGCCTCGGTGGCCGTCACCGCGCCGTCGCCGTTCCGGTCGCCCGGGCCCTGGAGCGCCTCGACGAGGAAGTGCGTGTAGACGTCGTTCTTGAGCGCGTCGTCTTCGCGGGCGGGCTCGCCGAAGTCGCTCGCCGACAACACGATGGAGGCCCGGCTCACCTCTTCGAGCGGCCGCACGCCCTTGAGTGACGCGAGCTCCTTCTGCATCTCGTCGGACAAGAGCGATTTGCCACCGCCCGAGTGACACGTCGCCAGCACCAGCGCCCGGCGCTTCGAGGGCACGCGGGCGAAGACTTGCTGGAGCTGCTCGATGGACAGGGCCGTCTGCGCCACGCGCGAGAAGTCGGCGTCGCTGGTGACGAGGTACCGGGCGAGCTCTCCGCGGCCGTCGCGCGCGAGCGTGCCGTGCGCCGAGACGTAGATGACGACGATGTCGTCGGGCCGGGTGGCCTGGGTGGCGAGCTGCTGCACCGCCGCGAGGAGCGCCTGCTTCGTGGTGTCCTTCTTCGCGGTGAGGGTGGTGACGACGGTGAAGCGGCCGGTGAAGGGCTCCTTCAGCACGCGGGCGACGTCGTCGACGTCCTTGGTGGCGTACTTGAGGGCGCGCCAGCGCTCGTCCGTCGACGCGGGAATGCCCACCACCAACGCGAAGCGCCGCGGCTCGAACGCCGGGTCGACCTGGCCGGGAGACAGCCGCACCACCGTCGCGCCCTTCTCGAGCGACGTGCTGGCGCACGAGAGCGCCCAGAGCGCGGTGATGGCGAGCACGCGCCTCACGGCTTGACGCGCACTCCGACTTTTCCGACGACGAGCGCCGACGGTTTGCCTGCGATGGCCGCCAAAGCCTGCTCAACGTCGAAGAGGCCCTCGCCGGCCACCACCCAGATGGTGACGGGGCCCTGCTCGTCCTCGAGGTTGACGCCGAAGAGGCCGGACTCCTGCTCGAGCTGCGCGGCGCCCTGCTTCACCCGCACCTGCGCGAGCTCCTCGGGCACCTCGGTGGCGCGCTGGAGGAAGACGCGCGCCGGCCCATCGAGGGGCGACGTCACGCGGAAGGCCAGCACGGTACCCGGCTTCACCTCGTCGTCGCCGCGCAGCACCTCGAAGGCGCCGTCGGAGCGCTGCTTCGCCGCCTCGACGCCGAGGAGCAGCTTGCCCGCGCCCTTGAGGCCCGGCTCCGTCACCGGCGCCACCCGGCCGCCGATAGCCCAGGTGCCAGCGCCCACCACCGCCGCCAGGCCCGCCGCGAGCGCGAACATCGCCGCGGGGGCGCGCCGCTGGGGGACCAGCTTCGAGCGCAGTCGCCGCCAGCCGAGCTCGTCGAGCGGCGCTTCTTTCGGAGCGAGCGCGAGCAGCAGCCGGTCGGTCTCGCCGTCGAGCTCGGGCCGGGCTGCGAGGAGCTCGTCGAAGTCCCCAGCCTTCAGCCGCTCGAGCAGCTCGGGCTCACCGCTGGGGTTTTGGAGGAGCCGGTTGAGCGCGGCCTCGTCGAGCGGGCTCATGCCACCCTCCCGGCCAGCACGCGCAACATCAGCTCACGCTTCACCCGCGCGCGGAAGCGCTCGAGGCGCATCGTGATGGCGCTCTTCCCCACGCCGAGCTTGTCGGCAATCTCGCGGGCCGAGAGCTGCCCCTCGAGGTAGAAGAGCGTGACGGTGTCCTTCTCGGGCCCTTCCGGCAGCCGGCCGATGAGGTCGCGCACCACGCCGATGTCGACCTCGAGCGTGAGCGACTCGGGGAACGGCGGAACCGCGTCGAGGGACTCCTTCGAGAAGGTGGCCATGGTGTCGTGCTCCGAGGCGCGCTTCGACAGGGCCGTCTTCGCCCGGTTGCGCGCGATGGTGAGGAGCCACGACTCGAAGGCCTTGTCGACCTGCAGCTTGTCGAGGGACTTGAAGGCGCGGGTGAACGTGTCTTGCACGATGTCCTCCCGCTCGTCGAAGTCGAGCGTGGCGAAACCTTCGAGCAGACGCACCACCGCCGGCCGATAGCGCTGGTAGAGCGCCCGGTACGCGGCCTCGTCTCCTCGCCGCGCTGCTTCTATCTGCTCACCAGGGGTCTTCATGCCCTCGGCAGCGGAGAAGACCCTCAACCGGGGCGATCGGCCACAACGATGTGTGGAAACCGCGTCAGCCGGGAGTCTCGGGGGGTTGCGCGGGCGACCGTTCGCTTGACGGGCTCGGTCGGCCCCCGCATGGTTCGACGCGCTCGAGCGGGCCGGAGTGACTGAGGCTGCGATGAAGGTCGTTCTGGGGGCGTTCGTGCTGTTCTGTCCGCTGGTGGCGTGGCCGTGCTCGGCGAGCTTCCCGGACGATTGGTCGTCGCCGGCCAACGGCGCGACGGCCGTGCCGCGAAACCTGGCGGCGTTCCTGGTGGGTGGGTGTGCCTTCGAGGACCGCGGGAACGATGGCGGGCTGCGCCTCACGCGGCTGTCGTCGGACGCCGGGGTCACCATCACCGAGCAGGTCGTGACGGAGCGCCCCATGGTGTGGACCCGGGTGCAGACCGCCGAGGCGTTCGTCGAGGGCGAGTCGGTGCGCCTCGACCACTCGCGCAGCTGCGGCGGCGCGGCGAAGTCCATCTCGTGGACCTTCGGCCCCGAGGTTCCCTTTCCTGAGCGGCTCGGTGGCCTGACGGTGTCGGAGCCGCGACGGGGCAAGATCGATGTCCCCGGCGGCTCGGCGTGCGTCGCGGTCGTCGACGCGGCGTGGGTGACCATCGACGTGACGCCGGGCGCGCTCGACCCCCGCTGGGAGCCCTACGTCGAGAAGACGCTGCGCATCGACAGTGAGGTGTGGGCGCGAAGCGTCCCCGGTCTGCCGGAGCAGACGACGTACGGCCTGCTCAGCCCGTCGGTGACGCGGGTGCATGCGGCCTGCGACACGACGGGCTCCGGGCTGGCCCCGGGCGAACACGTCGCGGAGCTGACGGTGTCGTTCCCCGGCACCGACCGCACGCTCGTCGCGTCAGCGCCCTTTCGCCTCCGGTGTGATGCCCCAGCGGGCGATGCGCCCCTGCTGCGGCCCCTCCCGGCGGGAATCGAGGCTCCGCGCGGCTGTGGGTGCAGCTCGAGCGAAGCCGGGGCGCTGTCACTCCTCCTCCTTGCCGTGTGGCGTCGCCGCGCTCGGGGCTGATCGTCTCGAGGCTGGTGAATGCGCCCAGCACTCCGACGATGGCTGAGGTTCGTGGAAGCTGCCGCCTGTGAAGAAGGTCGCCAGGGTCTTCAAGTCATTCGCAGAGGCCGACGCGGCTGACTTCGCGTACTAGTTGAAGCGGCCCATGGCTGAGCGCATCGCCGCGGTCGAGACACTCCGGGTCTTCACAACGCATGTCCCGCATGGCACGGCGGGCCGTCTCCATCGACGCGAGTCGACCCCATCGCTGCGATCTGGTGGGTTGCCCCCGAGGGCCGCTGCGACGATATCGGAACCATGGCCCTCCCGACGCCCGCCGACCTTCGACTCCTCTCGGGCTTCGCCTCGAACACGACGCTGCGTGAGGCCGCACGCCGGCTGGGCGAAGACCGCTCGACGCTGAGCCGGAAGGTCGCGGCCCTCGAGGAACGACTGGGCGCTGCGGTCTTTCTTCGCCGTGGCAAACAGCTCGTACCGACCCGCTTCGGAACACTCCTCATCGAGAAGGCGAGCGCGGTGACGCAGGGGCTCGACGAGGTCTCTGCGCTGGTCGACGCCGGCTCGATGAAGACGCTGGTCATCGCCGCCTCGCCGCTATTCGCGGAGCAGCTTCTTCCCGCGCCCCTCGCTGCCCTCAAGACCTCGATGCCAGAGCTTCGCGTCGCCATCGAGTCGTCCCACGACTACCGGGAACTCTTCGAAGAGCGCATCGACGTCGCCATTCGCCGAGGCCCGCTGCCTGATTCGGATTCGCTGCAGAGTCGCCGGCTGGGCACCACGACGATGGTCGTCGTCGCATCGGCGAAGCTGGCCAGAGGCCTCGTAGACCTCGAGGTCACCAGACTGCCGTTCATTCGGGTGGGCGCCGGGCTCGAACCCGTCCCCATCAGGCTGGCCGGACGCCGCGACGTCGTCGCCGTCGCTCCAGTCATGGCCGTCGACAGCCAGCGCGCGGCGCTCGAACTCGTGACCCGTGGCGTCGGGGTCGCGCGCCTCAACGAGTTCTTCGTCCGTGAAGCCCTCGCGCGTGGCGTCCTCGTCGAGTTGCTGCCATCGGCCCGAAGCACCGAGGGTGTCCACGTCGTGTGGGCTCGACGTCGAACACCGCTCCCCGCGTTGCGCGCCTTCATCCGGGCGCTCTTCGACCACGCTCCAGCCGAGGTCTTCGACCCGTAGCCCTGAGCCCAACCGCACCCTTGCTGAGACAGGCTGTCTCAGCTGAACACGTAGCGACGCCAACTTCTCCCCCGCACCCTGCGCGTCACGGACGGCATGCCGCCGTTCGCGACAGGAGAGGCACATGAAGACGATTTACACGGCAGCGGTCGAGGTCATCAGCGGGCGTGACGGCTCGGTCCGTTCGGACGACGGCCTGCTCGAGGCGCGGCTGGCGTTCCAGAAGGCCCTCGGCGGTTCTGGCCAGGGCACCAACCCGGAGCAACTGCTCGCGGCTGGGTGGGGCGCCTGCTTCGCCAGTTCGTTGGCCTACGTCGCGCGAGAAGAGGGCAAGCCACTCGGGTCGATCGCCGTGAACGCCGAGGTCGACCTGCTCCAGGGGAGCACGGGCTTCGCGCTCAAGGCGCGGCTCACGGTGAACGCGCCTGGGGAGACGCCCGCGAGAGTGGAGCGCCTCATCGAGCAGGCGCGGCAGGTGTGCCCGTACTCGAAGGCCCTCAAGGCGACCGTCGAGGCGGACTACCGGGTGGGGCGATGAAGACGCTCGAGAAGCAACGAGTCGTGGTCGTCGGTGGAGCGTCGGGAATCGGTCTGGCCGTCGCCGCGGCCGCAGCGAGAGAGGGCGCCCTCGTCGACGTTCACGACGTCGACCCGGCCGCGGTTGCGCGGGTGAAAGACACCCTTCCGCGAGGCCGGCACCGTGTGGTCGACATTCTCGATGAGGCCGCCGTCGTGAATGCCTTCGACGAGCCGGGCCCGTTGGACCACGTCTACGTCGCAGCGGGCTTCGCGGGCGCCTCCTCCATCGTCGACGGCGACCTGGCCGCGCAGTGGCGGATCATCGACGTCCGCCTCAAGGGGAGCGCGCACGTCGTGCGGGCCGCCTCGAAGCGAATGAGGCCTGCAGGCTCCTTCACCTTGACCGGCGGGGTCTCGACAGACCGCCCGGCGAAGGGCTCGTGGGCCATCAACGTCAGCACGGCGGCGACCGAGCAACTGACGCGTACGTTGGCCGTCGAACTGGCGCCGCTCCGGTTCAACGCCGTGGCACCCGGCTGGACCGACACGCCGATGTGGGACCGGGTGTTGGGGCCGAACAAGGCTCAGGTCTTCTCCGACGTCGCGCAGACGTTGCTGACGAAGCGACTGAGCCGCCCGGACGAGGTCGCCGAAGCCGTTCTGTTCCTGATGCGCACGGAAGCCATCACCGGCGAGGTCCTCCACGTCGATGGAGGCGGGCGAATCGCCTGAGCGCTGCGACGGGGAGCGAGCGCCGACCCACTCGCTCCGCAGCCGCTCGAGTCACGGAAGTCGACTCGACCGTGAGAGACGACCGGCAACTGATTGCCTTCGCGCGACAGGTGCTCCACGGTGCGCCCCGCCGTGTCTCGCTGGCTCTTCAGCCCTGCCACCGACGTGTCGGTCTTCGCCGGCAGCGCGCTGGTGTCGGCGCTCGTCGTCGTCGTGGGCCACGGCTTCGGCCTCTTCGGAGACACGCCGCTGTGGGCCTGGGTCGTCTTCGTGCTGGGCATCGACGTCGCGCACGTCTGGGCCACGCTGTACCGGGTGTACTTCGACAAGGAGGAGCTCGCGCGGCGGCCGCTCCTCTACGCGGGCGCGCCCCTCGTCGCGTTCGGCGTGTCGGTGGCGGCGCACGCGGTCTCAGCCGGCTTCTTCTGGCGCTGCCTCGCGTACGTGGCGGTGTGGCACTTCATTCGCCAGCAGGTGGGGTGGATGACGCTGTACGGCCGGCGCGCGAAGGACGACGAGCCAACACTGCGCCTCGACCGACTCGCCATCTGGGCGGCGACGCTGGGGCCGGTGGTGTGGTGGCACGCGCACCTGCCGCGCCCGTTCTGGTGGTTCAAGGAGCAGGACTTCATCTCGGGCCTCCCGCCGGTCGTCGGTGACGTCGCGCTCGCAGTGCACGCGGTGGTGCTGGTGGCGTGGCTCGCGCGACTCGTGCTGCGAAGAAAGACGGGCCCGTTCCCCGTGGGCAAGGTGCTGCTCCTGGGCGCGACGTGGGTGACGTGGTTCGGCGGCATCGTGCTCGCGCGCGACGACTTCGCCTTCACGGTGATGAACGTCACGCTGCACGGGGTGCCGTACCTCGCGCTCGTGTGGACATACGCGAAGGGCCGCAACGCCGAGGGCGGCTATGGGCCACTGGGGGTGCTGGTGCGCTTCGGGGTGCCGGCCTTCTTCGGAGCGCTCCTGCTGCTCGCCTTCGCCGAAGAGTTCCTGTGGGACACGCTGGTGTGGCACGAGCGCGCGGCCTTGTTCGGCGACGCCGGGCTCGACCTGGGCTCAGGCCTGCTCACGTTGCTGGTGCCGCTGCTCTCGCTGCCGCAGACGACGCACTACGTGCTCGATGGCTTCGTCTGGAGGACGCGCGAGGACCCGGCGCTCGCCCCGCGGCTGGGGTGGCAGCCGGCGTCGGCCCCCCAGACACCTCCGTGAGACGGGCCCTCTTTCCGCAACGGATGACCGACCTATGCTCGTCCGGTGAGTCCGCGAACGTGTGTGACGCTGTTCGTCCCGGGAACGTGCAGGAACATGGCGTCGTGGGAGACTGCACTGGCGCACCGCGACCTGACGCTGGCGAATGGCGTGCTTCACGGCCTCGGCTTCGAAGTGCCGGTCGAATTCGTCGAGAACGATGGCGCTTTCGGCCAGGCCTTCCCGTTCGGCACGGTCGGGCCCGTGGAACTCGGCGCGATCGATGGAGCGCCTGGCGCATTGGTCTTGTCGATGCCGATCGAGCTTGACCGTGGGCGAGCCGCTTTCTCGAAGCTGGCTCGCGCACTCGAGGCCGCTGGAGGCCTTGGCATTCGAATCGAACAGTCGAAGCTCGGGTTCGCCATCGCCGATTGGCGAGAGCTGATCGACGGAATCAGTTCGGCGTCGCTGCATCGCCTCGCGGTGGTGATGCTCGGCGGCGCCGGCAGCGTCACGACGTGCGGCATGCACGTGTTCTCGTTGCCCGACTCGGAGGTAGCCCTCGCCGCTCACACCGACGCGGAGACCGCGAACGCGTTCCTCCTTTCGCTGAACGTGTACCAACTCGCCGAGGACCCCCTGCTCCTCTCGGGGCATCGGTTCGCACCAAACCCCGAAACCCCGCAGCGCCCGCTCGTGCGGTGGCCTGACGCGAGCTACGCCCCTGAGCACCCCTGTCACAATTCCTTCGGCGTCTGGAGGGTCGGTGCACCGGGCAGTCGCGCGCCCAGTCCCGGCAAGCTGGCTCTGGTTTTCATGCCCGCGCTGGCAGCGTTGCTCAGCGCCGCGGAGGATGCCGCTGGAACGAGCCTCACGAGGGTGCAGGTCGAGGCCATTCGCGACAAAGCCGTGTGCGTGACGATGGAGCATCGCAGCGCCCAACGACTGGAGCGCAGCCGCGGCTATGCAGACCTCGAGCCGAGCCTGGCGTGGGAGCAGTGGCAGGTGCTCCAGCTCCATCGAAGGTGAAGAACATCGTCCTCAGCGTGGTGGTGACCGCGCCGCGTCAGCCCGCTGCGATCCGTCCGGTCACTGCGACTTCGTCGTCGGAACGACCCCGGGCAGAATCAGCTGGCGGCGTGGGGTGTCCGTCGACGGTGGGACGACGACCGGAGGCGGCGGCTCCGAGGGGGGCTCCTGAAGCGCAGGTGGCTCCGGCTCGGGGAGACGCAGCGGCAGACCCCGACGCGTCTCGTTCAGAATGCGCTCGTTCCACCGCTGCATCACGGAGAAGTACAGGTCGTTGGCGGCGCCGCCGACCAGGACCCCCGCTGTCATCAGCCCGACCGACAACAACGCGCTGCCCACCGAGATGGCCACGACCGCGACGAGCGCTGCGCCCGTCGCCGCCACGAGGAGCGGCGCCACGCCAAGGGGTACGAGCGCACTGAACTGAAGCACCTTCGAACCGGCCGCCAACGCGCGATGACGCTCAAAGTCCGGAAGCAGCGAGGCGTCGTCACGCGAGAACAGCGCCTCGAGCGCGTCGTCGTCGAGCGAGTGCACCCCCTGCTTCGCTCGATAGGAACTCCCGGCTCTCCCGAGCAGCAGGAGGCGTTCGGTCACCCGAGCAAGCCCGGGCTCTGCCCAGCGCGCTCGCGCGTCGGTCACACGTGCGTCGTTCCGAAGCTCGAAGGCACGGAAGACATCGGTCCCGCCGCGCGCGCCCCAGAGAAAGTGCAGCAGGCTGACGACGCCCAGCGTGACGGCGCCTGTCGTCGCACCGACGAGCCAGGGAGATGGACTCAGGCTCGTCCCGACGGCGCTGCCCGAAACGAGGGTACTCCCCACAGCAAGCATCACGCCGAGACGAAGGGTCGCGTCGAGCGAGCCATGCTCGATGAGCCGGACCTGCGTGGCGTCGAACCCAAGCGAGGCAGCGCCCTCGGGTGTCTGGCTTGCCGCCACCGCTGCACTGGTCGGCAGGCGAAGCCTGTCGAGTGCGTCGAGCGCCTCGTGTGCACCGTTGGCCTGCGACAAGAGCACGAGAACGAGGAGGGCCGACATGCGCCGGCACTCTCTCACGACGTCGAGCCGAGGGAGCGAGGTTCCTCATCGCGGACCGGCAGCGGCCGTCGCGCTGGCTCCCGTCGGTCCACCAGAGCCACGCTGACGGTCATCTGATGCACCCACTCGAAGTCGCTGGGCGAAGAGGCCCCCTTTGGTCCGAGCGAGGGTAAGAGGTTCTCAACGTGGAGACGGACCCACCGTGGACGACTCAGGGCCTGACGGCCGCGCTCGGGGCTGACGCCGCGCTGGCGTCGGGCCTGCTGGCGCGACGACCGGCGCGGGTGTTCGGCGCCTCCGAGACCGAGCTCGTGGCGACGTTGCGCTCGACGGGTCAGCCGCCATCGACATGGCTCGACCTCGACCTCGAGGGGCTCGTGCTCTCGCGCGCGTGCTTGCGCCACGACGCCGCGGCCCTGCGCGTGCTCGACGGTGAACTCCTCGGAGCGGTCGCCACCGCGCTCCGTCGTCGGGCCTCGGGTGACGACGTCGACGAGGCCTTGCAGCTCCTGCGCTCGCGGCTGCTCCTTGGAGACGCTCCGAAGCTGGCCCAGTACTCGGGCCGCGGCCCCCTCGGCGCGTTCCTGCGCATCGCTGGCTCCCACGTGCTGTCGAACCTTCGCCCCGCCGTTCCGAACCGCGCGAGTGGAGACGAGCTCGCCGCGCTCCCCGACGCGACCGAGCTTGAATCGAGGCTCGTCCGCAAGGACCAGCAGGAGCGCTTCCGCGCCGTGTTCCGAGAGGCCGTGCAGGCCTTGACGGCCCGCGAGCGCTCGCTGCTGCGCCTGAGCCTCCTCGACGGGCTGTCCATCGACGACATCGCCCCGATGTACGGGGCGCACCGCGCGTCGGTGGCCCGCTGGCTCAGCGCCGCCAGGGACCGACTGTCGGCCATCACCCGCGCTCGTCTCGCGGTCGCCCTCGAGCTCCCCGAGGACGACGTCGACCGGCTGCTCCGAAGTGTCCAGAACGGCTTCGAGCTGTCCTTGAGCCGCGCGCTACGCGAGCCGTGACCCAGGCCCCGAAAACGGGCCCCGAAATTCGCCTGAAAATTCTCGTGCGACCTGCGCTCGCGCCGCCCTGTCAGGGCCGTGTCGGGCGACGCAGCACCCCTTCCTCCTTCACGCCCGCGCAGGAGCGTCATGTCTCGTCTTTCTTTCGTGGTTCTCGTTGTTTCCGTCTCAGCCTGCGGGCCCATGCCCCTGCCTTCTCCTACCGGTGGCGGGGCCGCTGGAGGCCTCTCGCCGGTTGGTGGCGGTCCCTCGGGGACGGGCGGAGGCGCTGCGGGCGGGACGAACGCCGCGGGCGGCTCGTCGGGCGGCGGCTCGGCAGGCACCGCGTGCGACCGCTCGACGGCGCTCATCCAGTCGAAGTGCGGCTCCGCGTCCGCTACCGTCCTGACGCAGTGCCAGATGCTCCTGGGCTCGTCGTGCTCGGCCCAGGCGTCGGCGTGGCTCGACTGTCTCGTCGCGGCTGCAGCCAGCGTCACCTGCGTCAATGGGGACTACGGCTCGACGACGGCCTGCGGCCCCTCGTTCTCAGCCCTGAATGGCTGCCTCAACGGCGGCGCGGGGGGCGGCGCTGCTGGTGGTGGTGCTGGTGGTGGCGCGGGAGGTGGAACGGCGACGGGCCAGCCCTGCCCCGGCACGGCCCCTGTCTGCGCAGGCACGAACCTGTACTGCGCGCTCGCCGTGACGCCGAACGGCACCTCTGACGGGGTCTTCGCTTCGACGGGCGCGTGTCGAAAGACCTGCGGCTCCGAGGCCGACTGTGGCGCGCTCGAGGACTGCTGCATGCTCCGCAACGCCTCGGCGACGGTGTGCGTGCCCTCGTCGACGGGCATCTGCGACCGACCCGTCAGCGTGTGCAAGGCGAACGGCCAGAGCTGCGTGAATGACACCAACTGCTGCTCCGGCAAGTGCAGCGCGCTCTTCAGTCAGTGCGAGGCACGCTGACACCCGGTCCGGTTCGTCCCGCACAGATGTGCTACTCGCGGCGCGAAGGGACTCCCGCATGGCCTGCCTCGATGACGACACGCTCCTGGCGCTCGTGGGCGGCCACCTGTCCGGCGCGGCGCTCGAGGCGGCCGAGCAGCACCTCGACACCTGCTCCACCTGCCGGCAGGCCGCGGCGCTGGGCCTCGAGCACGGCGAGCGCACGCCGGCGCTCACCGTCGGAGACACCATCGGCCGGTACGTCGTGCTCGAGCGCATCGGCGCGGGCGCGATGGGGCAGGTGTTCGCCGCGTGGGACCCGCAGCTCGACCGCAAAGTCGCCCTCAAGCTGCTCAAGCCAGCGGCGTCCTCCGACGAGCACCAGGCGCGGCTGCTGCGGGAAGCCCAGACGCTGGCGCGGCTCTCACACCCCAACGTGGTGACGGTCTTCGACGTCGGCCGGTGGGAAGGCCAGCGCTTCGTCGCGCTCGAGTTCGTCGACGGCGGCTCGGTGCGCACGTGGCTCTCGGCGCAGAGCCGCGGGGTGCGCGACGTGCTGAGCGTCTTCGTGCAGGCCGGCCGGGGGCTCGCGGCGGCCCACCAGGCCGGCGTGGTGCACCGCGACTTCAAGCCCGACAACGTGCTGGTGCGCGGAGACGGGCGGGCCCAGGTGACGGACTTCGGCCTCGCCTCGGAAGGGCCCCAGCGCGTGCAGGACGACGCGGCGCCCGGCCTCTCGCTCACCAGCACCGGCGCGCTCCTCGGTACGCCCGCCTACATGGCGCCCGCCCAGCTCGATGGAGAAGCCGCTACCACCGCGTCCGACCAGTTCTCGTTCTGCGTGGCGTTGTACGAGTCGTTGACGGGCCAGCGGCCGTGGCGCGCCACCTCCGTCGAGGAGCTCCGCCGCGCGATGCGCGATGGCCCCTCGCCGACGTTTCCCGCGACGTCCGAAGTGCCCGCTCCTGTCCGCAGGGCGGTGCTCCGGGGCTTGTCGGTGCAGGAGGCCGCCCGCTGGCCCTCGATGGTGGCGCTCGTCGACGCGCTCGAGCCGACGGACCGGCGGCGCACCTCACGCCTCGTCGCAGTCAGCGTGCTCGCGGCCCTGGGCCTGGGCGCGGCGGTGGCCTCGACCCGGGCGCGGCTGCCCGAGGCCTGCGCGCTGGGGCAGACGCGCCTGACCGCCGTCTGGGGCCCCTCGCGCCGGGACTCGCTCTCGAGCGCGTTCGCGGCCACCGGCCTCCCCTACGCCGCCTCGGCGGCCTCCCAGGTGGCCCAGGCGTTCGACGCCCGGATGACGCCGTGGAAGCAACAGCACCTCGAGGCCTGTCTCGGGACCAGTGACGAGGCGCGTGGCGAGGTGTGGCGCGCGCGGCTCGGCTGTCTCGAGGAGCGCGTGGCCGAGCTCGACGCGACGGCCGAGGTGCTCGAGCGCGGCGGCGCGACGTCGGTGAACAAGGCGGCGCGCATCGTCGACCGACTCCCGGCGCCCGGGGTGTGCCTCGAGGTCGACGCGCTGGGCCGGGTGCCGCTCGACGAGGCCTCTCGCCGGGTGTTTCGAAACGCCCGCGAGCTGGCCGCGAAGACGGGTGCGCTCTACGAGGCCGGCCGCTTCGACGAGGCCGAGGCCCTCTCGAGCCCAGGTGATGCGGGCGTGCCACCCATCGTCGCGTCGCTCGTGCACTACGAGCGCGGGCGGGTGCTCCACAAGCTGGGCCGCCTCGACGAGGCGCGGGGGCTGCTCAAGGACAGCGCGCTCGCGTCCACCGGGCTCCGCGACGACGACATGGCGGGCGCGGCGTGGGCCGAGCTGGGCTTCCTCGTGGGGTTCCTGCAGGGCAAGCCGGCCGAGGCCATCGGCTACGTCGAGCTGGCGCGCTCCCATCTTCCGGCGTCGAAGGACCCACGCGCCGAGGAGCGGGTGGAGGGCAGCGTCGCGAACATCCTCACGCGGCAAGGCAGGTTCGACGAAGCCGACGCCCACTTCGCGCGCGTGCTCGAGCTCGTCGAGCGGCGAACCGGGCCCGACAGCTTCTACACCGCGCGCTCGCTGACGAACCTGGCCAACGGGCGGCTCCGGCAGAAGCGCTACGCCGAGGCCTTCCCGATGATCGAACAGGCGCTCGCCCTCTTCGAGAAGACGCTGGGCCCGCAGCACCCGGACACGTTCCAGGCGCTCAACGCCCTCGGCGTCGCGCTCGGTGAGTCGGGCCGGCTCGCTGACTCGGTTGGAGTCTTCCAACGCGTCGTCGACGGCTATCTCGCCACCCTGGGCCCGAAGCACCCGAACGTGGGGACCGCGCACTTCAACGTCGCGGAAGCGAACCTGCGGCTGGGCCGCCACCGCGAGGCGCTCGCCGCGTACGAGCGCGCCCTCGAGGTGTGGACGAGCGGGCTCGGCCTCGAGTCACCGCACCGGGTGGGCGCGCTCGCCGGCATCGGGAAGTGCGCGCGTGGGCTGGGCGACCTGCCGCGCGCCCGCGAGGTGCTGGACGAAGCGCTGGCCGTCTGCGCGCGGGTGACGTGTGAGCCGTCGGATGAAGGCGACGCCGCGTGGTGGCTCGCGGTCGTGGCGTTCGACTCGAAGCGGCCCTGGCCTGAGGTGGAGGCAGCGCTGGTGCGGAGCCAGCGGGCCTTCGCGGCGACGGGCAGCGCGGGTGAGGCCGACGTCGCCCGGTGCGCGCGGGCTCTGGCCACGAGACGCGTCGAGCAGAGGTGAAGCCGCCTGGAGTGTGGCTTTTGCACGGCCTGCCAGCACAAGCTCTCGCGCCGTGTCCGAGCCGCTCGTCTTCGACACCTCCATCGAGGCGCTCTACGTGCGGGCGCTTGGAACCCGCATCACAGCGGCGCTCAAGCACGACCTGCGGGCGCTCGGGCTCGACCTCGACAAGAAGCTCCCGCCGGCGCTGCCGCGCGACGCGTGGTACCGGAGCATCGACCTCACCGCGCGCCACCTCTTCCCCTCGCTCCCCCTCGACGACGCGCACCGTGAGATGGGCCGCCTCCTCATCTCGGGCATGAGCGACACCACCTTCGGCAAGGCGCTCGCGCCGGTGGTGAAGCTTCTCGGCGTGCGCCGGGTGCTGGGCCGCGTGCCGCACAACATCAAGACCGCCAACACGTTTGCTGCCGCGACGCTCGTCGACGAGGGCCCTGGCGTGCTGCGCCTCGAGGTGAACGACGTGGGCTCGGCGCCCGGGCTCATGCGCGGCTCGCTCGAGGGCCTCATGCGCTGGGCCGGAGCGTCGTCAGCGGCCGTCGAGGTCGCCCAGTCAGCGCCGCCTGCCGCCGTCTATCGGCTTCGCTGGACGGAGTAGCGCCGCCTGAAGCGGGCGAAGAGCGCGAGGCCGAGCAGCGACGTGGCGTCGACCGCCCTGCACCCGCACCCGGCCGGTGGGGCTCCAGGTAACGGCGACAACCGCTCCGCCGGTGGGTCGAGCAACAACGCGACGGCCCCGTTGAGGCCATCGGCCCGCGTCGCCTGCACCACGACGCCGCGGTCGAAGGCACCAACCAGCTGCGGAAAACTCGACGCCGGGCCCGGCAGCACATCGGCCGCGAGGCGCGGTGTCGTGCCATCGAAGAACCACGGCTCGAAGCCATGGGCCTCGTCCCACCCGGTGAACCACAGCCGCTCGCCGAAGCGGCGCACGGTGGCCGGGTCGAATGCGAACAGTTCGAACGTGCGCTGGCTGCCGTCCGCGTCGAGCACGTCGAAGCCTCCATCGCGCACCTGCACCAGCGACGTCGCGATGGGTTCGGCGTTCGCCCACAGGCGGCCGCCGACGAACTCGAGCACGGCCGGAGGCCCTCCGGTGGTGACCTGGACCTGCGCGCCCACCAGCCAGACCGCGCCCGCCCCCACCTTCGTCTTCGCGCCCGGCGGTACGCCGGACTCATCGATGACGGGAAAGGTGCCACCATCGAGTGCTTCCCACGTCAGCCCGCTGCGGGAGTCGTACAGGAGGCCGAGCGGGGTGACCTCGACGGTCCGAGAGACGACTGTGCGCAGCACGTTGCCCGTCGGCACATCAACCTGAATGGTGCTGAGCCCAGAGGTCGTGAACCACCCCGTGTCACCCCGCACGGAGTTGAGCGCGACAGTGCCAGCGAAGCCGGTCTCATCCGGAAAGACGAGCGGCTCGAACGTCGCGCGCCGAGGGTTCCGCCAGAGGACCTGGGTCGTGGTGATGAACACCGCACCGCCGGGCGTATCGATGACGGCCGTCGGACAGACACTGGCGACCTCTCGCGAGGCGCCATCGAGCGTCAGCTCGTGAAGTCGGCAGCCCGGCAACACCGCGAGCCAGCTCCGCCGCGCGGGAAACGGCCGGACCGACACCGGGAAACCGAAGGGCGTTCGCTCGCGCGTGGCCGGGTCGATGAGGGTGATGCCATCGGTCGCCACCACCAACCGGCCGCCAGCCTCGAACAGAATCGTCTCGGCGGGCCCGATGGAGAACGTGTCGATGCCATCGGTGCGATGCAACAGCGCACCAGGGCCGAACAACAACGCGGGCTGCTCGACGCCGCGACTGACGACGTCCCACGCGGGCAACGACTCTGGCACCGCGAGGTTCGGCGCGAGCGTGGTGCTTCGGTCTCCCACCTGGGCCCGCGTGACGAGCCCGCCGTCACCCACGCAGTACTCGCCATCGGACAGCGCGCGCCACACGCAGGGCTCGTCGACCCACGGCCCCACGCCACCATCGGCGAACACCTCGAGCGGCAGGTCGTCGTACCGAACGCGTCCACCGCGGCTGCTCCGAAGGCCCTGCGGCGCGGTCGTGTTGAGGAAGCGCCCTCGCCCGGTGAGGGACTCGACGATGAGCCCCGGGCCATTCGCCCGCTCGAAGACGACGAAGTCGCGCCCGAGCCTCGAGCGGTCGAAGCGCACGTCTGCCGCGCGCGTGTCGAGCACCCGGGTGACGCCGCTGCCATCGGTGACGTGCAGGAGCTCACCCGCGGCCACCACCGTGAGCGGCAGGCCTGCGGGGTCGATGGCGAAGTCTCCGAGGCGATCGCCCGCCTCCGTCACCACCTCGTTGAACGCCGTCAGCAAGACGCCCCGTGAGAGCTGCCCCGAGGGCGTGACGTTCGCGAGGAAGCGGAGGCCAGCGTCGGGGCTCACCACCAGCGTCCCCACGGCGCTCGCGGCAGTGCGTCCGTGCACGATGAAGCGGCCATCCCTCTGCGCGAAGGCCCGGCCCACGATGAACCCATCCAGGGCCCTCCGCGCGCCCGACTCGAGCTCGAGCAGCTCCAGCGCTCCGCCATCGATGGCGGCCAACAGCGCCCGGCTCGACGTCGCCGCGCGGGCCTCGAGGTTGGCAGGGAACGGGTGAAACCCGAGCGAATCGACGAGGCCCGTCGTCCGGATGAGCTGGTCCTCACCCCACGTCCTCGGCAGCTGCGGCAGGTCGAAGCGCTCGTCTCGGTCCCGCGTCGAGCCAGCCGCGATGGGTACGACGCCCCCGTCTCGGCGGTCGAGGCGATAGAACGCCGCGCCGCCTCCCGGCGTCACGCCACCGAACGGCACCTGGAGCCAGATGAAGCGTTCGTTCGCCGCCCGGGGCTCGATGGCGGCGGTGAGGCCACCACGCACCGGCAGCACCTTCACCTCGACCTGCGCGACGAGCAGCATGACGAGCGGAGTCAGCACCCCGCTGTCGTAGAGACCGCGCCCCCGCGCTGCAACGCCGCGCCCCCCACCTGACGAAAACCCCGAGGCAGGCCACCACGACGTCACGGTTTTCTGAGGGCTCGGCTCCGGGTTCCCGAGGCAAGCTGCTGGCATCGAGGTTGCTCAATGCGGAACCCATGACACCCGACACCCTTCGAACCGTGCTCCGCCGTGCGCTGAAGGCCTCGCTCGTGGCGCCCCTCGCGCTCTCGGCGTGCGGGCCCGACACGTCCGGCTACAAGGCACCGCTGTGTGAGAACGGCCACGTGTCGATGGCCGGACTTTCGCCGTCGGTGATCCCCGACGTCGTCGAGCTTCGACAGCGCAGCGCCTTCGGTGGCACCGAGCCGGCGCAGGCCTCGCGTCTCTCGGGCACGGGCACGGCCTGCGCCAACGCGACGGACAAGGCCGCGTGCATGACGCGCTTCGCGGGCCTGTCGCCCACCGTGGGCTTCGCCGAGAACTGCCTGGACCTCTGCAGCTCGTACTTCCTCGCGACGACGCGTGGCGACGAGGTGAAGGCGTGGACGAGCCTCGAGGAGCTGAAGGCGTTCCTCGGCACCATCGACACCGCGCAGGAGGCGGCGCTGCTCGCGTTCGCCAACGCCTACCGGCCCGAGTGCGGCCAGCTTGACCGCGGCGCCGTCCGTGCCCGTTCGGGCGGCGGGTACGACGTCATCGCGACGCGGGGCATCGGCTGCGGCCGCGGCAACGACGTGACGCGCCACTTCCTCGAGGTGTCGGCGCAGGGCGACGTGCGTGAAGTGCGCAGTGAGGTCATCAAGCCTGGCGACCCGAACTGCGCCATCGGGCGGCGCCCGCACGGGCTCGCCTCGAGCGGAGACATCGACTGTGAAGACACGCTGGGCCGCCACTTCGCCAGCGCGGCGCACCTCGAGGCCGCGAGCGTCGACGCCTTCCTCCGGCTGCGGCAGGAGCTGGTGCTCCACGGTGCGCCTACCGAGCTGCGCGGCGCCGCGGTGCTGGCCGCGCTCGAAGAGGTTCGGCACGCCCAGGTGACGTCAGCGCTGGCGGCGCGCTTTGGTGCCGAGGTGGTGGCGCCCCGCGTGGAGCCCCGGCCGCTGCGTGGCCTGTTCGAGGTGGCGCTCGACAACGCCGTCGAGGGCTGTGTCCGCGAGACGTACGGCGCGCTCGTCGCACACCACCAGGCAGCGTGCGCGGCCGACCCCGAGACGCGCGAGGTGATGGCGCGCATCGCCGAAGACGAGACCCGCCACGCCGAGCTGTCGTGGGCCATCGCCGCGTGGGCGGAGCCACGACTCACCGACGACCAGCGCGCGCAGCTCCACCAGGCGCAGCGCGAGGCCGTGAAGCACCTGGCGCGCGCGCTCGCCGAGCCCATCGCCCCCGCCCTCGTCGACGTCGCCGGCATGCCCGACGCTGCCTCGGCCCGCGCGATGCTCGACGCGATGCTGGAAGGACTGCCCGCGCTCGCGTGAGGCCGTTCACTTCGCCGCGGGCACCGAGACGACCTCGAAGACCTCGGCGTCCTTGAGCGAGAGCACCAGCCGGCCGTTCTCGAGGGCCTTCTCCCTCGGCGCGTTGAGGAAGCGCGCCACGAAGGCCTTCGCCGGCTTCAGCGTCACGCTCGCGCCTGTCTTCGCGTGGGTGAAGGTGGTGGTGAGCTGCTCGAGTGACGCTTCCTCGAGGGAGAGGTTCAGCTTGCCGACGCTCGCCCCCGTCGCGGCCTGCGCGCCGTCGGCGACGCACGCGAACTGCGGCGTCTTCGGCGACCGGTGCACCACGCGCAGCTCGTGGCTGTGCGCCGGCAGTCCCAGGGATTTCAGCGCGAAGCGGCCCATGCGGTACCCGGCGACCGCCCACGGGCCGGCCTCTCCGTGCACCGCGGCGACCGCGGCGAGCTGCCCTTCGGGCGTCTCGGCCGGCGCCGGGTGGTGCTGGGACAGAACGAGGGCGAGCGTGAGCGCGAACATGGCCCGCGTCGTAGTCCAACTCGTGATGGCAATGGCGCGGCTGACGCATCGTGAAGACAATGCCCTCCATGCTGCGCGGCCTCGTGTCGCTGGTGTCCACGCTGTTCCTCGTCGCCGTGCCGGCGCTGACGGTGTGGCTCGCCTCGTCGCTGGTGGCCTTTCATGGCGGGCCGCCCGAGGCCTCGCTGGCCGCTGGGCTGTTGCTCTTCCCTGCCTTGCCCCTGTGGTGGGAGTGGCGCGCGAGCAAAGCGTGGCGGGAGCGGCTCGGCCGCACGAAGCAGTTCGGGGTGACACCGAAGCGCAGGCTGACGGCGCTGACGCGGGTGTCGCTGCGCACGCTGGTCATCGGCCTTGTCTTCCTCGCGGGCATGGTGGCCGCCTTCCCGAAGGTGACGTTCGCGGCGCTCTCGACGCGGGGCGACTGGTTCCTGCCACCGGGCGAGCGCGGAGAGCCCTGGCGCGCCGGGGCCTTCTTCCTCGCGCAGGGCCTCGAAGGCCTCCACCGGCTCGCCAACCCGAACCCCTACGCCACGCCAGAGGACCGCACGGCGCTCGCGCAGGTGGACCCGAAGACGCTCCCGTCGGCCGACAGCACGCCGGTGCTGCCGTCGGGGACAGGCTCGCGGTGGCGCCGCCTCACCGACGAGGAACGCGCGGCGCGGGAAGGGCTCGCCCCGAAGCCGGCCGTCGACCCGGTGCCCTCGGCGCGCAGCCCCCACGCCGCCGACGCCGGCCGGGGCCCCACGCCGGGAGACGACGACGAGGGCGGCACGAAGCTCGTCGACGACGATGAGAATGGCTCCATCGCGAAGCTCACCGAGGGCGACGACGAGGACTGGAAGACGTCGGGCAAGGGCTCGGGCCGGGCGCCGTCCATCGCGAAGCTGCACGAGTCCGACGCGCCGGAGCCCTCGGCGCCGCCGCTCGAGACGCTCGACCTCGGCGGCACCCACTGGCCGTGGAAGCGTGAAGTCTCACCCATCGTCCGCGCGATGCGCCCGGAGCACGAGACCTCCATCGCCGCGGTGGCGGCCCACATCGCCTCGCTCGAGCCCAACGGCTTTCGCCGCGTGAAGGCGCTGCACGACTGGGTGGTGACGCGGCTCGAGTACGACATCGACTCGACGCGCCCGGGCCGGCGCAAGCCGCAGGACGCCGAGACGGTGTTCCGCACGCGGCGCGGCGTGTGTGAAGGCTACGCGCGGCTGATGGTGGCGTTCGGCGCGCTGACGAAAGACCCCATCGTCTTCGTGCCGGGCGAGGTGCGCGAGGAATCGGGCGCCATCGCGCCCAAGGGCCACGCGTGGAACGCGGCCTTCATCGAAGGCGCCTGGTACGTCATCGACCCTACGTGGGACGACCCGGTGGACGAGAGCGAGCGCAGCACCAGCTACCGCACCGAGTACCTCTTCATTCCCCCCTCGATTGCCGTGTGGAGCCACCTGCCGGACGACCCCCGGTGGCAGCTCCTCGGCCGGCCGCTGTCGCGCGGTGACTTCCTGCGCCAACCCTTCTCGCGGCCGGGCATCGCGGTGCATGGGCTGACGATGCGCTCGCCCGACCGGGTGGCCGTCGACGCGCGCGAGGTGCTCCCGGTGCAACTCGACAACCCGAGGCGGCGCTGGCTCATCCTCTCGTACAAGGACGCCCAGGGCCGCGCGCGCGAGTGCGGCAACACCAACGCGGAGCGCGTCGACGTGTCGTGTCCGGTGCCCTCGTCGGGGGAGCTGGCGGTGTTCGCCAACACGACGCAGTACGGGCAGTACCAGCACGTGGCCAGCGTGGCGGTGACGCGGCGCTAGCCGGAGCGCCTTACTCGCGCGGGTCGCCCACCAGGACGAAGCCCGCCCAGAAGTACGGCGCGCGGTACCGTTCCATCGCCGCCACGGTGCGCTGCGCGTTCGCCAGCGCCACCGCCGGCGTCAGCTTCTTCACCAGCAACCCCTCGTAGAAGGCCTCCATCAACACGGCCGTGGCCTTGTCATTCACCTTCCACAGGCTCGCCACCACCGCGCGCGCGCCTGCGTGGAGGAACCCGCGCGCCAGGCCGATGAGGCCCTCGCCCCGTTGCGCCGCGCCGAGCGCCGTCTCGCAGGCCGAGAGCGTCACCAGGTCGGCCGACAGCCGCAGCGCGTACACGTCAGCCAGCGAGAGGAACCCCTCGACCGGCCGCCCATCGGGCGCGCGGCGCGTCAGCACCAGGCCGCTCTTCTCGGGCGTGGCGAGGTCGAGCACGCCGTGGGTCGCGAAGTGCACCAACCGCGAACCCGACACGCCCCCCGACACCACCTTCTCTCGCGTGGCGGCGTAGCCCGTCAGCACCTGGCGCTTCGGCGCCGGCACCAGCTTCGCCAGCGTCTCTCCCTCGGTCGCCGAGAAGGGCAAGCGCCGCCACGTCGCCTCACCGCGCACCTCGGGTACGCCGGCGTCCAGGCCTTCGAGCCGCGGGTCGTCCTCACCGAAGACCGGGTCGGCCACCACCGTCAGGGTGCTCGTCGGCGCGGCCTTCGCCCCGGCCCGCTTGCGCTGCGCCAGCACCACCGAGAGCGAAGGCACCTGCACCACCGCGAGCTCGGGCACGAGCGCACCCCAGGGCACCCGCTGCAGGGAGTCATCGGCGACGACGGCGAGGCGCTTCTTGCCCGTCAGCCGCGCCGCGAAGGGCACCACGGCGTCCCGCAGCGCGACCTTCGTCTTCTCCGCAGCGCCGTCGGCCTCGGCGATGCGCGCAGCGCGAGCGGCCGCCGTCTCACCCTCGACGTCGCGGTTTCGCGCCGACACCTGCTCGACGAGGGCCACCGCGAGGTCGCGCACCTTCGCCGGCTCGGTCAGCCGGAACGCCTCGGGCGCCGCCCCGCCTCCCAGCACCAGCGCCCACGACGACTTCCGGCCGAACGCGTACTCGACGATGACCGTGTCCTTCCCGGCGAGCGCCTCGGCATCGTCCAGCGAGGCCAGTGGCACGGCGCCGAGCTGCGCGGCCCGTGGATCCGACGTCTGCATCGACAGCACCAGTTGCTCGTACTCGGCCAGCCGCGTGGCCATCGTCGTCTCGAGCGCCTCGAGCGTGTCGGACCTTGGCTTCGCGCGCTCGCGCCTGATGTCGAACTCGAGCTCTCGAATGGTCGCGCGCAGCGCCTCGTCCTTCGAGCGCAGCCCCCCTTCGGGCCGGTCGGCGTCGATGCGCAGCACCACCTCGAGGAGCGACCGCGCGCGCGACCGTTCGTACGCCTCGAGCGCCTCGGCGAACCAGCGGCGCTCTCCCGTCGCCTGCGCCTGGGCCATGGCGGCGGCGATCCACGTGTCGAAGGTGTTGGCGACCGAGCCCGTGTACGAGGCGCGCCGGTCGTCGCTGGCGATGCGCTCGCGCAGGGACTCGGCGATGGCGAGCGAGCGACGCGCGTGGGCGACGGCGTCGGGGAACTGCTTCGCTTCGAGCGACGCCCGGGCCAGCCGGAACCACCCGTACGCTTCCCAGTTGGTGTCACCGATGCGGTGGAACAGCTCGATGCCCGCGCGCAGGGGCTCGAAGGCCTCCTCCGGCCGGTGGAGCCGCGTCAGGGCACTCCCCAGCGAGACGAGCGTCTGACCCTCGCCCCGCACGTGGCCCAGCCGCTTCCGCAGCACGGAGGCCTCGCGGTGGTGCTCGATGGCGATGGGCCGCTCGAGCGTCGACTCCATCTCGCCCGAGGCGTCGAGGCTGAAGGCGAGCCCCCGAAGGTCTCCCACTTTGCGGAACTCGGCGACGGCCTGCTCGAAGAAGGGCAGCGCGGCGGCCCAGTCGCCGTCGAAGTCCGAGAAGATGATGCCCTGGTTGTGCAGGGCGATGCCCACGAGGCGCGGGTCGTCGGCGCGACGGGCGAGCTCGGCCTGGGCCTCGAAGTGGGCCTTCGCCTTCGCGCGGTCGCCCTGGTTCTTCCAGCCCCAGCCCGTCCCGGCCTCCAGCATGGCCGCGAGCCCGTCGTCTCCGAGCGCCTTCGCTGACTCGAGGTACGGCGGCAGGTGGGCGAGCACCTTCGCGTACTCGCTGCGCTCGGCCATGGCTTCGGACTCGAGCCACGCCACCTGTCCGAGGAGCCGCGGCGTGTCCTTCGCCAGGGCGCGCGCGGCCTCGAGGTGCTTCGTGGCGTCGGCGAGGCGGTCTTCCTGCTGGTCGAGGTGCGCGAGGCCGAGGTGCGCCCGCGCTCGCGTCAGGTCCACCGGTGAGTCGAGACACGCCTCGAAGGCCGCGCGGGCCCGAGGGTCTCCGGTGCGCGCGAGCACCACGGCACCGGCGAGCCGGGCCGACGTCGTCCGAGCGGCGTCGATGGAGGGCGCCTCGGCGAGCCGAAGAAGGCCTTCGAGCGCGCTGGCCAGTGAGTCAGCCGTCGGCGGCTGCGTCTTCGAGAGCGCTTCGACGAGGTCGGCGTCGAAGGCCGCGTCGGTGGCGGCGCCTCCAGTCTCGAGCGCGAGTCGTACCCGCGAGCCGGCCCGGTGAGGTTCAGGGTTCGAGGCAGCCGCTGGGCCAGCAGGCCAAGGCGCATCGGGGGCGGGCGCCCCAGGCGGTGTCGGCCCCGCACCCGACGCGGACCCGCGTCTCGGCTCCGCCGACCCGAAGCGGTCCGTCGCCGGTGTGTACCGTGGCCACGACACTTCCACCTCGACGCTCGCGCCGTCGGTGAAGGCGAGTCGATGCGGCGCGAGGTCCGGCCGGTCGACCAGGTGGGTGCGCACGGCACCGCGAACCAGCGTCACCCGCGCGCGTGCGTCTGACGGAGCGACCGTCAACGTCACGGGCCCTCTCGTCAACCGGAAGGTCTGAGGAGCGGCCGTCGCCTTCACCTCGAGAGGCACGCCAGGCTCGAGCCGCTTCGCCTCGTCACAGCCCACCAGCACCAGGCCGCACACCACGACCAGCGCCGCGGCTGACGGCACTACCGCGCCACGCGACGAACGCTCAGCGAACGGTGACATCGACCTCGTACGTCAGGACGTCGGCGGCCGATTGCAAGGACACGCGGTACCGGCCGCTCACCCAGCTCACGCCAGACACCTTCACCACGACGGCGACGGCGTCGGAGCGGACTGGAGCGCCGCTCCATGAAAAGCCACCCGGGCCGGTGACGGCCACCTTCCACTCGGACGCGGCGGGCGCGTCATCGAGGGCCAGCTCGAACACGACGGGCGAGGCCGCGGCCACCGTCACCCCGCGGGCGGCGTCGGCGGCACGCACGGTGTCGGGCCGCAAGGAGACCGACACCTCCGAGGCGGGCGGAGGCTGGGCAACGACGAAGGCGAGCGCGGCGGCCACGAGGGCGCCCACCGCGAGCCGGGGCATCGTCAACACGCTGGAGAGGCGCTGCCACCACGACGCCTGCGCCGCTGCCACCGGCTGCGCAGCCACCTGGCGAAGGGCGCGCGCACGCTGAAGCCGCTCCCGGCCTGCCGCGGTCGAGAGGAAACGCTGCTCGAAGCGGGCGCGGCGCTCGTTCGGCAGCGACTGGTCGAGGTAGGCGTCGAAGAGCTCGGCCTCGAAGGCAGACACCAGCTCGTGCGTCTCGGGCTGCGCCAGCACGGCCTCGTCGACGGCCGACGCGTCGGCCTCTGAGAGCTCTCCCAGCAGGTAGGCAAACGCTCGCTCGGCATCGACCGTCGTCATTCGCCCTCCTGTGACGGAGCCGAAGGATGTGTTTCAGCCAATTTTGCCGTCACGCACTGCTCGAGGCGCTCACGCAGCCGAAAGGCACGGATTCGCAAGGCGTTGAGGCCGATGCCGAGCGAATCCGCCTGCTTCTGGCGGCTCTCGATGCGCGCGCGGCCACTGCCTTCCCGGTAGTACGTCAGCACCAGCGTGCGCTCGGCGGGGAGGAGTCCTTCCAGACACCCCTCGAGCGCCGTCACCTCGGCCTCGACTCGCTCGTCGGGAGGCTCGGGCGTCGCGCTCTGCTCGGCGGTGCGGCGCTGCGCTTCTTTGCGCTGCGCCTCCATGGCGACGAAGCGCGCGACGCCCAGCAGGAAGGCCATGGGCGCCTGGGTGCGCACCTCGTCGTCGGCCAGCCGGCGGGCCGCGCGGTCGAGCGTCTCATCGGCCAGCCGCGCCCCGTCGCCGAGGCCCTTCCACCGGAAGAAGGACTCGAGTCGCGCGTGAATGCGGCGGTAGCTCCCCGGGTCGGCCGCGCCGAGGAAGGACAACAAGCGCTCGAGCTGGTGCCCTTCGAGGGCGACCCCGGCTGGACCCGTCATCAGGCCTCACCTTCTCCCACCAGGTGCGACACAGGGGAAGAGGTGAGGTGACTGACGGTGGTTCACTTCTTCTTGATGCTCTTGCAGACGTCCACCAGCACGGCGCGGGTGGCGGCGTCGGTGAGCGTCTCGCCGTTGCACGACCACTTGTCCTTGCCGGTGGTGACGAGGACGTCGAAGGACCAGAAAGCGCCGATGGGGGCGGTGCGCTCCCAGGTGGCCTCGGTGGTCGTCTTCACCACGTTCTTCACGGTGTCGTCGCCCTTGCCGAGCGAGGCCAGCGCGTCTTCGAAGAAGGGGGCCTCGTTCACGTTGAGGTAGTCGTTCTCGGAGATTTTGAGCTGCCGGCTCGGGTCGTCGAACTCGATGGTGGAGCCCGCGGGCGCCATCGCGATGAAGCCCTTGAAGGCCGGGCCCCACTTCGAGAGGTCGAGCTCGACGAGCGCGGGCTTCTTCGGGGCTTCGACGACGGGCGCGACGGCGGCGGGCTTCACGCCAGCGGCCGAGGCGGCTGCGGGCTCCTCTTTGCAGCCGGCGACGAGGGTGAGGGTGACGAGGGCGGACAGGACGAGACGTTGCATGGGGTGTTCCTCTGGGAAGGGCGCGGGGCGCCGGTTTCGACGAAGAGACGGGTCGGGGCGGTGTGGTTTTGCGTCGTGACGTCAGCGCGCGGCCGCGGGTGTCGCCTCGACGCCGAGGGCCTTCACGGCGCGGCCGAGGAGGACGGCGTCGAGCTTCGAGCGCTCGAGGGAGCGGGCCGCGCGGGTGAGGAGCGCACGCCCTTCGTCGCGCTGGCCCAGCGCGAGCTGCGTCCGGCCGAGCCCCACGAGCGAGCGCGCCGTCCAGTCGTCGTCGCCGGCCTTTTCCCGCGCCGCGAGGGAGCGCGTGAAGAACGGCAGGGCGCGCCGCGGCTGGCCAGCCTCGAGCAGACACTCGCCCTGGACCTCGAGCGCCACGGTGGCCTCTTCATGAGCCTCACCGAAGGCCCTCACCAGCACCTCACGGGCTCGGCCAGCCGAGGCGAGGCCCTCGTCGAGTCGTCCGGCCTGGCAGGCCGTGGCGCCCAGCGCGCTGAAGCTGATGCCCACCATGAGCGGCAGCGACGCGCCCTCGAAGATCTCGAGCGCCCGTCGGTACTCGTCGGTGGCCTCGTCGAGTCGGCCCAGCCCGCGCAGCGCCTCGGCCCGGCCGTAGCGGAGGCGACCGACGTACTGGCTCTGGGGGCCGAGGGCCTTCAGCTGGTCGTCGAAGATGGCGTCGATGAGGGCGAGCGCCTCGGCCGGCCGGTGGAGCGCGCTGTACTGCTCGGCCACGCCGTTCCAGGCCTGCCCCACCTTGTGGTGCGAGCGGCCGAGCGAGGCCTCGAGCTGGCGGGCGACCTCGGTGAGGAGCTCGGCCGACTGGTCGTAGTGGCCCTGCCCGCCGAGGGCGTTGGCCAGGTTGGCGAGGATGGAGACCGTCTTCGGGTGCGAGGGGCCCTGGTGGTCGCGGCGCAGCTCCCAGGCGGCGCGGTAGCGCACCTCGGCGCTGGCGAACTCGGTGCGCGCGGCGTGCAGGTGGCCCTGCTGGTTGGCGAGCTTGGAGGCGAGCTCCCAGTCGACCCCCACGCGCGGCGCGAGCGCGCTGGCCTGCCACACCCACTCGTCGGACGTCTCGAGGTGCGCCTGCTGGCTGGCGACGAAGCTGAGCTCGATGGCGACGAGGGTGGCGAGGCGGTCATCCCTCGCGGCGTGGGCGCGGGCGAAGGCGTCACGAAGCGCGCCCTCGGCGCCGGGCAGGTCGCTGTCGCCTTCGAGCAATTGTCCCCGGACGAAGAGCGCCTCGGCCTCGAGCGGCGCCCAGCCGAGCCCGTGGGCCTCGAGGGCGGCGGAGGTGGCGATGGGGAGGCCCTCGACGAAGCGGCCCGACTCGCGCAGCGCCTGGGCGCGGGCCAGCTCGCGCTCGATGGCGTCGGCGCGCGCCCGTAGCGCCGGCGCCTCGGGTTTTGGCACCGGCACCAGGAGCGCGGCGGTGTTGGTGCACACGGAGAGGGGGGTCAGCGACAGCACCGGGTCCTGCGCGCGGGGCAACGACTCGGGGCTCGTGGTGGCGAGCACGCCGAGGGCGCCCTCGAGGTCGACGAGGCGGCGGTCGAGGCACGCCATGCGCACGGTGAAGACCTGGTCGGACTGGTCTCCGCGCAGGCGCGTCGCCTCGCAGGCCTCACGGTGTTGGGCCGCCCACGCCGCGGCCCAGCGGTCGAGCTCGCCGTCGATGCGTCGAAACGTGTCCTCGCCGCCGAGCGACGAGAAGTGGGTGCGCAGTTGCTGGCGGCGCTCGCTGGACCAGATGGCGGCGACGCGCTCGGGGCCAGACGCGCAGAGGGTGCTGCGTTGGCGCAGGAAGGCGGCGGTGGCGAGGAGCGCGAGGACGAGGGCGGCGGCGGGCACGGCGATGGTCGACGCGCGGAACGGAGGAGGCGCGAGCGCCTCGAGGAGGGCCTCCATCGACTCGAAGCGTGCGCTGGGCTCGAGGGAGAGCCCGCGCTGGAGCACCCGGGCGCGCCGGGGCGACGTGCGCAGCGTCGGGCCCTGGCGCACGACCTCGGCCGAGTTCTTCGTGAAGGGACGGCTGCCCTGGAGGGCTTCTGCGAGGGCGACACAGAACGCGAACTGGTCGGCCCGTGGGTCGGCGCGCTGACCCGCGAGCTGCTCGGGCGCCATGTAGGCGGGCGTACCGACGAGCGCGCCGGTGGCGGTGAGCTGGGCCACCGCTGGCTTCGCCCTCTGGTCCATTCCTGCGGGCCCCTGACGCGGCGTCGTCTGACCGAGGTCAGGGTGAGAGGACTTGACCGGCGAGGTGCTGGAGCGGGTCGCGCCGAGGTCACCTTCGGAGCCACGCTGGGAGCGCGCTTGGGGTGGCGACAACGCCGTGGCCTCGAGCGCTGTCGTCAACCCGGGCAACGGCAACGCCACGGCCTCGAGCGAAGTCGTCGACAGCGGTGCGCCCAGCTCACGGGCCAGCCCGAAGTCCGACACACGCACGCGCCCGTCACGTCCGACCAGCACGTTCTCGGGCTTGAAGTCCCGGTGCACGAGCCCAGCCGCGTGCGCGGCGGCCAGCCCACGGCCAGCTTGAAGGAAGGCCTCGAGCACCTCGTCGGAGGAGCGCTTCACGGCGGCGAGCCACGCGCGCAGCGTTTGCCCGTCGACGAACTCCATCGCGAGAAAGACGGAGTCGGCGAAGGTGCCGGCATCGTGCACGGCCACGAGGTTGGGATTGGCCACCTTCGCGAGCGCCTTCGCTTCGCGCAGGAGCCGCTGTTGGCCTTCGGGGCCATCGGCGAGCGGGTGCAGGAGCTTCAGCGCGACCTTCCGGTCCAGCACGGGGTCGTACGCCGCGTACACGCGCCCCATGGCGCCCTCTCCGATGAGCTCGAGCACCACGTAGCGGCCGACCTGGTCGCCGCGGTGTTGCTGGCCCGGCGGTCTCGAGGGGCCAGCGGTGTTCGACACGAGGTTGGCGACGGCGACACGACAGCGCTCGCAGGTGGTGAGGTGGCGCTCGAGGTCGCCCCGGCGCGTGGTCGAGCCCGCGACGAAGGCGAGCAGGTCGTTCTCGGAGGGGCAGCTGTCGGGCGGCTCGGCCATGACTGGGACCGCGACTGAATCAGCTCACGCCGGCGCGCACGAGGCTGTCGAGCGAGGTGAGGCCCAGCCCGTGGACCTGGCGCAGGTGGGCTCGCACGAGGCCCTGGAGCGTCACCACCGCCTTCTCGAGAGCGCGCATCACCGTCGAGGGCGCGACGCCGTGGACCTTGCCGATCGCGGTGAGGGTGAGGCCGTCGAGGTAGTGGTGCTGAATCCAGAGCCGCTCGCGTTCGGTGAGCGAGTCGAGCGACGTCCGCACGGCCTCGCGCAGCGCCTGGCGTGATTGGGAACGCACGAGCTCGGCCTCGAGGTGCGCCGAGGGCGGCATGAGGGCCTCGAGGACGCGGTCTTCGACGGCGTCATCGCGGTGGGCGCGGGTGAGGTCGACCTCGAGACGAAGCGCGACGGTCTTGAGCCAGGTCCGCAGGGGGCCCCGGCCGTCGAAGGCCTCGAGCTTGCGGTCGACCAGCGCCCGGTGGCGGAGCACCTGGCGGGCTTCGTCCGAGACGGGGAGCGTCGAGACGATGGCCTCAAAGACCCGCAATGATTGGGGTTCGCCGGCCAGGGCGCCACGAGCCAGGTCAAAGTCGGCGTTCATGTGGAGCAAGACCCGCGACGGCGCATCGAGGTGAAGTGTCGTGTGTCACCGACGTCCGCTGGCCTGAGGGAGCGATGGGGTGGTCGTCGCGCTCCGAAGCCTCGAGCGTCGATGGTGACGTGGAATCACACCACCCGACGGCCCCTTCGCCCGTCGGATCAGAAGTCCAGGGCCGGAGGGACGGTCGCTTTCCCAGACGTGTCCACGTGTTGACGGAAACCGTCAACAGGTTGACGTCAACGTGTTGACCAAAACCGTCAACAGGTGGACACGCCCCGGGAGGCGCGGCCCGCCCGCAGGCCGTTTCGAAGCTGATCAGTGGCTCGCCGCTTCGAAGGCACTGTCACCGAGCGGTTTCGGGGAACGGTCGTTCGATGGTGGAAGCGGGCCGAGGCGCTGCGCGGTTCTCTCGGGTCCCTCGCCCCCCGAGGCTTCGGAGCGCCCTCCTCGCCCCCTCGGCCCCACAGGCCCTTTCGAGCGGGCGTGACACGGGAAGCGGTTGCTCGGCGGCGTGCCGGCCGGGCGCACGACGAACGCTGACTGCCCTCGCGACCGTCACCGCCTGCACCCGCCGCGCAAAACCCACCAGCGCAGAACCGTCTGACCGTCGACCGCTGCCGAACCCGCAGCGCCCACGACGCCATGCGCCTGCTCTGGACCACCCTCCTCTCGGTGACGCTCGCCGCTTGCAACGGGACGCCCGCTCCCGTCGCGGTGGCGTCCCTGCGCGTCGAGAGCCGCTTCCGCGCGAGCTGCGCGACACCGGCCCTGGGGGTCTGCACCGAGTACCGCGACGACGCCTTCGCCCTCGGAGAATCACGCCTCAAGGCCGGCTGTGACGACGCGCGTGGCGTGTGGGGCCCGGCGCGCTGCAGCCCCACACATCGCCTCGGCACCTGCGCCACCGCCGGCCGCACGCGCGTCTACTACCCCGGCGGAGCGCTCTCCTTCTCCAGCACGACCGCAGCGAGGGACTGCGTCGAGCTCTACCAGGGCGTCTTCCACGCCCTCCCACCCTCCCCTCATCAGGAGCCCCCATGAAGACCAGAGTCCTCGTCGCCGTTCTCGCCGTGTCCTTCGCCCAGGCCTGCACGTTGCGCCTGCCCGGCCTCGTCATCGGAGCCGGCAGCACCACGTCCTCGGCCCGCTCCACGAGCGCCGCGTCACCGCTGTCCACCGACGACGGGCCCACGCTCGACCCCGCCGCCGCGAAGGAGGCCGCCGACATCGACGCCCGCGCGAAACGACTCCAGGCGCTGGCCGTGGTGTCGAAGCAACCGACCTTCACCGCCGACGACAGCTACTCCCTCGAGAAGGTGGCGCAGGCCTTCGCGAAGGTCGACCCGGCGCAGGTGGTGGTGCTGACGAAGAAGTCCTGGGCCCGGTGGACCCCCGCGCCCGGCGTCGACGTCGAGTCCAAGCGCTACAAGGGCGACTTCCTCTGCAAGGACTCTCCGCTCGCCCCCTTCGGCGGAGGGTACCTGCGGGAAGAGTCCGGCTTCGGCAGCATTCGCCTCGAGCACGACCTCTGCCGCCGGGTCGAGAGCGAGCCCATCGACTACAGCCACCTCCCCGAGGGCACCGCCGGCGTCATCTGGAGCGCCGAGGTCGAGAAGCGCAACGCCCGCGACGTGCGCTCGAAGCTCGTCTTCGTCACACTCGACGGCGGCCGCTACGAGATGGAAGAGGTGCACTGGGAGCCCAGCCTCTTCGACCAGAAGCGCCCCGCCGCGTTCCCGAAGGACTCGGTGCACGCCTTCCTCGGCCGGTACGAGCTCGAGAAGCTCGGCGGCGTGGGTGACGCGGGCGCGAAGGCCGCGGCCCAGAAGCTCGAGACCATCAAGAAGACCTGGGACGCGTGCATGAGCCCGGTGCTCGACAAGGAAGAGGCCGAGTACGCCCAGAACGCGGCCACCTCGGTGACGCTCAGCCAGCGCGACGGAAAGAACGCGCTGACCGCGAAGAAGTTCGCGAAGCTCCGCGAAGAGACCTGCGGCGCCCACAAGGTGAAGTACTCGCAGACCATCGCGGCCTCGCTGACGGAGCGGCAGTCGGTGCGCATGAAGCTCCTCGCCGAGAACCAGGCCCGGCTGGCGAAGACGCCCTGAGTCCTCAGATCGAACCGGCGGCCGGTTCGTTGAAGTGGCTCCCACACGACTTTCCGGAGCCCCTCATGCCCGTCCGCCGACTCGCCCTCGCCGCCCTCGCCCTGCCCTCACTCGCCTTCGCCGCCCCTGACGTCGCCTTCCGCGACTCGGCCCAGAAGGCCCTGGACTTCCTGGGCCAGGACACCGCTCGCTGGCAGAAGTCGAACAGCTGTTACGGCTGTCACGTGCAGGCGGTGACGCTCGAGGGCCTCTCGGTGGGCACCCACAACCAGTACCGGGTGCCCCAGCCGGTGATGGACGAGGTGTTGCGCGGCATCCTCCACACGCCGGGCGGCTCGCGCACCCCCGGCGGCCTCACCCACTCGGGCTTCCCCCGCACCGCCAAGACGTTCGGCGCTTCGGCGTTCGCCCGCTACGACGCCCTCGTCAACGGCAAGCTCACCGACGACCTGCTGCGCCTCGCGAAAGACCTGCTGGCCTTCCAGGAGCCCTCCGGCGAAGTGCGCGGCGACCACCAGTCCTACCCGGTGACGACGGGCCCGATGCAGGCCACCTTCCAGGCGGCGCAGACGTGGCGCCAGGCCTACGCGCGCACCGCCGACGACGCGTGGTTGCCGCCGCTGCGCCAGGCCGAGAAGTACATGAACGCCCAGGCGCGCGCGTGGGGCGAGAACCCCTCGAACGTCTACCTGCAGGACCTCAACTACGTGACGATGGGGCTCCTCATCGCCGGCGCCTCACCCAGCGAGCCCCACGTCGCGCGCCTGGTGAAACACCTCGAGTCGCGGCAGCTGAAAGACGGCGGCTGGGGCTTCGGCGGCGCCTCTGACGCGTTCGCCACCGGGCAGACCGTCTACGCCCTCAAGCTCGCGGGCCGCACCGAGGCCGACTCCTCTGTGCGCAAGGGCCTGGGCTGGCTCGTCGAGCACCAGGCGAAGGACGGTGGGTGGGGCCACGGCGGCTCCGGACGCGCCGAGGCGATGTGGGGCGTGCTGGGCCTCGTGTCCGTCGACGTCGTCTCCATCGCGGTGAAGGGCGTCACCGACTCCGAGCACGTCACCCCCACCATGCCGCTCAGCATCGAGGCGAAGGACAACTCGGGCGCCGAGGTGAAGACCGTCGAGGTGCTGGTGGACGACCTGCCCGCGAAGAAGGTGAACGGCGGCGCGCTCTCGTTCTCGTGGGACACCACGGCGCTCAAGACGGGCAAACACACCCTCGACGTGGTGGCGACGAACGCGAAGGGCCAGACGAGCCGGCGCCGCTTCGAGGTCTACGCCGGAGACCTCTTCCTCCTCGAGCTCGGCTCACGCTTCACCAACGAGGGCACGCAGCTCACCCTGCGCAACATCGCGCCCGAGACGACGAAGGGCGCCGTCACGCTCGAGGTGCGCTCCGCCGAGAAGGGCGCGGGCGGCCAGGTCGTCTTCACCCAGAAGCAGGCGAGCGGCCACGGCGCCATGGCCTTCGTCTTCGGCGGCAAGGGGCACGACGGCAAGGCGCTGGCGACGGGTCGCTACGAAGCGAAGGTGGCCTTCGTCGACGACCAGGGCGTGGCGCGGCAGACCGAGACGCTCGTCTTCGTGCACGACACGCCCGAGGCGCAGCGCGCGCGGTACGCCGAGGTCGAGGGCCGGCTGGACCTGTCGCGCGACGGCTCGGGCGCCGCCAACGCCGAGGTCGAGCTGGTGGACGACCAGGGCCACGTCGTTCAGCGCAGCGTCAGCAACGCCGCGGGCCAGTACCGGTTCAAGAGCGTCGACTCGGGCAAGTACAAGGTGCGCGTGAAGAAGGACGGCTTCCGCGCGGCCGAGGCGCCGGTCGAGGCGAAGGCGGGCGCGGCTCCGGCGGCGGCGCCGGTGTCACTGCACTGACGGCGCCACGGCTCCAGCGCCGGCTCACCGTCGACCCCAGTTCACACGTCTCAGGCTCGGCGTGTGACGACAAGTCGGTGACGAGGCGCGCGGCAACACAACCGGGCACGAAGGCGTCGGGTGCGGACGACGCGAGGGCCGGCGCGGGCTGGGGCGCCACCAGGTCCGGCCGACCGGGCGCGTGCCGACGAGGGGTCGGCTGCTTTGACCAGTTCACTGGTCAGCACTAGTCTCTCATCTGGTCATGACGTGGAGTGTCTCAGAAGCCAAGGCGAAGCTCTCGGCACTGCTGGCGAAGACCCGGCGCGGCCCCCAGGTCATCGAAAACCGGGGTGAAGAAGTCGCGGTCGTCCTGTCGGTGACGGAGTACCAGCGGCTCCTCGCCCTCGAAGCGCAGCCACGGAAGACGCCCATGCAGGCGTACCTCGAGTCGCTGGAGCAGCTCCGTTCCCGTGGCGACCTGTCGCTCGAGCTGCCGCCCCGTCGCCTGGTCGACGACCGGGAGCCGCTCACGTTGGACGAGGACTGACGTGTACCTGCTCGACACGAACGTGCTCAGCGAGCCGCTCAAGAAGGTGCCCAACGCTGGCGTGTTGACGTGGCTGGGCCAGCAGTCGACGGTGAAGGCCAGCGTCATCTCGCTCATGGAGCTCGAGGCCGGCGTGATGGGGGCCCCAGCGCCGCGGCGCGCGCCGCTCACGGCCTGGCTCGAGGAGCTGGTGTCATCGCCGGCCCACGCCTTCGTGCCCATCGACACCGTCGTCGCGCGCGCGGCGGGCCAGCTCAAACACCGTTCGGCGCAGGCGGGCAGACCACGGCCCTGGGCCGACCTCGTCATCGCGGCGTCCGCGCTGGTGACGGCCTCGGTGGTGGTGACGCGCAACACCCAGGACTTCGAGGGCCTCGGCATTCCGCTGCTCAACCCCTTCACCTGAAGCGGGCCTCAGCTCGCTGCGCTTCCCATCGCCGGCAGCTCGAGCGCGCGCGACGGGGCTTCCGCGCGCGACGGGGCCAGCGTCTCGAAGAAGTACCGGCGGAACTGGAGCGTCGCCTTGTCGGTGCGCACCGAGCGCTCCTCGGCCGGCGGCGGCACGCGCGTGGGCCACGACGACTCGACCACCGCGCGGTCTTCTTCGGTGATGCGCTTGTTCGACCAGTTGAAGAGCGGGTTGAGCAGCGCCACCGTCGCGAAGGCGCGCGTGCCGATGATGATCATCCGCACGTGGTCCTCTTCGGCCGGCACGCAGAGCGCGTGAATGCGGAACTTCTGGTCGGGCATGATGTTGAGCACCATCATGTTCGGCTTCCAGAACTCGAGGTTGCCGGAGCTGTGCGCGCGGTCGCCATCGAGGTAGCCGGGCAGCACCGCGCCGAAGGGCGTCTCGTTCCAGTCGATGTCCATGCGCGTGTCGGGCTTGAGGAACGGCCGCACGAAGCGCCCGATGGTGTTCCGGTGCAGGAACGGCACGTGCGGCGAGTCGAGCATGTTCTCCATCGCGCGCGTCCAGTGGGCCTTCCACGTCACCTCGAACTCGGTGCGCGCGAGGCCGGGCCGCGTCAGCGTCTCGGGCACCATCGGCTCCGCGTGCGGTGAGGCCAGCGGCGCGGTGTAGACCCAGAGCAGGCCCGCGAGCTCTCGCGTCGGCACCGATGTCGCGAAGAGCCGCTCGCGCTTCGCGTCGGGGTTGAGGGGCACCGAGACACACGCACCAGCGCCGTCGAAGCGCCATGCGTGGAACGGACACTCGAGGCAGCCGTCCTTCACCGCGCCCAGCGACAACGCCACGCCACGATGCGGGCAGCGGTCGAGCAGCGCCCTCGCCGTGCCGGTCGCGTCTCGGAAGAAGACGAGCCGCTCGCCAGCGAACGTCACCGCCAGCGGCCGGTTCCGTTTGAGCCGCCGCGCGAGGGTGACCGGAGTCCACACGTGGGCGAAGCCGTCGAACATGCCCTGCTGTGTGCCCGTGCCCTCGCCGAAACGCACCACAAACCGCGGTTGAGCTCGGGCGCCACCTGTCCCTCACAGCGGGGTTGATTCACGGCGTCCGCTTCGTCGTGCCTGCCGACTGGCGCGGGCGCGTCGTGGCGTTGGCCGTCCTCTCGGGGGTTCCGACGGCTCGAGGCTGAGCGTGGCGCTCCGGGCCCATCCAACCCGCTGCGGCTCGTGACGCGCCGCAGCCGGACTGCGACGGCCTCACCGTCCTCCTGATCACCACGCCGCTCGCGCGCGACTTCGTCGCCCTTCAGGCGGTCCGCGCGACCGAGACCGCCCGACGGCGCGACGAGGCGAGTCTGTCGAGCTGAGCTGTCCTGCGTCACACCCGTGACGCGTCCACGGGTCCGAGTCGACCCTTCCCCGCAGCGGCACGAAACCGCTCCTCCGAGGGAGAGCGCACGTTCTGCGGGCGTGGCCCATGGCCTGCACCCGATCCACCCGGGGACGGGATGATCGGCCAACACCTTCTCAACTACCGCGTCGTTTCACAGCTGTGCGCCGGCGGGCTGGGCACCGTCTTCCTCGGCGAGCACACCGTCATCGGCCGCAAGGCCGCGCTCAAGGTGCTCAACGCCGCCGTCTCGCACGACGAGGGCATGGTGGCCCGCTTCATCGCCGAGGCGCGCGCGGTGAACACCATTCGTCACCCCAACATCGTCGACGTCACCGACTACGGGCAGTCGAACGGCGCCTTCGTCATCGTGATGGAGCTCCTCGAGGGCGAGACCATCGCCCAGCGCCTCGAGAAGGTCGAACGCCTCGCCGAGCACCAGGTCGTCTCGATGCTCACCCAGGCCGCCTCGGCCCTCGGCGCGGCCCACGAGCGCGGCATCGTGCACCGCGACCTCAAGCCCGAGAACCTCTTCCTCACCAACTCGCCCGACTACCCCGACTTCCTCAAGGTGCTCGACTTCGGCATCGCCAAGCTGCTCGGCGCGCCGGTGGGCCCGAAGACGACGCCGGGCATGATCATCGGCACCCCGGCCTACATGTCTCCCGAGCAGGTGATGGGCGACGAGGGCCTCGACGCGCGCAGCGACGTGTATGCCTTTGGCGTGGTGGCCTACCGCATGCTGACGGGGCGGCTGCCCTACGAAGGCAATGTGATGCAATTGATGCAGGGGCACCTGAACGGCACTCCGCCGCCGCTCAAGCAGCTCGAGCCGACGCTCTCGGACGCCATCGAGCGGGTGGTGCTCAAGTGCCTCGCGCGGCAGCCCGCCGACCGGTACCAGACGATGAAGGAGCTACGCCGCGAGCTCTTCTCGCTCGGCGGCCGCGCACCCATCGCCTTCTCGACCGAAGAGGCGAAGCCCGCCGTGCGGGTGGTGACGCCCGCGGCCGCGCCACCCGCGCCACCCGCGCCACCGGTCGCCGCGAAGCCGCAGAGCCCGACCGCTCCGATTCCACCGCCCACGGCGCCCATGCCGGCGCCGACGCCCACCGACACCCGCGTCCTCCAGACGATGAAGGAGGAGCAGGCCGAGCGCGTGCAGGCCATCGCCATCGCCTCGAAGCTGAAGGACATCATCAGCAAGCGGCTCCAGGCGAACTCGCTCAAGCTGCCGGCGCTGCCCGAGGTGGCGGTGAAGTGCCTCGAGGTGGCGCACAACCCCGACTCGAGCTTCGGCGAGCTCGCCCGCCTCATCGAGCGCGACCCCTTCATCGCCTCGCGCGTGGTGCGCCTGTCGAACAGCCCCGTCTACGGAGGCCTCGCCCGCATCACCAGCGTCGAGGGCGCCGTCTCGCGCCTGGGCATGAAGACGCTCATCACCGTGCTGCAGGAGCTCGCCGCCGAGCAGGTGTTCGCCTCGAGAGACCCCACCATTCGCAACGCCTTCCGCGGCATCTGGGAGCACTGCCTCGGCGTCGGCACGCTGGCCCGCGACCTGTGCAAGCACCTGCCCGGCATCGACCCGAACGCGGCGTACCTGGCGGGCCTCTTCCACGACATCGGCAAGCCGGTGGTGGCGGCGCTGCTGCTCGAGGTCGAGCGCGGCACCGCGAAGGACAAGAGCTTCGTCACCAGCGGCGTCTGGCGGCGCGTCGTCGAGGAGTGCCACCGCGAGGTCGGCGCCATCATCGCCTACCGCTGGTACCTGCCCCAGGAGGTGGCGCAGGCCATCGCGCAGCTCGACACGTATGACTTCAAGCGCGGGCGCTCGTGCGCCAACGCCGTGCGGCTGTCGAACGGCCTGTGCCAGCGCGAGGGGCTCGACGTGAAGGCCGCCGACGTCGAGACGGTGACGCGCGTCATCCTCCAGGGCCGTCAGGTGCTGCGGCTCACCGAGGAGCAGGTCGAGGGCGCCGTCTCGGGCCTCACCGGGCGCGTGCAGGCGCTGACGCAGGACAAGACCGAGCCCGAGGGTGGGTCGACGCGCGTCTTCGAGCGCAGCGTGGGCTGAAGCGGCTCGAGCCGAAAGACTCGCTCGCCGCCCTCGAGTCGTTATGGTGCGCGCGTGGTCGCGCCTTCGACGCCGTCCGAGCGGGTCGTCTTCGAGCAGACGTTCGAGGGCCTCTTCATCACGGGCCTGCGCGAGCGGCTCACGCCCGCCCTCAAGGCCGCGCTCAAGGCCGATGGCCTCGACCTCGAGCAGAAGCTCAAGCCCGCCTACCCCTTCGACGTGTGGACCCGCTGCTGCCTCACCGCGGCGAAGCACGTGTTTCCGACCGACCCGACCGAGGTGGCCCTGCGCCGGCTCGGGGAATCGGTCGTCGAGGGCTTCTCGAACGGCTTCCTCGGTCGCGCGCTCTTCGGCGTGGTGCGGGTGCTCGGCCCTGCGCGGGCGCTGCAACGGGCGAGGCAGAACTTCCGCTCCGGCAACAACTACAGCGACGCCACCGTGACGCGCCTCGAGGGCAACAAACACGAGCTGTGGATGAACGAGCCCGGCCCGACGCGCTACGTCTGTCAGGGCATCATCCTCGCGGCGCTGCGTGAGATGGGCGTTCCCGGCGCGACCGTCATCGTGGCGCGCTTCGACGACGCGTCGGTGTGGTTCCACGTCGATTGGTGAGGGCGCTGGCAGGCGCCCCGCGGCGTGACGCCGTCGCTCCACGAGGGGCTTGTCGGAGTTCCGTTCCGCCGAGTTACCGTCCAGCGTCCGCTGTCCACCGCGCCACGGCCTTCGCGAGCTCGGCCTCCTGCGGCTTCGGGAGCGCTCCCGTCTTCTCCACCACCCGCGCCCACGCGTCCTGCGCGTCTTCGTCCGAGGGGTCGAGCTTGAGGGCGTAGAAGAGCTGCTCCCGGGCCTCGTCGAGGCGGTCCTCTCGCTCGAGCACGATGCCCAGCATGGTGTGCCCCATCGGCACCAGCGGGTCCGCTGACAGGGCCTGCGTCAGCTCGGTGATGGCCTCGGCTTCGCGCCCGCGCACCCCCAGCCAGTGGCCGAAGCCGGCCCGGCGAGACGGCGGCGGCGCCGGGCCCAGCCACTGTCGATACGCGGCGATGGCGTCGTCGAGGCGGCCCTGGTCTTCGAGCAGGTCGATGAGGAGGCTGGCCGTCCGCTCGTCGTCGGGCGTCTTCGCCAGCTGCTCTCGCAGCACGCGCTCACGCTCCCGCTCGCGGGCCTCGAGCGCCTGCTGGTGCTTCTCCACCACGGCCTTCGCCTCGTCGAAGAGGCCGGCGCGCCGCAGCGCCGTCACCAGCTCTCCCGCGAGCGCCTCGTCGGCCGGCGCGTTCGCGAACTTCTTCTCGAGCCCCTCGCGCTTGAGCCGCTCGGTCTTCTGCGCCATCGACTCGCCCAGCTTCCGCTGCGTGAGCAGCCACGGCGCCGCCACCACCCCCACCAGCAACAGCACGTCGAAGGCGACGATGCGCACCACGGTGCCGCGGCGGGCGCTGGCCTTCTCGGCGCGCTCCTCGGGGTCGTCGGGGGGCGGCCGCGCAGGCGCCACCACCACGAACGAGTTCGTCATCAGGTCCGCCAGGCCACGGCCGTCGGGGCGGCTGAGGCCCACGAGCGCGCCCACCATCGCGCCCACGAAGAGCCCGGCGCACGCCACCGCGATGAGGAGCCCCAGCCCCGTCGGCACCACGAAGGCCATCACCCCGAACGCCTGCGCCAGGAGCCCGAAGACGATGGTGAGCAGGTACGCCGCGGGGAAGAGCCCGCGCCCGGCCAGCTCGCGGAAGAGCACGTTGGCGAGGTCGACCGGGTGGCCGTCCTTCCGCGCCAGCTCGAGCCCCATCACCCGGAGCCCCACCGTCTGCTGCAGGAACGCGAGCGGCACCACCGACCAGCACAGCATCACCGCCAGCACGCCCCACATCGGCAGCACCACGCCGAACAGCCGCATCGGCACGAGGAAGGCCACCGTCGACAACACCACCAGGCCAGCAGCGTCGATGAGGCCGGCCAACATGCGCTTGCCGACGGGCGCGAGGGTCATGGAGCGCCTTGAAGCCTGCCCCCACCGCCCGCGTCAACGAGCGCGAAAACGGGAACAGGGCCGGCACCCGAAGGCACCGACCCTGTCGATGAGGCGAACGCGCGGTCGAGGCGGGCTTCAGTAGCCCGAGTTGTTGCTCTGGCCGAACGTGCTGAGCGTCTTCTTCACGTCGGTGCCCGACGCCTGGAACGTCTTCGTCTTCGGCGTCACCGACTCTTCACCGGCCAGCGCGTCAGCCGAGG
>JANRKQ010000179.1:0-1771 GCA_033763395.1 Myxococcaceae bacterium
CGAGGTACGCACCAACGCCGCCATCGTCGAGCGCCTCGCCGTGCGCGTCGAAGTCATCAGCCACGACACCACCAGGTTGTTGCGCGAGCTTGCGGACCTCCGCGAAGACGTCGGCGCCCTTCGCGAAGAGATGAACCAGCGCTTTGAAGACATGGAGACTCGCTTCGACGGGAAGCTCGCTGAGACGCGGGACGCCATCCTCAAGGAAGTCCGCGACGGACACGCGACGCTGCTGTCCGCCATCGTCCAGCTCGGCAAGAGTCGCTGAAGCGGGGCTGACAAGTCCTGCGCCTGGTGGCTACGCATCGGCCATCGCCGGGGCGCCATTGGGGCGGGCTGCGACAGGCGCGCGCTGGGCAACAGCGGCCCGTCACGGCCTGCGCCGCTGCGCTGACGCCGCTCGAGGCGCGTCACGGCGACGGCCTCGCTCAACCGGGCTGGTTCGCGCCGCCACTGCGTGGTGACGGCGGCGCTCAAGCCGCCCTCCAACGCCACCACCGCCCATGAATCGCCACGCCCTCAACGCCGAGCTCGAAGCTGCCCATGACGCACATCCGCTGCCCCAGCCTTGCCCCCGCTGCTTCATGCTCGACGGCTCGCGTTCCGGGGCCGAGTTCCAGATGTACCGATGCACCGACTGCATCGCGCGCACTCAGGTGGCGCAGTTGGCCCTTTGGCGCGCCCAGTGGCGCATCCTCCGTCGCCACCGCGACGCCATCATCGTCACCACCCGGAGCGACCGCCTCGACGTCGAGTGGCTCTCCCAGCGCATGCTGCACCTGGTTGCCGCTGCTCAGGGCCTCGCGGCCTCGTGTGTCGTCGACACCCAATGCACGTAGGCCCGGCTCCCTTTCGACACCGCGCTCGCGTCGTGTCGGCTGCCGCGATGGGAGTCAGTCTCTCGTCGTCGCTTCCCGCCCGCCCCTGTCGTGAGCGGGCGTTCCGCTCCACGCACCAGGAGCTCTCCCCATGCAGCGCGGCCTCGTCATCGACCTCTTCGCCGGCGGCGGAGGTGCCTCCGTCGGCATCGAAGCTGCCTTGGGCCGCCCCATCGACATCGCCATCAACCACAGCCCCACCGCCCTGGCGGTGCATGCCGCCAACCACCCGCACACCCGGCACCTCACCTCGGACATCTGGGAGGTGCAGCCCGAGGCCGTCGTCGCCGGCCGCCCCGTCGACGTCCTGTGGGCCAGCCCGGACTGCACGCACCACTCGGTGGCGAAGGCCGGCAAGCCGCGCGACGCCGGCATCCGAAGCCTCGCGTGGGTGGTGGTGGAGTGGGCCCGCCGCGTCCAACCCGCCATCATCTTCCTCGAGAACGTCCCGGAGTTCGCCTCGTGGGGCCCACTCACCGACGCCGGCGCTCCCGACAAGGCCCGCGCCGGCGAGACGTTTCAGGACTGGCGCAAGGCCCTCGAAGCGCTCGGCTACCGGGTGGACTTCCGCGTCCTCGACGCGTCCCGCTTCGGTGCCCCCACCAAGCGTCGGCGCCTCTTCCTCGTCGCCCGCAAGGACGGGCGTCCCATCGAGTGGCCGACACCGACGCACGGCCCGGGCCTCACGCCGGTGCGCACGGCGGCCGAGTGCATCGACTGGACGCTGCCGTGTCCTTCCATCTTCGAGCGCGCGCGGCCGCTGGCCGACAACACGCTGCGCCGGGTGGCCGAGGGCCTGCGCCGCTTCGTGCTGGAGAGTCCGAAGCCCTTCATCGTTCCGACGGCGGCGGGGGTGGGGGCGCCCACCCTCATCCAGACAAGCTACGGAGAGC
>JANRKQ010000180.1:0-8880 GCA_033763395.1 Myxococcaceae bacterium
GGAACCCAAACCCCGAGGCGGTGTCGGTTGGCGTTACGATGGCCGGCCATGGCCGGGGAGGCAGACGACGTGCCGAGCGACGTGCTCGAAGTACCCGCGGCGACGCTGAACGAGGCGAGGGCGCCTGCGGTGTTGCGCGACGGCTCCGACGCCGAGAGCCCCTCGGACCGGGTGCTCATCTCGAAGCTGCGCCGCGGAGACGCCTCGGCGTTCGAGCAGCTCGTGCGTACCCACCAGGACCGCGTTTACGACTTCTGCGTGCGCATGCTGAACGACCGCGAAGAGGCGTTCGATTTGACGCAGGAGATCTTCCTCTCCATCCACCAGAACGTCGACAAGTTCCGGGCCGACGCGAAGCTCACCACGTGGATCTTCCGCATCTCGCGCAATCACTGCCTCAACCGCCTGAAGTACCTCAAGCGGCGCGGCCGTGGGCGCAGCGACGAGTTCGGCGAATCGAACGAGAAGGTCATCAGCGACTCGATGGGTGGGTCGACGACGCCCGACGAGGTGGTGACCCGCAAGCGCGAGAAACAGCTCGTGCACCAGGCCATCGAGGAGCTTGACGAGGAGCAGCGATCGCTCGTCGTGCTGCGCGACGTCGAGGGCCTGAGTTACGAAGAGATCATGGAGATCACCGAGTTGCCCGAGGGCACGGTGAAGAGCCGGCTCCACCGCGCGCGGGAAAAGCTGGCAGGCATTCTGGGGAGGCTTGAATCTGCCTTCACCAATCGAGGAGAGTGACGTCGTGCAGCGAGAACTGAACAAGGCCGAAGTCGAGCGGCTCTTCCTGGGCGCGGTGGACGGCTCCCTCGAGACGGGCGACGAAGCGGCGTTTCGCGAGGCGATGGCCGCCGACGCCGAGCTCAAGCTGCGCTTCGAGCGCTACACGCTGGCAGTGAAGACGCTGAAGGACATGCCGCGCGAGCAGGCTCCGGCGGGGCTGGCGTCGATGATTCTGCGGCGCACCAAGCGGCGGCGTTCGCTGCTCAAGAGCCTGGCGACCAACGAAGCGACCTACCGCGTGCCCGTCGAGGTCATCATTCCGCTGCTGCTCGCGGCCGTGGTGGCCGCGTTCCTGTTGATGGCGGCGCGCTGAACGGCGCTTCGGCCAGGCTGGACCAGGCATGGCTGCTCCGGTCCAGAAGATGACGGCGTCCCAGTTCCTTGCCGTGAGCCTCGACCCCGGGACGGTCTTCGAGCACGTTGCTCAGGCGACGGCCTCCTGAGCCGTCAGCTCGGCGATGGGCTCCCGAACGGTCAACGAGCAGTGGCGTCAGTGGCTCGAGCTGCGTCGGGTGCTCGGCGCGAGCGGGTCGTCCCGAGTCGCTGGGGATGCAGCATCGATCGAGGCGCTCAGGCGTCAGGAAGCCGCTCTCCGCGCGGACCTCGTTCGTGCCGGGCGGTTGGAGGTAGCCACTCCGCGCGAGACGGGGACCTGGCAGCCGCTCCCGATGCATGAGCCCGCGGGAGCGCCGCTTCCGCCGTCGATGCCATCTCAGGACGTCTCCGAGCCGCTCCTGCGATTCGAGGCTGTCGTTCAAAGCACTTGCCTGCCCGAGGCCCCTCGTGTGATGCGCCCGGCCATGTCGGACGAGAGTGACGTCGAGAAGAAGCTGAAGGACGAGCGGTTCGCCAAGGGCGAGAAGCTCAAGGGCCTGGGCCTCAACCCCTACGGCAACGGGTTTCGCCCCGCGCACCTGGCGGGTGACCTGCTCACGAAGCACGCCAACGACACACCGGAGCAGCTCGAGGCGACGAAGCCCGGGCCGTACTCCATCGCGGGTCGCGTCGTTTCCGTGCGCGACTTCGGCAAGGCCGGCTTCATCGTCGTGCAGGACCGCTCGGGCGCCATTCAGGTGCACGTGAAGCGAGACGTGCTCGGCGAGCAGGGCTTCGCGCCGTACAAGCTGCTCGACGTCGGTGACTTCGTCGGCGTCGTCGGCACGGCGTTTCGCTCGAAGACCGGGGAGCTGACCCTCGCCGCCACCGAGTACCGGCCGCTCACCAAGACGCTGCGCCCCTTGCCCGGCAAGTTCACCAAGGGCGACGACGCCGAGGCGAAGGCCTGGGCCGAAAAGCAGGCGCTCGCCGACGTCGAGGAGCGCTACCGCCGCCGCTACGTCGACCTGTTGTCGAACCCCGGCGTGAAGGACACCTTCGTCAAGCGCACGAAGCTGGTGCAGTTCATCCGTTCGTTCCTCGATCAACGCGGCTACCTCGAGGTCGAGACGCCGATGATGCACCCGCTCATCTCGGGCGCGGCGGCGCGGCCGTTCGTCACGCACCACAACGTGTACGATGTCGACCTCTACATGCGCATCGCGCCGGAGCTGTACCTGAAGCGCCTCGTCGTCGGCGGCTTCGACCGCGTCTACGAGATCAACCGCAACTTCCGGAACGAGGGCGTGTCGACCAAGCACAACCCCGAGTTCACGATGCTCGAGTTCTACGAGGCGTACGCCACGTACCACGACCTCATGGACCTCACGGAGGAGATGATCTCGGCCGCCGCGGCCCACGTCACCGGCGGCGCGAACGTGACCTACGGCGAGCACCAGATCGACTTCGGCAAGGGCTGGCCGCGCATTCCGATGCGCCAGGCGATCCTCGACCGGGTGAAAGACCTGTCGGCCAACGACTTCGGTGACGTCGAGAAGCTCCGGAGCGTGGCGCTGCGCCGGGCCGAGACGCCCGCCGACAAGGCCGCCGTGGCGACGATGAACGTGGGCGAGGCCACCGCGCTGCTCTTCGAGCAGTACGTCGAGGGCGAGCTCATCAACCCCACCTTCATCACCGAGTTCCCCGTCGAGAACAGCCCGCTCGCGCGGCGCAACGACGCGAACCCCGCCATCACCGATCGGTTCGAACTCTTCTGCATGGGCCGCGAGATCGCCAACGCCTTCTCCGAGCTCAACGATCCCATCGATCAGGAGCAGCGCTTCAAGGGCCAGGTCGAGGCCAAGGCGCGCGGGCAGCAGGAGACGATGGACTACGACGCCGACTACATTCGGGCGCTCGAGCACGGCATGCCGCCGACGGCCGGCGAGGGCATTGGAATCGATCGCCTCGCCATGCTGTTGACGAACGCGCAGTCGATTCGCGACGTCATCCTCTTCCCGCTGCTCCGCCCGCAGACCTCGAAGTGAACCGGTCCCAACCCATCGCGATTGGCGCGGTGCTGGCCCTCGTGGGGCTGGCGGCCTTCGTCTGGGCGTTCGCCGTGTCTGGCGTGCTGCCGGTGGTGCTGGGCGAGCTGGGCCTGGGGTCGATCGGCTGGGGCTCTTTCCTGGGCACGCTCGGAGGGCTCGGGTCGATCGTCATGGCCGAGCAGCAGCGGGCTGCGGCGCAGTTGATGGTGAACCCCTCGGCGATCGAGTCGGCCCGGCTCGCCGTGACCGTTGGCGCCGCGTCGTGGATTGCGGGTTGGTTCGCGCTCAGCCAGGGCCTGACGCCGGCGGCGGCGGAGGCGGCCGTCGACTCTCCGGCGAAGGGCAAGCCACTCTTTCCCCGGCTGGCGAACTCGCGTGACTTCCACTGGGGCACGCTCGCGGCCTACGGCTTCGGGCTGTTCCTCGCCGAGGTGACGTTCCTGCTCGCGTACCTGTTGCTCGTGGGCAAGTCGTCGGCAGGTGGCGCGGTGACGGGCGGGCTCGCGCCGGTCTACGCGTTCGTCGTGGCGCTCGGCGTGGCCGTCGGGGTGGCCTTCGGGGCTGGTTTCCTCGGGGCGGCGAACTCGAAGCGGCTCTCGGTGCCGGAGTTCACCATCGCGCTGTTGTACTTCGGCGTGCCCGTGCCGATCTTCCTCTCGGCCATGCACCACGTGGGCTGGCTGATGATCAACGTGGGCTACAAGCTCCGCGAGGTCGTCTACCTGTCCTCGCTGCTCGGCGAGACCCGGCCCGAGCTCGGGTACTGGTTGGTGTTCGGTGGGCTGGTGCTGGCGACGTTCCTGGGCATCAACCTGGGCTTCGTGGCGACGGCGTCGGGGCGCTTCGACCTGCGCACGTCGTACGAGTCGTTCGTCGCCTCGAGGCATGTCTCGGTCTTCCGGCCGCGGCTCGTCATCGGCGTCTTCCTGGTGCTGATCCTCGGCATCGTTCCGCCGCTCATCCTCCTGGCCATCGTGAGCGCGGCGGAGGCTGCGGTGAGCCGCACGCGCATCAAGAAGCTCGGCCTCGCGGACCCGCTGTTGGCCGCCGAGGAACTCAACCGGCAACGCCTCTCGGCGCAGACGCCCACGGCGATGATGACCGCGCTCTCCGTCGGCGGCGTCGGCGTCGGCGTGATGGCCCTCATCATCGTGTTGTCGGTGATGAGCGGGTTCGAGGCCGATCTGCAGAAGAAGATCCTCGGCACCAACAGCCACGGCGTGGTCATGAAGTACACGCCCGAGATGCCCGAGTACGCCGAGGTGATGGAGAAGATCCACCAGGTGCGCGGCATCACGGGGGCGACGCCCTTCATTCTGAACGAGGTGATGGTTTCGTCCGAAGGCAACATCTCGGGCTCGATGATCAAGGGCATCGACCCCGGCACGGTGGGCTCGGTGACCGACCTGCCCGCGTCACTTGGCTGCACCGCGGGGAGCCCGTGTCAGCCGATGGAGGCGCTCGACGACCCGACGAAGATTCGCGTGAAGCGGCTCGAGCCATCGCCTGGCGCAGGAGCGCTCGACGAGCGGCCCGCGACGCCGGAGTCTCCGATCATTCGCGACCCGATGATCGACCTGCCAGCGGAGAAGCCCGACGAGTCGGTCCTGCCCGGCATCATCGTGGGCAAGGAGCTCGCCGCGTCGATGCGGGTGGTGGTGGGCGATCGCATCAACGTCGTCTCGCCGCTCGGTGGAGAGCTCGGCCCCAACGGCCCGGTGCCCAAGAGCCGCCCCTTCCGCGTGGCCGGCGTCTTCTACTCGGGCATGTTCGAGTACGACTCGAAGTTCGTGTACATCCACCTGCGCGAGGCCCAGAGCTTCTTCGGCATCAAGGGGGCCAGCGGCGTCGAGATCAAGGTGGACGACGTCGACGACGCGCGCGGCATCATGAAGCGCATCTACGACGCGCTCGACGGCTACCCGTACCGCACGAAGGACTGGGGCGAGATGAACCGCAACCTGTTCGCTGCGCTGCGGCTCGAGAAGCTGGTGATGGCCATCATCCTCACCATCATCATCATCGTGGCCGCCGGGCTGATCGTCGCCACCGTGATCATGCTCGTGCTCGAGAAGCGCAAAGAGATCGCGGTGCTGAAAGCGCTCGGCGTGCCCGACGGCGGCATCGTGAAGATCTTCCTCTCGGAAGGGCTGCAGATCGGCGTCGTGGGCAGCGCGCTCGGGCTCGTCTCGGGCCTCGCGTGGTGCCTCTTCATCGAGAAGGTCGGCATCAAGCTCGACCCGCAGGTCTATTACATCCCCGCGCTGCCGGTGCGCATCGTGCCCTTCCAGACGGTGCTCGCCGTGGTGATCGCCATTCTCGTCACCTTCCTCGCGAGCGTGTACCCGGCGCTCAAGGCCTCGCAGGTCGAGCCCGTCGAAGGGCTCAAGTCGGAGTGACGCCCATGACGGCTCCGTTCCTCGAGGTGGTGGACGTCTACAAGTCGTACTTCCTCAACGGGAAGCGCATCGACGTGCTGCGCGGCGTGAACGTGCGCATCGAGCAGGGAGAGCTCGTCTCGCTCATCGGCGCGTCCGGCTCGGGGAAGTCGACGTTCCTCCACGTGGCGGGCACCCTCGACGCGCCAGCGGCGGGCGTCATGCGCTTCAAGGGCCAGAGCGTCTTCGACATGAACGACGCGCAGGTCGCCGAGTTCCGCAACACGAAGATCGGCTTCGTCTTCCAGTCGCACTTTCTCTTGCCCGAGTTCACCGCGGCCGAGAACGTCGCCATGCCCGCGCTCATTCATCGGCGGGAGCGACGCGCCACCATGACGGCCGCGCGCGAGCTGCTCGAGCGGGTCGGCCTGGGGCACCGGGCCGATCACAAGCCGGGAGAGCTGTCGGGCGGCGAGTCGCAGCGGGTCGCCCTGGCGCGCGCGCTCATCATGAAGCCCGACCTGCTGCTGGCCGACGAGCCGACGGGCAACCTCGACCCGTCGACGGGTGAGGGCATTCACGGGCTGTTGCGCGAAGTGAACAAAGACCTGGGCATCACGGCCGTCGTCGTCACGCACAACGAGGTGCTGGCGAAGTCGCTCCCGCGGCGGCTGAGGCTGAAGGACGGTCAGGTGCTCGACGCCGATCTCGCCTGAACGAACGCCAGGTCGCAGCCGGAGCGCGGCGTGACGGGGGCTGCGCTGCCGTTCGCGCGAAATGCCCTGACCGGCCGGCAATCACACAGGTTTTCGCTCGTTTGGTCCGGGCCTTTCCCCTATACCCGCGCCCTCGTTCCGCTCGTGTTTCTGCGTCGAATCGCCCTCGTCGTGAGCCTCACTGCCGCCGCGCTGTCGGCGTCGACGGCGCTCGCGCAGACGGGGCTCATGGAGTCGAGCGACGCGCCCGTCGACGAGGCGCCAGAGCGGATCATCGAGATCCGGGTCGAGGGGAACCGGCGCGTCGAGCAGCCGGCCATCGCCCGCGCGCTCAAGCAGAAGGTGGGCGAGGCCTTCGACGCCGCGAAGACGGGCGACGATCTGCGGGCGCTCTGGGCGCTCAAGTACTTCAACGACGTGCAGCTGCTGGTGCAGCGCTCGCCTGCCGGCATCGCCTACGTCGTGCGCGTGGAAGAGAAGCCCGCGGTGCGCGCGGTGACCCTGTCGGGCAACGACGAGCTGTCGAAGGACGATCTCAAGGACACCATCGACATCAAGGCGAACAGCATTCTCGACCTCGCGGCGGTGAAGCGGAACGTCAAGAAGGTGTCCGACAAGTACGTCGAGAAGGGCTACTTCCTCGCCGAGGTCACCTCGGAGATCCGCCCGGTGCCCGACGCGCCCGAGGTCGACGTCGTCATCGTGGTGAAGGAGAACGCCAAGGTTCAGGTCCGCGAGATCAACCTGCTCGGCGTGCAGAAGGTGCCGGTGGCCGAGCTCAAGGCCGTCATGGCCACGAAGGAGGGCGGCTACCTCTCGTTCCTCACCTCCGAAGGCACCTACCGTGAGGAGCTCTTCCAGCGCGATCTGCAGGTGATCCAGGCGGCGTATTACGACCGCGGCTTCATCAACGTGCGCGTCGACAAGCCGGTGGTGAGCCTCTCGCCCGACAAGCGCTTCATCAGCATCACGCTCCGGGTCGAAGAAGGTGAGCCGTACCGCATCGGCAAGCTCGACTTCTCGGGCGACCTCATCGTCGAGAAGCCCGAGCTGAAGGCGAAGATGACCTCGAAGGAGGGCGAGATCTTCAACCGCTCGCTCCTCGCGCGCGACATCCAGGCGATCACCGACGTCTATTACGACTCGGGCTACGCCTACGCGAACCCGGTGCCGATCACCGCCGTCAACGGCGAGGCGCGCACCATCGACCTCACCTTCGACGTCAACAAGGGCAAGCAGGTCACCATCGAGCGCATCGACATCATCGGGAACACCAAGACGCGCGACAAGGTGATCCGCCGGCAGCTCCGCGTCTACGAGGGCGAGCTCTTCTCGGGCAGCGGCATGCGGCGCTCGAAGGAGAAGGTCACGGCGCTCGGCTTCTTCGAGACGGTCGAGGTGACGCACAAGCCCGGCCGCGACGACGAGCACGTGCTGGTGACGGTCGAGGTGAAGGAGAAGTCGACGGGCACCTTCCAGGTGGGCCTGGGCTTCTCGAACATCGAGAGCTTCATCTTCACCGCGCAGGTCGCGCAGCAGAACTTCCTGGGGTGGGGCCAGGCAGCGTCGTTCTCGGCGCAGCTGTCGGGCCTGCGGCAGTTCTTCCAGCTGTCGTACTTCGACCCCTACTTCCTCGACACGAACTTCATCTTCTCGCTCGACGCGTACCGCACCCAGCTCGACTTCTTCGGCTTCATTCGTGACGCGTATGGCGGCACCGCGAGCCTCGGGTACTACGTGGTGGCCGACGAGATGTCGTTCAACCTCGGGTACACGCGCGAGTTCGTGCGCGTCGAGCCGAGCCGCCAGTCGCTCTTGCTCGCTGACCAGTTTCGCAGCGGCAATACGAGCGCGCTGCGCGCCGGCTGGCTGTGGGACAAGCGCAACAACCGGCTTTTCCCCTCGCAGGGCTGGTTCATGAACGTCACCGCCGAGTTCGCGCCGCGGGCCTTCGGCGGCAGCTACCTGTTCAACCGCTACACGGGGAACTTCCGCGGCTACATTCCGCTGCCGTTCGGCGCGGTGCTCAAAGGGCAGCTCCAGCTCGGCATCATCCAGCAGCTCGAGGCCGCCAACGGGTTGCCCGCGTCAGAGCTCTACTACCTCGGTGGCATCTTCACCGTGCGGGGCTACCCGATCCGCACCATCTCTCCGGCGGAGCTCGCCGCGGCCACCCCCGATGGACCGACGACCTCGATCAACGTCGGCGGCGATCGCCAGATCTTCGTCAACATCGAGCTCGAGTTCCCAATCTTCGAGAAGGTCGGCATTCGCGGGGTCGTCTTCTACGACGCGGGCAACGCCTTCGCGCGCGGGGTGCCGTTCTTCACCGATCGCACCTTCCCGAACCTGCCGCTGGGCCTGTTCCACTCCATCGGGTTCGGCTTCCGCTGGTTCTCGCCCATCGGGCCGCTGCGCTTCGAGTGGGGCATTCCGCTCAACCGGCGGCTCGGCATCGATCTGCAGCCGCTCCAGTTCGAGTTCACCATCGGCCAGAGCTTCTGAAGCAGGGCGCTCAGCCCTTCCAGAAGAACGCTGCCGTCGACAGGCCCGACAACATCAGCATCACGCCCAGCACGATGATGGCGACGTCGGCGCGGGCGAAGCGTCGCGGTCGCGGGAGCTTGTCGGTCG
>JANRKQ010000181.1:0-2957 GCA_033763395.1 Myxococcaceae bacterium
GTGAAGGCCTCGACGACGCGCTCCTTGGCCTCCTTGAAGCCGCGTGGGGGAGGAGGCCCCGAGAGCGGCTCGACGCCAGAGACGACCCGCGCCACCACGTTCTCGAGCTCGCGCACGTTGCCGGGCCACTGGTAGCCGGCGAAGCGCTCGAGCAGCACCGCCGAGAAGTCCACCGCCACCTTCGCGCGGGCCAGGAAGTGTGAGGCCAGCAGGGGAATGTCGTCTCGCCGCTCCCGCAGCGGAGGCACCCGCAGCTCGACGACCGCCAGCCGGAAGTACAGGTCCTGCCGGAAGCGCCCAGCCGCCGCCTCGGCCGAGAGGTCCCGGTTGGTGGCGGCGATGACGCGCACGTCGACGCGGCGCTCCGTCTGGGCGCCCACGGGCCGCACCGCGCGGGCCTCGAGCAGGCGGAGCAGGCGCGGCTGCAGCTCGAGCGGCAGCTCTCCCACCTCGTCGATGAACAGCACTCCGCCGTTCGCCTCGACCGCGAGGCCCGCGGCGTCACGCGTCGCCCCGGTGAAGGCGCCCGCCACGTGCCCGAAGAGGGTGCTCTCGGCGAGCTCCCGCGGCAGCGCTCCGCAGTCGAGCGTGACGAAGGGCCCGCGCGCGCGCCCCGAGGCCGCGTGAATCGCCCGGGCCACCTCGCCTTTGCCGGTGCCCGTCTCACCCTGCAGCAGCACGGTGCTCTCGCTCGCCGCCACGCGGCCGAGCACGCCGAAGAGGCGCTGCATGGCCTCGCTGGTGCCGACGAGTCCGCCGAAGCTGCTGGCCGCTGGCGCCAGGCCGTCGTCGGTGTCGGTCACCACCAGGCGGACACAGCAGCGGCCGAGCTCCAGCTCCGTCGTGCGCTCCACCGTCACCTCGTTCACGCGCGCGGGGCCCACGAAGGTGCCGTTCTTGCTCCCGAGGTCCCGCACGAGCACGCCGTCGGCCCGCGGGGTGAGCTCGACGTGCAGCCGAGACACGGTCGGGTCGGCGAGCTGCAGCTGCGCCTCGAGGCCCGAGCCCACCACCAGCACCTGCCCCACCGCCACCGCTCGGCCCGCGCCCGGGCCACGGACGACCTCGACGCTGTACTCGCGCCGCGCGAGGTGGCCGTCGGGCCCCAGGCGTACGAAGGCGGGGCGCGCGAGCGTCTGCGTCACCATCGCGTCACCACCACCGGGCCACCCACGCGATGACGGCGGGCACGGCCAGCAGCCCCGCGGCGAGGGTCAACAGGTTCGACGTGAGGGCGAAGGTGCGCGCCGATTGGTTGGCGACGCCGATGTCGAAGCCGAGGGTGGCCTCGCGGGCGCGCGCCGAGGCCCCCACGGCCACCTGCCCGGTGACGATGGCCGCGGTCGCTGCCGCGAGGGCGAGGGCCGAGAAGGTGATGGCCGCTACCGCGCTCCGGCGAGGGGGCTCGTCCGAAGCCGCTGGGCCGGCGGTGACGGCCGCCGGGGGCGCCACCGTCGGCGCGGGAACCGGCGGCGGCGGGACGGGCTCGGTCGCCGGCGACGGCGCGGGCACCCGCTTGCGCACGGCCTCGAAGCCCGCGGCAATCTTCGGGCTGACGACGGTGGGCAGCTGCACCTCGGGGTCGAGCCGCAGGGCCAGCTCGAAGCGCTCGAGAGCCTCGGCCCGTCGCCCCAGCTCGAACGCGCAGAGCCCCCACAGCAGCTCGACCTCGGCCTTGCGGGCAGGCGTCGTCTCGAGCCGGGCTGCGAGGTCGGCCGACTTGAGGCACTTCGGGAAATCGAAGGCCCGCTGGGCCGCGCGCGCGGCGTCGAGGTAGGGGTTGGCGGGCTGCGCGAGGACGACGAGGATGAGGCCCACCATGTCCAGACACGGAATCATGGCCCTCGCGGCGCTGCAACTCGGCATCGCCAGCTGGCCCCTGACTGCGCGCGGGCAGTCCGTCTTCGCCGAGGACTTCGAGCGTCCGGCCATCGGCGACCTGCTGGGCCCGCAGTGGACGTACCACCTGCGGCCGGGAGGGACGGGAAGTCTGACGGGCGCGGCAGCCCGTCGCGGCTCGCAGGGCTACCGCGCCGATGCGAAGAGCGCCGCCGAGTTCCGCCGCGTCGAGCTCGGCGCCGGGAGCGCGCCGCTGCGGGCCGACGTCTCGCTGCGGTTCTTCGTGCGCGTCGACGGGCTCGAGGGCACCGACGTCGCCTTCATCGCCGCCAGCGACGGCGCCGCCAGCGGGCAGACGCAGCTGAACCTGTCGCTCGATGGAGAGCTCCGGCTCGCGACCGCCCTCAAGGTGCAGGGGAGCGGCAACGACCGCGTGCGCTTCGTGGGCCCCCGCCTCGCCCGCCAGCGGTGGACCCTCGTCGACCTGTGGGTGACCGGCGCGGGGACGAGCGCCGCCTGCGTTCGCACCGCGGTCGACGGTGCGCCGGTGGGCGAGCGATGTGGGGTCGACCTCTCCGGCTTTCTCCTCGGCAAGCTGGGCCTCGGCCTCACCTACGTGGTGCCGTTCAGCGTCGCTGGAGTGGCCGACTTCGACGACCTCGTCTTCGGTTCCACGCCCGTCGCGGCGCGCCTCGTGCTGTCGACCGAGACCGACGCGATGCGCGGGGGCGGCTGCGTACCCGTGCGGGCCGAGCTGCGGGGGAGCTTCACCGAGGTGCCGCTCCCGGCGCCCTTCGACGAGATCGTTCCGCTCTCCGGGGCCTTCGACACCTTCGCCGACGCCGCGTGTCTCGAGCCGTCGGCCGGACTCCGCCTCGTCGCAGGCCAGGCGTCGGGCATCGTCTTCATCGCGCCCCGTCGCAACGGCACGCTGCCGTTGGGCGCGCGCCCGCTGTCGGTCGTCCTGGCGGCTGAGCCGACGCTCGAGGTGACAGGGGTGCCCGAGGTGGCCGGGCCCGAGCCCGTCATGACGTGTGGCTGTCGCGCCGCGAGCTGGCCGCTGGCCGCTGCCACCGTTCTCGTTCTGCGAGCCCGGCGGCGCGCACGTCGTTGAGTGC
>JANRKQ010000182.1:0-59262 GCA_033763395.1 Myxococcaceae bacterium
TTCGGAGCTGACGGCCCGGCCCGCGCAGCGCGCGACGAACGGTGGGACGCCTCGGGCGAGGCGCGGCTCCGTTTCAACCAGGCGCTCCCGTTCGGCGTCGACGACGTCGGCACGAGCGGGAACCAACGCACCTGGCTCCAGTCTCGACTGGTGGTGGGCGGCCGATGGGTGCCGACCGGGGCGCTGCGCGTCGACCTCGAGCTCGAGGCGCTCTCTGGGTACCTCGCTGGAGATCCACTCACGCTCGGCACCAACGCCACGAGCCGCCCCTTTCCCCTCGCGGCCGACGGACGCGACCGCGTGCGGGTGCTGCCGCGAAAGGCGAGCCTCGCGTGGACGACCGGCCTGGGGCAGCTCGTCGTTGGGGCGCAGACGTTCAGCTGGGGCACCGGCCTGCTCGCCAACGACGGCGCTTGCGCCGCCCAGAGCGACGGGCTCCAGTTCGGCGACGCGTGGATGGGCAACGTCGTCGCGCGGCTGGCGTTCCTCACCCGGCCCTTTTCGCGCGCCGACTCGCCCCTCGTGCAGCAGCTCGCCCTGTTCGTCGCCGGAGACTTCGTGCTGCGCGACGACAACGCCTCGGTGTTCGACGGAGACCTCGCGGGCGCCGCGCTCGTCGGGGCGCGCCTGGATACGGGCCGCACGGCGCTCGGTGCGCTCGTCGTTGGACGCACCCAGACCGACCGGCGGGACCCCTTTCGCCCGGGTGCAGCTGTCAGCACCACCACCGTCGCCGTCGGCGACCTCTTTGCTCGGCATCGCTTCGACCTCAGCCCGAGCCAGCACCTCACGCTCGAAGGCGAGGGCACGCTCATCGGCGGCCGCTCCACCCGACCCCTGACCGAAGAGACCGTCGCCGGCGCCGGCGTCTTGCAGCTCGGGGGCCTCGCCCGCGTGCGGTGGGACGCGGACGCGCTGCGGCTCTCCAGCGCGCTCGAGGTCGGCTACGCCTCGGGTGACAACGACCCGCGTGATGGCGTGGCGCGCACCTTCAGCATGCACTCCGACCACAACGTCGGCCTCGTGCTCTTCGACCAGGTGCTGCCGATGATGACAGCCCGCGCCGCCGATCGGCTCGCAGCGCCGGCCCTGCTGGGAACGCCACCGCCCTCGGTGCGCTTCCTCATCAACCCGGGCGCCGTGCAGAACGCGGCGTACCTGCACCCGGTCGTGAAGTGGCGGCCTGTCGAGGTCGTCGAGCTGCGCGTCGGCTACGTGTACGCGGTCGCCGCCGCCGACGTGGCCGACGCGTACCAGTCCGCGCTCAACGGCGGGTACTCGACGACGACGGGCGGCCGGGTGCAGGGCGGGCGCGTGTACGGCCACGAGGTCGACGGGCGCGTCGCGGTGCGTGTTCCCCTGCCGGCCGACATCAGCCTGCTCTTCGGCGCCGAGGGCGGGGTGCTGATTCCCGGCAGCGCCTTCGACGGCGTCGTCGGCCTCGGCACGCCCTGGCTCGCGCGTGGCCTCGCCTCGTTTCGCTGGTGACCGATGGAGACCTCGATGATGACACCTGCCTCGCGCCTCGTCCTCTCCGCGCTGCTCGTCGCTGGCTGCGACCTCTCCGGTCCCCGGCCACAGAGCCCCTTCGGCCCTGTGCTGCGGCGAGGGGGCCCGCAGATCGTCTGGGACGTCTCACACCAGCCGCTGCCCGAGATTCCCCTGCCGAACGACCAGGCCACGAGGCTCGACGCGACGAGCCCGACGGGCCGGCGCCTCAACATCAGCACCGACGCCCGGACCCGGTACGAGGCGCGCACGCGGGCGCAGTTCAACCGCCTCGACGGCTTCGGCGCCTACGGGCCCGTGACGGCGCGGTTCTCGAAGCCCCTCGACCTGAAGAACCTCGTCGCGCGCCACCAGCAGAACCTCGACTTCCGCGACGACGCCGTGTTCCTCTTCAACGTCGACCCACGCTGCAGCCGCTTCGGCGAAGAGGTGGCCCTCGACTTCGGCCGCGGCCGCTTCCCGGTGACGCTCATGAGCCACTCGCAGCGGGTGCCCGACGCCCGCGCGCCGAAGGGCTACCGGCTCGACGAGTCCGACAACCGGCTGTTCCGCTACGACCCCGAGGGGGAGTCGTCGTCGGTGATGTTCAACCAGTGGAACGAGGACCTCGACGGCGACGGCGCGCTCGACCCCGAGGAGGACCGCGACGGTGACGGGGTGCTCGACGTCGCGAACTTCGTCGACCCGACCGCCTGCGACGCGCTCTCCTTCGGCACACCGGCGCACGACCGCTGCATCGCCGACCACCTCATGGGCTGGTACGAGCGTGAGACGAACACGCTCATCGCGCGCCCCGTGTGGCCGCTCGAGGAGCGCTGCACCTACGCCGTCGTCTTCACCAACCGCCTGGTGGGAGACGACGCGCTCCCGGTGGAGTCGCCCTTCGCGCTCGCCGCCCCGAGAGAGCAGCTCACCGCGCTCGCGCCCGTCCTTCCGCTGCTGCCCCGCTACGAGCTGACGCCCTCCGACGTCGTCTTCGCGTGGACGTTCACCGTCGGCACCCTCACGAAGGACCTCGAGGCGCTGCGCGCGGGCCTGCACGGCCACGGCCCCTTTGCCCGGCTCGGTGCCGAGTTCCCGGTGTCGACCTTCGACCTGCTCACGCGCGACGAGTGGCGGCGACGACAGGGCGACGCCCCATTGGGCGCGGCGAATGGGGGCAGCTCGCGCGTCATCGAGGGAGGCTGCGCGGCGGCGGTGTGGGCCGAGCTGGGCGGCATCGCCGACGGAGACCAGCAGGTGTGCGGTGGGTACGCCGACTACGCCAGCATCGGCGCCGTGACCGCCGGGTGGTTCGACGCCCCCGACCTGCTCGTCGATCGCGACGGCCACGCGACGCGCCGCTATCCGGCGACCGAAGACGAGTCGTGGCAGCTCGACGCCGAGCGGGGCGAGGCCGTGTACGGGCGTACGCGCGTCTCGTTCTGGTGTGTCCTGCCCCGCGCCGACGCGAAGCCACCCGAGGTGACGTGCACGCCCGGCAACCCCGAGGGCGCCGCGTGGTGCAAGCCGTACCCGGTGGCCTTCTACGCGCACGGGTATGGTGGCTCGAAGGCCGAGTTCATCCTCCATGCGGGGCGGCACGCGCAGATGGGCGTCGCCGGGTGTGCGCTCGACAGCTACGGCCATGGCCGCACGACGGTGTTCGACGCCGAGTGCCCCGGTGGTCTCGAGCTCGCGGCCGCCAAACCCCAGCTCGCGAAGTACGGCACGCCTGAGCTCCTCGCGATGATCTTCGACGGCCGCGACCGCGACCTGAACAACGACGGCTGCCCCGAGAGCGGCGCCGACCAGTGGACGGCCAACATGTTCCACACGCGCGACATGGTGCGCCAATCGGTGCTCGAGGAGGTGCAGTTCACCCGCATCCTGCGCGCGATGGATGGCACCTCGAAGGACGCCGACGGTCGGGTGCTCGGCGATCTCGATGGTGACGGCACGGTCGACCTCGGTGGACCGACGGCGAAGCTGGGCGCCTGGGGCATCTCGCTCGGCGGGCAGATCACCGCCGTCACCGCCGCCGCCGAGCCCACCCTCGACGCCGTCTCTCCCAACGCGGTGGGCGCCGGCCTCACCGACATCTCGGTGCGCCTGGGCCAGGGCGGCCTCGCCGAGGCCGTGATGCTGCCGGTGATGGGCCCGCTCGTGGTGGGCTGCCTGCCGACCGACGGCCGCGACAACCCGCTCACCACGGGCCAGGGCGCGGGCTGTCTTCCCTCGACGAAACAGGACGAGGCGCGCGCGCCCCTGGCGGCCGGAGAGCTGCTGCTGGGCTGGTACGCCCATGACACCGCGCGCTTCGCGGTGCGGGCCTTCGCGAAGGTGCCTGGCGTTCGACCCGGCGATCGCGTCGAGGTATTGAACCTCGACAAGGGCCTGGCGCGCTCAGGCGTGGTCAACGAGCGCGGCTGGGTGCGGCTTGCCATCGCGGCCGACGCGCTCTCCCCCATCGCGCGGCGCGGGCTGCTGGGGCTCAAGGACGGAGACAAGGCGCCCGTCGCATTCGAGGAAACGACGAAGCTCGGAGACCGCGTCGAGGTTCGTGTGTTTGCTCCCGGCGCGAACGAGCCGAAGGCGACGGTGTCGACCTGGCAGTGGAACGTCACCTTCCAGGGCACGACGTACCCGAGGGGCGCCCCGCTGGTCGCGATGCAGGAGGGCCTCGGCTACGCCCGCAACACGCCCGACTTCCGCCGCTTCTACGGCATCGCCTCGACGGGCGTGGGCCCCGCGGACCCCATCTCGTGGGCCCCCCGACTGCTCGACCAACCCCTCGAGGCGCCGTACGACGCCAACTGGCGCCCGGGCCGCACCCACGTGCTGCTGATGGCGACGGTGGGCGACGTGCAGGTGCCGACGGCGGCGGGCGTCTCGCTGGCGCGGGCGTCAGGCTTGCTCGGCTCGTATCGCCGCGCCGCGGAGCGCTTCGGGCCTGAGGTGGGCTGGCGCGAGCTCTTCACGCCCGACGCGCGCTACGGCCAGTCCATCGAAGACTTCCTCCGCACGTCGTGGGTCGTCGAGGGTGACTGGCACCTGCAGCGTTGGGCTGGCTTCACGTACAACCCGCACGTGCTCTTCGACCCCGACGACGTGTCGGACGGGACGGCGACCTTCTCGTGCAGGCCCGAAGACGACTGGTCGGCCGACAACGGCGAGCACCGCTGCCCGGCGGACCAGACGAGGAACCCCACCCGCTTCCCCGTGCCCAGGCCCGGAGACGGGAGGGCACTCCGGGTGACGCGGGCGCGGGGTGACGGCACCGTCGACGCCGTTCGTATTCCGCTCCTGCGCCCGGCCGGCCAGCACGGCATCTACAACCCGCAGCCGTTCCGCACCTTCGACGCCGACGCCTACATGGTGAACTTCACGGCCCGCTTCCTCCGCGAGGGCGGCAGCGCGGCGAGCGCCGAGCACGTCGTCGGCTGCGACTGTGCCTTCGCGCAACGCGCCTCGTTCGTCGTCAACGGCGCCGCCGCGAGCCCGGGCCTGTCGAAGGTGACGTCGTGTCCCATGACGCCCGACTATGGCCGCCTGTGTTCTCCGGCGTGCGCGCGCACGTGGGGGCTGGCGCCGATTCCGCCCGCGGTCTGCAACTGAAGGCGAGCAGTCGGAGCCACGTACCTCGTGAAGGTCCCGGCGCCTTCGGGCCCCGTCGGCCAGCTGCGAGGGCGTCGGGAGAGAGCGCCTCGCCTCGGCGCTCAGACGCTGGCACGCTCCGGGCGTGATGACCGAGCCCGACCTCGAGGTCCGCCGCCCGCTCTGGAACCTGATGAGCGACCTCTTCCTCGACACCGAGACGCGGTGGGCGGTCCCGCTCGTCGCACGGGCCTGCGCGACCTCGCAGCTCTCTGATGCTCAGCTCGACGAGGTCTTCTGGTGTGAGGTCTTCCCGCTCGCCATCGACAACCTCCACGACATCGCGGGCGAGTGGGCGATGCTGAGCCTGCCCGAGTCCCACCTCATCGCGCGCGCGGGGAAGGGCGAGCGCCGCACCGAGGCCGAGCTCACCAGCGGGTGGATGGTGCGCGACCAGTGGACGGCGGTGAAGGCCTGCGCGGCCAGGCTGCGACGGGAACCATCAGCGCGGTGGCAGGCGCTCGTCATGACGTGGGACGCGCTGGGGCACCGCTATTTCGAGGAGCCGCACCGCACGCCCGTGTCGGACCTGACGGGGCGGCTGAACGAGTTCCGCGGACCGGGCGTCGAGCCAGACGCCGAGTGGCGATTCTACGAGCCCATCGTCCGGCCGCTCCTCTTCGGCGACGAACCGCACACGCCGCGCGAGCAGACCGTGCTCGCGCTCATTCGTTCGGTCATCACACCGACATCGTGACGGCCGTCAACCTCGCCCGCGGACGTTCTGCGCGAGGCGCAAGATGTCGGCGAGCACCCCCGCTGCAGTCACGTCTCCGCCGGCACCGGCGCCACGAACGATGAGCGGGTACTCGCGGTAGCGCTGCGTGGTGAAGGCCACCATCGCCTCTTCACCGCGCAGGCTCGTCGCCGGGTGCTTCGCGTCGACCGCCACCGGGCCGACCTTCACGCGCACGCCGGTGTCGGTGCGCTCGACCTGGGCCAGGTAGCGCAGCGTGAGGCCGTCGCGCTGGTAGCGCTCGATGCGCTCGGCGAACGAGCGATCGAGCCCCTCGAGCTTTCGCACGAAGGCGTCGGCGTCGTTCTCCTGCAGCCACTCGGCCGGAATGAAGGGCTCCACCGCGACGTCGGCCAGCTCGAGCGGCACGCCCAGCTCACGCGCGAGGATGACGGCCTTGCGGGCCACGTCGAGCCCCGAGAGATCGTCCCGCGGGTGCGGCTCGGTGAGGCCCTTCTCTCTCGCGCGCGCCACGGCCTGCGACAACGGCACGCCCTGCATCACCGCGTCCGCGAGGTACGCGAGCGTGCCCGACAACGAGCCGTCGATGCGGTGCACGACGTCACCGGTGCGGACGAGGTTCTTGAGCGTCTCGATGACGGGCAGCGACGCGCCGCAGGTCGTCTCGTAGAGGTAGCTGCGGCTGAAGCGACGCGCCTCGCCCAGGAGCGCCTGCCGCTGCGCCCACGGCAACGCGAGGGGCTTCTTGTTCGCGGCCACGACGTGCGCGCCTAGCGCGAAGGCCTTCGCGTAGAGCTGCTGCTGTCCATCGGCCGCGGTGCAGTCGACCAGCACCGGCAACGACAAGCGAGACAGCGCGTTCAGCAGCTCCTCGGTGCGCGGGCCCTTCGCGTCGAGCCTTCGCACGGCGGTGGCCGGCTCGAGCCCCGCTGCGTCGAACACCGAGCGATGGCTGTCGATGAGCCCCACCAGCTTGAGCCGCACCCCGTGCTCCCTCCGGAGCGCCTCGGCCTGCGCCGCCATCTGCTCGAGCAGCCTGCCACCGACGGTGCCGTGCCCGAGGAGGAGCACGTGCAGCTCGGTCTCGGCGAAGTTGAAGGCCGCGTGCACCGTGCGCACCGCGGCGGCCGTGTCCTGCGCGTCGACGACGCACGAGATGGAGCGCTCACTGGCGCCCTGGGCGATGGCTCGCACCTTGATGCCGACGGTGCCGAGCGCGTGGAAGAAGCGGCCCGCGACGTTGGCCTGCTGGCCCATGCGCTCGGCCACGAGGGTGACGAGCGTGACGGGCGTGCGCACCGCGCCCACCACCACCTCCGACGGGTCGAGCGCCGCGAGGGCCGAGCGCGCCCGCTCAGCGTCGACCCCGGGTACGACGAACGACGCCGACACGCCCAGCCCCGTCTGGTTCGTCATCCACACCTTGATGGCAGCGGCGTCGAAGGCCACGAGCGCGCGCGCGATGAAGCCGCCGGGGAGCGCCGACCGCCTCGACTCGACGTGCAGCAGCGCGAGCTGTTCGAGGCTGGTGACGCACGTGGGCTGCCCATCGTCGGTGTGGCCGCGCTCGTCGATGGTGGTGCCGGGCCGATCGGGCTCGGTGGTGCTGCGAATGGTAAGCGTCGCGCCAGACTCGATGAGCGGAATCACCGTGCGCGCGTGGAACATGCGCGTGCCGAAGTGCGCCAGCTCGAGCGCCTCGTACCAGGTGAGCTTCGTCACCGGGTAGGCCTCGTTCACCAGCGCGGGGTCGGCGGTGAAGACGCCGGGCACGTCGGTCCACACGGTGACGTGCCGGGCCCCCAGCGCCTGCGCGAGCAGCGACGCCGTGTAGTCGGAGCCGTTTCGGCCGAGCGTGGTGGTGTGCCCCGTCTTCGAGCGCCCGAGGAAGCCCGTCACCACCGGCACGCCGCGCCAGGCCTTCGAGGCCGCCTCGATGCGCGTGCGCGTCTCGGCGACGTCCACCACCGCGTTCTGCGAGGTGTCATCGGTGACGACGACGTCTCGCGCGTCGACGGGGGTGGCCTCGAGGCCGCGAGCCGAGAGCGCCCGGCTCACCAGCGCCACGCTGAGGCGCTCGCCGACCGACAGCACCTCGTCGAGCGAGCGCGGCGTCACCTCTCTCACCAGGCCAATGCCCTCGACGAGCCGCCGCACCGGCGTCAGCACCCGCGCCGCGTCGTCTTCGAAGGCGGCGAGCGGGCTGCCCGAGAGCGCCTGGCGCGCCGTCGACACCGCCAGCGAGTGCACGCGGGTGAGGTCGGCGTCGGCGCCGGCGGCGTCTCCCGAGGCCGCGCGACGGGCTGCGCTGATGAGCCAGTCGGTGCTGTCGCCGAGCGCCGAGATGACGAGCGCCAGGCGGCCCGGCTCGGCGAGGCCCTTCGCGATGAGGTCGAGCACCTGCGGGAGCCGCCCGGGCGTGCCAAGCGAGGAACCACCGAACTTGTAGACCTGCCAGGAACCCATGGAGCGCCCTTGCGTGGAGGAAAAATCGTCAGAGGGCCAGGGCGCGCGTCACCAACGGCGCGAGCTGGTCCCACTCGATGAGGAAGGCGTCGTGCCCGTGGAGGCTGCGCAGCGTCGCCGCGTCGACCCGGGCACCCGCGTCGCGCAGCGCCCGGCGGAGCACCTCGACCTGCGCCGGCGTGTAGAGCGCGTCGGTGTCGATGTCGACGACGAGGGCCTTCGTACCCTCGAGCCGGGACAGGCGCGGCTCGCGATGCAGCACGTCATGCGAGTCCATCGCGTCGAGGAGCGCGACATAGGCCCTCGCGTCGAAGCGCGCCGAGAGCTTCATGCCCTGGTGCTCCAGGTAGCCCTCGATGCGGAAGCGCCCCGTCGCGCCGGGCGCCAGCGGAAGCGTGCGCGACTGGTTCGACTCGAGGCCGGGCTCGGCCCGGTAGGTGAGCATCGCGAGCTGCCGCGCCACCTCGAGCCCGCGCACCGGGTCGAGCGCGATGGCCTGCCGCTGCACGTGGTTGAAGCCGGTGAGCCAGGCCGTCGCGAAGGCCGTGGCTCCGAGCGGAAACAGCCGCTCGATGGCTCCGGGCCGGAGCGCCGCCATGGAAAGCAGAATCATGCCGCCGAGCGAGCCGCCGGCCGCGAGGTGCAGGCGCGTCACCCCGAGGGCGTCGAGGGCGCTCCAGAGCGCGCGGGCCTGGTCGACGGTGGTGGGGCTCGCGCCGGCCGGCCACCCTGCGTCGAGCGGGCCCGACGAGCCGTAGTTCGAGCCGAGGTTGTTGAAGCACAGCAGGCGCACCTTCGTGGGGTCGAGCGGCTTGCCCACGCCGACGAGGGGCGACCACCAACCGCCCTCACCTCCCGCGCGCGCGTCACCTGTCAGGGCGTGCACGAGGAGTACGGTCGGCACGGCCGCGTCGAGCTCGGGCCTGGCCGCTGAGAGGAGCGGCGCGCGGTCGCTTCGGCGGTCATGACGCCCCGCCGCTTCGGCTCCGACCTCGGGGCTCGAGGCTGCGGCCGCGGGGCGCGCCGTCTCGACGGGGCCGTGGCGGACGACCCGGGCGGGCTCCGTGAGCGCCTCTCTCGGCAGAAACGCGACCCGGTCGGTGAGGGCCGGCAGGTCCGCCTCGGGCCCCCACCACCAGCCGCGCGCCCGGTGCGACGTCACGACACCACCACCCTCGAGCACGAGGTCGGGGAGGTCGAGGTCGAACAGCCGAGGCGACGTCATGGGTGGTCACTGGGGAGCTGCGCTGGCACCGTGCCGCCGGTGCCGCTGGAAAAACCTCACCCGCGCGTGCGGGTCCTTCTCCGCGACCGGGAGACCACTCTCGCGGAGGCACGCACGCCGGGTGATTGGAAGTCGTTCAGGACAGCGCCTGGTCGAGGTCGGCGATGATGTCGTCGGGGTGCTCGAGGCCGACCGAGAGGCGCACGAGGTCGGGGGTGACGCCGGTGGTGACCTGCTCCTCGGGGGTGAGCTGCGAGTGCGTCGTCGACGCCGGGTGGATGATGAGCGAGCGCGAGTCGCCGATGTTCGCGAGCAGCGACCACAGCTTCACCTTGTCGATGACGGCCTTGCCTGCGGTGAAGCCGCCCTTCGGGCCGAAGGTGACGAGGGCGCCGAAGCCCGCGCCCGAGAAGTACTTCTTCGCCGCGTTGTAAGACGGGTCACCCTCGAGGCCCGGGTAGCGCACCCAGCCCACCCGCTTGTCGTTCTGCAGCCACTTCGCCACCGTGAGCGCGTTCTCGCTGTGACGGCGCACGCGCAGGTGAATCGTCTCGAGGCCGTTGATGAACGCGTGGGCGTTGAGCGGAGCGAGCGCCGCGCCGACGTCGCGCAACAGCTCGACGCGCGCCTTGATGATGAAGGCGATGTTGCCGAAAGCCTCAGCCAGCTTCAGGCCGTGGTACCCGGGGTTGGGCTCGGTGAACTCGGGGAAGTTGCCGTTGGCCCAGTCGAAGGTGCCGCCGTCGATGATGACGCCGCCGATGGCCTGGCCGTGGCCGCCGATGAACTTGGTGGCCGACTGAATGACGATGTTCGCGCCGTGCTTGAGCGGGTTGAAGAGCACCGGCGTCGCGGCGGTGTTGTCGACGATGAGGGGAATGCGCTTATCCTTCGTGATGGCGGCGATCTTCTCGAGGTCGGGGATGTCGAGGCGCGGGTTGCCGAGCGTCTCGAGGAAGAGCGCCTTCGTCTTCGGCGTCACGGCTGCGCGCACCGCCTCGAGGTCGTGAATGTCGACGAAGCGCGTCTTGATGCCGAGGCGCGCGAAGGTCACCTTGAAGAGGTTGTAGGTGCCGCCGTACAGGCTCGACGAGGCGACCAGTTCGTCACCGGCCTTGAGAATCGTCAGCAGCGCGAGCGTCTCGGCCGCCTGACCCGACGACGCCGCCAGCGCCGCCACGCCGCCCTCGAGCGCCGCGATGCGCTTCTCGAAGACGTCGGTCGTGGGGTTCATGATGCGGGTGTAGATGTTGCCGAACTCCTTCAACGCGAAGAGGTTCGCGGCGTGGTCGGCGTTTTTGAAGCTGTACGACGTCGTCTGGTAGATGGGCACCGCCCGCGAACCGGTGACCGGGTCGGGCGCGTAGCCAGCGTGCAGGGCGAGCGTCTCGGGCTTGTAGGAAGGCTGCTGGCTCATCGTCGGCTCTCTCTTTCGGGTGGCACTGCGGGTCAGACCTGCGACGTCTCCGCCACGACGGAGGCCGTCTCCAGTCGGAGAAGCAAGGCCCGGTCGTTTTGGTGGACGCTCATCCGCCGCAACAGATACCGAGCCCCGCGCCGGCTGTCAACTCGAGCGGCCGGTCGTCTGTTTGAACAGAAGCCAAAGAGCTCCTCGCGCGCAGCAACCCCGCGAAAGGGCTCGTCCGTCATGACGGAGACACTGTCTCAGCCCAGCTGGCGTACCAGCGCCGAGAACGCGCGCGCGCTCTGGTGCTGGAGGGGGTGGTGGCCACCCGAGACGATGGCCCGCCCGGCCACCACGACGTCCTTGATGGCGGCGGTCGAGGCGCCCAGGAGCGCACCCGACAGCAACGCGTCATCAGGAACGCCCACCAGCGAGGGGTGGTGGCGATCGAGGGTGACCGCGTCACCGCTCGTGTCCACGCCGAGCGAGCGGGCGCCGTGGGTCGTCAGGGCGTCGAGCAGCACCTCGCCGAGCGCGCTCTCGCGCGGCCCCGTCACCTCGCTGGGGAAGAGCACCGCCCGGGACAGCCGCAGGAGCCGCAGGTGGCCCTCGAGCTGGCGCGCCTCATCGAGGAGGTCGATGTGGGCCTGGCTGTCGGAGCCCAACGAGACCCCCACGCCGGCCCGCAGCAGCTCATCGGCGCGTACGATGCCGTCGCCGAGGTTGCGCTCCGTCGAGGGGCACGCGCAGACGGTCGCGCGCGCTGCGCCCAGCAGCTGCACCTCGTTCGGCTCCAGGTGAATCGCGTGCACGCCGGTGAAGCGTGGCCCGAGCAGCCCGACGTCGGCGAGCAGCTCGACCGGGCGCCGTCCGTGTTCGGCGACGCAGGCGCGGAGCTCGGCCGGCTGCTCGGCGACGTGCGCGTGCACGGGCCCGGTCGTCACCGACGCGGCGATGGCCTCGAGCCAGGGCCTGGGCACGGCCCGCACCGAGTGCGGCGCCACGCCGACCGTCACCAGCGGGTCCTTCGTCACCACGGCCCGGAGCGCCTCGACGCGGGAGAGGAACGACTCGACCGAGGGGTCGATGAAGCGACGCTGCCTGGGGTTGGGGTCGACGCCGAACCCCGCTCGCGCGTAGGCCACGCGGAGCAGCACGATGCGCAGGCCGACGTCGCGCGCCGCTTGAATGACAGCCTTCGCCAGCACGCTCTCGTCGTCGTAGGGCGTGCCATCGGGCTGGTGCTGCAGGTAGTGGAACTCGCCGACGGTGGTGACACCGGCCAGCGCCATCTCGATGAAGGCCTGCCGCGACACCACGTACAGCTGCTCCGGGTCGAGCGCCGTGGCCGCCTGGTACATGCGCTCACGCCACGACCAGAAGTCGTCGGCCTCGTGGCCCGCGGCGCGGAGCTCCGTGCGCCCACGCAGCACGCGCTGGAACGCATGGCTGTGGGCGTTGACGAAGCCCGGCAGGCGAACGGTGTCGGCGTCGAAGGACCAGCGAGAAGCAGAGGGCACGAAGCCCCTCTCAGTGGACCTCTCTGGAGCCGTCAAGCACCCGCGTCGAGCCGCTCCGCTCTTTGGCGCGCGGTCTCGGGCCGCGAGCCCAACGCAGGCACGGGTTCCAGCGCAGGAAACGTCGAGCTGACCGCGTCGACCTCGCTGCCCATCGCTCCGACGATGACCTCGAGCGTCACACCGGTGCACGCAGAACACCCCGGTTCGCGAGACGCATCGACCGCGCGTCGACGTTCAACCCGCTTCGGAGAGCATCGGTTCAGCGGCAAGCAGGTGGTCCATGCCGCTTCAACGTCCCGTCCCTGTCGAAACTCCCTTCACCCCGCCGGGTAGTACGGGCGCAGCAGCAGGTACACGACGACGCCGGTCACCGACACGTACAGCCAGACCGGGTGCAGCACCTTCGTCACCTTCGTGTGCTTCGTGAAGTCCTTCCGCCAGGCGAAGTAGAACGCGGCGAGCGCCATCGGCACGATGCCCATCGAGAGCAGCACGTGGCTCGCGAGGATGACGAGGTACACCACCTTCACCGCGCCCGTTCCGCCGAACTTCGTGTCGCCGTGCACGGCGTGGTACGCGAGGTACCCGACGAGGAAGAGCGCTGACGCCGCGAACGCCGACACCATCAGGTACTTGTGCACGTCGGCCCGCTTCTTCCGAATCGCTACGAGGCCGGCCACCAGCAGGCTCGCCGCGGTCGCGTTGAGGCACGCGTTCACGGCCGGCATGAAGCGCAGGTTCACGGTCGGGTTCTGCAAGCCTCCGTGAATGAGCAGCAGCCACGCCAGCAGCGAGAGCGCCGCCACCGACACGACGGCATTGAAGATGAAAAAGGGCCTGTCACTGCGAGGTGCCACGTCGACGGTCTGCATGCGCGGCTGTGTGCATCAGGCCGGTTTTCTTCGCCACCTCATCCCATCACGCCCCACGTACCCCACCCATCATGTCCTCTACGAGAGGACACTGGCTGCGCCTCGACACTCCACTTCGGCTGGACGAGGGGTCTCAAGTGGCTGAAGATCCTCACGCCGTCGTCGTTGACCCGGGGCCGATTCGCGGCGCCCGCTTGGCCGTGACCTTGCTCAAGCCCTGCGCTGGAACCCCGCAGGACTCCTACATTTGCGTCGTACTCACACATTGATCGTTGACGTTGATCAATCCACACTCGTCAATCCCTGCAGGTCCGCTCCCACGCTTCCAGCGAGGTGCCCGATGCGCATGTTGACCCGACTCGTGAGCAGCTGTGTCGCGCTGCTCGCCTTGCCCGTGCTCGCCGACGGCCCGGTCTGCGAGGCTGCGAACGCCTCGAAGGTGCCGCTCGAGCGCCACGTGCGCCAGGTGTACCTCGACCTGCTGGGCCGTCCTCCGACGATGGCCGAGTACCGCTTCTACCAGGCCAAGGGAGCCATTCTCGATGACGACCTCACCGCGCTGATGGAGCAAGAGGGCTTCTACGGCCGCATGCGCACGTACCACCGTGCGCTGCTCCGCTCGAACATCACCCAGAGCATCTTCGTCAACGGCGACATGCGCCTGGGCGACGTGCCGGTGGGGTTCCGCCCGCTGGGCATCAGCGGCAACCCGTCGGCCGGCTTGCGTGGCCAGAACGGCGCCCGGTGCGACGCCTTCATCATGCAGGACGACTGCGCCTCGTCGCGGCAGGACCCGCACCTCGAGCCGGCGAACAAGCGCTGCCGTGACTCGTACGGCGTGCCGCTGCCCGTGAGCGTCGACTACAACACCGACCAGTACCGGTGTGAGCCCTTCGCCGCTGGCGTGGCCGACTGCAACGCCGCCGTCGACCAGATGGACACGGCGGGCCGGGTGATGCCGCGCAAGCACCTCCTCTTCTGCGACATGCGCCGCGTCGGCGCCGCGCTGACGCCGCACTACTGCCGGCCGAACGACCTGGCGCCGCAGACGGCTCCGCTCACCGGCGAGGTGATGGACGCCAACAACGAGTTCGTCGTGGCCTTCGTGAACCCCGCGCCCCAGGCCGGCCAGCTCACCCGCCTCAACCGCTGCACGCTCGACCTGAACCTCAACGGCGGCGTGCGCGGCCGCTACCAGGTGCCGCAGGGCTGCATCCAGCGCGAAGGCGTCGTGATGACCGACGCGCCGTACTGGATGCCGGCGAACACGCCGCAGCAGCCCATGTGCGCCATCGAGGCGCAGGTGCGTGACACCAACCCGTGGACGATGGAGTCCTGCAACACCGGCCGCTTCACGGGCGACCGCTCGTGCGGCTGCGGCGTCAAGTCGAACCGCTGCGAGTCGGCGAACACCGCGCTCCACACCGCCCGCATCAACGCCTTCAACGACGAGCCGACGCTCATCGCCGACTCGGTGCTCCGCCGCGGAGAGGACTACTTCAACATCCTCACCACCCGGCGCAGCTTCGTGAACGGCACGCTCTCGCAGCTATACCGGCAGAACCAGTCGCCGCAGTCCTGGCTGGTGACGCCGCCCACCGCGCGCGACGCGATTCCCGACGTGCCGCTCAACGACACCTCGAGCTGGGTCGAGTACACGCGCGACGAGTACGCCTCGGGCGTGCTCACCACGCCGTCGTGGCTCTACCGCTTCCCCACCCAGCGCGCGCGCGTGAACCACTTCTACGAGGTGTTCCTCTGTAAACACTTCGCGCCCGAGGCCGGCGCCATCGCCCCCGCGCCCGAAGACAGCTGCAACCGCGAGAACAACCTCGCCAAGCGCTGCGGCTGCTCGTACTGCCACGCCACCGTCGAGCCCATGGGCGCGCACTGGGGCCGCTTCGGCGAGCGCAACGCGACGTACCTGAACCCGGAGCAGTTCCCGAAGCTCGACGCGCGCTGCCGCGACTGCGCCATCAACGGCGACACGAACTGCAACGGCGAGTGCGGCAACTACGTGATGCAGGCCTTCGACGGCGACGGCGCCAACTCGCTGGGCCTGTTGCGCACGTACCTCTACCGTACGCCGGAAGAGGAGCCGAACATCGTCGGCGGCCCGAAGATGCTGGTCCAGCGCTTCATGCAGACCGGCGACCTCGAGAAGTGCGCCGTGCGCAACATCTGGAACCACCTGCTCGGCCGCCCGATGACGACGCAGGAAGAAGGGCTCTACCTGGGCGAGCTGGCGTCGCAGTTCGCCAACGACGGCCACAACCTCAAGGCGCTCATGCGAGCCGTGGTCGCCACCGAGGCCTACCGGAGGGTCGACTGAAATGAAGACGCTCAAGACGTCCCTCGTCGCCGTGGCGCTGGTGCTCGCGGCCTGCTCGTCGAAGCCCGTCGAAAAGCCAGAAATGGCTGGCTCGCTCGAGACCATCGACATGGGCAACCACCCGCCGATGGTGAAGCTCGCGGACCCCGAGACGAACCAGGGGCACGTGGGCCGCAAGCCGCGCCGGATCACCGTGGCGCAGCTGCGCGAGTCGATTCTCACCACCACCGGCCGCCAGTGGTCGCAGATCAACAACCTCGCTGCGTCGCTCGGCCAGGCCGACTACGCGCTCACGGTGAGCGAGTCGACCGAGGCCAACCTCGTGTTCGCCAAGTTCCTCGAGGACGGTGCGCGCGAGGTGTGCCTCGCCACCGCGAACGCCGACCTGAACAACGCCACGGCAGCAACCCGGGTGCTGTTCCCCAACGTCACGGTGATGAACCGTGACTTCACCACCATGACGGACGCGCAGGTGCAGGACAACCTGCAGTACCTGGCGGTGCGCTTCTGGGGCCAGCGCTTCAACGACGACGAAGTGGGCGCGTGGACGCAGACCTTCCGGGCCATCGCGACGCGCGCGAAGGCCGTCAACCAGCCGGCGCAGGCGTGGGGCGCGATGTGCGTCGCCTTCATGACCGACCCGCGCTTCATCACCTACTGACGGGAGCGACAAACGCCATGAAGAAAGACCTCTCCCACAGCCGCCGTACCTTCATGAAGGCCGCCTCGGGCTTCGCGGGCACCGCGATGTTCGGTGGCATCTCGTTCAAGGCCTTCGCCCAGCAGGCCCAGGCCCTCGCGCCCGCCGACCACTGCTTCGTCTTCGCCTACTTCGGCGGCGGCTGGGACGTGCTGCTGAACCTCGACCCGCGCGACCCGAACGAGTTCACCGCCGAGCGCATCAGCGAGACGCGCATTCTGCCGGGCTACTCGCTCCTGTCGCAGGACCCGACGTACCCCACGATGCCCATTCAGCCGGCCGGCTCGAACATCGCCTTCGGCCCGGCGGTCGGGCGCTTCGCGAACCACTTCGACAAGATGGCGCTGGTGCGCGGCATCAACATGAACACCGTCGCGCACGAGGTGGGCTTCCGGTACTTCCTCACCGGCAAGGAGCCCAACGGCAGCGCGGCGCGCGGCTCGACCACCGCCACCGAGATCGTCGGGCAGCTCTACCCGAAAATGGCCGCCAAGCCGCCGGTGCCCAACCTCGCGTTCGGCATCGAGACGTACAACGACCGCTACGACGGCTACGCCAACGCGCTGCGGGTCTCGTCGTCGAACGACCTGCTGCTGACGCTCGCGCCGAGCCCGACGGCGCTCGACAGTGAGATCGAGAAGCAGCTCATCGACATGCGCGGCAAGCCGGTGACGTGCGAGGCACAGCTGTACGACTCGCGCGGCCTGGTGGGCCAGTACCAGGACGCCCGCAAGCAGGTGCGCACGGTGCTCGAAGCGAGCCTCGACCGGTACTTCCGCTTCGACAGCACCACGGGCGACCCGCCGGCGGTGGCGATGGAGAAGTCGCAGACCGTCGAGCGCTACCGCCTGCGCGTGGGGAGCAACGGCTACCCCAACGACCCGCGCAACTCGTCGGCGGCGCGCGCGGCGCTGGTGGCCACGGCGCTCAAGAAGGGCGTCAGCCAGTGCGTCAGCATCAACATCGCTGGCGGCCTCGACACGCACTTCGGCACGCAGCTCACCCAGGCCAACAACCAGCGCGCGGGCTGGAACGCGCTGGGCGACCTCATCTCAGACCTGCGCGAGTCCACGCACCCGGGCGGCGGCACCTTCCTCGACCACACCACCATCGTGGTGTTCTCGGAGTTCAGCCGCACGCCCCTCATCAACGCCTCGGGCGGCCGCGACCACCACATCACCAACTCGGCCGCCATCATCGGCCGCGGCGTGAAGCACAACTTCGTGTTTGGCGCGTCTGGCAACGTCGGCATGTCGGCCGGCGTCGTCGACCACAACACGGGCCTGCCGAACCCGAAGGGCTTCCAGTACCTCCCCGACCACGTCATCGCGACGGTGATGGCCTCGGCGGGCCTCGACTACAGCATCATGCGCGTCGAGCCGCTCAAGGGCCTCATGGCCGGCACCTGAGCGGGCTGCCATGACGAGATGACCGGCGCGGGGCTCGAGGGAACGATTGGCTCCCCGGGCCCCGTGGCCGTTTCGTGGGAGCGCTCGTCGTTCCCCGCCTCACCCCACCCCGTCGTCCGCTAGACTGGTGGCGCGGCCGACGCGTGGCTCTCCGACGAGGGGAGCCCCTTTCGAAAGGACCTCTCCATCGTGTTGCGGCGCTCGTTCGTCCTGGCTGTGGGTTGTTTCCACCTCGCCGCGTGTGGCGGGGTCATCACCGAGACGCTGACCGCGGCGCCCGTCGACGTCACCACCATCGCCTCGATGGTCGACCTCGCCGCCACGCCTGCGTTCGCCGACGAGCGGGGCGGCGGGCTCTTCATCGACCTCGCCGGCCGCGTGGTGCGGCTGCGCGTCGATGGCACGCGGGCCGCGCTCGAGTCGCACCCGCAGAACCCGCTCCCGCCCGGGCCTGCCACCAGCGTATGGCCGCTCGGCCCCTTCACCGCGCTGGTGGTGACCGACCGGGGCCTCTTCGTCGCCGACGCCGGCTGGCTCATCGCGCCGCCGTGGCAAGCGCGCCTGCCGGCCGACGGCTTCATCGCCAGCGCCACCGGGCTCGACGGCGTCGCGTGGATCGCCCACCGCGACGGCCTCTTCCGCGTCGAGGGTGGCGAGCTGAAGGAGCTCAAGGCCAACGGCGCCTCCATCACGGGCATCACCTCGCTGGCCGTGGCGCCGGCCACCGACCTGCGCCCGGGGGTGTGGTTCGCCCAGGGCGACGTCGTCTCGGTGGCGGCGCAGACGGGCGTGAACGCGTTCTCGATTCGTGACAGCGGGCTCTCGCAGACCGACCTCGAGGGCGGCGTCAACGGCATCGCTGGCATCTCGCCCTCGGCCGCTTCGCAGGGCGAGGTGTGGGTCATCACCCCGAAGGTGCTGTACCAGCGCACGCTGACGAGCTGGCGCCGCTACGAGCTCGGCCGCGCGCCGAAGCAGGTGCTGTCCGCCGGTCGGTTCCTCTGGCTGCAGTCGGGCGACGGCCTGTACCGCTACGACGCCGACGCCCGGGGGTGGACGGGCGCGCGGGGCCTCGACGCGGTGCCGACGCTGCTCGCGGTCGACGCCGCCGGCAGCGCCTGGGTGCGGGTGGGCGCGCAGACGGTGTCGCTGTCTCCCGGGCCGACGCTGCGGGTGAAGGGGCTGTTCCAGAACCAGGTCGTCTACGAGCCCGAGTCGCTGGTGCAGGTGGCCGTGCCGAAGACCACCACCTTCGAGTCGATGTCGTGGCGCTTCGACGAAGGTGAGCCCCGCACCGTCGACGTGACGAAGGGCCAGCCCGGCGCGCCGCCTCAGCAGGACATCATCTTCCACGCGCTCCAGGGCGTCGAGCCGTCCGGGCGGCCGCGCGTGGTGTCCTTCGCGGCGCTCTCCGACGGGTGGCACACGCTGCGCATCACCGCGAAGACGAGCGACGGCGTCGAGGTCGAGCGCATCGTGCACTTCGACCTCGAGGCCTCGGCGGCGGTGATGGTGTCGTACGAGCGCGACATCAAGCCGCTCTCGGCCGCGCGCTGCGACAAGTGCCACAGCACCGGCACCCAGCCGGCCCTCGGCACCTTCGAGCAATGGAAGGCCAACGCCGCCTCCGCCGCGGCCGCGGTGAGAGACCGCCGCATGCCCGCCGACGGCCCGCTCGACGCCGCGGGGATTCAGCTCGTTCAGCGTTGGGTCTCGGGAGGCACCCTGCCGTGAAGCGCACTCGTGGACCGACCGCTGTGAGTCACCCGACGAGCCGTTGGCCCTCGCTGGCGCCGACGTCGCGGGCGCTGACGAGCCTCAACGGCGTCGCGCTGGTGGCGCTCGTGCTGGCCGCCTGTGAGCCCGAGACGCCGAGGCCGCCAGACCCGCCGCCGCCCATCGACCGCTGCGAAGGCCTCGCCCCCATCGTGGTGACGGCCGCGCCGCCGAACCTGCGCACCCTCGGCGCCGCGACGCTCACCGCCACCGGCGGCTCGGGGCGCTTCACCTACTCGCTCGAGACGAACGTCACGGGCGGCTCCGTGTCGGGCTCGCGCTACGTCGCGGGCATGGCGCCGGGCATCGACGTGGTGCGAGCCACCGACGACTGCGAGCGCTCCGGCACGCTGTCCATCGAGGTGAAGCCGGCCTTCGACGTGCAGCCGCAGCGCGCCACCATTCGCCCCGCGACGCGCTTCACCATCCGGGTGGTGGGCAACAGCGGCACCGTCACCTTCCGGCCCTCGAGCGGCGCCCTCGCCTCGGGCGGCACCATCAGCGCGCAGGGTGAGTACGTCGCTGGCGCCACCGAGGGGCTCGACCTCATCGTCGCGCAGGACCCGGTGTCGGGAGACCAGGCGCTCCTGCAGTACCGCGTCACCGCGCAGGCCCGCTTCCGCGTGCGGCCCTCGAAGATGGCGGTGCCCACCGGGGGCGTCATTCCGCTCGAGACGGCCGAGGGGAGCGGCGTGGTGGTGTGGCAGTTGATGGGCGGCGGGCCCGGGACGCTCGCGGGCTCGACGTACACGGCGCCGATGACGGGCGGTGGCACGGCGACGCTCCAGGCGCGCGACGTCTTCACGGGCGACACCGCGACGGGCTCCATCCGCATCCTCACCGAGCTGACGCGGCCCAACCGGGCGCAAGGGCGGCGCTCCGACGTCGGGAACATCGTCACCGGTGACTTCGACGGCGACGGGCTGACGGACGTGGCGCTCGGCGTTCCCGAGAGCGACATGAGCCGGCCCCAGGGCGGAGCCGTCTTCATCTTCAAGGGCGCCGCGTCAGGCCTGCCGACGACGCCGACGTGGACCATCTTCGGCACCTCGGACACGGGCCAGCTCGGCTCGGTGATGGCGGTGGGCGACCTCGACGGCGACGGCAAAGACGACCTCGCCATCTCCGAGCCCGGCGCCGACGTCACCATCGCCGACTCGGGCGCGGTGCTGCTCTACCGCATTGGAGGCAACGGCCCGGAGCGACTGCGCCCGCCCCTCACCGGCCTGGGCCGCGGCAACTTCGGCGCCTCGCTCGACATCGCCGACGTCGACGGCGACGGCGACCAGGACCTCGTCGTCGGCTCGCCCGGCGCCGACCTGGCCGCGTCGGGAAACATCAACCAGCGCGGCGTCATCGACCTCTTCCTGCTCCAGCGCGACCAGGCGGTGCCCGACCTCGGCGCCGTGCGGCTGGGCGGGCAGGACCTCGCAGCCGATGGCACGACGCGCCCCTTCGGCGGCCTGCGCTTCGGCCGCGCGCTGGTGGCGAAGGACCTCAACGGTGACGGCCGCGTCGACCTCGCCTTCCTCGGCGCGGTGAACAACTCGCTGCTGGGTGGCACGGCGCTCGCGCGCAATCAGATCGCCGTGCAGGTGCACCTCGGCCGCGCGGGCACACCGCGCTTCGAGGCGAAGCCCGACGCCTACGTGCTGCCCATCAACCCGATGGACTCGGGCGAGGGCACCTGGCGCCTGGGCTACGTGGCGGCGTCGGGCGGCATCGGGCCCTTCCTCATCGCGGCGGCCGACCAGACCGACTCGCCGAACCTGTCGATGATGGGGGGCAACCCGGCGGGCTCGAACGCCGGCGGCGCCGTGCTGTTCGACCTGCGTGGGCTCAACGCCACGGGCGCTCCGGGCGACCGGCCTCAGCAGCTCGGCCGCGCCCAGGCCTTCGCCGAGCTGTACGGCGACCAGGCGGGCATTCAGGCCGGCCGCAGCTTCGCGGTGGGAGACCTCGACGGCGACCTGAAGCCAGAGCTGGTGCTGGGCGCGCCGTACGCGGCCACCACCGCGATGATGAGCGGCATGATGGTGACGACGCCCAACACCGGCCGGTTGCTCGTGTACCCGCTTGGAGCCCTCACCGCGGGCGCGAAGCTCAACAAGGCGCCGCTCGTGCGCGCCGGCCTCTTCCGCACCGACGTGCTGGGCATCGCCGTCGGCATGTGGAGCATCGGCGGGCAGACGCAGCTGCTGGGCTACGCGGGCCGCGCCACCACCACGCTGGGAGACTTCACCGGACGCCTCGACGCCTTTAGCGGCGCCGGCATGGACCTCTCCACCTGGACGCGAGCGTCGGCCGAGGTGCCCAACAAGCCCGCCTCGCAGCAGTTCGGCCTCGGCGTCGACGTCGCTCCGGCGATGGGCGGGCTGCGCGCCATCGTCGGGGTGCCGAACTTCAACGGCCAGGCGCCCGACGTCTCGGGCAACGAGCTGGGCGCGGGCCAGGTGCACCTCTTCTCGTCGGCGACGCCCGACGCGCCGCGCATCGTGCAAGAGGGCGCCAACGCCCGCTACGTCACCGACGCAGGCGTCACGGCCTTCGGCGGCCGCACGCTGGGGCTCGACGTCGCCATGACGGACTTCGACGGCGACGGGCGCAAGGACGCGGTGTTCGCAGCGCCCAACCTGTCGGTGCCTGCGCGCCTCGCCGACGGCGGGGTGCCAAACACCGAGTACGCCGGCAACCGCCCGCAGTGCTTCCAGGCCGGGAGCCAGACGCCAGGCGGCGCCTTCGTGCACCTCCAGCGCGCCGACGGCACCTTCGCCGAGGGCTTCCGTGTCTGGGCGCCGGTGGCCATCGCCGGGTGCACGGTGCCCGACGGGGGCGCAGCGGCGGTGTGTCAGCGCTCGGCCCTGTCACGCAACGGGCTGGTGGGCGGCTTCGACTTCAACGGCGACGGCACCGAAGACCTGGCGCTCGCGCGCACGAACGGGCTCGAGGTGGCCTTCGGGCGGGCGCCTGACGACACGAGCCTCGCCCGGCCCTCCATCGCCTGCGACATGGGCTACTCGCTGCCGAACGTCCCCCAGGGCACGGGCGCGCCCGCCTCGCTGGGAGACCTGAACGGTGACGGCTGCGCGGAGCTCGGCCTGCGGTACGGCGACCGGCTTGGCGTCATCATTCTCTATGGGTTCGACCCCGGCGGAGCGCGCTGCGGCGGCCGCACCGAGGCCTCGTGGGTGCGCATCTCGGGTGACGCCGAGGCGGGGCTGCCGACGATTCGGCTCGGCGTGGCGCTGGCGCGGGCGGGGCAGCTGCTCGCGAACGACACGCGCGACTTCATCGCGGTGACGGCCGACCTGTACTCGTTCCAGGGCGTCGCGCAGCCGACGGTGCTGCTCTACGACGTCGCGCAGCTCAACGCGCGGCGGCCCATGTCGGGGGGCGTGCTGGTGGGCGCCCTCGGCGATGGCCTCGAGCCGGTGCCGCTGGTGTACCCGGAGCGCGCGCCCGGGTTCGGCCGAATGCTGTGGGGCGGCGTCAACGTGGTGGGCGACTCGAAGGGCGACCTCATCGTCAGCGCGCCGGGCGCCTCGTTGAACGGCGATGGCACGGGCGCCGTCTTCGTCTTCGCCGGCGGGAGCGTGGTGTCGGGGCGAAACGAGCCGGCGCTCACCATCTTTCCGGACCAGCGCGAGCGCGCGTCGTTCGGTCAGGACCTGGCGGCCTCGGCTCCCGGGCTGGGACAACCAGCGGCCATCGTGGTGGGGGCGCCGACGAGCTACCGCTCGGGCACGTCGAACGGCACGGCCTTCCTCCTGCCGACGGACTTCTGAGGGTTGCACCGGTGCGCTCTCGCCAGCAACCCCGCGTCCAGGGTGGGCTCGCTGCCCCGCCTGAGGGGCGCGCGTTACGAGTCCTTGCGGTCCTGGCGGTGGGGCTTTCGCTGGCGTCGTGCGCCGACCGGTGTTGTTCGTTGGAGCCGTCGGGCGGCCGCTGCCTCGCAGCCCTCGACGGCTTCGCCTTCGACGCGAAGACGCAAACGTGCACGAAGTTCACCTGGGGAGGCTGCTCGGATGGCGTCCGGCCCTTCGCGACGCTGGCCGAGTGCCAGCAGGCCTGCGAGTAGGCCTCAGGCGCTCGTCACGAACCCAGCCAGCGGCCCCGTCGAGTCACCGAAGGACGTCACCGGAGCCCCCAGCGCATCGGTGATGGACACGAAGAGGTTGGCCACCGACGGCGCGCCCGAGAAGCGCAGGTGCCGGCCGCCCGAAACCCGCCCGCCCGCGCGGCCCGCCACCAGAATCGGCATGTTGTCGTGGCTGTGCGAGTCGCCGTCTTCAATCTCGCTCGAGAAGAAGAGCAACGAGTTGTTGAGCACCGACGAGCCGTTCGGCTCCTGCATGGCCTTGAGCTGCCGTGCGAGGTAGGCGAACTGCTCGACTTCCCAGGTGCCGATGCGCTCGAGCGCGTCGTTGTTGGCCGCGTTGCCGCCGTGGTGCGAGTACGAGTGGTGCCCGTCGGACAGGCCGAGGAAGCTGAAGACGTAGTTGCTGCCGGCGTTCTGCAGCATGAACGTCGACGAGCGCGTCAAGTCACAGCGGAAGCTCCACGCGATGAGGTCGAGCATCACGCGCGTGCGGTCGCGCAGGTCGCCCACCGTCGCGGGCCGGTTGCCGGGCGTGCACACCGCGGCGGGCTGCTCCGACTGCACCCGACGCTCGAGCTCGCGCACGCCGGAGAGGTACTCGTCGAGCTTGCGCTGGTCCGTCTTGCCCAGGCGCGGCTTGAGCGAGTCGGCGTCGGCCTTCACCACGTCGAGCACCGACTGCTTGAGGCGCTTTCGCTTCTCGACCATCTGCTGGCTCTGGTTCGGGTCGAGGCCGCCGAAGAGGCGGTCGAAGAGCACCTGGGGGTTCGTCTCTTTCGCGAGCGGCTGGGTGTCGCTGGCCCACGCGATGTTGCGCGCGTACGCGCACGAGTAGCCCGAGTCGCAATTGCCCGACGAGCCGCCGCCATCGGTGCCCAGCTCGAGCGAGGCGAAGCGGGTGCGACCGCGCCAGGCGTTGGCCAGCACCTGGTCGAGCGAGATGCCGTTGCGGATGTTGGTGGACTCGGTCTTGAACGGGTGACGCGCGGTGATGAAGGCGCCGGTGCCCGAGGCGTGGTCGCCGGGGCCGTCGGGCCGGGCCGGGCGGTTCGACAGGCCGGTGATGACGTTGATGTCCGAGACGAGCGAGGGCTCCTGGCCGCGCGCGGCGAGCGGCGAGAGAATCGGGGTGAGCGCGAAGCCGGTGCCCGTGGCCGCCGGCGTCCACCGGTTCATGCGGATGCCGCAGGGCACGTAGAAGGCGAGGAAGCGCTTGGGCGACGTCATGTCCTGCGCGCGGCTCCCGCCCGGCAGCATCGCCTCGAGCCACGGCAACGCGAGCGACGCGCCAGCGCCCTGGAGGAAGAAGCGTCGCGACAGCTTGAACGTCATGGCGTCTCTCCGCGGCGGTGCGTGAACGAGGGGCTCGAGACGATGGCCTGCACGAGCGCGCTGAAGCGGTGGCCGCCGTCCTTGAAGCGGGTGGTGATGGCGTCGACCTGGCAGCTCTCGTCGCGCCCAGGGAAGCGGCCGACTCCGTAGGTGAAGAGCTTCTCGACGAGGCAGTGCGGCACCCGCGGGTCTGCTTTCAAGATGCCGGACAGCTCGGCGGGCCCGGCGAACGAACGGCCATCTGGCAGCGTGCCTGACACGTCGAGCGGGAAGCCGCCCGTGTCCGTGGTGCGGGAGCGGCCGACGCCGTCGAAGCGCTCCATGCCGTAGCCGATGGGGTCCATCAGGGCATGGCAGCCGGCGCAGGTGGGGTTCGCCCGGTGGGCCTCGACCCGCTCTCGGAGGGTGGCGTTCGGCATTTGCGGGATGGGCAGCGCCTCGACGCCGGGCGGAGGCGCGGGCGGCTCCTGGCACAAGAGGTTGCCCAGCACCCACGCGCCGCGCTTCACCGGAGAGGTGCGGGTGGGGAACGAGGTGACGGTCAACAAGCCGCCGTGACCGAGAATCGACCCGCGCTCTGCCGAGGCGGGCAACGTCACGCGCTGCAGCGTGGCCGAGCCGGGCCGCGGCAGCCCATAGTGGTCGGCGAGCGTGTCGTTGAGGAAGGTGAAGTCGGTGCCGAGCAGGCCCAGCACCGACTCGTCGCGGGTGAAGAAGTGCTCGACGACGGCCTCGGTCTCGAGCCGCATGGCCGTCTTCGTGGCGCCGGTGACGTTCTGGTACACGCTGGCCGAGGGCGCCGCGTCTTCAATCTGGTTCGTCCACAGCCACTGGCCGGCGAACTTCGTCACCAGCGTCTTCGCCTTCGCGTCGGCGAGCATGCGCCGCACCTGCGAGTCGAGCTGCGCGGGCTGCGAGAGCGTTCCATCGTCGGCAGCGCGCGACAGGGCCTCGTCGGGCGTGCTGGCCCACAGGAAGTACGAGAGCCGCGCGGCGAGCTCGTGGTCGGTGAGCGGGTGCGGGGTGAGCGAGGTCGGGTCGGGGTCGAGCTCGACGCGGAACAGGAAGTGCGGCGACAGCAGGAGCGCGCCCAGGGCCATCGCGAGGCCGGTCTTCACGGGCTCGCCTTCGGCCTGCGCGAGGGTGACGACGTTGACGTAGCGGTCGACCTCGACGGTGGTGAGGGGCCGGCGCCAGGCCTTGCGGCCGAAGCGGGTGATGATGGTGCGCACGCACGCCGCGCCGCCGGTGACCGGATCACACACCATCACCTTCGCGACCGACGGGTCGACGACCGTGCCCGGGCGCTGAACCTCGAACCATTCGACGAGCAGGTTGCGATCGTCGGGCGGCGCGTAGAAGTCGTTCGTGAACTCGATCTCCACTCGGTGTGGGCCGGCGGTCACGTCAGCCATGGCGGTGTACGTGCCTGGCGCGGCCTGGGTGCCCGTCACCGAGAAGGTGCCGATGGTGCGACCGTCGAGGCTCAGCACCATGTTCGCGGCGTCGGGGCCGGCCTGCGTCTGCGCGGCGAGCACGCGGAAGGTGTACCGCCCGGTGGTGACGAAGTTGACCGTCGACGACAGGGTGCCGTTCGACCAGAGGTTCCAGAAGGCGCCCGCGGCGCCGCCCAGGGACTTGGCGCAGTCTTCCGCCTGCACGCGCGTCGTCTGCCCCGGAGAGGCCTCGCGCTCGATAACGGCGTCGGCCAGCACGCGCGCGGCCCGCTCGTACTTCTCGACCAGCACCGGGGCCGTCGAGAGCACGTCGGCGACGTTGTCGAAGCCGTGCCCGAAGTCGTCGGCTGGAAAGTCCTGCGCGGGGCGCGTGGCGTCGTCGAGCAGATCGCGCAGGGTGTTGTCGTACTCGAAGCGGTTGAGCCGCCGCAGGGTGACGCGCCCCGGGTCGAGCTCGGACGAGGGGCGGCAAGTCGCTGCCGGCGCATCTGGGTTCGACGGGGTGTCGCCCGGCACCGGAACCGAAACACCGCCCGGAGCCAACGGCCCGTCGACGGTTCCCCCGAGGAAGCCACCCTCACAGCCCAACGAGATGAGACCCAGCGCGAGCCAGCGAGACATGGTGGTTGGAAATGCAAGCAGATGGCCGCGCGACGCACCTCCCAAGGGTTCGAATTCAGGGTCGGTGCGAGACGCACAGGTGAGCACGCGAGGAGACACTGAAGAGTGCCGTGCCGCCTTCCACCCCTCACCGCCCGTCAGCGAGGTGCCAAACCGAGCAGGTGGAATGTGCAGCCGTGGCTTCCCGTGCGACGCGGCGCCCGCTACGGGCGCACCCATGCCTCGGTCGTTCGACGTCGATGGTGAGTCCTCGTGGGTGAGACGACTCGTGTTCCTGCTTCTGGTGGGCGCGATGGGTTGCCAAGCACCCGCCACCTTCATGGCGCGGTCGACGCGCGTCACCTTCGAGCCGGGCTCGCGCGACTTCTGGAGCGTGCCGCTGCCCTCGGAGCTGCGCCGTCAGAGCGACGGGACGTTCAACCTCGACCGCTGGCCGGGGCCTCGCTCGAGCCTCGTCACGGCGTGGCTCAACTCGGCCGACGCGCGCGTCGACGGCTGGGGGGTCAACGCGGGCGTCTTCTTTCCACTCTCCGGCGCCCTCGACGTCGCCACCCTGCCAGACCCGCGCGCGGCGATGACGCCTGAGGGCTCCGTCTTCTTCGTCGACGTGACGAAGGGCTCGCCGGACTACGGCCGCCGCTTCCCGCTCGAGGTCACCTTCACCGCCGAGGCCGCTCCTTTCCGGCCCGCCAACCTGCTCGCGGTCGTCCCCGTCGCGGGCTTCGTGCGCCGAGCGCGGACGACGTATGCCGTCGTCATCACCGACGCGGTCCGCGACGCCGATGGCGCGCCACTCGGCCGCTCCGAGGCCTTTCACGCCGCGCTCGAGCGCCTCGAGGGCGCTGACCCACGCGCGGTGGACGCCCTGGCGCCGCTGCGCGCCTTCCTCGACGACTCGCGCTTCGAGCGACGCCGCGTGGTGGGCGCCACCGTCTTCACCACCATCGACCCGCACGCCTCGCTGACGAAGCTGTCGGCCTGGGTCGAGACGCTGCCGCCGCCGGCGCTCGAGCAGCCCTTCACCCGCCTCGGGGGCGCCGCGCGCTTCGACCTCTACACGGCCCGCCACCGCGTCCCGCACATCCAGTCGGGTGACAAGCCGGGGCGCGGGAAGATCGTCTGGAGCGCCGACGGCCAGACGCCCGTGCAGCAGGGCACCCAGTCGGTGCGGCTGTCACTCTCGATTCCGAACGGGCCGATGCCCGCCGCCGGCTGGCCGCTCATGCTGTACCTGCACGGCTCCGGCGGAGAGTACCGCGAGGGCATGGACCGCGGGCCGCTCGCGCCCACCACCACGCGCGACAAGCAGGGCGACCCGCCGCCCAACACGGGCCCGGCTGACTGGCTCGCGGCGAAGGGCATCGCGGTGATGGGCTTCGACTTCCCGCTCCACGGCGACCGCGAGACGCCGCCCGACACCACCGGCCGCATGCTCTACGACGTCTTTGGCGACATCGACTCGAGCGTCGACAACATGCAGGTCTCGGCGATGGAGGTGCAGGTGCTCACGCGGCTGCTCGCCCAGGGCCTCACCGTCGACACGCCGCGGGGCCCGATGCGCTTCGACCTCACGAAGCTCACTGCCATGGGCCACTCGATGGGCAGCACCATCGGCATTCCCGTGGCCACGGTGGACCCGCGCGTGCAGGCCTGGGTCTTCTCGGGCGCGGGCGGCCTCATCACCGAGATCGCCACCTCGACGACGTACCCGGTGCGCTTGCAGGACCTCGTGTCGCAGCTGCTTGGCTTCGAGGGCTCGGCGCTCATCGACCGCGCGCACCCACTGCTCCACGGCTTTCAGTCACTGTGGGACTTCACCGACCCGAGCGCGAAGGCCCGCCACGTGGCGCTCGAGCCGCTGCCCGGGAAGACGGCCCGGCCGGCGCTGCTGCCTCAGGGCCTCATCGACGGCTACTTCCACCCGTGGGCGCAGGCGTCGGTGGCGGTGTCGCTGGGCGTGACGCACGCGGGCCCGCCCCTGAACGCCCTCACCGTCGACACGCTCGAGCTCGCGGGCCGGCCGGTGCGTGCAGCGTTTCCGGTGGCGGGCAACGTGAACGGCGTCACCGTGGCCTCCACGCAGGTCGACACCCCATTCGACCTCGGGCACTTCGTCGTCTTCGACCGGGCCGACGTGCAGCGACAGGTCGAGTGTTTCCTGCTCGGAGTCGGCACCCCTTCCGGGCCGGTGTTGGTCGCGCCACAGGCCAGCTGCCCCTGACGCCCACGCAGGCGCGGGCCTGCTCAGCTCGCCGCTGCCGGGGGGGCGCCCCCCGCGAAGTCGATGCGCAGCCGGAGCGGCCGACCCGACGCGTCGAGGTCGAGCGTCACCGGAAACGAGCCATCGCCCCAGGTCGTCCTGAAGCCGCAGACCGTGAGCCCGCCGGGCTCGAGCACGCCAGCCTGGCCCTCACTCGAACGAACCTGCGCGAGCAGCTGAAACGCGATTCCGCAGCGCCTCCAACGCCTGGCAGAGCGCGACGGTCTCGGCCGTGGAGAGGTTCTCGCGGCCGTGAACGCCTTCGGCGACTCGCCGGACGCCGAAGCGACGGGCCACCTCGTGGGTGTCTCGCCCCCAGAACGCGACGCATTCCTGACTTCATGGACTCGCGCTCGTTCCCCGCGGCGCGCGCGGCGTTCGATGCTAGGCAGGGCCGGTCATGCGTCGCGTCATCCTGTTCGCTCTTTTCACCAGCGCTCTCGCCCTCGCCGCTCCGAAGAAGAAGGGCAAGGCGCCTCCGCCACCGCCGCCGCCTCCGCCGACCAGCCCGATGCCGAAGGTGCAGGAGAACCTGAGCGAGAAGGTGCTCGAGGTGCTCGCTGGCGCGACGAAGGTGCAGACTTTTCGGGTGGCGGGCACCGGGGGCATCCGGCCGGACCCGGCGAAGGCCATCGGGAGCGAGTTCGTTCGCGAAGTCGCCGGCAAGGAGCTCTCAGCCGAGCAGCTCACCCTCCTGCGCGGCGTGCTCTACGACGACAAGTCGTACCGGTTCGAGCAGGACGTCGCGAAGTGCAACTTCACCCCCGACGTGTCGCTCCAGTCGCAGGCCGGAGTGGACACCGTCGAAGCCGTCATCAGCTTCAAGTGCAGCCAGGTGCTGTTCATGCTGGGCAAGCCGGGCGGGCGATGGTTGCCGTCGGGCACGTTCGATGTGAAGCCCGTGCGCGCGAAGCTGCTCGAGTTGGCGAAGGCGACGCTCGACAAGGACGCCCCGACGCAGGCGCTCAAGTAGCCGGCGCCGTCTGGCGCAGTACGGCACGACCCGGTTCGTCCAGGCCCGGCCCCAGGAGGGCCATGGGCGTGAGCTGCGGATCCGGCCGGGCTGCTCGCTCGGCTGGGCCACGCACCGCGTCTCCGGTGGAGCGGAGGTCGGTCCCCTGCATCGAGCGGGCCGACGCTCGACCCAGCACCGTGACGCGGGTCCAAGTCGAGGACCAGCCCGGGCGCGCCGCGGAAGGAAGGGCACGTCCGAGCGGCAGGGCGGCCTGCACACCATGCACCCCAGAGGACGGTTGCACGTCGCCGCCATCCGAGAAGGCGCGTCCTCCGTCCCCGACGAGACGAAGGCCGGACTCAGGCCACCAGGGCGTCGACGAGCGCCGGCACGTCGGCCTGGGCGACACTGCACAGCGCCACGCGCACCGCGCCCTTCTGCGGCACCACGTAGACGCCGCGCTCCTTCATCTTCGCGGCCCGTCCCTCGGCGTCAGGCGTGAAGACGGTGACGAAGAACCCACCCTCGTACCGCGGGTAGTCGAGGCCCTTCGGGCGGGCGAGCGCGTTGAACGCATCGACGCGGGCGGTGAGCAGCCCCTTGAGCGTCTCGCGCTCGGCGTCACACCGCGCCTTGAGGGACGAGTCGGTCAACAGCTTCGTGACGGCCCACAGCCCGCCGCGCGTGCAGTTCGACCACGTGCCGCGGCACGCGTACGCGAGCGCCGCCTGGGTCGCAGCCCGCTCCTTCTCGTCGGCCTCGCAGGCCAGCAGCGCGCCGATGCGCAGGCCATAGTGCGTGAAGGACTTGGAGCCGCTCCACGCGAAGAGCAGGCCCACGGTGCCCAGCAGCGGCTCCAGCTCCTTCATGAAGGCGCGCGGGTCGGCGGCGGTGCCATAGAGGAAGTAGGCCATGTCGACGAGCAACGTCACCGGGCCCTGGCGGCCGTGCGCGAGGAGCCGCTCGACGACCTGCCGCCACTCCGAGGCGCGCATCGAGTAGCCCGTCGGGTTGTTGCACGGGTCGTTGAGGAACAGCAGCACGCGGCCCTGCGACTTCAGGTGCGCGCCGAGCTTCGCGTCGAGCGCGGCCACGTCGAGCTGCCCGTCGGCGCCGAACATCGAGAACGTATCGAGCCCGCGCTCGTGCTCGTCGCACAGCGTCTGGTACGGGCCCCAGTAGAAGCTGGGCGTCAGCATCTTCTGGCCCGACTCGAGGTAGTTCATCAGCGCGTGGCGCAAGGCGCCGGTGCCGCCAGGCGTCGCGACGGCCGTGGCGGCCTTCTTGAGCGCCTCGTGGCCCGCGAAGGTGTCGTCGATGACGGCCTGGTTGTACGCGGGGGTGCCGGGAATCGGCGCGTAGGCGGCCCACTCCTCGCGGGGCACCTGCTGGAGCAACGACGCCACCGTGTCGAGAATAGCGAGGCTGCCGTCGTCCTTCATGAGCGAGCCGATGGTGGCGTTGACGACGCGCTCCCCCGCCTGTTTGCGGCGCGTGGCCTCGGCGTTGAGGGCGAAGATGACGTCCTTGTCGGGGCGGCTCTGGCGGGCGGGAATGAGGTGACGCATGCGGCGGCTTTGTGCCCGATGTGGCGCGGACGATCCAGCGCGGCCCGCAGCCCCACGACGAGAACCGCATGAACGCGACGAACACGCGCCCGGCACGGGAGCCGTCTCTGCGACGTCTTGCCGCCCCGCTACGTCACCTTCGACGACCGCTGGCTGGGCCGCGCGATTCGGGTGGCGTCCGTGTTCGCTCGCCGTCGACGTGGAGCCACCGCGCGGGCCAGGGACTTGGCCACTGGCCGTTCCTGTGCTCTGCCGTCGCGCGATGGGCACTTCGCGGCTCCGAGTCGGCGTGGTCGTTGTCTTGTGTGCTGGCCTGTGGGCGTGCCCTGGACCTCCGCCGCCCCCTGACGGAGGCGTCGTCGAGCCGCGTGACGCAGGCGCCGGGGACGCTGGAGCGCCCGACGCTGGACTCGCGAGCCCTTCGTGCCTCGCGCTCGAGACCGTCGACCCGGGCCGCGCTGACGCAGGCCGGCGGTTTCTTTTCGAGGGCTCCGTTGGTGGGCCGCTCGTCCCGAAGCTCGCCTTCGACAACCTGTGGCGGGTGTGGGCGACGGTGCCTCCGGCGGACGTGCCCGCGGCGATTCGGGCGCGCTACGGCTTCGTGCCCGCGCTGACGCCCAACGATGGGCTGCCGATGGGCTTCCGCCTCGACAACGGCTGGGTGCGCGCGGACTGCCTGGTGTGTCACGCCGGAGAAGTCGCAGGGCAGGTCGTCGTCGGCGCGCCCAGCACGCGGCTGCAGCTCGAGCTCTTCGTCGACGACCTGAAGACGCTCGCGCAGTTGGTGGGACAACAGGCGCCCAACCCGCCTCGCGTCCGCACGGGCGCGCGCGGCGTCTCGGACATCGTCGGCATGACGATGCAGCTGGCGCTCCGCACGACGAACCCGGGCGTGCCCATCAACACCGAGATTGGCTACCAGGACCCGCCCGCCTGGTGGACGCTCGCGACGAAGACGCGCACCTACGTCGATGGGAGCGGTCCGCAGTCCGCCCACCGCACGATGATGGCCACCCAGCTCGCCTTCGGCGCCACCCAGCAGTCCCTCGAGCAGCAGGAGCCCGACTACATCTCGCTCCGCGCGTACCTGCTGACGCTGACGCCACCTGCCTGGCCGTTCACTGCGCCAGCCGCCGACGCCGTCGCGCGCGGGCGAGAGCTCTTTCGCGAGCGCTGCACCGCCTGCCATCGCGACGACCGGTGTGAACGCTCCGAGTCGGTCATCGTGCCCCGGGGCGGCCTCGGCACCGACGCGGAGCGCAGCACGAAGTACGGGCCCAACGAGGTCGGCCTCATCAACGCGAGCTGGTTCGGGGCCGGCCAGGCCCACCAGTCGACGGGTGGCTACCTCGCGCCCTCGCTCCGGGGCGTCTGGGCCTCGGCGCCGTACCTGCACAACGGCTCGGTGCCGACGCTCGAGGCCGTGCTCGACTCGACGAAGCGGCCGCGCGTCTTCCGCGTTCGTGGCACATCGCGCGCCGAGTACGACGACGTCGCGGTGGGGCTGAAGGTCGATGTGCTGACGGCCGCGGCGATGAACCCGTCACCTGCGGAGCGCGCCGATGTCTACGACACCGCGCGCCCCGGCCTCGGCAACGGGGGACACCTCTTCGGAGATGCGCTCACCGACGCGCAGCGCCGCGACATGCTCGAGTTCCTGAAGACCCAGTGAGCCCCACCCACGCGTAGAGCCTCAGGGCCGAGGCGCGGCGAATCGGCCGCCTGCGGTCCCGAACAACCGCCTACACTGCTGCGCCGTGACACCTCTCACCGGAACGCGCGACTGGGCGAAGCTGCCGCTGGTGCTGGCGGCAGTGCTGCTCCCCATCTTCATCGGCACCTTCGCCACCAGCCCCGAGGGCCCGCTCAACTGGTGGCTCGAGGTGGGGCCTGGCGTCATCGGTGTGGTGGCGCTCGCGCTCACCTTCAAGAAGTTCCCGATGTCGAAGCTCATCTACGTCTGCGTCTTCGTGCACATTCTCATCCTCGTGTACGGCGGGTACTACACGTACGCGAAGGCGCCGCTGGGCGAGTGGGCGAAGCAGGCGTTCGGCTGGGAGCGCAACAACTACGACAAGATTGGCCACTTCGCGTTCGGCTTCTTCCCGGTCTTCACGCTGCGCGAGGTGCTCCTGCGGGTGACGAAGCTCGAGCGCGGTGGGTGGCTCGTCTTCATCCTGCTGTCGATGATTCTCGGCTTCGCGGCCTTCTACGAGTTCATCGAGTGGTGGGGCGCGCTGCTCCTCGACCCCGAAGGTGGAGACCGCTTCCTCGGCACCCAGGGCTACGTCTGGGACGCGCAGAGCGACATGTTGTGGGCCGGCATCGGCGCCACGGTGGCCCTGGTGCTCTTCTCGAAGCTGCACGACGCGGCGATGGAGAAGGCGCGCGCCACGCTCGGGCCCGCCTGACTCAGCGAACGGTGAGGGGAATGTCCTTGGTGCTCTCGTCGAGCACCAGGCGAATGGTCATCTTCCCCTTCTCCTTGCCCTTCACGAAGAGCGTCGACTCGCGCTTCGTCACGTCGGTGCCGTCCTTCCACTCGTCCTTCTTCACCCGCGCGCCCCAGTAGAGCTCGGCCGCGCTGCCCAACACCTGCACCTCGACCGGCTTGGCCTCGTTGATGCGGAACTCGTTCACCTCGCCGACGGTGAGGCCGATCTCTTCGACGTCGGTGAGCCACGCGGGCTGCCAGCCTGGCGACGGGCTCCAGGTGCGGCGCACGTCGTTGGCGAGCTCTTCTTCGTACTTCTCGCGGGTGATGATCTCTTGCGGCGCGTCGAGGCTCTTCACCGTCGAAGCGTCCTTCGTGTACACGCGGCGCCAGTCGCCCCGCTCGACGGCGCGGAAGCTCGAGCAGCCGATGGCGAGAGCGAAGGTGGACGCGATGAGGAAGAGGCGGGTCTCCATGGCGGCCCCAAGTGTGGCGCACGTCGCCGGGCTCGTCGAGCGACCGTGACAAGACGGTTCCACACCATTCCGTGACGTGTCTGCCGCGGGAGCGCCGCGCAGGCCGTCTGTGGTGGGCGGGTGTCTGCTCTCGATGCGCTCGAGCCCTTTGGCCTGCTCCCGCTCGCCGTGCCGCTGCTGCTGCTGTCGTCGCACCGCCTGGCGCACGGGCTGTTGAGCGGCCACTCGCGGCTCGATCGCCTCGCTGGCTGCGGCGTGGTGGCGATGGGGCTGGTGCACGCCCTCGTGGGCACGCTGGGCACCTTTGGCTTCCTCACCACGAACGCCCTGCTCGCCGCGCTGCTGGTGGTGACCGTCGTCGCGCTGCTGCTCACGCGTGACATTCCCGTCACCGGGTGGTGGCGCATCGTCCGACGACACCCGCTGGCGGTGGGGCTCGCGCTGGCTCCGCTGGTCCTGGCGGGCGTGGCGGCGCGGCTGGTGCCGGTCTGGCAGTGGGACTCGATCGGTTACCACCTGCCCTTCGTGCACTTCGTCATTCAGGCGAAGGGCTTCGCCGGCGTACCGCCCGACCTTCACTACATCTCGACGTACCCGCACGACATCGAGCTGGGCATGATCGCCTTGCGGCTGATGCTGCCAGACGATCGCCTGGTGGACCTCGCGCAGGTGCCCTACGGCCTCGTGGGCGCGGTGCTCACGGCCGCCATCGCGAGGAAGCTGCAGCCCGTCGGGCGAACGTTGCCAGCGCAGGACGAAGGGGCCCCGGCTCGGCAGGACCGCCAGTACGCCCTGCTCGCAGGAGCGCTCTGGCTGGTGGTGCCCTGTGTCTTCCTGCAGCTGCCGACCAACTATGTCGACGTGGGCACCGCGGCCGCGCTCCTCGGCGCGGTCTACTTCATCATCTTTCCCACCCCGAGCTGGCGCACGCTGCTGCTCGGAGGTGTCTCGCTCGGCGTGTTCCTCGGCAGCAAGCCCTCAGCGCCGCTGGCGACGGTGATGCTGGGAGCCGTCGCGATGTGGCGGTGGTGGGCCGCCCTGAACGCGGCACGCGCCGCCGCAGGGGTCCACACGGGACGCTCCGCGCGCCCGCGTCCAGCGGTGGGGCTCGACGATGGGGGGGCCGCACGCCGCCGCCCACGGCTCCGTCATCTGTGGGCCGCGTTCAGCCGCTGGCGCTCTCCGTCACCAGGCAGCGGCGCTTCAGCGACGCGTGGCCTCGCCATCGGGGCCGTGCTCTTCGTCGCCGCGGTCCTGGTCTTCGGCGCCGAGATGTACCTCGTGATGCTGGCGCGCCATGGCAACCCGGTGTGGCCGGTCGCGGTGAAGCTCGGGCCGTGGACGCTGCCAGGCACGCACGCGGTCGACGAGCTGCTCGCGGCAGGCGCGGCGCTCCCGTCGGTGCAGGGCTCGCTGCTGGAGCGGCTGACCGTCTCGTGGATCGCGGTCACCACGCCGCCGGTGTTCGACATGAAGCTCGGAGGCCTCGGCCTGCCCTTCCTCGTCGCGCTGCCCTTCGCGGTGGTGGGCCTCGTCCGCCGCCGGAGCGTGCTGCTGGGCGTGGTGCTGCTCGCGACGCTGGCCTCTCCGAACCCGTCGTTCGGGCGCTACGTGCTCGCGTTCGCCGCCCTCGTGGTGGCGCTCGCCCTGGCCGAGTTGGAGCACCTCGCCGCCCCGCGATGGGCGATGGGGCTCGGCGCGGCGACGCTGGTGGCGGTGCAGCTGTGGTGGAGCGCGCCGGGGCTCACGGGTGACGGCCCTGACCTCGCCACGCTGTGGTCGCTCACCGACGAGCAGCGGCGCGTGGCGGTGGGGCCGCACGGCCCTCCGACGGACTACCCGCGCGTCTGGGACGCGGTGAACCGCGGCGAGACGGTGGCGTTCGACGAGGGGTTCGAGTTTCCGGGGCTGCTGTGGTCGCCGACGCTCCAATACGTCGTGCGCTCGGTGCCCGCGCTGAGCGATTCGCCCGCGCTGGAGCCGTGGGCCGAGGAGCAGCGGGTGCGGGTGCTCGCGGTGTCGGCCGAGCGGGCGAAGACGCTCGACCCGAGCGCGTGGCGAAAGCTGTTCGACTGCAAGTCCACCCCGTGCGCGGTGTACCTGCGGCAGGGGCCCGCCGTGTCCGCTCGGCCCTGACCGCGAATCGACGGGCAGAAGAAGACCGCGAAGCTCGAGGGCGGCGTCGGTCCGAATCGAGGGGTGCCTCTTCACGCGCCCCGACGGGAGCCGGAAGGTGACGCGCTGCCGACACGGTCGCTCGCCGTGACGGCCACGCCGTTCATCGGGACGAGCGGACGAGGCGCACCACGAAGCGCAACAACTCCAGGCGCGCCTCCCCCTGACGCACGAGGTCCCCACGGCCCCAGTGGCCCGTCTTCGGCGCGGCGGCCCTCGCCATCACGGCGTCGAAGGCGGCGCTCGGCGCTCCGTCCGGGAGCTCGCCTGCCTGACCTCCGAGCCCGGTGAGCAAACGACGGCACTCGGCGAGGAAGGCCGGTCGGAGCGGAGCCGTCAGGTGCGCGCACGCGATGGCCCGCTGAGCGCTCCAGAAGGGCGCCCAGCACACGGCCACGTCGTCCCGGTCGTCGCGCAGCTCGTCCCACGACCAGTCCTCCGCGGTCTGGCCCGGAGGCACCACGACGCTGAGCGCTCTCGGCGTCTCGAGCGTGGTCGCGCGCTTCCAGCCGGTCTCGGCGCCGCCCATCGAGCTGTCCGAGAACACGTACTGCACGCGCGACGACACCAGCGCCTCGAGCCACTCGTCGTCCGGAACGAAGACCGCCTCGAGCGAGAGGCCGAGCGCCCAGAAGTCCTTCACCTCGGCAGCCGACAGCGTCGTCATGCCCGGCCTCCTTCAGAACAGCAGCGCCAGCGCCTCGCGCAACGACTCCACGGCGAGCACCTCCATCGTCACCTCGAAGTCGAGCCGCTTCGCCGACGACCTGGGCAGCACCACCCGCTTGAAGCCCATCTTCTGGGCCTCGGCCAGCCGGGGCTCGACCTGCCCGACGGCGCGCACCTCACCGGCCAGGCCCACCTCGCCGAGAATCAGGGTCTGCGCATCGATGGGGCGGTTCTGCAGCGACGACACGAGCGCGGCGCAGACCGCGAGGTCGCTCGACGGCTCGGTCAGGCTCATGCCGCCCGCGACGTTCACGAACAGGTCGCAGCCGACCAACTGCACGTCTTCCTTCTTCTCGAGCACCGCTGCCAGGAGCGCCACCCGCTGAGAGTCGACGCCCATCGCCGTGCGCCGCGCGGTGCCGTAGCCGGTCGGCGCCACCAGCGCCTGCACCTCGACGAGGATGGGCCGCGTCCCGTTGAGCGTCGAGGTCACCACGCTGCCTGAGGCGTTCTTCGGCCGCTCCGAGAGGAACAGCGCGCTGGGGTCGGGCACCTCGGCCAGCCCCGCGCCCTTCATCTCGAACACGCCAATCTCGTTCGTCGAGCCGAAGCGGTTCTTGTGCGCGCGCAAGAGCCGGAACGGGTGGCCCCGCTCGCCCTCGAAGTAGAGGACGGTGTCGACCATGTGCTCGAGCACCCGCGGCCCGGCGATGGAGCCCTCTTTCGTCACGTGCCCCACCATGAACGTCGGCACGCCGGTCTTCTTCGCCCACGCCATGAGGCGGCCGGCGCACTCGCGCACCTGCGAGACGCTCCCGGGAGCGCTGCCAAGCTCGGGCAGGAACATCGTCTGAATCGAGTCCACCACGAGCGAGCCCGGCGCAAGCTTCTCGGTGGCGGTGAGAATCTTCTCGAGGTCGGTCTCGGCGAAGAGGTGCATCTGCTCACTGCGCACCCCCAGCCGCTCGGCCCGCATCTTCGTCTGCTGGAGCGACTCTTCACCCGACACGTACAGCCCCGGCCGGTCGCGCGACAGCCGGTCCATCATCGAGAGCAGCAGCGTCGACTTGCCGATGCCGGGGTCTCCGCCCAGCAGCACGAGCGAGCCCTGCACCACGCCACCGCCCAGCACCCGGTCGAGCTCGGCGATGGCCGTGAGCCGCCGCGCCTCCTTCGTGCCGTCGACGTCCTTCAGCAGCACCGGCTTCGTCTGCCCCGTCGACGCGCCCCAGGCCGGCCGGGCCTGCGAGGCCTTCGAGGGCTCGACCTCTTCGACCAGCGAGCCCCAGGTGCCGCACTCGGTGCACCGCCCCAGCCACTTCGGGGCGACGTAGCCGCACGACTGGCAGGTGAATTGTGTCTTCGCGCCCTTCGCCATCACGCCCTCACTCCGTCTTTCGGGCCTCGCGCCCATCGCGCGGCCACCACCGACTCATACCCGATGGGGCTGACATTCCCCGTGGGAGTGGACCGTGAATTCCGGTGGTGAGGGCCGTGCCCACGCCTTAGACGTCGTCCAACCCACTCGTCTTCAGGAGCTGCATCGCATGCGTCGTCTCGTCGTCCTCCTCACCGCGCTCTGGGCGCTGTCGGCCGCGATGGTGGAGAAGACGCTCAAGTCGATTCCCGGCTACGCGCCGCTGTTCGCGAAGGCCTTCCCCGAGGCCAAAGACGCCGCCATCACCTTCGACAACATGGCCAGGGCCATCGGCGCCTTCGAGCGAACGCTGGTGACGCCGGGCCGGTTCGACCGGTACCTCGGCGGCGACGAGAAGGCGCTCACCGACGCCGAGAAGAAGGGGCTGCAGGCGTTCATCAACTTTGGGTGCATCGGCTGCCACATGGGCGAGGGCCTCGGCGGCGGGAGCTATCAGAAGCTGGGCGTCGTCACGCCGGTGCCCGACCTCAAGGACGTGGGGCGCTTCGAGGTGACGAAGAAGGACGCCGACAAGCACTTCTTCCGCGTGCCCTCACTGCGCAACGTGGCGAAGACGGCGCCGTACCTGCACGACGGCTCGCTCAAGACGCTGCCTGAGGCCGTGTCGTTCATGGCGAAGCACCAGCTCGGCCGGGAGCTGAAGAAGGACGAGGTCGACGCCATCGTCACGTTCCTCGGGGCGCTCACCGGCGAGCTGCCAAAGGTGGCCGTGCCGAAGGCCCTGGCCGCGGGCAAGGACACGCCGAAGCCCGACCCGTCGTAACCAGCAGGGGCGGCGCTCCGGTAGGGACGGGGGCCCGCGTCGTGGTTTCGACGGCTGTTGCCCCTCAAGCCCTTGCAGCCCATGCCGTCCGTGGCAGGGTCGTCAGCCCGACGGCGCCCTGGCCGTCGACGAGGGCACCCATGGCGAAGAAGAAGGCCCGCACCGACGAGCCCGACGGCTGGCTCGCGCTCGTCGAGCGCGACCTTTCGGCCCTCGCGAAGGACGGCAAGCTGCCCACCGGCCACGGCCTCGACCAGGCCGCCAGCGACGTCGCCACGCTCCTCACGCGTGGAGACAAGGCACCGTTGCTCGCCGGCGAGAGCGGCGTCGGTAAGTCGGCCATCGTGCAGGAGCTCGCGCGGCGCATCGTGCTGGGCAACGTGCCTCCGGCGCTGCTGGGCGTGCGCGTGCTCGAGGTGCCGGCGGCCGGCATCTTCGCCCGCACCAACACCCCCAAGGCCGCGGCCGAGCTGCTCGAGGAGCTGCTCGAGAAGGCCGAGGCGCAGCCAACGCTCATCTTCCTGCGCGACCTGGGCGCGGTGCAGGGCAGCTCGCTGGTGCCAGTGCTCCTGCGCGCGCTCCGCGGCGGCCGGGTGCGCTTCGTCTTCGAGTCCGACACCCGCCGTGCCCACGAGCTCTTGCGCACCGACGAGACGCTGAGCGAGCGCTTGCACCTCGTGGTGGTGAACGAGCCCACGCACGAGCGCGCCCGGTGGATTCTGGGGCGCGTGGCCGAAGAGCTCGAGCTCGAGGCGGGCCTGCCCATCGACCCCTCGGCGTGTGACGTGGCGCTGCGGCTGTCGGTGAAGTTCCTGTTGGCGCAGCGGCTGCCGCGCAAGGCCATCGAGCTGCTGAAAGAGACCGTCACCGAAGCGGCGGGCGCCTCGCGCGAGCGGGTGACGGGCGAAGACGTGCTGACGCGCTTCTGCAGCTCGACGCGCCTGCCGCGCTTCATGGCCGACGACAACGTCGCGCTCGACCTCAAGGAAGTGGGCCGCTTCTTCGGCACGCGGCTGCTCGGCCAGACCGACGCGCTCGACGCGGTGCTGCGCTCGGTGGCGCTGCTCAAGGCCGGCCTCAACGACCCACGCCGGCCGCTGGGCGTCTTCCTCTTCGCGGGGCCCACCGGCGTCGGCAAGACGCACCTCGCGAAGCTGCTGGCCGAGTACCTCTTCGGCAGCCACGAGCGCCTGGTGCGGCTCAACATGGCCGACTACCCGGACCACGGCGACGAGAACGTGCTGTTCGGCAACCCCTGGGCCCAGACGCTCTCGGGCAAGCGGGGCGAGCTGACGCGCCTGCTCGACGGCCGCGTCTTCACCGTGCTGCTCCTCGACGAGTTCGAGAAGGCGCACGCGAAGTGCCACGACCGCTTCCTGCAGCTCTTCGACGAGGGGCAGTTCATCAACGCCGCGGGCGAGACGGTGCCCTGCAACAACACGCTCATCGTCTGCACGTCGAACGTGGGGGCCGAGGTGTACCGCGAGGGCCCCATCGGCTTCGGCCCGCCGCGGCGCGACGACGAGCTCTTGACGGAGATCGACCGCCGCATCCAGGCCAGCTTCCGCGCCGAGTTCCTGAACCGCTTCGACGCCATCTGCCACTTCCGCCCGCTGGGGAAGGTCGAGATTCGCCGCATCGCGCAGCGCGAGGTGGGCCGGGTGCTGGAGCGCGAGGGCATTCGGGCGCGCGGCCTCGACGTCGAGGTGGCGCCCGAGGTGGTCGAGCTGCTCGTCGACCGCGGCTACTCGCCGGTGCACGGCGCGCGCTTCCTCCAGCGGGAGATCGAGAAGTCGCTCACCGCGGCGCTGGCCGTCGAGATCAGCCGCCGCACGCTGCCGCCGGGGACGCCGGTGAAGGTGGTGAAGCACAAGAACGCGGTCGAGGCGCTCGCCGAGCCGAAGGACGAGCGCACGCGGGAGGCCACGGCCCAGGCGACGCTCCCCGGCGTCGGCGCGGTGCTGGCGAAGAAGCGGCTCGACCAGAAGGCGCTCGTCCACGAGGCCGAGTCGCTCATCGGGCGCTCGGCCGGCGTGGCGCAGGCGGCGCGGCGCGGCGAGCTCGAGTCGAGACGCAAGGAGCTCCTTGGGCTCTCGCAGGCGCCGGGCTTCTGGGACGACGCCGAGCGGGCGCAGGCCATCTTGCGGGCGTACCGGGCGCTGGACGCGCAGATCGCCGAGCTCGATCGCCTGCGTGAGCTCTGTCAGGTGGCCCGCCGCCGCGCCCGCGACGCGAAGGGCGAGATGCAGCTCGCCGCCGCCGTGCGCGCCGTCGAGGAAGCCGCCCGCGAGGTGCGCCTGGCCGAGGCGCGGGTGGCCTCGGGCTCGAAGGGCAACGTCGACGACGCCTGGCTCGAGGTGGCCGCCGCCGTCGACGGCGAGCCCGGCGCGGCCTGGGTGCGCGAGCTGGTGACGATGTACACGGGCTGGGCGCAGCGCCGCAGCTACGAGGTGAAGGTGCTCGCGGAAGGTGACGAGCCGGCGCGCGCGGTGCTCCACGTGCACGGCCCCGGGGTGTTCGGCTTCTTGTCGGGCGAGAAGGGCCTGCACCGGCGCATCGACGACGACGCGCGCGTGGCGGCGTACGTTCGGCTGTACACGCCCTCGCAGGCGCCGGTGGAGCTGGCCGAGACGATGACGCTCACCGCGCGCGAGGTGAAGCGCCACGCGGGCCGCTTCGTCGAGAAGGTCGCGGCCGAGTCACAGGTGCGCGACGAGCGCACGGGCCGGGAAGTCGCGCTCGCGGGCGCGGGTTCGGTCGCGGACCTGCGGGCGCTGACGCTGGCAGTGCTCGACGGCCAGGCCGAGGGCGGTGACGAGGTGCGGCGGTACTTCGTCGGCCGCGCGGCGCGCGTCGAAGATCCGCGCACGGGCGAAGCGACGCCACGCACGAAGGACGTGCTGCGCGGTGAGATCGACCTGTTCATCGCGGCGTGGCTCACCCGTCCGCCTGGGTCGAGCTGAGCCCCCGCTCCGATGGAGGCGCCCCGCGACGACTGAAGCGCGGCCGTCAGAACACCACGGACACGCCAGCGTACGCGCCCACCGAGTGCAGGACTTCCGAGCTCGGCGTGCGCACGAGGCCGCGCGCGATGGCCACCTCCGCGGCGCTGTCGAAGCTCGAGAGCGAACACCCGGCCCCCGGCGACGCGCCGACGCCCAGGTCGGCCGCCGTACACCCGTTCACGCGATCGACCCGCGCGGTGTAGACGACGTCTCGCACCTCGAGCCGAACGGCGACGTGGCGACCCAGCCCGAGCCTGAAGCCCGCTCCGAGCGCTGCCATGAAGCGCGTGCCGGTGTCTCCATAGGTGGCCGCCTGCCGGCCCTCGGGGAGCAGTGTGTGGCGCGTGCCTCCGACGCCCGCGGCGCCGTTGATGACGACGCTGAAGTGCGCGAGCCCCACGTCGAAGAGCGCGAACTTTCCATAGAACGGGGTGACCTCGACCCCGGCCATCGTCGTCCACGTCCAGAGCAGCGACGCCGCCGTCTGGGGGGCGATGGCCGCGTTGCCGATGAGCTCTCCGTTGAAGGCCGATTCGCGGCTCAGCCAGTTGCCGCCGCCGAACACCATGAGCCCGAAGTGCTCGCGGACATGCCACGTCACCTGGCCCAGGGTTCCCGCGTGCTGGGTGTACAGGCCGTTGAGCTGCGCGACCGCGGGGAACACCGTGACCTCGAATCGCCCAGCCATCGAGGGCGTGCGCGCTTCGATGACGTGCACGTCGACGGACGGCGTCGGCCGGGGAGCGTCAGGGGCGGCAGCGGTCTGGGCGAGGGCCAGGGCGACGAGCGACGAGACGAGCATGGAGACCTCCTGCAGGGGAGCCTCGAACGCTACGCGCTCGGGAATCGCAGAATCCAGCCCCCACCCGGGTCGCCGTTGGGTCCGACCGGGCCACGAAACGTCAGCGAGGGGCGCGCGGAGGAGGAGGCGGCGGCGGTGGCAACACCCCAGCCCTGGCGGGCGGTGGCGGCGGCGAGGCGACAGGCGCCGCGGGCTGTGCCGGAGCGGGTACGGCGGCATGGACGCGAGGCTGCACCTGGACGTTCGCGGCGACGTTGAAGATCGCTCCGAGGACGTCGAGGAAGACGAGCGCCGGCGTCGGGTCCACCACCTGCACGCGCGCGGCGGGGGCCTGACACGACCCGCACGGAGCCGGAGTCACCTGCTGCGTGTTGACGGCGACCCGCTCAGCCGCAGGAGGCACCGGGGCGGCAAAGTCTGGAGTCACCCACTCCGAGGCCGACGACGGCGAGACGGACTCACGGTTCACGGCCACCGCGTCGAGCTGCACTGACCCGCCGCCCGACGCGCCCGTCGTCGCGACGGAGCCGGTGGTCGCGACGGAGCCGGTCGTCGCGGTGGAACCAGTCGTCACGGTGGAACCGGTCGCCACAGTGGAACCGGTCGTTACGGTGGAACCGGTCGTCACAGTGGAACCAGTCGTCACGACGGAGCCCGTCGTCACGGTGGACCCAGTCGTCACGGTGGAACCGGTCGTCACAGTGGAACCCGTCGTCACGACCGAACCAGTCGCCACCGACGAACCCGCCACGCTCGACGAACCCGTCACCACCGGCGCGCCCTGCACGCTCCGTCCCGTCCCGCGCTGGACCGAGGTCGTCACTGCACCGCTCGCGGCATGCGCCGAACCGCCAGCCAGACTCACCTCGTGCTGTGCGCTCGCCTCGAGGCGCGCCTCACGCCTGCGCTCGTACTCCGCGTAGTGCGCCTGGCGCGCGGCCTCACGGCGGCTGGCCTCGACCCGTGCCACCTCGACCTGCGCCGCCGCTGCCTGGCGCTCGGCCTCGAGGCGCGCGACCTCGGCCTGACGATCCGCCTCGAGCCGCGCCTCGACCTCCACCCGGAACGCGACGGCTCGCGCCTGGCGCTCGGCCTCCCACTGAACCCTCCGCTGCGCGTGGAGCGCCTCGTGCTCGCGGCGCACCTGCTCCTGACGGGCGGCCTCGGCCGAAAGCCACGCCTGCAGCTCCGGGCCACCCCGACGCGTCAGCTCCGCGACCCACAGGCGCTCGTCGACGTTCGGCTGAAAGACGCCCTGCTCCACCGTGAAGACGACGTCGGCGCACGAGCCGCCCGCTGTCTCCAGTCCCGCGAGCGTGACGTCGATGACGTGGCCGGCGCCGAGCGCCGCCGGCACATCGAGCCGCTCGTTGGTCCACGTCGCGTCGAGCACGATGGCCTGCGACATGACTGGCGACACGGGAAGAACCGCGGGGAGCTCGACGCTCACTCCCTCGCCGGCGAGCGCGACGACGGGCTGCACCTCGAGGCCCGTCGCGAAGCGCTGGAGCGGGTACGCGCGCCCGTCGACGTGGAGCCTCGCCTCTCCACGAATCGGGCTCGGCGCGGTGACCCACACCCGCACGTACTCACCCCAGCGAGCGCCGAGGGACGTGCGCCGGATGCCCACGGGCCCGCACTGCGCGTCCGCGCGTCTGGTGACGACGAGGTCCTTCGAGGTCTCGAGCCGGGCGTGCCGCAAGACGCAGCCACTCGACAGCACCACCACCGCAGCGAGGATCAGACGAAGCACGGCCTCAAGACGGAAGCGATGGCCGGGTATTCAGCTCCCGGGCGCGGGGCCCTCGACGCTCGTCAGGCACCGCTCGGGCGGACGAAGCGCACCGTGCCCGGCGCCCCACGCAGTCCTGGCGGGCCTTGAGCGCCGTCGTTCCCGCCGCGTCCAGCGCTGCCGGGGCCGCACTGCTGGTCTCGGCCGGGGCCTCCAGCGCCTCCACGGCCACCGTTCCCACCGGGACCTCCCGGGCCTGGCTCACCGCCCTCGCTGCGCGCCACCTCGAGCAACGCGGCTTCGAGTCCGTCGGGGCACGCCGCCGAGAGGCAGCGCAGCTCGACTTCGATGTCGCCCCCACGGCCACCTTCTGCACCGCGCCCGCCATCGCCCCCGTCGGCGCCGGGCCCGCCGTCCTCGCAGCGGTCGCCGTCATGCCCCGAGTCGCCGTCTCGCCCGGAGCGCCCCCGCTCGCCAGCGCCGCCCCGGCTGGTGACGGTGAAGTGCGCGAGGTGCGCTCGCTCGACGATGCGGTGCTCGACGCTGCCGCTCGCCGTGACCCGCACGAGGCCACGGGCCACCGGAACGTGCCAGTCGACCTTCACGTGCAGCGGCGGCCCCGGGTCTCCCTCGTCACCGACGAACTCGACGGGGGTCGGCGGGGCGAAGGCGGTCGGCCACTCGAAGGCGCCCGCGTCGACTCCGGCGACGCCGACCCGGGCCTCGAGCGTCGGCGACGCGACCAGCGACAGCCCGACGTTCTTCCCGGGCGCCTCTGAGAACTGAAAGCGACCGTGCCCCATGGGCTCGAGGAACGGCGCGACGACGACGACCGCCGCGGCTGGCACACACGGCGTTGGGTCGAACGGGTCCAGGTCGCCGCACACCGTCACCGGGCGCGAGAGATCGCGCAGCTTCACCTGCAACTGGTCACGAAGGTCCAGCTGCGGCGGTGCCTCACGGCCGCTCCCGATGGTAAGCGCGGCCACGCCGTCTTCGTCCGGCTGCGCGACGACGACCGAGGGGGTGGGCTCGGGCTCCAACCAGGCGCGCTCGATCCGCCACGGCGAGAGCTCGAGCGCATTGCCGCCGTACCGCAGCACGTGGCCGATGACGGCGTCGCGCTGGGCCGCGAGCTCGGGGTAGGCGGACCCGGTGATGCGGAGCGAGATGACCCGCCTGGCGGCGTCGCGGCGCAAGTCGACGGTCGGAAGTCGCCGCGCCATTCGGCGGAGCGTGACGTCCTGCCGGTCGCGCTCGAGGCGGTCGAGGACGGCCGAGTCGACGGCCGCCCCCTCGTACTCCCCACGCTCGAGCGCCTCACCCTCGAGCACCGCGCGGGCGAAGGTGAGCGCGTGGCCCTGCAGCGCCTGCGACGCGACGGCCCGCTCGAGCCACTGCACGCGTGGTCGCCGCATCGGCTCGCTCGGCTGGAGCCACCGGGGCCGTTCGAGCCAGACATCACGGAGCAACGCGAGCCGCGCCGACAGCCGCTCGTTCTCCTGGAGCCTCGGGTGCTGCAACAGCCGCTCCGAGGCGAGCACCAGGCGGTTGAGGAGCACCACGCCGTCGCCGGGGTCCATCGTCAGCAGGGCGCGGCGGAGGCACTCTGCGAAGACGCTGGCCACGAGGCCTCCCTCGGCGAACGTCTCGAGGAGCGCCTCGGCGAGATCGTTCGCCGCCAGCAGATCGTTCCCCACGCGCGCGTCGCAGAGGTCGGCGCTCGCGGTGGCCTGCGAGAAATAGCTGACGGCGTCAGCGGGCGACTGCGACGAGACGAGGTGGCGCCAATGCACCGGACGAGCCGGCGTGGCCGTCACGCACCCGGTGAGCACGGCGGGGACGAGGAGGAGCCAACGCACGGCCTCGCGACGAACGGGGCGGCCAGAAATTCACGGCATGGTCGCGACCAGGCGCCCGTCGAAGCCGCCGTCGCGCAGGAGCCAGAACCGGGCCGGCACCTCGCTCAAGGCGATGCGGGACACCCGGGGCACGACGGCGCCCGACCGGGCGCGGGCGAGCCCTTCGTCGAGCTCGTGGCTCGAGCCGAGGAAGGCCGGCCGGAGCGCCACGCCCCGCATAACGGCGTCGAACAACGAGAGGTCGAACCGCACCGACGGTGAGGCCGCCGCGAGCACGACGGTTCCGCCGCGCGCCACGGTTCTCGCCGCGAGCTGAATCGCCTGCGTCGACGGCGTGGCGACCACCACCGCGTCGAGCCGACCCGTGAGCCCCTTCGTCGCGCCGAGGGTGACGCCGAGCTGCTGGCGGGCCGGGTCGACGTCGACCGCCGACACCTCGAGGCCGTCGGCGCGCGCGTGCTGCACCACGAGGTGGCCCAGGCCTCCGAGCCCGATGACGCCGAGGCGCTGACCTGCGACGAGCCCAGCGGTCCTGACGGCCGAGAGCGCCGTCCACCCCGTCGCGAAGAGGGGCGCCAGCGCGGCCGCGTCGTCACCCGGCTCGAGCGGCACCACCGCGCGCGCAGCGACCACCACGGCCTCGGCGAGAAACCCATCACGGTGCCAACCGTGCAGCACGGCCTGCTCGCACCAGCGCTCCCGCCCGCGGGAGCACGCCGCGCAGGTGCCACACGTCGAGGCGAGCGGCGAGAGGCCGACGCGCCGTCCGACGGGCAGTGTCACCCCGTCGCCCACCGCGTCGACCCGACCCACCGCCTCGAGGCCCGGGATGAGTGGTTGCCGCGGGAGCGCGTCGAGCTGAAAGAAGCCGAAGTCGGCGACCCCGAGCCCGCAGGCCTCGAGACGAACGCGCACCTGCCCCGGTCCGACGGGCGGCTCAGCCAGGGTGATGGCGGTGGGCGCTTCCCTCGGGTGCGTGAAGGCGACGGCGCGCGGCATGGCGACACTGTCACACGACGACGCGGCGCACCGTCGCGCTTTTTCCTGGATCCACCCGGCTGGGCTTCGTGCTCAGGTCGACCGCTCCTCGAACCCGAAAGGACCCCTCATGGCCGCCGTCAAGAAGCCGAACGCCAACGTCTCTGGAGCCCTCCTCAAGGCGCTGTCCACCACCAGCTCGGCCCGGCAGCCGAGCCCCATCTCGAACAAGGAGTGGAGCGACATCAAGAAGACGGCCCTCGCCGAGGTGAAGAAGTCGACGAAGCCCAACGCGACGCTGGCCGAGGTCAAGACGTCGTTCCAGATGGCCGATCGCCTGACGAACGGGAAGTACACGAAGCAGTTCGGCGACCTCGCGGGAGAGCTGACGGCGGCCGCGAAGAAGACGGCCGAGAAGGCGAAGCAGCTCGACACGAATGACTGGTCGCGCGGCTCGTCGACGGGCCCGTCGCGCCCGGGACGTTCGACGGGCATCAGCACCGGCGGTGGCTCGCGGGGTGGCCGCTCCACGGGCGTCTCGACAGGCGGCCGGGGCCGCACGGTCTTCGGCGGCACGCGCGGCACCACCACCTGATTCGCGGTGCCCATCACCACCTACCCGTCGCTCGTCTACGGCACGCGCTACCCGGCCATTCCGCACCTGCACGGGAGCGCCTTCACCGACGGCGACGTGGTGTTGTCGGAAGCCCAGACGCGCGCCGTGCTGCGTCGGCGCTTCGTGGCGTACGAGAAGCTCGACGGGCTCAACGTGGGGCTCTCGTTTCGCGACCAGGTGCCGGTGGTGCACTCGCGGGTGCACGGCGTCGTGCCGCTCGCCCGCCTGGGCCCCACGTTCTGGCCCCTGGTGGACTTCATCTTCGACCGGCTCGATGCGCTGTGGCAGCTGCTCGGCGACCGCTACGCCGTGTTCGGAGAGTGGCTCGAAGGCGCGCCGGCCCGCCTGCGGTACCCGCGTCGCGACGTGCCCTTCGTGGGGTTCGACCTGGTCGACCTCGCCGCCAGGACGTTCCTCGGTCCGGGCCCCAGTCATCGGAGGCTGCGCGAGGCCGGGTTCGCCGTTCCCGAGCCGGTGTTCCAGGGCACGGCGCGGTCGGTCGAGGCGCTGTGGCCGCTGACGCGACGCTCGCGCTTCGGAGGCCCGGCAGAAGGGCTGGTGCTGGTCCAGGGCGCGCGGTGCTTCAAGCTGGTGCGCGACGACTACCTCGACCGTCCGGTGTTGCCGCGACCGACCGTTCGTGCGCCGCTCCCGCGACGGTTCGAGCGCGACGCGCACGTCACCAAACGGTTCGGTGACACCACCGCGCTCGCCGTCGAGGCCGACCGGCTGCGCGCGGCCGGGGCGCTGGGGCCGGGGCTCGTCGCCACGTCGGGGCGCACGCTCGTCATGCGCCGGCTTCCGGGTCGGCCGCCGAGGGGCTCCATCACGAGCGCGCAGGCCGCGGCCATCGGCCGCTCGTTGAACGCGCTCCACCGGCGAGGCACGCGCGTATCGCTCGCGTCACTCGAGGCCTCGGCGACCGACCACCTGCGGAGGGCGCTCGCGCTGCTCCAGGCCTCGGGCGATGCGGGCTCGAAGCGGTGGGCGCGCGCGCTGAGAGAACGGCTGCTCCCGCTCGTGCGGCGCCTCGAACACGGCCTCGAACGCGTCGAAGTCGTCTGCCACGGCGACCTCAAGCGCGAGCACGTTCGCATCGACGCGCGCGGCGCGGTGCGCTTCCTCGACTTCGAGCGCGCGTTGGTGGCGGACGCTGCCTGGGAAGTGGGCGCGGCGTTCGAGCGGCTGGAGCTGTCACCCCGGGCCCGCGTCGCGCTCTGTCGGGCGATGGGTGACGACGACGGCACCCGAATGCTCCGGGCGTGGCTGTATCGGCTGGTGTGGTGGGTGCTGCACCCGGTGGCGCTGCGAGGCGAGCGGCGAACGGAGCCGGTCGAGCGCTTCCTGCGCGACGGCGAGGCGCGGGCGCGGGCGCTGCTCGAGGCGTTGGGGGCCGGCAGGCTCCCGCAGCTTCGGTGACGACCGGCGGCGCGTGGCGACCCCGTGTTGGCCCGGACGGTGGCGGGCGCGCGCTCGCGACGGGTGCTTCACCGAGACGTGAAGCCGCAGACGAGCGCTACTTCACGACCGCGGCGAGGGAGTCCTTCGACTCCACGCAGGCGCCGGCGACGGGCTTCACGTTCTTGCCCAGCAGGCTCTCGGCCGGGCGGTGGTCGTCGCCGCGCTTCACCAGCACCGCGCCGTCGACGTACGCACACCCGACGACGGTGTTGGCCTGCCAGCCTGCGCCCCACTTCGCGTCGATGGCGAACGGGAAGAAGGCCCGGCCCGACGCGTCGATGGACGGCGTGCCCTGGGTGACGCGCACCCGCCGTTCCTTCGGCGGCAGCCGCGCGCGGGAGAACCTGGAGCGGTTCTCTTCGAAGGTGGTGAGCGGCTTCACCACCGCCTCGGTGACGCGCGCCTCGGCGGCCTTCACTTCGGCGTTCACCTCATCGGCCAGCGCGAGCGAAGGCAACAGCGAGAGCAGGACGAGTGACGGCAGGGCGAACTTCACGGGGAGTCCTTTCGGTGAGGGTCCAACGGGACAAGACTTCGACGGCGAGGGCGCTGCAGACGACCGGGCCCCACAGGGCCGCGATGTAGGCCGGCTCGTGCTCGAGCCCGGCCGCCTCGAAGGCGATGAGCAGCACGCGAGACGACACCGCCACGCTCATCTGCGCCAGCACGTGCCACGTCGCGCGCCGGTGGGCCTGCACGTGGTGCCGGCGGGCCGCGAGGATGCCGCGGGTCATGAAGAAGGCGATGAGGCCGCCCGAGACGAGGAAGCCGAGGGTCGAGGGCAGCCCACCGGTCGCTTCGAGCGAGAGCACCGCGCCCGACGGCACCAGCGCCAGGAGCACCACGCCGCCCGTCACCCGCCCGAGCCAGCGGTGCACGGTGAGCCGGCGCTGCAGGGCCTTCGTCAAGAGCAACACGCAGGCCGGCAGCGAGAAGGCCGCCGCGACGAGGTGCACCTTGAGCGCGAGGAACCATGCGGCCTCGAAGCGCACCGGCAGCTTCTCCATGACGAAGGCCGACAGGTTCTCGTCGTCGAGCGAGGCCAGGCTGGTCGCGGTGATGAGGGCCGAGCCGGCCAGCATCGCGGCGATGAAGGCCAGGCGGGGGAGGTCGGAGACGAGGCGTCGCACGCCTGATGGAACGGACGGGGCCCCGCGGGGATCTAAGCCCACCGTTCACCAGGCAATTCAATGCCTTGGGCGATTCCGTTCGTCTTGCCTCGCGTCACCGTGGGTGGTGTGACGCTGCGGCCGATGAACCGCTCGTTGCTGTACGTCACCGTCCTCGTCATCGCGACCTGCGGGCTCATCTACGAGCTCATCGTCGGCACGCTGGCGAGCTACCTGCTGGGTGACTCCATCACGCAGTTCTCGACGGTCATCGGCGTGTACCTCTTCGCGCTGGGCATCGGCGCGTGGCTGTCGGGCTTCATCGACAAGGGCGTGGCGACGCGCTTCGTGGAGATCGAGCTGGCGGTCGCGCTCACCGGCGGCATCTCGGCGCCGTTCCTCTTCGCCACGTTCTCGTCGGGCGCGTCGTTCCGCGTGGCGCTGTACGGCATGGTGACGGTCATCGGCACGCTGGTGGGGCTCGAGATTCCGTTGCTCCTGCGCATCATGAAGGACCAGCTCCAGTTCAAGGACCTGGTCTCGCGGGTGCTCACCTTCGACTACCTGGGCGCGCTCTTCGCGTCATTGCTCTTCCCCATCGTGCTGGTGCCGAAGCTGGGGCTGGTGCGCACGTCGCTGGCGTTCGGGTTGCTCAACGGGCTCGTCGGGCTGTGGAGCACGTTCCTGCTCGAGTCGGTGCTGCCCTCGGCGACGCGGCTGCGCGTGAAGGCGGTGCTGGTGTCGGTGCTGCTGCTCGTCGGGCTGGCGATGGGCGGAACCATGACCGAGCTGTTCGAGGAGCAGCTCTTCAACGACGAGGTGGTGCACGCCACGTCGACGCCGTACCAGCGCATCGTGGTGACGCGCGGGCACCGCGGCTTCTCGCTGTTCTTGAACGGCAACCTGCAGTTCTCGTCGGTGGACGAGTACCGCTACCACGAGGCGCTGGTGGTGCCGGCGATGCGGGCGGCGAAGCAGGTGAAGCAGGTGTTGATTCTCGGGGGCGGCGACGGGCTGGCGGCGCGTGAGGTGCTGCGCTTCCCCGAGGTGGAGCGCGTGACGCTGGTCGACCTCGACCCGGCGATGACCCGCCTGGCCGTGCAGTACCAGGAGCTCGCCGAGCTCAACGGCCACTCGCTCGAGCACGCCAGGCTGCGCATCATCAACGACGACGCCTTCCGGTTCCTCGACGAGACGAGCGAGACGTTCGACGTGGCCATCGTCGACTTCCCCGACCCGAACAACTTCTCGCTCGGCAAGCTGTACACGACGAAGTTCTACGGGCTGCTGAAGCGGCGGCTGTCGGAGGGCGGCGTGGCCGTGATTCAGTCGACGTCGCCGCTGTTCGCCAGGCGCTCGTTCTGGGTCATCGACGAGACGGTGCGCGCGGCGGGCTTCGCGACCAGGCCGTACCACGCGTGGGTGCCGAGCTTCGGCGAGTGGGGGTACGTGCTGGCGTCGACGTCGTCGATGGAGCCGAAGCGGCCGCTCCCCGAGGGCCTCAGGTTCCTCTCCGAGACGATGCTGCCGACGTTGTTCGTCTTCCCGCCCGACATGGAGCAGGTGCCGAGCGAGGTGAACCGGCTCAACAACCAGACGCTGGTGCACACGTACGAGGAGGAGTGGCGCCGCTGGAACTGACAGGCGCCCAGCCGACATGGTGACCCTCCTCGCCCTCGCGCTCGCCGCCACGCCCGCGTCGACCCGCACCGTCTACGTCGGCGTGCACCTCAACGACGTCTCAGACTTCGACTTGAAGGCCGGGCGCTTCAAGGCCGACGTCACCGTCTGGGTGAAGTGGCTCGGCAGCGACGACGCGCCCACCCTCACCTTCCCCAACGCCGAGGTGGACGACCTCGACGAGCTCGGCACCGAGTCCGAAGGGCACTGGCACTCGAAACGAATGCGGCTGCAGGGCACGTTCCGCGGCGACTTCCCCGTCCACGACTTCCCCTTCGACGAGCAGTCGCTGCGCATCACCTTCGCGCTCGAGTCCACCGAAGGCGCGCTCGTGCCGGACCTGGCGTCGAGCGGCATGAGCCCCACCTTTTCCATCACCGGGTGGAACTACGAGCCCTTCTTCACCGCCAGCGTCGACGAGAAGGTGCTCGGCTCGGACCTCGGCAGCGTCACGCGCGAAGGCCAGAACGCCCACCAGCGCCTCGTTACCTACGCCGTCGAGCTCTCGCGCCCCTTCGGCCCGTACCTGGTGAAGTTCGCGCTGCCGCTCATTCTCATCCTCCTCGTCTCGCTGCTGGCGCTCTTCCTCCAACCGGAGCGCCTCGACGTGCGCTCGGCCATGGGCATCACCGGCCTGCTCTCGTGCATCGCCTTCCACTTCACCCAGGCCGACACGCTGCCCGCCGTCACCTACCTCGTCGCCGCCGACACGCTCTTCCTCGCCTCGTACGTCTTCATCACGCTGACGCTGGTGGTGTCGGTCGTCGCCTACCGCGTGTACGAGCGGCGGCCGGGCCTCGCGCGCTGGGCCGACCGGCTGGGCGTGTGGCTGCTCCCGGTCGTCACCGTCGCCGGCTTGTGGCTGTCCATCGCGCCGGCCTTCGCGCGCAGGGTCGAGGTCGAGCCCGTCGTCGGCCCCAACCCCTTCGTCGCCGTGCCCACCTCGCACGTCTCGGTCGCCACCCTCGACACCCCGGGCAGCTCCGGCCTCGCGCCGCTGCGCCGGTGCGCGCTGGTGACGAAGACGGCCGACGGCCACTTCCGCGCCGACCTCGCCGTGAAGGCACCGGCGATGACGAACGAGCTGGTGCGGCTCCTCCCCGACGGCGGCATGCGCGTGCGCTGGCGGCTGCGCGAGGACACCCGCTGGAGCGACGGCGCGCCGCTGACCGCCGACGACCTCGTCTACTCCCTCGACGCGCAGCCAGACCCGCTGCGCACGAAGGTGGTGGTGGTCGACGAGCGCACCGTCGACGTCTTCTATTCCGACCGGCGCACCGAGGCGCTGGCGGGCTTCTGGGTCTACCCGCGACGGGCCGCGAACCGGCTTGGGCTCGACGGAGGCCGCGACGCCCTCAACCAGTCGCTCAACGAAGGCCAGCTGCCGTCGTGCGGGCCCTACGTCGTCGAGGCCTTCGACGCAGGCACCCAGCTCGTCCTCTCGCGCAACCCGCACCTCGCCACCACCCCGCCGGCCATCGAGCGCCTCGAGGTCACCGCCATGAGCGCGAAGGCCGCGGCGCAGGCCCTCGTCGATGGGAAGCTCGACGTGGTGGCCTCGCTCACGCCCGATGCGCTGGAGGTGCTGCAGGGCCAGGCGAGGGTGCGACTCCTCGAGCAGCCCGGCGACCAGGCGTGGATGCTGGTGCCCCGCCTGAAGGACGGGCCCTTCGCCGACGTCGAGGCCCGACGCGCGCTCCTGGCCGTGCTCGACCGCGGCGCGTTGGTGAAGGCGCTCGAGCCACTCCCCACCCACGTCGCCAACGGCTGGTCCGTCGAGCCGTGTCCCACCGGCGCTGACTGTCCGCGTGCCCCGGCGGCGAAGTCGTTGGCAGAGGTCGGCCTCGTGGGGCTCGAGGTGCCGCTCATCGTCCCCACCATCCGCTCGAAGGACGCGACGCACGCGGTGCTGGCCGAGCAGCTCGTGGCGCAGCTCACCCGCGCCGGCCTCACGGTGCGCGTCGTCGAGCAGTCGCCCACCGAGCTCCGCGCCGCCATCGGCCAGGGCACGAACGAGGGCCTCTCGCTGCTCTCCCGTGACGCGGCGGATCCAGGCCGGTTCATGAACGTGCCCGGCGAAGCGGGCCGCGCGCTCAACCGACCGTTCGGCGCGCACTTCGACGCCGAGCTGCTCGCCCGCTACACCCGCTTCAAGAGCACCCTCTACGACGAGCGCCGCGACGAGCTCGAGGCCGAGCTGCAGGCCGCGTGGTTCGTGCGCCTGCCGATGCTGCCGCTCCTCGTGTCGTCGCGCATGGCCGCGGTGCGCGCCGACCTGCTGGGGCCCGATTGGGGCAAGGCCGACTCGTTGTGGTGGAACATCGCCGCGTGGCACGTGGCGCCGACCGCTGGCCCCGCGGAGCGTTGATGTTCCCCGTCCTCACCTGGCTCCACGTGCTGGCGGCCATCTCGACGGTGATGGTGGTGGCGCTCGCCTTGTCGAAGCACGCCAACCCGGCGCTGCGGCTGCCGCTGGTGCTCCTCGCGGTTGACCAGTTCGTGCTCAACGCCTGCTCGGTGGCGGGCGCCTTCTCGGCCGACCCGGGCTACAACTGGCTCGCCGCGAGCGTCACGCCGCCCTTCACCGCCTTCGCGCTCCACCTCGCGCTCGCCTTCACCGGCACCCAGCGCCGGTTCCGCGGCCTCCTGGTGGCCACCTACGCCCTCTTCATCGGCGAGGCGCTGCTGGTGCTGCTCGACTGGCAGACGGGGCTCGTCAACTTCGACGGCGCGCTCGGCACGCACGCCCTCATCGCGGCCGGCACCAGCGCGCCCGTGGCGCTGTTCGGGGCGTGGCTGCTCCCGACGCACCTGCGGGCCGCGACGGGCACCGAGCGCCTGCGCACGTGGCTCTTCATCACCGCGCTCGTCGTGGGCGTGCCGCTGCTGCTCACCGACCTCTTCTTCGACATGGGCTTCCCCGTTCCGCCGCTGTCGACGGCGGGGAGCTGCGTCTTCAACGGCCTGCTCATCGTCATCACGCTGGGCATCTCGAGCGCCTCGCGCCGGGAGCAGCTCGGCCAGGCGGTGCTCTTCGCCCTCTTCGTGGTGGTGGGCTTCCTCACGCTGTTCTCGCTCTTCCGCGAGCGCCAGGGCCTGCTGGTGCTGTCGATGACGGGCTTCACCTTCGGGCTCGTGGCCGTCGGGCGCCTCGTGTGGGCGGCGTTCTCGCGCCACCAGGAGGGCCTCACCCGCTTCGCGACGCTGGGGCGCTTCTCGGCGCAGATGGCGCACGACCTGAAGAACCCGCTCGCGGCGGCCCGGGGCGCGGCGGAGCTCCTCGAGGGCGAGGTGAAGGCGCTGTCGCGAGACGACCTCGCGCAGTTCTCGTCGCTCCTCGTGCAGCAGCTCGACCGGCTCACCGGCATCATCGACCGCTACCAGCGCCTGTCGCGCATGGAGCTCGAGCGCCAGCGCGTCGACGTCAACGCCCTCGTCGAGAAGGTGCTGTCGCTCCAGTCGCTCGCCGCCGGGCCGTCGGTCAGCCTCGTGAAACAGCTGTCTCCCCAGCGGCCCCACGCCTCGCTCGACCCCGAGCTCATCGCCTCGGCCCTCGAGAACCTGGTGAAGAATGCCTACGAGGCCATGCCCGCGGGCGGCACCGTCACCGTGTCGACGGCGCACCAGGGCGCCACGCTCTCGCTCTCGGTGAAGGACACCGGCCAGGGCATGGACGCGCGCACGCGGGAGCAGGCCTTCGGCCTCTTCTTCACCACCAAGGCGCAGGGCAGCGGGCTGGGGCTCGCCTTCGTGCAGCAGATTGCCCGGGCGCACGGCGGAGACGTGGTGCTCGAGTCGACCGAGGGCGCGGGGACGACGGTCGAGCTTCAGCTGCCGCTGGCGAGTTCCTGACGCGACGGGCGGCCTCCCCGGCTGCTAGGACTCGTCGTCATGGCCGAGCCCGTCGCGAGTGTGCTGGTGGTGGACGATGACACCGCGGTGGGCACCGTGCTCGCCGCGCTGCTGAAGCAGGACGGCTTCGAGGCCACCTTCGTGCCCAACGCCCAGGCCGCGCTCGCCACGCTCGAGAAGCGGCCCTTCGACCTGGTGATGTCCGACGTGCGCATGCCGGGGATGGATGGGTTCGCCCTGCTCGCCACCATTCGCCGGCTGATGCCCGAGGTTCCGGTGGTGCTCCTCACCGCGCACGGCACCGTGTCCATGGCCGTCGACGCGATGAAGGCCGGCGCCGCCGACTTCGTGATGAAGCCCTTCGCGAAGGACGAGGTGCTCTTCACCGCGCGCAAGGCCCTCGGCGTGACGAAGGCCCCGCGAGAAGCCCCGCCGCAGCAGCAGCTCGATGGCGGCATGGTGGGCCGCTCCCGCGCGCTCGACGAGGTGCGGGCCCTCATCGCGAAGGCCGCCGGCAGCCAGGCGACGGTGCTCATCCTCGGCGAGACGGGCACCGGGAAGGAGCTGGCGGCGCGGGCCATTCACGCCCAGTCCTCGCGCGCGAAGGAGCCCTTCGTGCGCCTCACCGGCGGCGCGATTCCCGACACGCTCTTCGAGAGCGAGCTGTTCGGCTACGAGAAGGGCGCCTTCACCGGAGCGGTGAACCGCAAGCCGGGCCGCGTCGAGCTGGCGAAGGGGGGCACGCTCTTCCTCGACGAGGTGGGCGAGCTGTCGATGCCCATTCAGGTGAAGCTGCTTCGCCTCATTCAGGAGCGCGAGTTCGAGCGCGTCGGCGGCACCGAGACGCTCAAGGCCGACGTGCGCTTCGTGGCGGCGACGCACCGGCCGCTGGAGCAGATGGTGCGCGAGGGCAGCTTCCGCGAAGACCTCTTCTATCGCCTCAACGTGATTCCCCTCGTGCTGCCGCCCCTGCGGGAGCGGGCCGACGACGTCGACGCGCTCGCGCAACACTTCGTGGGGGCCCTGGGTCAGACGCACGGGCGCCCGCAGGCGCGGCTCACGGCCGAGGCGCTGGGGCTCCTCCGCGCGCAGCCGTGGCCTGGCAACGTGCGCCAGCTGCAGAACTTCCTCGAGCGGCTGGTGGTACTGTCGAGCGGCGACGAGCTGTCGGCCGACGACGTGCAGCGGGAGCTCTCCCGCGCCGGCGCGCCCACGGCCTCGGCTGCCACGCCCGCGGCAGCGACGGGTGGAGGACCGCTCCTCGACGACCGCCGCAAGGACGCCGAGCGGGTCGCCGTTCAAGACGCGCTGACCCAGGCGAAGGGCAACCGGGCGCTGGCGGCACGGCTCCTCGGCGTCAGCCGGCGCACGCTCTATTACAAGCTCGACGCCCTCGGCCTGAAGGCCTGAGGGCCTGCCGCGGCGCGCCACGTGGGCCCTGCCCGGCCTGATGCGCTCGGCCTTGCCAGAGCCCCGCCGTCCACGCCATGAGCGCAGTCATGGCTCCGACGGTGACTTCCCTGCCCGCCCACCTCCAGCGGTACGTGGTGGACCAGGCCTACGAGCAGTACACCCCGCGCGACCAGGCGGTGTGGCGCCACATCTTGAAGCGGCTGCGCGGCCACCTCGAGACGCGCGCGCACTCGGTCTACCTGCAGGGCCTCGACGCCACCGGCATCGACCTCGAGCGCATTCCGAAGCTCGAGACGATGAACGAGAAGCTGGCCCCCCTCGGCTGGAGCGCGGTCGGCGTGCGCGGCTTCATTCCGCCGGCCGTCTTCACCGAGCTGCAGGCCCGGGGCGTGCTGGCCATCGCCGCCGACAGTCGCAGCCACGAGCACATCGCGTACACGCCGGCGCCCGACATCGTGCACGAGTCCGCCGGGCACGCGCCGATCCTCGCCGACGCTGCGTACGCGCGGTACCTCAAGGCCTGCGGTGAGGTGGGCTTCAAGGCCATCGCGTCGGCGGAAGACCGCGCGATGTTCGAGGCGATTCGCAACCTGTCGGTGGTGAAGGAAGACCCGTTCTCGACGCGCGACGACGTGGTGCACGCCGAGAACCGCCTCGCCGCCGCCGCGGCCTCGGTGCGCTACGCCTCGGAGTCGACCCGCGCCAGCCGCCTGTACTGGTGGACCGCCGAGTACGGCATGGTGGGCACGCTCGAGCAGCCCAAGCTGTACGGCGCCGGGCTCCTCTCGTCGATTGGTGAAGCCGAGCACTGCCTCACCGACGCCGTGCGCAAGGTGCCGCTGTCGCTCGCGTGCACGACGACGGCCTACGACATCACCCGCATGCAGCCGCAGCTCTTCGTGGCGCGTGACTTCGGGCACCTCAACGACGTGCTCGACCAGTTCAAGAACACGCTGGC
>JANRKQ010000183.1:0-5070 GCA_033763395.1 Myxococcaceae bacterium
CCGAAGCGGGCGCGCTCCTTCTGCGACGTGTCGCCGGTGCGGATGAGCAGCTCCGGCGTGTGAAAGGTCTCTCCGCGGCCCTGCGCCACGCGCGCGATGCCAGCGATGGGCGCGCGCAGGTTCCGCTCGACGTCGACCGCCAGTGCCTTGATGGGTGACAGGTACAGCACCCGGCAGCGGCCCTTCGTCGCCGGGCGCGGGCGGAACATGAGCCGGTCGATGCAGTGCAGGAACGCGGTGAGTGTCTTGCCGCTGCCCGTGGGCGCGAGGATGAGCGTCGACTCGTTGCGCACGAGCACCGGCCAGCCGAGCTGCTGCGGGCGGGTGGGTGCCTCGAAGGACTGGCGGAACCAGTCGGCCACCGCCGGGTGAAACGCCTCGAGCACCGTCGTCACGAGGGCGCTTCTAACCAGTCAGCTGCTCCGCCGCCCGGCCGTCGGAGCGCTTTGAAACGAGGCTGACCGCCGCAAAGTGCGGTATCGAATCGGCACCCCATGAGCGACACCCGTTCCTTGAACTTCATCGAAGAGATCGTCGAAGCCGACAACGCCTCGGGCAAGTGGAAGGGCCGCGTGCACACGCGCTTTCCGCCCGAGCCGAACGGTTACCTGCACGTCGGCCACGCCAAGAGCATCGTCCTCAACTCGGGCCTCGCGCGGCGCTACGGCGGCAAGTTCAACCTGCGCTTCGACGACACCAACCCGGCGAAGGAGGAGCAGGAATACGTCGACAGCATCATCGGCGACGTGAAGTGGCTCGGCGGAGACTTCGAAGACCGCCTGTTCTTCGCCTCGGACTACTTCGAGAAGATGTACGAGTGGGCCGAAGCGCTGGTGAAGCAGGGCAAGGCGTACGTGTGCGACCTGTCCGCCGACCAGATGCGCGAGTACCGCGGCACGTTGACCGAGCCGGGCAAGAACAGCCCGTTCCGCGACCGCTCCGTCGACGAGAACCTCGACCTGTTCCGCCGCATGCGGAAGGGCGAGTTCGCGCCGGGCTCGCGCACGCTCCGCGCGAAGATCGACATGGCGTCGGGCAACATCAACCTGCGCGACCCGGTGATGTACCGCATCGTCAAGGAGCACCATCACCGCCAGGGCGACGCGTGGGTCATCTACCCGTCGTACGACTGGTCGCACGGCCTCGAGGACTCGCTCGAGGGCATCACGCACTCCATCTGCACGCTCGAGTTCGAGAACCACCGGCCGCTCTACGACTGGTTCCTCGACCAGCTCGGGCTCTACCACCCGCAGCAGGTCGAGTTCGCCAAGCTGCAGCTCACGTACACGGTGCTCTCGAAGCGCAACCTGCTCCACCTGGTGACGAACAAGTACGTCGCCGGCTGGGACGACCCGCGCATGCCCACCATCGCCGGCATGCGGCGGCGTGGGTACACGAGCGAGGCGCTGCGCGCGTTCTGTGAAGAGATCGGCGTCACCAAGAACGACACCGTCATCGACCTCGTGCGGCTCGAGAACGCGGTGCGTGACCACCTCAACGCCACCGCGCCCCGGCGCATGGCGGTGCTGAACCCGCTCAAGGTGGTGCTGACGAACTACCCCGAGGGTCAGGTCGAGCAGGTCGAGGTGCAGAACAACCCCGAAGACGAGAAGGCCGGCACACGCACGGTGCCGTTCTCGCGCGAGCTGTACATCGAGCGCGACGACTTCATGGAGGACCCGCCGAAGAAGTTCTTCCGCCTGGCGCCTGGGCGTGAGGTGCGGCTCCGCGGTGCGTACTTCGTGACGTGCACGAACGTGGTGAAGGACGCGAGCGGCGGCATCACCGAGGTGCACTGCACGTACGACCCGGCGACGAAGGGCGCCAACGCGCCCGACGGTCGCAAGGTGAAGGGCACGATTCACTGGGTGAGCGCGGGCCACGCGGTCGACGCCGAGGTGCGGCTGTACGACCGGCTCTTCGCGGCCGAGTTCCCCGGCGCGGCGCACGAGGGCAAGTCCGGCGTGGAGCGCCCGTTCCTGCTCGACCTGAACCCGAAGTCCCTCGAGGTGGTGCGCGGCAAGCTCGAGCCGTCGCTTTCGACCGCGAAGGCCGGAGAGCGCTTTCAGTTCGAGCGGCTCGGCTACTTCACCATCGACCTGGACACGAAGCCCGGCGCGCTCGTGGTGAATCGCACGGTGGCGCTGAAGGACGCGTGGGCGAAGGAGCTCGCCGCGGACGAGGGCACGGCGCCGAAGCCCGCGCCTGCCGCTCCGAAGCCGGCCGCGGCGCCGAAGGCGAAGGACACACCGCCGGCGGCTCCGTCGGAGATCGAGTTCGGCGACTTCGCGAAGGTGTCGCTCAAGGCCGGCAAGGTGCTCGCGGCGAAGAAGGTCGAGAAGGCCGACAAGCTGCTCGAGCTGTCGGTGGATCTCGGAGAGGGGGCTCCGCGCACCATCGTGTCGGGCATCGCCGAGGCCTTCGCGCCCGAGGCGCTGGTGGGCCGCAACGTCGTCGTCGTCACCAACCTCAAGCCGCGCTCGCTCAAGGGCATCGAGTCGCGGGGCATGATCCTCGCGTCGGGCAGCGGCAAGTCGCTGTCGCTCATCAACCCGGGTGACGTGCCGCCGGGCACCGACGTGAAGTGACCTTCGTGGTAACGGGAGCGCCATGACGAGCACCACGCGCCGCACCTACTTCCCGCCCATCGAGCCGTACCGCACTGGACGCCTTCCGGTCGGCGATGGGCACGAGCTGTACTTCGAAGAGTCGGGCAACCCGAAGGGCACGCCGGTGGTTTTCGTGCACGGCGGGCCGGGCGCCGGCACCGAGGCGAAGCAGCGGCGCTTCTTCGACCCGCAGGCGTACCGCATCGTGCTGTTCGACCAGCGCGGCTGCGGCAAGTCGACGCCGTTCGCGTCGCTCGAGCACAACACGACGTGGCACCTCGTCGCCGACATGGAGCGCCTGCGCGAGCACCTGGGCATCGAGCGCTGGGTCGTCTTCGGTGGCTCGTGGGGCTCGACGCTGGGCCTCGCGTACGCGCAGACGCACCCGCAGCGGGTCCGCGCGCTGGTGCTCCGCGGCATCTTCCTGCTGCGCAAGTGGGAGATCGACTGGTTCTACCAGGACGGCGCGAGCCACCTGTTCCCCGACGCGTGGGAGCCGTACCTGCACCACATTCCCGAGGCCGAGCGCGGTGACCTGCTGTCGGCGTACTACCGGCGGCTGACGTCGAGCGACGTGCACGTGCGCACCGAGGCGGCGAAGGCGTGGAGCCTGTGGGAAGGCAAGACGAGCTACCTGCTGCCGAACGAGGCGTACATCGCGAAGACGGGCGAGGACGAGTTCGCCACCGCGTTCGCGCGCATCGAGTGCCACTACTTCGTGAACCACGGGTGGCTCGAGGCCGAGAAGGCGCTGCTGGCGAAGGCGAACATCGACCGGATTCGGGCGATCCCCGCGGTGATCGTCCAGGGGCGCTACGACGTGGTGTGCCCGATGGAGTCGGCGTGGGCGCTGCATCGCGCGTGGCCGGAGGCGGACTTGAAGGTGGTGCCGGATGCGGGCCACGCCGCCCACGAGCCGGGGATTCTGCACGAGTTGGTGCAGGCGACCGACCGGTTCCGCTCGGTGACGTGACGCGGTTCGTTCTCCCGGAGCTCCGTTGAGGTCCGCTTCGGGTCACGCTGCTTTCAGCACCGCCAGGTTCGGCGCCTGAAACGGAGGCCCCGGCCGCGCGAAGTAGTACCCCTGCATCCAGTCCACGCCGAGCACGCTGAGCACACTCCGTTCCTCATCGGTCTCGATCGCTTCCGCGATGACGTGGCTGCCCAGCTCGCGCGCCAGCTCGATGAGCGACGTGATCACCAGCTGCTGCTTCCCCGACGATGACAGGCCGCGCACCAGCGAGCCATCGAGCTTCACGAAGTCCGGCTCCACGCTCGCGAACGTCGCCAGCCCCGCGTAGCCCGCGCCGAGATCGTCGATCGCGATGCGAAACCCCAGGCTCCGCAGCGCGAACAGCTTCGACTGCAGCGCGTCGACCTCCTCCAGGCTCGAGCGCTCGGTGATCTCCAGCACCACCCGCCGGGCGATGCGCGACAGCGGCGAGTCCGGCGACACCAGGTGCGGATCATCCAGATCCCGCGGGTGCACGTTCACGAACAGGAGCGCGTCGGTCGGCAGCTCCGCCGCGTCGCGCGCCACCGTGTCCCGAATGCGCCGTGAGAGCTCCGACAGCCGGTTCGTCTGCTCCGCCAGGTGCAGCAGTTCGCTCGGGTCCTTCGCGCCTTCGCGGCACCGCACCAGCGCCTCCCACGCCACCGTGCGCTGCTCCCGCGTGCCGACGATCGGCTGGTACGCCATGTGGAGCGCCTTCATCGACCGGTCGAGCTTCTGGTGCAGGTGCATCGGCGCCGACGAGCTTCGCGAGCGCACCGCGAACGTCACCGCGTCGACCAGCACGTCGACCTCGAACGGCTTCTGCAGGAGCCGCATCGCCTTCAGCTCGATCGCCTGCATCGCCGCTTCGACCGTCGGCTGCCCCGACATGAGCACCACCGGCATCACCTCGTCGATCGACCGAATCGCGCGCAGCAGCTGCACCCCGTCGACGTTCGGCATGCGCACGTCGCTCACCACCGCATCGAAGCGGCCGCTCTTCAGCGTGTCGACCACCCGGGTGGGGTCGCGCAGACCCTCGACGTGAAACCCGGCCCGCTTCAGCACCGCGGTGCACACCCGCAGGAAGAGGTCATCGTCGTCGACGACGAGAATGGACCCGGGCGAAGGCTCTGGATGGAGGGCTGACATGGTGACTCCGGGTGACGCGCTCACGTCCTCCCACAGCAAGCGCGGTGCCCAGCGGCCGATCAGCGCTTTCGCGGCCCTGGCCACGCCTCGGCGAAGTCACCTTGCTTCTCGGTGTGACGGATGACCCTCCGCCACGCTCGACACCGCCACGCGAGGCGACTAGCAGCCCGCGCCATGAGTGACACCGTCGAGCGGGATCCCCTCCGTCAGCGCCTCGCCGCGCTGGAGCACCAGGCCGAGCAGGGTGGTGGCGCCGAGCGCATCGCCAAACAGCACAAGGACGGCAAGCTGACCGCCCGCGAGCGCATCGACCTC
>JANRKQ010000184.1:0-4473 GCA_033763395.1 Myxococcaceae bacterium
GGGCCTGCCGGAAGACCACCTGCGGTCGCTCTGTCACGACTTCTTCGCGCGCCGGTTCCTCGGGCGGGTGTACCCGTGGGTGCGGCCGCTCTTCGAGGTGCTGCATGGGCACGGCGTCGAGGTGTGGATCTGCTCGGCCAGTCCGAGGTGGATCGTCGAGGCCGGCGGCGTGGCCCTCGGCCTCCCGCTCGAGCGGATCATCGGCGTCGACGCGGACGTCGAGCAGGGCCGGCTCACCGCGCAGGTGAAGCGCCCAGTGACGGCGGGCCCGGGAAAGGTGACGTGGCTCGAGCGGCGCGGCCTCGCCTGGGGCTTCGCGGCTGGAAACGGCGAGCTCGACGTCGACATGCTGGAGCGGGCGACCCACCGGCTCGTCGTCGCGCCCTTCGACGGCCCCGAGAACGGGCTCGTCCGCCGGGCGCGCGCCGACGGGTGGCCGATTCTCAAGACGTGAGAAGCCCTCGCCGTTGACCCAGGGCCGACATTGGCGGCAGAAGGCGCACACGATGCGCCTTACGGGTTTTCAGTTCGACTCCGGCTTCGCTCACCCCGGTCGCGGTGGGCTTTCAGGTGGCGAGGGCCGGGCCGCGCCCGCGGGTTCGTTTCGCCGTCGTCTCACGCTCGCAGGGCTCGCCGCGGCCCTCTTCGTCGCCTCTCCCGCGTTCGCCCAGAAGCTGCGGGTCGTCGTCCTCGAGATCGACGGCGATCAGAACAACAAGCTGCGCAACCAGATCGAAGCGGCGCTGATCAAGGCCAACACCGTCGAGGTCGTCTCGCTCGACGAGTTCCGGGCGGCGGCGGCGAAGAAGAAGCTCAACGGCGCGGCGGCCATGACGGTGATCGGCATCAAGCGCGTGGGCAAGCAGCTCCAGCTCGACGCGGCCGTCAGCGGTGAGGTGGCCGACAAGTACAAGGTGCTCATCTACGACCGCGTCGGCGCCGAGCTGTGGACGAAGGAGCTGGCGGTCAAGAAGGGCCTGCTGTCCGACGACTTCTCGCAGAAGCTCGCGCGCGCGGTGACGGCGGCGGCGGAGCAGGGTGCGGCGCGAAACCCGAACGAAGGTGCCAGCACCGATCCCGGGCCGACGGTGGCGACGGGCGGCGACGGGGGCGGAGACTCGGGCCCTGAGATCGATCTCACCGGCGGCGGCTCCGACCCGGGCCCGAAGTCGACGGGCGGGGGACGCAACGTGGTGAGCCCCGGGAGCGGCACGGGTGGCTCTGGCAGCGGCGACGAGGGCCAGCGCGACTCGGACCTCGACCTCGAGCGCTACAAGAAGAAGAAGAAGGTCGGCCCGCGCACCATCACCGTCAGCGTCACCGGCGCGACGACGTGGCGCTCGCAGTGCCTGCGGCCGGGCAGCATCAACCTCGCCTCGTGCGCCGAGTTCGATCGGCTCCCCGAGGCGCAGCAGCCCGTCGGCACCACCGTCACCTTCACGCCGCAGGTGCCGTACCTGGGCGTCACGGCGAACGCCGAGCTCTTTCCCCTCGCGGGCCTCGAGAGCCCGTTCGTCAACGGCCTCGGCCTCGTCGGCGGCGTCGTCTACGGCTCGTCGGTGACGACCATCTCGGAGCAGAACCAGCAGGGCATGAGCGAAGAGAAGCAGGTCAGCAGCGTCGACCTCGGCTGGTCGGTGCAGGCGGCCTATCGGGTGCACTTCCTCATGGGCGCGGGCCAGCCGCAGGGCATCGGGTACGTGGGCGCGCGGGGTGGGCTGCTGTCGCGCAACTTCACCATCGACCCCAACGCGGGCGTGCCCCTGCCGTCGAGCCAGCGCGTCGCGCCCACCGGCTTCGGCTTCGCCACCTTCGGGCTCGACGTCGCGCTGCCCATCGTGCGCTTCTTCCGCATCGAGGCGGGCCTCTCGTACTTCCTCAACCCGATTCAGGCGCCGGAGCAGATCGTCGGCTTCGGTAACAAGGACGACCCCACGGGCGGCGCGACCGCCACCGGCTTCGGGCTCGACATCGGTGGCTCGGGTGAGCTCGTCGCGCTCGGCCCCACGATGCTCGGGTGGACGCTCAAGGCCCGCTACCTCTCGTTCTCCGATCGCTACTTCGGCCAAGGCCAGAAGTGGACCGTGTGCAACGAGCAGCAGTGCGGCGGGCTGGGCGAGGAGTCGTACCTGACCGTCGTCTGGGGCGTGTCGATCGCCTACTGAGCCGGAGCAGGCGATGGACATCGGTACCAACGCCAAGCACACTGGCATCATGCTGAATGACCCGGCGGCGTTCGCTCGGTGGAAGAAGGGTCACGAAGCAACTGCGCGTCGTCAGGTCGAACTGATGCGGGAAGAAGGGCCGCAGCCGGAACAAGCAGTGGCTGAAGCGCTCTCTGCCTTGAACGTGCTCGAGGAACGCGGTGAATGGCCTGGACCGCGAGACCCGGTCAGTGAGCGCCAGGTTCAACAGGTTCGGCGCCGCTGGGCGCTTATTCAGAGACGTGCGCGCCAACTTCGAACTCGGTGAGCGGAAGCTCGAAGACGCGCTCTCGGCACTGACGCGTGCGCTGAACGACTTCGGCGCTCCATGGATGCTCATTGGCGGAATCGCCATCATTGCGCAGGGCGTTCGACGACTGACCACCGACATCGATGCGGTGATTCAAGGCGATCAGGCCAATCCAGAGACGATGCTGCACGCACTCGCGGCGAATGAGATCGAGCCACGCATCGACGACGCACTCGCATTTGCAGCCGAAAACCTCGTGCTGTTGCTCCGACATGGCCCGACTGGTGTCGATCTCGACCTCTCCTTCGGCTGGACGAGCTTCGAAGTCGAGGCGCTCCAGCACCGCGCCTCGCTTGCTTTCGGTCGGGTGCGAGCTCCGATGGCCACGCCCGAAGACCTCATCGTTCTGAAGGCCATGGCGGGGCGGCCAAAAGACATCGACGACGCCGCGGCACTCCTCACCCTCCACCCGAACATCAGGCTGTCAAGAATCCGGGCGCGGCTCGACGAGCTGTCCTCGCTGGCGAATGCCCCCGAAGCCAGCCAGAGCCTCGAGGAGATCGTCAAGAAGGCGGGGCTTTCGAGGGCTCGGCGTTCCCGCAAGACCACGAGGCCGCAGCGAAAGCGCTGACCGCGGCTCACCGCTGCGCGAGCCGCACGCCCAGCAGCACGAGCGCTCCGCCAGCCACCAGCTCCCAGCCGATGGGCTCGTCGAGGAGCGCCCACGCCGCCACGGCCGTCGCCACGGGCTGCAGGTTCGCGAACACGGCGACGCGCGAGGCCTCGGTGCGCGAGAGCGCGTAGTTCCACAGCGCGTACGAGCCCATGCTGGTGAGGATGACGAGGTACGCGAGCGAGAGCTGCGCGATCGCTGGCGCCGCGAGGAACGCGTCGAGCTTCACCACGAACGGCGCCAGCGGTACGCACCAGAGGGCACCGGCCATCAAGCTCCAGCCCGCGGTGCGCAGGCCGCCGTGCTCGATGGCCATCTGGCGGGACTCCGCCGTCCAGAAGACCCAGGCCACCACGGCGCCGAGGATGAAGAGGTCTCCGACCAGTGGACCCAGCGCCTCGCCCAGGCCGCGCCCGAGCAGCAGCACCACCACGCCGACGAAGGCCACGCCGATGCCCAGCAGCCGGCCCGACGTCGCGCGCTCCCGGCCGCGCAGCACGCTCAGCAGGTACACGCCCACCGGCGTCAGGGCGTACAGCAGCGCCGCGTGCGAGGCCTTCGAGCGCGACAGCCCGTAGACGAAGAAGCCCTGGTTGATGGGCCCCGCGAGGAAGCCGAAGCCCAGCCACCACCGCCACGTCGCTCTCGGCGGGAGCAGCGGGCCCTTCACGGCCGACAGGAGCGCCACGTAGCCGACGGCGGACAAGAGAATGCGCATCGTCACGAGGGAGATGGCGTCGACGTCCTGGGTCGCCCGGCGCGCCGCCAGGTGCGTGCCCGCGGAGATGACGGTCTGGCCCAGCAGCGCCGCCAGGACCGGGAGCGGGAGGGCGGTAGGTCGGCCGCTCACCGGGGCCCCCGACGAGTCCCCCGCGAATCGAGGAGCACCAAAGACCGACTGATTCGGTCTGCTGTGCTTCTCGATCGCTCGAAGGCGGGGTTCCCGGGCCCGAACCCTTCCGGCAGGGCCTCCGAGGCGCCCGCGAGCGGGTGAGGAGGCGGGTTGAAGAGGTGAGGAAGCCCCCTCGGAGGGGTGAGGGGGCTCCGCCATGGGGTGGTGAAGCTCCGTGAGGGGGGTGGTGAAGCTCCGTGGACGGGTGAGGAAGCCCGCAAACGGCCGATATCTCGTCGGGGTGACCGCCTGACATTCAACGACACTGGCGGCGCGCTCATGGTAGCTGCTCCAGCGCCCACGCCGCCGCCTCCCGCACGCCTGGCGCGGCGTCCGTCACCAGCCGCTCGAGCACCGGCTTGGCCTCGGCCGCCCGCATCGCGCCCAGGGCGTACGCCGCGTTCCGTCGCAGCCCGTCGTAGCCCGCGCGCATGAGGGCCATGCCTCGGGCCCA
>JANRKQ010000185.1:0-40745 GCA_033763395.1 Myxococcaceae bacterium
CTCAGGCGCATACGCAGTCCTCGAGCTCCACGCACCACCAGCGACGTTCTGATCAACGAAGAGCGCAAACCCCAGGCCCTCCGGGTTCTGCGCGTAGAGACGAATCTCACCCGGAACGTCGTCGGGGCCCGACACGTACTCGGCCCATACGTGGTCGTTGCTTGCATCGGTGTTGATGGCGTGGACGAGGTTGAGCGCCGTCTCCTCGATGTTCTGCGAGGTCGAGCCACCGGTGACAACGGTGAAGTCGGTGTCGGCTACGTAGACCAGTGGCGTTGCTGGGCCCGTGATGACCAACTTGTCGTCGGTATTCAGCCCCGTCCCTCCGACCGCGATGATGCGGAAGAACGTTTCCGGCCGCGTCGTGATCACGCCCAGCCAGAGGCGCTCCTTGTGGAGCGTGATGGTGTCGCCCACCGGCGGCTGGTCGTTCGACTGAAGAATGCCTTCGCCAGCGTTGGGCGACGTGTAGAGGTACTCGCCCCGCAAGGCGTCAGGCACGACATCGGTGAACGAGAGAATGCCCGCGGTGGCCTCAGACGAGGTGATGTGGCGCTCGTATACGAGCTGCAAGTCGTCGTCGGGCTGCACGGTGAGATCCACCTGCGCGCTGCGGTAGACCTGGATGAAGTGCGTGTCGTCCAGCCCAGAGGGAATGACGAACTCGGCTTGGACATCGCGCGCGCCACCCGCGGTGTTGGAGACAATCACACGACCCGACGGAGGCCCCAAAATCTGAAGGCCCGTCTCAGTCTGCCGTGCCAACACGTACCGGTACGCCACTCGCTTCTGATCCTCGAGCCAGTTGGTGCCGACCACGGTAGATGCGTTGCCGATGCTTGGCGCAATGGGGCCGCCCATTCGACGAATCGCAGCCGAGTTGGGTGAATCAAGCACCCGCGGACCCTCGGAGCCGGTCACGAAGAAACGACCACCTGCGGAAGCACCCTGCACGCGACCGGTCGTCGGCTCAGGAACCGTTCCGACCGAGCCGACTGGACCAGAAGGAAGCACCAGCTCGAGGACGTCGCCCACCGTCACGCTGGCCAAGAAGTAGCCGCCTCCGAACGGAAGGATCTTCCGGTAGCGGAGACCTTTGAAAAGCCGCTGGAGGCCGCGCCGGCTCGCGAGTCGACCGCGGGCTCGGAGGTACACGTTGCGCGACGCGATGTGCAACGAGCCGTCGGGCACCTGAAAGGGCGAGTCGCCGTAGAACAGACCGGCGAGTTCGATCGGCGGCCGGTTGCTCACAGGCGCCGCCAGTCACGGCCCACCAGCCGCTTGACGTTTCCCTTCGATCGCGGAGCCAGGATGCCGACCAACAGCCGCTTCTCCTTCGCGTCGGCTTCGGCCTCGAGGTTGCGTGCGAGCTTGGGGTCCTTCGCCGTCACCACTGCCGCGGCGAGACGCAGCGCCAGGGGTTCGTGGAGTTCCACGGGCATGTTCGGGAAGGGCGAGTAGTTGGAGGTCGACCACCAGTCGCCCACGGCGAGGTCCGCGGGCAAGTTGGCTGATGCGAAGTCCAGTTGCGTGCCCGACGGCGCCGACACGACAGGCACGTCGAACGCCATGATGTCGAAGGGAGACGTGGCCTTGACGAAGTCGACGGTGACGCCGGTGAAGGAGCTGCCCAGCGTCGCAAAGGTCAGTCGCGTCTGTCCTGCGACCGGCGTGTTTGGCGAGATGCCCGTGATGGCTCGGCTGAACGTGGTGGCGTTGGCCGTGTCGATGAGGCGCGAGGGTCGAACGTGGTACTTCACGCGAATCGAGTCGGCCGCGTTCTGCGGAAGCGGGAAGAGCTCGAGCGAGTGCTCGGTGAAGACGTAGCGAATGGGCGTGCCGATGCGGTTGAGGTTGACCTCCGCGTCGGAGAGGTCCATCGGCGTCGCCTCTTCCAGCGTGCGAACACCGCCGTCGGCCTGGAGGTACTGCACGCCGCGAACGGCCGCGCAGCGGGCCGGCAGGCGGTACGCGCGCTGACCCTGCACGCACGGCAGGTCGACGGTCTTGACCAGGTACTCCCCGCGCGCCGCGACCAACATCGGAAGATGGGTCGAGAGCAACTCGCGCGACGCCTGCGCCAACAGCGCGGAGAGGTTCCAGTCGGGCGAGTTGCTGGGAATGCTCCCGCGCAACCTCGCCAGGGAGATGAGCTCCGTCGTGTCGTTCAGCGCCATGCGGGCAGATTACCCGCCGAGCAGCTTGCCGGCGATGGCGCCCAGGCCACCCCCGCCGCTCTTCGGCTGGGAGTTGGCGGCCATGTCCTCCGCCACCATCTGCTCGTACATCGACTGGTCTTCGGGCTCCTCGGTGGCCTGGGCCATCGCGGGCCGCATCGCCTCGAGCGCGTTGCCGCGGCTTCGTTGAAGCGCGGCCTGGATCTGCGCGTCGATGGCGTCGTTCATCATGTCGTCCATGGGGGCCTCGTCAGCGACTGCGGGTCAGAAGGAGAGGGTGGTCGGGTCGCCATCGGCGCCCACCCCGGACTGCATCTTGCCGGAGGAGACGTTGCCGGCGGCGACGCCGGTGCCAGAGGCCGCGAGGGTGAGTTGGTTGCCCAGCACGCCCGGCTGCTTCGCCGTGATGGTCACCACGGCGCCGGCGACCGTGCAGGTCACCAACTTGTTCAGGGTGGCGTCAGCGTCGATGGCCGACTTGAGCGACGCTGCGTCGGCGGCGTCGTTAGCGCCGTGAGTGAACGTCTTCGCGATGCCTGCCACGGTCGCGCCCACGGTGCCGCTGGCGCCGGTGAACGTGATGGTGCCGAACGCGCGCACCGCGGCAGCCTGCGTCGAGCCGCGGGAGAGAACGATCTTCGTCTCACCGGGGCGGCCGGGCTCCATGCCGCCGGCGCAGCGATCGAAGAAGCGCGCCAGCCGCGTCAGCGTCTCTGAACGGTTGGACGAGAGCTCGGACGCCAGCGCCGGGAAGTCGTACCCGTCGGGGAGCGTGACGTTGATGTTGAAGTTGGCCAGCGTGCTCATGTGTCGCCCTCGGTGGTGGTGAACAGCTCAAACAGGGCGCTGACGACGGACCCCACGCCGTCAGCGCCCCTTTCAGCCGTGCAGCACCGTCACGAGTTGACGATGTTCGTGACCTTGGTGCAGAGGCCGGGCGCGCCCGCGATGACCGCGAAGTGCGCGAACATCATCAGGCGGTAGCCGGCGAGCGCCTGGCCCGAGCTGTTGGTCGCGTTGTCGAAGTACTGCTCGCCGCGGCCCGGAACGTTGGGCGAGAGATCCTGGGCACCGATCTTCATGAAGCGTTCGACCGGCAGGATGAACGCCTCGCCCTCCTTGATGAGCGAGTACGGCATGATCTCGAGGGCGCCGTTCTGCGAGTACATCTCGAGGGAGCGGAACCCGTTCTTCGACTTCGACTCGGTGTAGCTGGCGTCGTACTTGCGGAGCGCCGCCTGGTCGGAGCAGAGGTTGGCCCACGTGCGCGGGCTGACGAACACCGTCGCCTTCTCGTCGAGCCCCTTCGCCACCGCGTCGGCGATCGCGTCCTGGAGCTTCTTGAGCGAGAACGCCACCGAGCCCGCGGAGAACGTGTTCCCCGCCCAGAGCTCGTAGTCGGTCGCGCTGATGCCGAACAGCGAGCCGGTGTTGGTGACGATCTTGTTCACCCCGGCCATGTCCTTGCCGACCGAGTTGAACGGCACGAACACGTCGGCGTTCGCGACCGCGGTGCCGCCCGTCCACTGCGTGTCGTCGGTGCCGCCCGAGCTGTTGCGGCCCGAGATGGTGAGCGTGCGGTTCGCGATGTCGATCGCGTCGATGCGCAGGTAGCCGCCACCGCCCGCGCCCTTGAGCGTGGCCAGCGTCGGATCGTATGCCTGGAGCCGCATGTTCTTCATGCCGGTCCAGATGCCGCCGGCCCACGAGGCGGTGGTGATGACCACCGTGCGGGTCGAAACCGTCGAGGCCGACATCGAGGAGATGACCCCGAGGTTGCCCTGGCCGTACCAGAGCGAGAGCTCGCAGCGCTTGTAGCCGGCCTTCTTCATGCGGCGGATGAGGCGCTCGCCCGCGTCACCGTATGCCTCGGGGCCCTCCTCGACCGCCTTCGCCGCCGACTCGTAGTCGATGATGTCCGACACGACGATCTGTGAGCCGTCGATCGTCGCCTCCTTCATCTCGCCGGGGATCGTCTCCTCGAACGCGAAGGCGCCCGCGCCGGCCGCGGCATACGTGGTGCCCTGCGGGAGCGAGAGCTCGACCGGGAAGTTGAAGTTCTTGCCGATCTTCTGGGCCTTCACGATGTCGCCGAGCATGCCGTACAGCTTGGCCGCCTCGGGGATGTTGTCCTGAAACTTGCCGTACTTCGTCTTGAACCAGCCGTTGAGCTGCGTGACCGTCGTTGCCGTGTCAGCCATGACCTTGAAACCTCGAAAGAGAGAAGTGGTGGAAACCGTCTTGAACTTCGGGGCGGTGACCGCTTCCTTCGCTCGAGGTGGGCACCGTGGCAGAGCCGGGGGTGCGCCTCGCTGCTACGTGCGCGGGCCTTACACCGTCAACGGTACGAGGCCCACGCGCCAGCCGTCAAGTTTCAGATCGTGCGCAGGTCGAAGACCGACCGGGCCCGCTTCTCGGGCTCCGCCGGCTTCGCGCCTGGCGCCGACGGCGTGGTGGGCGCCGGAGCAGGCGCGGGAGGTGGGGCGTTCTTGGCCGCCTGCTTGGCCTGGAACTCGGCCACCATCGCTTTCCGGAACGCCTGGGTCAGCTCGGGGTCGATGGCGAGCAGCTTCTCCGGGGGCACCTTCTTGAGCACCCCCGCGCCACGCTTCACCACGCGATCCTGCACCGCGGACGCGAGCGCGGCGGGGTCCAGGTTCAGACCGCGGCGGCGGTTCTCCGACTCGAGGGTCGCCATGATCTGCAAGGTGTCGTCGTCGGCCGGAAGATCGACCGTCGCGAGCGCATCGGTGAAGAGCTGGCCGATCCGCTCCATCTCCCGGTTCACCTCGGCCTCGAACGCGGCGGTCTTCTGCTGCGTCTCGTACTCCTGCAACTTCCGCTCGGCTTCCGCCGCCCGGCGCTGCGCCTCGGTGCGCTCGCGCACGTTCGGGTCGTTCATGCGCTCCTCTTCCTCGAGGGTCGCCTGAAGCGCGTTCGCCATCAGGTCGGCGGGGTTCTCCACGCCGAACTCTTCGCGCAGGTACTCACGCAAGGCCGCCGGGTTGGTGGCCAGCGTCGCCTTGTACCGCTCGAGGCGCGCCCGGGCGGCCTCGGCCTCCTTCCGCATCTTCGCCGCGGCCTCGAACCGCTCATCGGCGGCGCGCGTCTTCCGGTACGACGCCCAGAGCTCGTCTTCAGTCGCGGCGAGCTCGACTTCCTTGCCGTTGATGATGTCCTTCCGCGTGAAGCGCGAGACGCCACCAGTCGAGGCACCAGGTGGCGTAGTCGGCGCGGCGGTCGAGCCACCGGAAGAGGGCGCTTTCGCGGCCGGACTCTGCCCGGGCGAGCCGGAGGTCGCAGGCGACGCTGAACCACCAACTCCACCAGACGGCGCGGAACCAGAAGACGGCGAGGAGGGGCCAGAAGAAGATGCGGGGGCAGCGGTGGGGGTCGACATTCACGAGGTCCTCAGACGGGGCCGGGCACTTCTTCAACCCGTTGGCCCGTGGACGGGTTGACTGGCATCTGCGGCTGACGCGGGAGTTCACCCCCGCCTGCCGGCGTCGGCTGCTTCGCCGGTTCACCGGCCGAGCTGGGCGACGGTGGGCCCTTGCTCGAGTCCCCGCCACCGGCATCAGCCCCCGCGGGCGGAGGTGGCAGGGGAAGGGCCGACTGGAGCGGCGGCTGGTTGGTGAGCTCGAGCAGCGCCATGCGGGTCTGCGTCGCGAGGATCGCGAGTTGCTCGTGCTCCTCGATGTGGGAGAGCACCGCGTCGACCACCCGTTGCGCGTCGGCCGATGTCCCCTCGCGGAGCGCGGGGTTGTCGAGCACCTCCAGGTGCTTGATCACGTGAGCGCGGTGATCGTCCGTGATGAGCGCGGAGACGTACTTGACGCCCTTCGGCATCGGCGGAGCGGGAAGCGGCTGGCCGGTCATCGGGTCGACCGGGGCAGGCGGAGGGGGCCCGAAGCCGGCGGCGAGCAACTCGTTCTCGCGGTCGAGCATCTTGCGGCGCTGCGTCTCGCCGCGCGTCAGGTAGTCGACCGAGCCCGTCTCGATGACGCGCATGTAGTCGCCCGGCGTGAGCACGTTGGAGAACCGCTCCACCAGCGTGTCGGCGATCTGCACCTTGCCGGCGAGGGTGCGCGACATCGGGTTGACGCCCTTCATCTTCACGCGCTTCACGCGCTTGAAGTCCTTCCCGCTGAAGGGCTTGAGCAGCGCCGCGGCGTAATCGCCGGCGATCTGCGGCTCGAGCTGCTCGGACATGTTCATCTGCGCGATGGTGATCGTGTCCATGTGGTGCTTCTCCTTCCAGACGACGATGTTCGCCTGGAAGTCGTTGGAGAACTGCACCGCCTGAGCCTGCACCAGCGCGAGCGCGGAGCCCGACTTCAGGGACGCCTCCGGGTCGCCGCGGACGACCGAGTTGACGCCGACCAGCGTGCCCATCTCGGAGATGAGCGCGTTGCGAAAGGCGTACACCTCCGCCGGCGTCTGCGGCATCTGGAGCGGCTTGGGGGCCTCGAGCCCTGGGGTGTATTCGACCAACTTGAGCCCGTCGGCGACCGACTGGTGGTCGACATCGGCCCCCTTGGGCGAAACGATGATGCCCAGGCCGAACGTGCGCGCGTTCGACAGGCCGATGGTGCTCAACGACTGCTGCGCTTCCTGCGGTGCGAGCAGGCCCCACGCGGGCGAGAACCCGAACGGCGTGCGGTGAATCTCCGCGGCCACCAGTCGCTTCACCGGCATCGTCCGGTAGGTGGCGTCGAGTCTCTCCTCCTCGAGCACCGTCTCGCCGTCGAGAATCACGGCGAACTTGCCGCCGGGCACCGCGGGCGAGTCCTCGTGGAAGAAGTAGTAGACCGGCACCTCGTCGCGAGCGCTTCGGCCGTCGCCGAACCGGGCGATCTTCATGATGTCGACGTGGTTGAGCGTGTCCTTCCCCTCGTCCGCGCTCGCGTTGATGATGCGCTCGGCGTGCTGCGGGTACTTCACGGCCAGGTCATGTCGCGGCTTGTAGAGGCGCACGATGTTCCAGCGGCGCAGCATCGACCGCGAGTGGCAGTCGTGGAACACGTCCATCGGCGTGAGCGCGTGGCCCTCCATGCCGCCCGTGCGCATCTCGGGCGCGCCCTGCTCGAGTCCCGCCGCCGGGTCCGCCTCGATCGGGGCCTGGGTGAGCTCGCCGCGGGTGCGGTCCCACAACCGGAGGATGTAGCCGACGCCGTACACGCCGGCGAACTCGCCCGCCAACTTCTCAGCCTCCTCGATGCCAGCCTGCTCGCCGAAGTACGAGAGAATGGCGCGCGCGCGGCGGACCTCGAGCTCGGCCTCGTAGTCGTCGACCGCAACCTGCGGCTCCATCTCCGTGCGCTGGGAGAATGCGAGCGTGAGCCACAGCGTCACGTCTGCGCGAAGGTGGTTCATGTCGAGCAGGTGGAGTTCGCCCTCGGCGCCGGCTCGGTTCACCTCGTGGTTCGTGTTGCCGGTTTCGGGGTTGGCGCCGAAGTAGCGCCAGTGCATCAGGCGCCAGATGCGGAGCAAGCCCGAGCTCTCCACGAAGCGCTCGTAGAGCGTCTTCTTCTCGAGAATGGCTTTGGCGAGATCGGTTCCGGTGCGCGCCGCGAAGTAGCTCAGGTCTTCCATGTGTTCACCCTACCTCACCGGCGGAACAGCCGCGAAAAGGTCCGGGCCGCCGGGCTGGCCGGGCGCTCTTCAGGAATGACGGTGACGCCCGGACCGCTGAAGCGCGGGTTCGACCGGGTGGGGTTCCGCCACGAGTCGAAGTGCCTGCGGCCCATGTACGCCGCGGCCACGAGGTCGAAGTGGCCGTCGAGCGCGGTGCGGTCGAACTTCGTCCGAGCCTTGTTCCACACGCAGTTCATGAGCTGGCGTCGAAAGGCAACGCAGCGCGGGTGAGTGAATAGCGGTAGGCGCTGCCCGCTGACCGACAGGCGCAGGTTGTTGATCTGCTCGTCGAGGTTGTCCTTCTGGGCCGGGGTGAAGTTCCATCCACCCTGGCCGTGGAGGTCGGCGATGAGGCGGTGGTCGATGTCGGCGACCGCCTTGTACGGCTGATGGTTCCGCCCCCACAGCGCGTCTGTCTCTTCGCGCAGCACGCGATTCAGCGACGCGGTGGTCATGCGGCGCATCACGAAGTCCTTCTCCACGATGATGCGGCCCCGCTCGAAGTCCCAGATGGCCCAAAGGATTCCGGTGAAGTCGGGGCTCCAGCCGGGGTCGATCCAGATGTACGTGTCGAAGCCGCCGCGGGGGCGGTAGCCGAGGTCGTTCTCGTCCTTGAGCACCAACGTCGACTCGAACAGCCGCGCCTTCGTCGCTTCGGGCACTACGGCCGACTCCTCGTCGGTGACGTGCTGGGCCAGGTACTCGCGCTTCCACGTCGTCGACTCGGGGCCGCCGGCGGCTCGGCAGAGTTCTTCGATCTCGCCCTCGGTGATGCGCGGGTTGTCGTAGATGGTGCGCTCGAGGAGCGTGCGGTTCTGCTCGGCCAGGTCGCAGAAGTGCTTCCAGGCGTGCCCCGGTCGCTTCGCCGGCGAGCTGACGAGGAGAATCCGGCCGCGCGTGTTCAACGTCTGCGGCATGAGGATGTCGTTGACGACGTACTCGAGCGACGCGATGGCGCCACCCTCGTCGACCACCGCGAGGTGCGCGTGCTGGCCGCGCAACGTCTCGGCGTTCTCGCGGTCGCAGCCCGCCAGCACGATCGACGAGCCGTTGGGGAAGCGGTATTCGCCGTCCTGCGAGTGGTAGCGCGGGCGAAGGTCGAGCGGGCAGGTCTGGAAGATGTCTCGCAGGTGCGGGCGGAGAATCTTGCGCACCTGCTTCTGCGTCTGCGCCGCGTACTTGATCTGCGCGCCAGGGAATCGGAGCGCGAAGGAGCACACCTCGACAAGCGCCCAGTACGAGCCGCCGATCTGCCGCGACTTGTTGACGACGATGAGGCGGTCGCGCCCCGACGCTTCCTCGAACCAGTCGGACATCACGATCTGGTTGGAATCGAAGAGCAGCGGTTGAATCAGCCCACGCCGCCACGCTTCTTCGACGTTCGCGCGCGTTTCGGCGTTCTGGTCAGCCATCTTCGGGCGCCGGAGAGCCCGGAGGAGGCGGGGCCACGTCGTCTCGAGGCCCGCGAGGCCCCCGCTTCGGGAAGTTGTAGCTGTCGCGCACCGGCTTCAGCTCCTTTCGGAGCTCGGCATCGCTCAGGAGCCGGGTGAACTTCTTCGGGGCGAAGGTGGCGAGGTCTTTCGCCTTCGCGCGGTTCATCTGACCGAGGAGAACCAGCCTTTCGAGCGCGTCGAGCAGCGGAGTCGACCGTTTCAGGTCCTCTTCGCGCGAAAAGTCGAGCTTTTCAGCCTCCGTGGCCAACTTCTGCGCCAGGAGCTCGATGATCATGTCGATCTTCAGCCGCGAATCGACGAAAGCCTCGTCGATGGCCTCAGCACGACGCGACTGCGGGGCTTCGTTCTCGCTCACCCACCACCCGCGGTCGCCGTTCTCGACCACGCGGCCCCGGTCTTCAGCCGCGTCACCTCGTTTTTGATGCCGACGTACTCGTTCTTGAGGGCCGAGCAGTCGTTCGACACGTCGTTGACCCTCGCGACCAGCGCCTCGAGCTTCACCTGGGGCGTTTCGCCCAACTTCCGCTCGAGCGCGTCGAGCCGATCGAACAGCTCGTTGAGAACTTCACCGCCGGGCGACTCCGAAAGGGCTCGTTCGGTGGCGATGAGCCGCTTTTCGTACCCCTGGAGCTTCTTCTTGAGGGCCGAAACGCGGCGAACCCTCGTCTCCCGCCACGCGAGCAGCATCACGAAGGCCAACCCGAGCCCGAAGACGACCGTTTCGATGGTCACGGCGTGAACGCCTCGATGATGCGGTCCCCCACGTACCCCTCGAGCGCGGGGAAGTCGCCGTCGCGGAAGAGCTCGCGGTCGGTCAGCACGCGCCCATCGCGCAGGTGGACCTCGCCGACGTGGTACTCGCCCTCGGCGTCGCGCCAGATGGTCAGCCGAAAGGCGCCACTGAAGCGCTCATCGGGCGGAATCGAGTGCGAGAGGGGCAGCGGCCGGGCCTTGAAGAGCAGGAGCTCGGGCTGGCAGTCGTGGGAGTGAATCGCCGGCGCTCGGCAGGCCCACCCACACGCGAGACAGACCCACCGCGGCTCCACCCACCGACGTTGCTTCGTGAGCACCACGCGCCCGGAGATGGTGGGGTCCTGCGCCTCCACCTCCTTCCAGTAGCCCTCGTCGACCCTCGCCATCTTCACCCGGCGGCCCGCAGACGCCTCGACCTCCTTCGTCTCGATGATGTCGGCGCTAGTCAGCGTGTGCAGGTTCGCCGGGCACGCGCACTCCCCGTCTCGGGTGGCTGCGCAGTCCGACATGTGCGTGACGCGGAGGTACTCGCGCCGCGCGTTCTCGTCCTCCACCTGCTTCACCGCGGCTTTCACCGCGGAGAGGTCAACGGCGTCGGGCGTCGGGATGCGGTCCTGCGCCTGGTCGCGCGCGGGAGACTTCTTTCCGCCCTTGCCCTGCGGTTCGACGGGGGTGGAAGAAGACGACTTCGACTCGTTGGGGGGCGGCGTGGTCATGGGCGAGCTCCAACTTCGGGGGTCGCGAACCATCTTGCCCTCGGGTCAACTCGGTGTCGAGCGCGGCATACATCGCCGCCGCTGCGCGCTTGATGAAGCCGCGGAGTTCATCTTCCTCCTGCGGGCTCCACCCGCACGCGCGGGCTCGAGTGAGGAGGTTGATGAGCTCCGCCTGAGCTCCGACCACCGAAAGCGCTGCCGACATGAAGGGCGTCATGCAGACATCGACGCTACCGCACCACCTTCATTCAAGGCTTGCGGCTGGGCGAGGGAGGCCGGTGACCCGCCTTCCCTCACCCGCGCCCGATGCTGTGCTGCACCGGTCCTGCCCGACGGACACAACCCCGCCGGTACTCCTCTGTTCGGGCCGCTCCCGTCACCAGTTCGCCGGGGAGCACTTCAGCCCTCGTCGTGGCAGGTCTTCAGCGCGGCGGCTTGTTGACGTGGGCGACCATTCCGCCGACATCGCCAGTCTCGAGCGTCTTCTTCACGCTGGCGGGGGCGAGCAGAGGGGCGGAGCGGAGCTCCAGCACGTCGGCGAGCTTCTCGTAATCGATCTCGACCGGGCGAGGCGCCGGCACCACCGGGAAGTGGAACATGCCGGGCGTCGGAACCCGCCCGTCCTCGAGCGCCTCCTGCTGGCGCGAGGTCGCCCACATCGTGAAGTTGCCGTCGATGAACACCTGGAGGTTGCACCGCGACTCAGGCACCACCGCGACCACGCCGGCATCTCCGGGCTCGAGAGGGGACTCCGAGGTCGGAATGGAGACGGGCCACGCCTTGACGATGATGGCGGGGAAGATGTCGCCGACGCGCACCGGGTTGCAGTGACGGCCGGCAACCACCTTCCGCTCGTTGTCGATGTTGTCGCAGTCCTCCTTCGACAGAACGAGGAGGACGACACGGCCGGGGGTCGGGGTGACGAGTTTGGTCATGGGCGCGCACGATGCCGAAGCGTTGCCCGACGGTCAAGTCACAATCCAGGAGGGCGGGGTAACGGCTGGTCTGGCGTTCTTCCAGTCACCCAGGCCCAATGCCGCGTTTCAATCGCACAGAAGAGCACCAACTCATGGGCAGCGTTCCGAATAGCCGCGAAGTCATCCTCCGTCCCGACCGCCAAGATGAGGGCCTGCACTTCGCACGCGAGATCGTGCGCGAACCCATTGCCCATCATCGAATGCTGGAACGCTCCGTCCTTGCAGGTACAGACGGAAACGGGCCGCCTCTCGAGTCCCGAGAAGTGGCGGACCACTCCTGGGAGAATCTTGCCAAAACCCAGCTCGTCGCAGCGGTCGAGCAGCGCGGCCACGTCAGGTCTCATCGGGTTGTCCTCTTCAGCTTCGCAATCGACCGCTTCAGGTAGCCGTTGCGGCGCTCCGTCTCGCGCACCGGCGGCGCCCGGCCGGCGTGCTTCTTTACGTAGCCCAGGGAGACACCGAAGCGCTCGGCGAGGGCCGAGTACGTGAGCTCGGGGTTCTCGAGCGCCACCTTCCTGAGTCTCTCCGCCACATCGCTTCGCCTCACGGGAGCGTCCCCAGGTACGCCTCGATGCACAGGAGGTCCCACGTCGTCACGTGCTCGAACCCCCTCGACTTGAGCGCGTCGAGCAGAACGGCTTCCTCGTGCGTCATCGCGGGAACTCCCTCACGCGGAGGTCTTCGGGCCACTCCGCCATGTCGCCGCCGGCGGGGTCGTTCAGGCGAATGCGGGTGGCGACCACCTGCATCTGCCTGCGGCCCTCGTGAGTGCGGAAGCGCCCCGTGGTGCCGGTGATGTCCACCGGAACAGCGCCGAGCTGCTTCACGAAGACCGCTGTCCCCGAGTCCTTGCACTGTCGGACGAGGTCGCGCGCCCACTCCAGCGCGAAGGGCCGCGCACCGCCGCCAGACTCGCCGCCGATGATGACCCAGTCGATGCCCGCGCGCTCAACGCCCTGGTGCTCAAGACAGTCGGGGCACGCTCTTCCCCCGCCCGTGACCGGGAGGCTCATGCTGCCTTTGCACCGCGAACAGTCACGCCAGAGCAGACCATGCCGGTCGAGATCGACGCGCTCGAGCAGCGGCTCGCACGACAAGAACCGCACCCGCGCCGGCACGTCGAGCAACGCAGGAATGCGCTCGTCCGCGCGCTGCTGGTCTTCGACGGTGGTGCCGAGCCAGACGTTCGCGGGGGGGCGGTGGTGGTCGAGCCAACTGCACAGCCACGTGTCGAGCGGCGTCGACGTGCGGAACGAGTCGCGGGCGGCTTGCAGCGCGGGGCGGATTTGTTCGGGTCGCTTCGTCAGCAGCAGCCAGTCGAGGTGAGGTGTGGTGCGGATCATCTCCAGGAGTTCGAGCCGCCACGGCGCGAGCTCGGGCCGGTCCTCGAACACATCGGCGAGCGACGCACAGAAGACGCGGGGGCGCTCAGGCGCCGGCCGCCCGTTACCAAGCGCCGAGTCCTCTGCACGCCTCGCGGCCTCGTTCCACTTCTCGGGCTGGTTCCAGTTCGACACCGAGGTGCGCGTGCGCCGCCCCTTCGGCCCCCACCGCGTCTCGGGCACCGCGGGGTCAGCGCGCTGCTTCTTCGGCACGCCGCCCACCCTGCGGTCGTAGCTCTCCGCGTAGCAGTGCTCGCACCCGGGCGAGACGCGCTGGCAGCCCACCCACGGTGAGAACGTGTGCGTCGTCCACTGAATCGACGAATTCTCACCCATTGCCATGCCTCCGCTTCGCGTTCACTCGCTTCCAGTACGCCGACCCGCGCGGCGGTCGCGCTCGTTCACGGTCGCGCGCGCAGGTGCGGCACAACCTCGTCCCGTTGGTCTTCCGTTTCGTGTTCTCGGGCGTGAACTCGTGGCCTCGGTGGCAGTGGGTCTGCTTCGCCTTCGCCGAGTCGCGTCGAGCGTGGCACTTCGTGCACACCGCCTCGACGTCGAGCTTGCCCATCCCGGTGTAGCCGCGCGGGTGGTCGTACTCGTGGCGCTCGTCATCGGTCGCGCGGTGACCGCAGTCGGTGCATGCGAGCGAGTCGGGGCGAGGCATCTTCCCGGCCCTCACCCGAGAGTTCACCAGAGCGCGCGCGTTCAACTTCTCGCGCTTCGTGAAGGTGTGCGTGGTCCACTGGATTCCAGAGTTCTCACCCACGGCTCACCCCCGCCAACCTCGCGATGTTGTCCAACGTCGTCCCGAGCATCTGCCACCGCCGCTTCATCGTCGCCAGCTCCCCCTCGAGCCGCCTCACCTCCTGCCGCGCCTCCTCGAGCTCCACCCGAGTCGAGCCACCCACCTCCTCGAGCATCTCCACCAACGCCTTCGCCATCTTCGCGTCGATGGTCATCGTCGGCGGCCTCACGTGCCACTCCGGCGACCGCACGCCTCCCTCGTACATCGACGCCAGGCGCACCAGCTCCACCATCAGGCTCGACTTCCGCTTCACCTCTTCGTCTTTGGTTTCGGTCATGTCGCCTCTGACGTGGGCGGCTCCGCCGTATTCACCACCGACCACACGGCCTCTTCCGAGCGCGAACCATTCCGGCGACCGCGCAAGGAAACGACGGTTCCGATTGGACGGAAGGGCAGCCAAGTCGCCCCCGCGTTCTCGCAGACATCGACCGCGCCACGGCGAGTCATGCACCACGCCGCGAGCGCCGCGTAGTCGATGTCGCTCTTCGGGTACCTCCTGCCTGGCGAACCAGCGTAGGGAGGGTCGACGTGCCAGTGAGCATCGAGGTCTGGGGCCTCATTATACGACCCGCACCGCACTTCCCACCCGGCGATGGCAGGCTTCTGGGCCACCAGGCGCGCCTTCACCGCCGACCCCCACACGCGGCAATCAGTGCTCGAGCGGTGCTGGAAGTACCAGGGCGACAGTGCACCCGATGGCTCCGCGCGCCCCTTCGCCACCCAGAACTGAAGCAGCAACCGCGGACCCAGCGGCAGCGCAGCCACCTCATCGAACGACTCCACGCGGTCAGGGAGCCGAAGCACATCGGCGGTCGAGCATCGAATCAACCAGTCCCACAGCGCCACGATGTCCTCGCTGAGGTCGAACAGCAGCGCTCGCTTCGCCGCCCATCGCGTCGCGTAGCAGGCTGACCCAGCGAATGGTTCCACCACCAAGTCACGCCTCGGCGGCCCAAGCCACTTCGCCACCGTCCACTTCGCTCCGTAGTAACTGAAGAATGGTCGCATGGATGGTTCGACGCAGGGGTCTTGGATTTATTTGGGTGGACAGGGGTGGTTGCGCTTTTACGGGAGGGGGGGGTGGGAATGCTGGGGGGGGCTGCGCCAACTACCACCGCTCCCCGCCCGTCCACGGCGCCGCGCGCGTCACGTCTCGGTTGCGTCGCCTCACCTCACGCACCACCTCGCGTCGCGACGACTCGCGCAACCTCGCCCCCTTCGACGGCCTGCCTTGCGCAGTGCCCTCCACCCACCGCAACGCCAACTCCCACAACCTCCGCACGTGCGCCGCTGCCACCTCCGCACGCGCCGCGCGCTCCCTCGCCTGCCGGGCCCGTTGCGCCTCACTCCGGTTGCGTCGCTCTCTCTCCCGCTTGGGGGCAAGGCGTGGTGCTACCTCGCGGGCCGCCTTGCGCAGCTCGCGCCCTTCCGCCTCCCACGCACGGCGCTCGGGTGACGCCAAGTCGGGCCTGTCGACGGGTGGAGCTGCCGGGCGTCGGCGCCACCACGCGCGGAGCTCCGCTTGGGCGTCTGCGATGGGCGTCCACTTCACCAACGGGTGCGCTTGGGCTGGGCCAGTCGCGAGGTGGGAGGGAGGGGTCGACGCCACGGGTGGGAGGGTACCGAAGCGGGCGCATGAGGTGGAGTGCGTCTCCGCGTCCCTCATCACCAGCTGGAAGTGAGCAACACCTTGCTCACAATTCGACTCTGCCTCTGACTTGGCATGGTTTTAGCCCATTGACAGACGAAGAAACGACTGTCTTTGCTTGCGCGCGCGGTCGATGCCTCTGCTCCGTCCGAAGTGACGCGAGAGTCGGGGGCCGTGCACTTCGCGGCGCCGATGGCGCGCGGTGACTCGCTGGCGCGAGAGAAGCCAAGAGGCATGGGGCCGGGTGCTGGTGGCGCGAGGTGGCCGCGGTGTGTGGGGCTGGCGTGCTGAGGTTGTTTCGAAGGGGGGGCGTGAATACGGCGCCACGGGCCGCGTCTGAGGCATCGCAGCACGCAACCTCAACCCTCGGAGCAGACCATGATTCGTTGCACCCGTAGCACCGTCGCCGTTTCTGCCGATCGTCGCGACTCTGGCGATGTCGCGCGGGCCCTGTGGGCCCTCCGCCTCGATGCCGACATGAAGGGGTCGGAGCTGGATACCCTCGAACGGCTCGCCAAGGCGTTGATGTCGGCCAACGGCGAGCACGCCCGCTTCGTGCGCTTCACCGTGGTTTCCGGTGGTGTCCTGTGAGCGTCGCCCTGCCGGAAGTGACCGTGATTCACTTCAACCGCCCCGCGATGACGTGGGCTGACATCATGGCCGATCGGGTGGCGCGTGGTCTCGAGCGAGCGCCGAAGACCCCCAAGGCGAAGGTGGCGAAGGTGGAGGCGCCCCCCCAGGTCAACGGCGTCGACCGTCGGCACGTCGACAACGACACGCCGTGCACCGTCCCCACGTACAAGGGCCCCGCGCCCAAGTCGGCCGCTGGCGCTGCGAAGGTGCGTCGCGAGTCGATGCGCGGGTGCGGGTGTCGACTGTGCGCGCTGGCGCTCCGCCCCGTCGCGACGTTCGCCGAGATGCGCGCGCTTGGAATGGTCGACTTGGCGAGCGAGCAAGAGGTGGAGCTGTTCGGCGGCCCGCGCAAGGCGAGCACGCACGCCCCCTCACGTGAGACGGTGAAGGCGGCTGAAGCGGCGCGCGCCGCGGAGCTGGCGAAGTGGGGCCCCGAAGGTGTGTGCGGCGCGCGTTGAAGCGTCCACAGGGGCCCCGTTTGAATACGGGGCCCCGATGGTCGTCTCAACGGCCGCAGCACGCAGCACACACCCGCAGCACCCTCGGAGAAACCAACCATGGCTCACCAGATTTTTCAGGATCGTCGGATGTTCTACTCGGGCGCCACGCCGTGGCATGGGCTCGGCACGAAGCTCCCGTACGCCACGTGGAGCGACATCGCCCCGATGTTCCCCCGCGTCGATGAACGGCCGCTGGTGATGGCGGGTGGCGCCATCGTGCCCGACATGAAGGCGCTCGTTTCGAGCGATGACGGCCGCTACCTCGCGACCGTCGGCGCCGACTACAAGGTCGTTCAGGCGGAGTCGGTGGCGAGCGCGATTCTCACGGCCGCGGCGGGCGCGGGCGCGGTGTTCCACACCGGCGGGTTGCTCGGCGAGCGCGGTGCGCGCGGTTGGCTGCTCGGCGAACTCCCGGCCGCCTCGTTCCGCGTGACTGGCGACGACTCGGAGGTTCGCGCCTACTTCCTTGGCGCGTGGGGGCATGACGGCCGAACCCCTGTCACGCTGGCCAACGTGTCGACTCGCGTGGTCTGCCAGAACACCGTGAGTGCGGCGCTCGGCGAACGCGGGAACTTCCGCGTCAACGTGCGCCACACGTCGGGCGCGGAGATGCGCCTCGATGACGCGGCGGCGTCGTTCCGCGCGCTTCATGCGCACGTCAAGGCGACGCGAGAGTTCGCCGAGCGTGCCGCGGCGCATCGCATGACGCGGGCGGAAGTGGACGCCTCCCTTGACGCGCTCTTTCCGCGCACCGAAGACGAGACGCCGCGCCAGCGTGAGAACCGTGAGAACGCGATGGGCCAGGTGGTGACGATTCTCGGCGGTGACACCGTGTCGGCAGGCATTCGCTCGACGGCGTGGGGGCTCATGCAGGCGGCCTCCGAATTCGCCGAGCACTTCACCGCGCGCATGACCGACGCCCAGCGGCAGGTTGACGCCATCGCGGCGCGCTCCCTCGACAATGTGGGTGAGCTGGCGCACGTCTACGCCACGATCGGGAACGTGGTGGGCCTGCGGGCCGCCTGATTCTGGCGATGCACAGGGCGCCCGTTTGAATACGGGCGCCCGATGAACGTCAGACTCACCGCAGCAACCAACCCTCGGAAGGAACGACCCCATGAACTCGCTTTGCAACCTCCCGCAGTGCACCAACCCCGAAACGTGCGCCCTGTGCGACATCATCAGGCGCCCCCGGCCGTTGTCGGCTCGCGACATCGCGCGGCTTCAACTCACCCCGGCCCGCGTGACTGTCATCGGCGACAACGCGCAGCTCCGGGCACGTGTCGACTCAATGCCCGCCGTTCAGACGCGCGCGGGTGCGCTGGCGCACATCACGGGCCCGGCCGTGACCGCTCCGATGCCCGCTCCCGTCGCGCTGGCGCCCGCTCCGACGCCCAAGGCGCCCCCGGTCGTGACGATCGAGCGCGCGAACGGCGTGCGTGAGGCGTTCGACCCGTCGGCGCCCCTTGTCGCGGGCGACTGGCTTGGGTTGTCGGCTCGCGTCGATGCGGGCGTGCTCACTGCCCGGCAGGCCGAAGACATCGGCCGCAAGTGGATCGAGATGAAGGGAGGTGCCACCGCGACCGCGTGAAGGTCGCTTCAGGGGCCCCGATGCACTCCCCCCACCCGCATCGGGGCCTCGAAAGCAACCTTCACCCGCAGCACCCTCGGAGCCGACCCCATGAAGACGAAGACGAAGAACACCCCCAACGTCGCGACGCTCGAGCGCAAGGCGCGCGCACGCATCAAGGCAGCTCGCGAGCACGGCGCGCGGGTGGCGGAAACCCTCGCGCAGGTGGCCATCAGTGGCCTGAATTCAGGGCTGATGGCGGCGAACATCATCACGCCAGGTGCTGTCGTGAGGCCCGAAGAAAAGCGGGCAGTGGCAGCGACGGAGGCCGCCATCCGTCGGAGCGGTTCCAACGCGCAGCGGTTCGTCAACGCTGGCCATAAGGTCGTTCATCGCGGCGGTGGGGAGTTCCGGTGCGTGGTCTGCAACGTCATCGCTTCCAGCGACAGCGACTTGACGCGGCTCGATGAGCGGTGCGTGGGTCGGAAGGGAGGCAAGTCGTGAACGGGATTGCAGGGCGCTACGAGGTTCACGGTTGCCGTTGCTACGGGGACGAATGCGGCGGCATCGAGCAGGTTCCCGACGCGGACGCCGAATTCTGGACCGTCTACAAGCGCGACGCTGACGGGTCGCTCTGTGCGCTGGAGGATTTCGCCACGCGCCAGGGGGCTGAGACGTTTCGCGATCAGCTCGCTTACGTTGACTCGCTCGAAGACAACGACGACCGCGCCGGAGGTGATTTGTGACGTTCGCCGAGTTCCTCACGTGCCGCGGCGTGAAGTTGCGGCCCTGTGAGCAGCGGTGCCCCGGCTTCTTCCTCGACTCGGAGTCGGGGCGCTGGCAGCGCTGCGACGACTGCGCAGGGCGCTCACTGCCCCGTGGCTACGTTCACAACGTTGACGACGATTCCCCGCGCGAGGCGATGCCGTTCGACGACGAAGACGTGCGGGCGTTCGTCAAGCTGGTGACGAGTGGGGGACGTGCGCAGAGTGGGCGCGTGCGTGCGCGGGCAGGCGATGGGCTCGCGCAGCTCCGCAGAGCGGGCCAAGCCAGCGCCTCATTCCGAATCGTTCCCCTCGCGCGTGGAGGTTACTTCCGCGTGGCTGTTGGGTTCACTTGGTGGGGCAGGGAGACGCGATGACGACTGAAACGATGACGGTCCCGAGCGATGAACCTGGCGTCACTCTCACGTGCGAGGTGCTCGCGCGCTTCAGCGCGACGGTGCAGGGTGAGCCGTTCGGGTTCGCGGTGCTCAAGGTGCCCGGCTCGAAGTATCTGTCGGTGACGGCGCTTCCCTCGCGCAAGCGGCTCGGGTGGCTCGACTACTTGCACCCGCGCACGGCCACCACGTCGGAGCTCATCTCCGAGGGCCGCCGGCTCGTGAAGGAGAAGGTCAGCGTCCACGGCGAGGCTCGCGTGCGGGCCGTTCTTGCGGGAGGGTGAGGCGATGGCGTCTCCCACTGTCTTCCTCGGTCGCGACCCTCGCGGGCACCCGCGCCTCTTCTGGCTGGAGAATGGCGAGCTGTGGCACTGGCACCGCAAGCTCTGGAAGTGGTGGCGAATTCCGTCGCCCAAGCCTCACCACCTGGGCGGAACGGTGGTTCCTGCCGACGGCGTGCTCGAGATTGCCGCGGAGCGTGGCACCCCGTACCGCCCGCGCGTCGATGCCGGCGGCCCGTGTCTGCGGTGCCAGCGCCCCACGGGAGAGTTGCGCGTGCACATCGGCACGGTCGGGCCGTTCTGCAACGAGGCGTGCCGGATGTCGTGGTTGGCGTTCGAGCCGAGATTCCCGCGCGCGATTGACCGTCGGGCAATTCGGCACTAGAGATTCAAGCGGGCCGTCTACATGGTCCCCCGCGCGTCGCGTTCGTCTCCGAGGGTGGCGCGGCGCGCGGTCTTGTTTCGAGGGAGGTTGTTCGCGTGAAGCTGGGTGATGTCGACTTGGAACTGTGGCTTGACGCGGAGCCGGGCCGGGGCGTGATGGTTGGCGTCCAGTCGCGTCGCGGAGCCCCCGGCGCGCCTCCGCTCTACGTGTGGTGGGTTGAGGAGTGGTGCGACGTGCACGCGGAGGACTGCGACCTCGATGAAGACTGCTCCTGCGGCACCGTCGACTCTGAGGTGAAGTGGCAGACGGAGCGCTACGAGTCGAAGAGCTTCCTTCGCGCGTTCGAGCTGGCGATGGCGCGCGCTGCGAAGAGAGCGGAACGCGAGGAGTGGAACCGATGACCGACGAAGTGAAGCCGTACACGAGTGAAGACGACCTTCCGTGGATGCGTGACGGGGGACGGCTTCACGCCACCGTCCACGCCCTCGAAGCCGCCCAGAAGCGAATCGCAGAGCTGGAGGCACTCATTCTGAACGGCGCTCGCGTTGCGAACGCGCTTACGCAAGAAACTCAGACCCCCGAGGAGATGGCCTCAGACCTCGTGCGACAAGTCCGTGAGGCTCGTCTCCAGCGCGACGAGTTGCAGAAGCGCATCGCGGAGTTGGAGGCCGAGGCACAGGCGCGCCGCGAGGAGGACGCCATGGCCGAGCGAGTCCTGTTGCGCTTTTCGGTGGGTGAAAGGTGCTCGGTGAGTGAACGCACCCGGTTTTTCCGGCCCGACCACATCATGTCGGAGATCGAGCTCGAGGTTGCCGGCGGTCCCTACGCGGGGCGCGAGACGTTGAGCGAGCAGGGCGCCGTGCGCCACAAGGACAAGCGCTACGCGGCGGAGTGCACGCGCTGCGGCACGTGGCAGCTCAAGCGTCACCTGGTCGACCGCCGTTCGTTCGGTGTGGTGTGCATCGACGAGGCGGCGTGCCGTTCGCGCGGGTCGCTGTCAGAAGTGGACGCGGCGGACGACGCGCAGTGGAACGAAGAGCGGCTCGAGCGAGTCGAGCGCGAAGAGCGGTACATGCCCGATGGAGAGGATCGACCCCATGCAAGACGAAGCTGAGACGACGCAAGTGCTGGAGTGGAGCGAGGCTGGCGAGGGCCTGTCGAGTGCGGCCCGTTCGCGCGTGCTTCAAGAACTGGCCGCGGCGCGTGCGAAGGACGATGAGCGCGAGGGCTATTTCCGCGACTTCAAGGACGCCACGCCCGACTGCGCGGCACTCACCCCGTCGGCCGACATCGACAAGCACGCGGTGGTGCAGGCCAACTCGGGTCAGCGTCCCTGGCTCGCACAGGCAGCGACGCTGTGGGGTTGGCTCGCGCGCGCGGCGATGAAGCAGGGGCCCGGCGTGGGGGCAATGGCGCGGCTCGAGCTTCGCGTCTGTCTCGTTCGGTTGGCGGCGCTGCTGGTGGCGTGGATCGAGGCCATCGACGCGCGCGACTTCGATGCCGGGAAGAAGATGATGGCGCCGGCTCCGTGGTGGGTCCGCGCGTGGCGCTGGCTGCGGGGCTCGAAGTGAGCCGCGGTGGTCAGGCGTCGCGGAGGTTGCCTGAGGTGCGTGCGTTCGTGCGTGAGTTCTTCGCTCAGAACCCCAGCGCATCGGTGCATCAGGCGTGCAGGGCGTTGAATAACGCCCGGCTGCCCCCGCTCCATGCGGAGGTGGTCCGCGTGCGCGATGAGATGGAGCGCGCGAAGCCGTGGTCGTCGATGGTGCTGCCGGCGGCTCCGCGTCAGCCCCCCGAGTTGTCGTTGGTGACCCCACCCGTTGAAGAAGAGGAAGAAGTCATGCCCCCGTCCCCCGTTCCGAGTCCCGTTGCAGATCGAGCCGCGCAGGAGGCGATGCAGAAGGTTGCGAGGTCGCTCCTCGTGGCCATGCGAGAGCACGGCATCGAGTCGATCGTGCTGACCATCGAGGACCCCGACATTCAGAATCAGAAGCCGCGCGTCACGGTGGAGCCGACCTACCGCCAAGCCCCGAAGAGTTGGGACTTCACGCTGTGAACGAGCGCGACCACGAGCGCATCGCAAAGGCGATTCATGACTACTTCGCGCACGAGGTGGCGATGCTCGTGTGCTTGGCGCGGCGCGACGCGATGGATGCCGACAAATTGCGCGCGGTGGTGGGCGAAACGCTCAAGGAGCGCGATGAGGCTCTGGAGTTGCTCGCGCTGCTCATGAAGCCGTGAGGTTCAGGCGCCCGGCCTCTTGTGGCGCTCGGCGAGCACTTCCATGCGCTTGCCGATGGCGTCGATGGCCTTCTCGTCGAGCTCCGCGCCGCTGAAGGCGCTGGCGATGATGCCGCCCAGCGACCCGATGCCGAAGGCGATGAGTCCTGGCACGAGCAGCGCCGGCATCTGCACCGACAGGCCCGCCAGCGTGAAACCGAGGGTGCCGAGGGTGCCGAAGGCCGCGGCGAGCACCTTCGCCCGCTTCTGCGACTTGAGCTGCACGGCGAGCGTGGTGCTGTTCTCCGCGGTCGCGACGCTGGGCTGAACGGGGCGGTCGACGGAGCCGGTCTGGAGTTCATCGGTCATGGGTGCGTGCCCCTCTCAGGCGTTGGCGAAGAAGTGAGGCGTCACGTTACCGAAGGCGTCCACCAGCCGGCAACGCAAGAGGTTCCGCTTCCCCACGTTGGAGCAGCTCGTGAAGGGCTCGCCCAGGTTCGGCACCACGGGCGCGATGTGCCCCGGCTTGTGGGGGTGGGGGTTCCGCCAGACGGCTACCACCGGGCACCCGAGGTTGGCGAGGCGCTGGGCCTCGGCCTCGAGCACTTGGGCCCAGCCGGCAGCTCCGCCTGACTCCGGCGCGTGCAGCCACCTGAAGAGGTCGTTGGCGAGCAGTCGGGGAAGGGTGACTCGCATTCCGTGGGCGTAGTCGCACGTGAAGACGTTGCAGAACGTCTCCGGGCGGTGGTCGCCGGTGAGGTCCCGCGGCCAGTACCGGCGGAAACCGCGGAAGTGGAGCTCCGACACCAGCTCGATCGTGGCCTCCGGGGAGCGGTGGCCGAGCAGCACGAAACGCTCGATGGCGGGGTGCTGCGAGATGTCGAGGTCGAAGGGCGTGAGGTCAGTCAGCACGCACGTCAGCGTGCCACACCTTCGCTGAGGTCGCGAAGCTCTCGCTCGAGTTTGTCGAGGCGCACGGCGATAGCCTCGTACTTCGCCTCGAGCACGCGGCGGTCCCCATCAGCTCGGGCAACGTTGGCGCCCAACGTGTCGATTTTTGCCCCGAGCGACTCGAGCGTCGTCTCCACCTTGACGAAGGCGTTGCGCGCGAGGAAGCCCACGAGGCCGACGACGGCGAGTTGCACCAGGTTGACGGCCCAGGCGGTGAGAGTCGGGTCAGGGGTGTTCACAGGCTCTCCTCCAGGCGCTCTCCAAGGTTGACGTTGCCGCCCGGCGCATCGAGGCACTGCGCGCCCACGGCGCGCCGCACCGTCACCGCGAACAGCTCGGGAATGGACGGCGTCTTGTCGTCGCTCACGCAGTCACCTCACAGCCAGTCTTGGGGCACGTCTCCCGCCACCACGCTGCACTCCACCGGGACACAAGCGCTGCCCGTCGCCTGCTCCCGGCGCATCACGTTGAAGCCGTACCAACGCGAGCCGCCGTCGCTCTCCACCATCCGGCAGTCCACGACGCCGCACGCCTCCTCGCACCAGCCGCCGTCAGCGCGCCAGCCGTTGGGAATCATGCAGGGCGGGTCCACGAGCCTCAGCCGGTTGAGCCGCCCGCAGAAGTTGCTGCCGTCGCCTGCGTCGAAGCTGGCGCACGTCGTCAGGGTGCAGTCGTCGTTTCGGAACTGGAACGAGTCATCAACGGCATCCTCGCCGCCGTCGGGGTCGAGCCCCACCATGTCGCGGCGCAGAGACGGAACGATGAGTTCCGCCTGCAAGTCGCCGACGCGGGCGACGCCGTCAGACGGGCGAAGGCAGTTGCCGCCGTCCGGGTTGAAGCACACCGCCGTCCTCGCGATGCGCGCATACGTCTGTTTCGGGCGCAGCACGCCGGGCTGTCCGTCGTTGATGCGGCGCTTCGTGCGCGGCGTCAGTCGCTCCGGGCACGTCAGCACGACGCGCTGGCCGTCCGTGATGCCCGCGTCGCGGAGTTCGGCCATGCTCCGAGTCGCGGGTTGCGGTGTCGCAACGTAGATGCCGACGCCAGCGAGGGTGAAGACGCCGACGGAGACGAGCATGGCGCGGAGACGGGGGTTCATCATCGGCACCTCGTGGCATCGCCGGGCTGGAAGCAGAAGCGCGACTGGATGCCGTTGATTGCGCCTGCTGTTGCGTACTGGCCGATTGCGAACGTCGTGGTGTTGGCGAGGCTCGACCACGCCCGCGACGCACCTGCGGCGCACGTGGAGTTCACGCAGCCATTCCACAAGGTCCCGTCGTGGTAGGCGGCATAGCGGGCGGACGTACTCGCGGTGACAGCAAGCCCGGTGCTGTAGTTGTTCGGCGTCACCTGCGATGAGAAGACCTGCAAGACGCCGCCTGAGACGTAGGTGTCGAACAAGGCAGTCACGAGGCCCGTGGTACCGCCCGCGCCGCCGACACGCGCGTTGCTGGCAATCCCGGCAGGCAGCCACGTGGTTGCGGCAGCACTCCACGGCGCAGTCACGGTGATGGCAGACAGTACGAAGCGGGCATCCTCCGCACTCCTCGTCACCGACGCGCTCGTGGTGGGGATGGGGGAGGTGGCGAAGGCTCCGAGTTCGCCTTGTGCCTGCCAGATGAAAGCGTCGATAGCCCCGTTGGCGGCCCCGAGCCCACATCCGCCCGCCGTGGCCGATGAGCCAAAACCGACGTTGCCTGCACCGCCAGTGACGCCCGCATAGACACAGCGGGTCCATGTCGTCGAATTGTAGGCGCAAACGGTACAGGCCCCGCCCGGCCCGAAGTGAATGACTTGAATGCTTCCGCTTGAACCGTTGCCCTTCACGTAGATGGAGGTGGCGCGCGTGGAGCCAATCGAGCCGAGAGTCTGATACCTCACCGACTCCTGCCCGCCCGCCACCGCAGGAACCTCAAAACGCTCGGCCGTCGTGGTGCCATCGGGTGCGACGGCAGCGTCTGCCGTGATGGTCGGCCCAGCAACTCCGACCGCGCTCGTCAGCCACGCAGCGTTGTTCAACTCCTGCGACCGGAGTACGTCGTTCGTCCGCGACTCTTCCACCCTCACGCCCAGCACCCCGTTCGCGTCGTACTCCTGACGGATGACGTTGCTCGACACGCTGACGAGGTCGCCGTTCGCGATGCCGGTGGTGGCGAGGCCGCCCGACGCCGTCTTCGTGCAGATGGCCGTCGAGGCGCGGGTGAAGGTCAGCGCCTCGCCCTTCGCGCCCGTGGGCGCAGTGGTGCTGCACACGCCCGTGGTGCCCGCGCCGGAAGAGGGGAAGGCCTCAAAGAAGGCGAGGCTGACGCCCTCCCGACCGCGCACGCGCGCGGGGCCGGACTCGCGAATGCGAGAGGTGGGCGTCCAGTCGCCCGCGGCCAGCGCCACCATCAAAAGAGCGAGGCGAGTCATTCCAGGTTGCTCGGCAGGGTGCGGGGCGTGACGCGGTAGACCGAGCAGGTGCCCGAGCCGCTGGCGGTGATGAATGCCACCTTGCACTGCGCCGCGCTCGAGCTGGGCGCCGGAACGCTGATGTCGTAGATCGTCGTTTGCGCGAGGCGGAGGTCGGTGGTGAGCGCCGTGCAGGTGGTGCCGTCGGTCTTCGTGTCGCAGATGCGGTAGCTGGCGTCGGCCGACGCACACCGCACGGCGATCTGCACCCCGCAGTCGAACGCCGCGGTGGAAGCGCTGGTGGTTGACGTGTTGACCGTCTCGATGAGCGTGTCCTTCGCCTGCGCCTCCGTCGCGAGCAGGAGGTACGGAAGCGAGAGCAACGCCAGGAGAGCCAGGGGGAGGTGTTTGCGCATGGCGCCATGTTGCACAAGACCCCGGAAAGACGAAAGCCCCGGCTTGCGCCGAGGCTCTCGCTACTGCCGCACCACTCGTTGGGGACTACAACTTCGCCTTCGCGGCCTCCGTTGTCGAGGTCGCAGGCGTCGGCGCTTCAGCCGGCAGCTCCATCGCCTCGTCGAACACCTCCGTCACCGCGCGCGAGGTGGAGTCATCGCTCGAACTCGGCGACGCCTCGATGATGGCACCTTCGCCCATCTCGAGCGCCCGCGAGAGACGTTCGGCCTGGGGCACCGGAGACAGGGCCGTCACCTTCATCAGCCGGCGAATGCACGTCTTCTTGGCCATCTCCTCTTCATCGAAGATCGAGCCGTTCCACGGAGACTGCGCCGACTTCGCGCCCGGCGACCGCGCCTTCACCGCCATCACCTCGCGGCGCGTCATCACCACGTAGTCGGTGCCGCCGCCCACCAGCTTCACCCTCGCCCAGACGGCGTACCACGGGCCGGGGTCTTGCTCCTTCTCGGGGGCGTTGGGGTCCTTGCAGATGTAGGGCACGTGGTGCGGCATCACCCCGGCCTGGTGCTCGAACGTGTCGCGGGCGTGAACCACGAACGCCTGAACCGAGCGGACGATGCCGCTCCGCGTCGCGAGGTCGATGAGGCCGCGGTAGCCCGGCACCAGCGTCGCCTTGCCCTTGAACGGCAGGATGTACGCCGAGCCGAGTCGCCCCGACGGGTCGAGGCCGAGATCGGCCGCCTCGAGCACCGCACCCAGCACCGACGCCGGCTCGCACTGCTGGAGCGAGGGCGTCCGCACGAACGCCATGCGCACCTGCATCACGAAGCGGTCCACCGACATGTGCGGCGGCAGGAGCTTCTTGAGCGAGGGCACCCGGTGGAGGACGGGCGCCATCATCGCGTCGACCGGTGAGAGCTTCTTTTGAATGGCCTGGTCCATCGGTCACTCCTCCATCTCGGGCGGCGACTTGGGCTGCGCCTCGCGCGACGCGAGGGTGTCGGGGTTGGGGCACTCCGAGCCGTGCACCGTGCACAGGCCCGCGAGCACCGCGGCGGTGCAGGCGTCCACCACCACCTGCTTCGTCTCCTTCTCGGGCTCGGGCTTCCGGGCCTCGTCGAGGAGCGACGTGGCGATGGCCTTGCCCTCGACCACCTTGAGCACCGACTGCCGCTCTTCGGTGCGCATCGCCCGGGTGTCGATGGCCTCGCCCGTGTCGTTCCGGGTCGTCACCACCTTGTTCGTCGAGAAGTAGCCGGTGACGGTGCACCCCACCTCCCGCACCTTCTTCTTCGTGCGCACGGTGCGCGCCACCTCCGCGCGCTCCGCCTCGATCTTCGTCTTCTTGGCGTTGAGGCTGCCGAGGACGGCTTTCCGCTCCTCAAGCATGGCCTGGTACTCGTTTTCCAGCGCCGCCAGCCGGTCGGCCGCCTGCGCCACTTCGTCCGGGTGGAGATGCACTTCGAGGTTGGTCTTGTACGTCGAGAAGACCTGCGAGTCGGACTCGGGGGTCGGGTCGGTCTGCTTGTCGGGGTCGGTCACGGCTTCCTCTTCTTGCTGTTCTCCCACGCACGGAAAACCCGGCTGCCCGTGGGCGGCATGAACCGGGCCTTGATTGCTTCCTGCTCTTCGGTCGTCTTCGCGGCGAGCAGCTCCTCCGCGATGCTCTTCCAACTTCCGGCATGAAGCGCCGGGGCGTTGGTCTTCCAGTCGATGCGCTGGAAGCCGAGGTCGGGCGGGAGGTCGTAGATCGACTCGATGTCGCGCATGTAGAACTGAATGAGCGCCTCTTTCGAGTCGAGCTCTTTCTTCGCCTGCGCGGCCACCACCTTCAATCGCAGGTAGTCGGCGATGATCTGCTGGTGGGCCTCGTCCACGTCGTTCCAGCGCAAGCGCTTCCCCTTCACGTGCTTCGGGAACATGCGCGAGAGGTGGTCAAAGTCGGCGTAGGTCGGCTCGGGCGGCACGCTCGGCTCCACGTGGTTCGCGATGAACGCCTGCGCCTTCGCCACCATGCGCTCCTCGAGCTCGAGGTCGCGCACGTACTTGAAGAGCCTCAGCTTGCCGGAGATGAGCGCCGCGAAGTGGCACTCGGCGGTGTCCGTCACCATCACCCCCCATGCACCTTGAAGGAGGTACTCCATGGGCACCTGGTCGGTTCCCTCGTCTCCCCACTCGGCCGCGGCGAACGGGCCGGGCGCCTTGATTTCGAGAATCGCATTCCCGCCGTGCGCCGGGATTCCGTCTGGCGAGTAGGTGAACCACGGAGAGCGCCGGCTCACCAGCGGCATCGAAGGCTTGAGCCAGTCGATTCCCGTCTTCTTCCTGCTCCACTCGAGCAGCGCCGGCTCGAGGAAGATGCCGCGATCCTGGTCCTCCGTCGTCTCGTACTCGGGCGTTTCACCCTTAATGTCGAAGTACGCATCGAGCGGGGTCTTGTACCGCGACACGCCGAGCGCAGCGGCGATGATGCTTCCGCCGAGCTTGCGCGCGGCCTTCTGCTCCGGGGTGAGACTCATGTGGCTCCTTGAAGTGGGTGGCACCTTACACGGCACCACTGACACGCAGGCCCCCTGTCGTGTATTCATTGCCCTATGGGCAAGAGGAAAGTGGACGAGCTGACGAAGTGGGTTGAAGACACGGGGGCCAAGAAGGCCGCGAAGTTGCTCGGGGTCAGCGAATCCTTCGTGTGCCGATTGAAGAGCGGGCGCCGTCGTCCGTCGGTAGCCATCGCAGCGCGGCTCTTCGTGCTGACCGACGGGAAGGTCACTCCCGAGTTCTGGAGCAAACGCCGTGTCCGAAGAGAAGCCTCCGCCGACCCTCGCTGACCTGCTGGAAGCTCAGCGCAAAACCTACGCCCTCGTCCTCGAGGTCCAACGTGAGCTCCGCGAGATGCGCGGCACCGGGAAGCAGCCGAAGCTCATCTCCGGCGGGGTCGCCAAGAAGGCGAACCCCGAGTTCGCGTTGCTCCGCGCTCAACTGCTGAAGGCGTGGGCCGAGTTGAAGGGCCACCCCTACTCGTTCGACGGCAAGGACGCGCGAGCCATCGGAGCGCTGCTGAAGCGCGGCGTCACCCCCGCGGAAGCAACCGTGCGCTGGAGGGAGGCCATCAAACAGGGGTGCGGCTCCATCCACCTCTACGAGCTGAATTTCTCCAAATGGGTGCCGTCGACCACCAACAACCGCCCGACCGTGAAGGGCGACATCTACGCGGAGAAGAAACCCAATGAGTGAGGCGTTCGAGGGGCTGACCGACTACGAGCAGCACGTGGCGTGTCGGGCGCTGGAGGTGCTCCATCCGCTGTCGCTGGTCGCCATTGAGGGGCTGGCCAGGGACAACGCGAGCCGGGTCGCTGTGCACATCGCCCTCCTGACGCTGCTGGAGCAGGTTCGCCTTCGCGACCCCGTTGACCTCCGCGCCGTCGAGAAGGTCATGCCCCACCTCGCACATGTGGGGCGGCTGTGAGCGCGCCGAAGAACTGGAAGGCCGCCGCGCACGCGGCGCTGGCCGAGTACCACGCCCTCCTGGGCGAGCTCGAGACGTTCCGCGACCGACTGACGGCGTGCGTCGAGAAGTGCGAGCGAGCCGGTGTCGTCATCGACCGCCGCTACCGTGACAGCCCTGAGAATTGGGAGTTGTCCCTGCCTGTCGGTGGTGTGCTGGTGTGCAACTGTGGTGCGGTGATTCCTCAGCCGCTCTCATTCCAGAACCTTCCGCCTGCCACCGTCTGCCGCATGTGTCTCGAGAAGACCGCGGCGGCGGCGACTCATGACGAGGCAGAGGAGAAGGGAACACCTCCTCCGACGCCCGCGCCGGTTCTTGACACCCCATTCTGAGGCTGCCGTGAAAGACCTCTTCGACGTGACGATCGAGCGCCGCGCGCTCGGCGAGATGATGGTGTTGAGCGGGCTCGATGCGACGGAGGCCGCCACACTGGCGGAACGCCTGCGCATCACCGAGCAGCTCTTCACCAACGACGTGCATCGCCTGCTGTGGCGACTGGTGGAGGATGAGTTGCGCGCGAAGCGGCCGGCGACCGCGCTCGACCTCACCGATGCGTGGCGCCGAGCCGGCCGGCCGGCGAACGAGCTGATGGGCGTCTACGCCGAGGGCGTGGGCATGGGCTCCACCGGCATCGAGCGGGCGGTGGAGGCGCTGGTCGACTTCCGTTCCCGGCGGGAGCTGGTGGCGCTGGCGACTGACCTCCGACAGCGCGCGTTCGACGACACCGAAGACCCCGAGTCCACCCAGGCGTTCCTTGCGCGTCAGCTCGACATGCTCGCGCGCGGGAACGCCCCAAGGGCTCGACCTCTCTCGGAGATGATGTCTCGCGTGGCCGAGCAGATGGCGCGCGTCGGCACCGAGAAGAGCCCGGTGTTGAAGACCGGGTTGTCGCTGTGGGACCTCAACATCGGCGGCCTTCACCCCACCCTGACGGTCATCGGTGGCCACGCCTCGCGCGGCAAGTCGGGCCTTGCCGGTTCCATCATCTTCAACCTCGCTCGAGCTGGGCACCGGCCAGGTCTGCTCACCATGGAGGACCCGGCGGAGTCGTGGCTCTACCGCTTCATCGGGGCGCTCTCGAGGGTGCCGGCCTTCTACATGCGCAGCCGCGCGCTGGACGCGGCGCAACAGGAGGCAGTGGGGGCGGCGTGGGGCAGCGTCGAGCAAATCGCCGAGAACATCATCGTCGACGAGCGGAAGCGCCTCACGCCCAAGGAGGCGGTGGCGACCGCGCGCGACATGGTGCTGAACCACGGGTGCGATTCCATCTGGCTCGACCATGCTGGCGAGCTCCGCTACGAGCAACAGCGCGGGGGCGAGCGCTTCGACCTCGATGTGATGGAAGGCATCTACGACCTCCGCGCCTTGGCCCACACGTACAACGTGCCGATCGTGCTGCTCTCGCACCTGACGCGCGGAAGGAAGCCGCCGCACAGCATGGAGGACTTCGCGAACGCGGCGGCCATCGAGCGCGCGGCGCGCGTGGCGGTCATCATCTGGTCGAACGACGCAACGCCGTTGAAGCCGAACGTGACGGTGGTGAAGAACACGTTCGGAAAACGCGACTTCGACATGAATTTCATCCTCGATCCTGAGTCTGCACTCGTCGTCGAACCCGAAACCCCGAAGGACGAGGCCCCGAAGGGCCAAGAGGAGATGTTCTCATGACCAGTCAGACCCCGAAGTTGCAGGTGTTCATTTCCGACTACGAGCTTGAGCGTGTTCTCGACCAGGCCGTGAAGGCCGCCATCAACGAGCAGGTCGGCCAGTCGATCGAGAAGCATCTCGATGCTGTCATCAGCGAAGTTCTCGTCCATCGCATTCGTGCCGTGACCGACGAGATGGTGCGGGCTGAGGTGGGGCGCGTGCTCACCGAGGGCTGGGCCAAGACGAACCAGTGGGGCGAGAAGCAGGGCGAAGCCATCACGCTTGCCTCCATCGTGCGGGACGGGTTGAAGCCCTTCCTTGAGGGCAACCCTCACTCCTACAACGCGGAGGACAAGAAGCCGAAGGTTCAGCGCATCGTCGAGGAGTTCACGGCGAGCGAGGTGAAGAAGGCGATGCAGCCCGTCATCGACGAGGCGAAGCGCCAGCTTCAGTCCCAACTCGACATCAGCATCGGGAAGAGCCTGCGTCTCACCCTCGCCGACGCGCTCAAGGGCCCATGAAGACGCACCCGATGGCGTGCCGCGCCGACGGATGCAAGGAGAACGTGGGGAAGTTCGGCGACCTCGTGTGCCCCGCGTGCTGGAAGCTCGTCCCGCGGAAGCTGCGCCAGCTCTTCATCGAAGAGCTCAACAAGCGCGACGCGAAGGACAAGCCGGTGAAGGTGATGGCCATCGCCGGCGCGGTGCTAGCCACCATCGATATCGCGAAGAAGAAGATCGAGGCGGAGCGGCTGGTGAAGCCCGCGACCGTCGAGGAGATGAACCAGCTCACCAAGGAGCAGACCGATGGCCGGTGAAGAGAACTTCCCGAAGCGGCAGCACTACCTCAAGTTCCAGTGCTCCATCCCCATCAGCGCGACGAAGAAGTGGGTGGAGGCGCAGAACAGAGTCATCGAGGCGGCCGTTCTGCACCTGAAGAACCTGGCGGGGGGCGCAGCGAAGAACGTGCAGTTCGTGGTGCTCTACCAAGACCGCGACCGGAACCAGTACGGCTTCCAGTTTCGCGACCTGCTCGTTACCTGCTGCTTCGATGGCCCGCTGACCGGAGCGGCGAACGAGCTCGCTGTCGCGCGCATTGAGTTCGAGATGGCCAAGAAGGGCCAGGACGGCTCACAGAAGATCGGCCAGATCATCCTCAACAGCCGGGGCGACGTGGCGGAAGACCGCCCGCCCGGTGACGCGAAGCCCATTCTGCTCTCGTGATGCGCGCCTCCCTCACGTGGCTGTGGGCCCGGAAAGGCCTCACGCCGCCGGCAAAGCCGCCGGTGCTGGTGCTCTACGAGCCCGGCGCCGAGTGGTGGAAGCTCGAGTCGGTGGCTGAGGAGCCGGGCCAGTCGATGTACCGCCTCATCAGTACGCACGGGAGGAACGTGTGATGGCCAGACGTGGCGCGAAGGTTGACGGGAACCAGAGCCTCATCGTCGCCGAGCTCCGCGCTCTCGGCTTTCGCGTTCAGTCCATCGCAAAGGTGGGGGCGGGGGCGCCTGACCTCGTGGTCGGGCACGGTGGCCGCAACTGGTTGTTCGAGGTGAAGCAGCTCGGCGAGAAACTCAACAAGAACGAGGAACGATGGCACCAGAACTGGACGGGGCAAGTGGCAGTGATTCACAACTCGAAGGAGGCGGTTCTCGAGATGGTGAAGTCGGTGGGGTGGAACGCACTGGGGCCGGCGGCGATGGCGCACTGGCTGCTCTGAAGGAGTCGGACCAGTGGGAGACGCCTCAGCCGCTCTTCGACGCGCTCGATCGACAGTACCGCTTCAAGCGTGACCTCTTCGCTACGCAGGCGAACGCGAAGGCGCGTCACTTCTTCACCATCGACGACAACGCCCTCGCCATCGATTGGCACGTCGCCAAGTGGGAAGATGCCGGATGGGACTTCGCCAACCCGCCGTACAGCAAGCCCAACCTGACGCGCGTGATGGCGAAGGCGCGCGAGGAAGTGCAGCGCGGCTGGGCCGGCGTGCTGCTGGTGCCCGCTACGCCTGGCACCGCGTGGTTCCAGGACTTCGTGCTCCGCGGTCACGACGTGATGGCCAGCGGCGGAAGCAACCCGGCGGAGCCCGAGCTCGAGGGCTACTGGTTCAAGATGGCCGGCACCGGTTATCAGGTGAAGGTGACGTTCCTGAAGGGTCGAGTCACCTTCTGGCGGAACGGTGCGCCGGCGAAGGAAGCGACCGCGAAGACCGACTCGTGCGTCATTGAGTGGCGCCCGCGGAGACTGCTGTGAAGGTCCGCCGCTACGACTGCCGCTACTGCCACGCCGACGCGCTCGAGCCCATGACGAATGCAGCGCTCTTCCGCTGCCTCGTCTGCCTGCGGGTGGAACGCGCGGAAGAGACGCTGGCGCGGGAGTGGCGCGCGAAAGGTGGAATGACCATCGGCACCATGCGGGTCGGGGTCAGCCGCTACCTTCCAGACAACGTGGCGCTCCTCATCAGGAGCCTGGGCGAAGTCTGACTCAGAGAACGCCGCCGCGCGACCTCGGCTGCTCGAGCATCTTGCCCTTCTTCGTCGCGCCCTTCTTGAACTTGGGCGAGCCGTCTTTCCGGTAGCCGTCGGGCTCGAGCTGCACCATCGAGCCTTCGACATCGCTCTCGGCGGGAACGCCGGCGTCGGGCTTCTCGTCGCTGAACCAGCCGATGGGCTCTACGCGGGCCGACTCGGCTTCCGCCTGGGCTTCCTCGAAGGCGCGCTGGCCGTCGTCGGTGGCGAGGAGGGCGGTCAGGTAGCCGGCCACCATGCCCATGTTCCCGCCGGTCGACGCCATTCGGTTCCCGAGCGCCGGGAGCTTCTTGGCCATAATCTGGAGCATCATGGGGTGCTCCATGACGCTCTTCGCCAGCTTCCGGGCCGCGTAGAGCTTCGACGCTCCGCCGATGGCCGCCCCGAGGGCGGCACCCTGGCTCGATTCGTTGCCGGTGGCAGCGGCGATGCCTGCGCCGGCCGCCGCACCGAGAGCGCCGCGCGCACCCATCGCGGCGGTCGACTTCACGAGCTCCGAGGCTCGGTTGCTGATGTTCTTTTCGACGTTGCTCCTGATGAGCTGCTCGTCGGGCGTGGCCGTGGGGCCGAATGCCTGCTGGCGGCGGTCGAACTGGCGGACCTGCTTCCGTGCGTTCTTTGCTGACGCAGCCATGAGGTCGGCCTCGGCCTGTGGAAACTCCTGGCCGATCTTGGCCAGCGCCTTCCCGGCCGCGCCCGGCTGGCCGCTCGAGGGGAGCTGCTCAACGGCGTCCTGAATCTTCAGGTTCTTCACCGCGGCCACAGCGTCTTTGTTTCGCTGGCCGTACTTGCCGAGAATGCTGCGGACCCGCTCGAGAATCGCGCGGTCGAGGCGCGAGCCGGCCTTCTCGCCGAGGTAGCGCGTGAAGCGACCCGCCGCGGCACCGAGCAGTTCGCCGCCGGCGCCCCCCGCGGCGCCAGCCACCACGTCGGTCACGGTGTCCTCGAGGTCGCCACCCGCGGTGTCGGCCGAGCCGCCCAGGAGCCCGTGAAGAGCACCGACGGCCGCGCCGCGCTTCGCCCCCTGCGCCAGCGTGGCGCCCTTCGGGGCGGGAATGAGGGCCGGGGCAAGCTGGCCGCCGAGCGTCGCCGCCGGCGACGTGGCGTCCGCGTCCGACTTCGCCTTGCGGTAGATGTCGCGGCGCTTGCGGTAGCGATCGAGCACGCCGAGGCCCTTCGCGTTGCTGTCGCCGTACTTCACCTCGTCGACGGCCGCGAGCACCGCGGGCACGCCGACCACGCTGAGGGAGTCGAGCGCATTCACGCCGAACACCCCCGCCGCCGAGGGGTCCGAGGAAGGGGCGGCCCCCTCCGTGGCCTCCGTCACTTCCTCGAACCCCTGGGCCCGCGCGTCGGCCTCGGTGAGTCGACGCGGCTGGTCGACCACTTCTTCAAACCCGGCGGCCCGCGCCTCGGCCTCGGTCATCTTCCGCGGGGGAGCCATCACTCCACCTCGACCGTCTCACCCGTCTTCGGGTTGCGGAACAGCCGCGGCTTCTTCGGCGCCGGCTGCTTGCTCGAGAGGGGGGCCTGAAGGTCCTGCCCCATCCACTCACGGGGGATGCCCATGTCGCCGAGCAGCGCGCCCTTCGCTGCCTCGGGGGCGCCGGCGAGCGACTGGCGAAGGTCGCCGGCGAGCGACCGTTCGATGATGGCGAGGCCGCGCTCCAGGTCCTCGGGGCGCAGGTTGGCAGAAGTCGGGTCCGCGGCGATTCGGCCGATGAGCACGCGCTCCTCGTTCTTCGTGATCGACTTGCCGCCTCCGGCCTGAAGGAAGCGGGCCACCACACCGCCGAGCTCCTGACGAAGCGCCCGGGTGTTGTTGTCCATGAAGACCGCCGGCAGCATGCCGCCGGCGATACCCGTCTTCGTCTTCCCCCACCCGCCGATGTCCTGAACCATCTGCTTCACGCGGCCGATCGAGTTGTAGCTGTCGACGATGTGCTGCGGGAGCTTGTTGCGCAGCGAGTTCATCTGCGCGCCGCTCAGGCCCAGGCCGCCGCCGCCCGCCCCCTTCTGTGGCGCCGCCTCGCCGAGCAAGGTGTCGATGTCGGCCGCGCTCATCTCCCGGAACTGCTCGGGCGGAATCTTCGCGACGATGGCCGGGTACATCGAAGTGGCCAGCGCGCGCCGCCGCGCCGAAACGGAGCTCGTGCCATCCTGGTAGTCGGCCTTCTCCTTCGCCGACTGGCGCTTCATCGCCAGCGACTCGGTGAGGCTCTGACGGTTGAGGTCACGGTCGATGCCTTCCTGCTGGCGATCGGCCGCCTGCTGGCGCAACGCGCGCTTCGCGTTCACGTCCTCGACAGGGCGCCCGGCCTGCTGGCGCAGCGCGGCTCCGCGGTCACCCGTCTGGGTGCCGCTCTGGATGTCGGCGTAGTTGCCGAACTGCGTCGCCATCTGCGCGAGGAAGCTGTTCATGTCGCGCCGCTTCCGCGCGTCGTCGAGTTCCTTCTCGTCGGCGGAGGTGTCCACCGGGGGCGCGGCACCTGCCACCATCGCCTCCGTGGCCTTGAGCGGGGTCCGCGCGCTCGGGGCGCCCCCCTCGGGCGCCTCGGTCGGCAGCGGGTCGAACTTCGGTCGCTCAGGGGCCGGAGACATCGAAGCGCCCGTCTCGAGCTTCTTCGGACCCCGGCCCAGGCGCTTCGCCACCAGCGGCGGCAGCGTCCTCTTGCCCTCGATCTTGCCGCCCTGCGTCGAGAAGTCGCGCTCCGTCGTGTCGGGGTTGGCGTCGACGCTCCACTCGACCGGCACGAAGAGCTCGCGCTGCGATTCGGGCGTCTCGTCGGCCATCGGCTGAGGGGTCAGCTTCTTGGCCCAATCGCTGGGCACCCACGGCTTACCCGGGCGCCAGCCATCGGACTGCGGGGCGGCAGGGGCCGGGCTCGAGGTGTAGCCGGTGCCCACGTCGTCCTCGAGATTCAGCGACGCCAACCGCTGCAACGCCGAATCGACTGCATCTTTTTCGATCGGAGCGAACGGCGTGGCCGAGCTGCCTTCGGCGAGGCCGGGGATGCCCTTGGCGACCGGGGCACCCCGCAACGCCTGCTCCACCCGCGGCACCGCCCGGTCGCGCTTGGTCGCCTCGTAGTGACGAAGCATCTGGTCCCGGCGCTTGCGCGCGGCACCGGCCTGCGTCCAGTCGACCGCGGGGTCGACCGTCATCACCCGGTCCCAATCGACCGAGCCGTCGGGGCGGAGCCAGTCCTCGATCACGTCTGCGTTGCGCCCAGCCATCACATGCCTCCCGCGGCCATGCCGGCGAACGAGCCCACCGCACCACCCGTCGCTCGAGCCGTGCGGCGCTTGCTCTGACCGATGGCGTTGAGCTGGTCGGCGTAGCTCTGAAGCCCCTTCGTCTCGCCGGCGAGTTTCGTGAGGCTGTTCTCGAACTGCCGCTGCTCGATCTCGTTGTTGTAGAGGTTGGCCTGATCCTTCCGGCCGAGGTTGAACTGCTGGATGCGGTCACGCGCCGAGCCGACCTGGTTCGCCTGGTTCAGCGACCGCCCCGCCAGCCCCGAGGCGTAGTTGCCGCCCATCGAGAGCGCCTGAAGGGCTCGAGCGGAGGCGTCGCCGGCCGCCTGCACCCCGGCCTGATTCAGCCGGCTCGCGCCGGCCTGGGCCGCCAACTCCTTCCGGGCCGCCGTGTTGCTCGAGAAGCCCCGGCGCGCAGCCTCACGGTCGATCGCCCCGCTGGCGGCTCGGCTCTGGTTCTGCGCCTCCACCCGGGCGCGCATCAGGTTGGCCTCGTCCTCGGGCGTCATGCCGCCCCGCGCCCGCTCTATCATCATGCGGAGCGCCTGGTCCTCGGCGTTGGTGTAGCGCGAATCTGCCCGGGCGTCGGAGAGCGCGGTGTCCCCCATGAGCTCGGGGTACATCTTCATGATCGACGGGAGCGGGAGGTCCCCGTACTTGCGCGACATGGTCCACGCGATCTCGCGCGCGCGGTCCATGTCGCCCATGGCGATCGCCTCGCCGATGAGGGCGCCGAGCTGCTCGCCCAGTGCCCCACCCGCCCCCATTCCGAACTGCGCGCCTGACACGTCCATGGTCGTCCCCTTCAGCTTGCCGGGTAGAACGGCACCGTCTCACTCTCGGGCGGCTGGTAGGCCGCCTGCAAGCCCGCCCGACGCAGACGGTCGGTGCGAGCCTGCCACTCGCGATCGTAGTCCTCGCGGGCCTTGTTGTTCCCAGCCTCGATGTCGGCCTCGAGCTTCCGACGGGCCGCCGCGGCTTCCGCCTGACGCAGCGACGGCGCCCGGCCGGCACGACGGAGCGCCTCTTGGCGCACCGCGTCGGCGTACTCCTGGCCACGGGCGTCGGTGCTCTGCTGGGCCGCGCCCAGCTCGTCGCCGAGGCTGCCGTAGGTCTTCTGGAGGCGCGCGCGTCGATCGTTGCCGCCAGCTCCGCCCATGAGGGCGAGGTCGAAGCTCGATCCGCCGGCCGAGAGCCCCTTGCCGTACCTGGTGGCGAGCTGCTGGTACGCGGACGCCCCGATGCGCCGGGAGGCGTCGGCGAAGACGTTGCCGAGCTCGGGGTCGTACTCTGCGAGGGTGCGCGGGCCGGCGTAGGTGCGCTTCCCAGAGGCTTCCGCGCCAGCGGCCGTGTTCTGATCGAGGCCCTGGAAGGCTTCAGACGCGGCGCGGCCGGATCGACGGTTGAACCCCTCCTCGGCGTTCTTCAGTCGCGACCGGGCCGCCTCGCCTTCTCGCTCGAGCGAGCCGTACACGTCTTCGTTCATGCGCGAGCCTTCGCCGGCGTTCGCCTTGAAGATGTCCTGGAAGTTGGTCCAGCTCGAGAGCGGCTTCACGGTTCCTCCGGCGTCAGGTACAGCGACATCGAGTAGCGGCGGCCCCACTGGAGGCCCCAGATTCCATTGATGCGGAGCGTTCCATCTCCCACGTCGACCCAATCGACCACCGGCGCTCCGATACCGACATTCTGCGCCGTTTGCTCCACCTCCGTCACGCGGAGCACCCACAGCCCCCGACAGGCCGACAGGCCATGCCGCACGATGAGGGGCCACTCGCCTCCGCTGCCCGTGTTGGAGCGTGCGGTGAACTGGTGCGGGGGCGCAGCCGGGAAGGCGTGGTAGCGCAGGGCGTCGAGCGTGAAGAGCGATGCGGCGCCCGGCCCTCCGCTGTACGTGAGCGCGCCGCCGGCGGAGAGAAGCACAACGGCTGGCACGAACACGCCGCCGACCAGCGCGAAGACGGGAATGGCGCGCTGGCGCCGCGGCCGGTAGCCAGCGTCGACCGTGAGGAGGTTCGCGCCGACCGCGATGGTGCCGACCTTCGGGAAGATGGTGCCGTTCCAGACGACTTCGCCACCTGGAAGCATCATGCACTGGAGCGAGTGATTGAGCGCTGCGTCGATGGTGAAGCCGCGGTCGTCGAGCCAGGGCTCTTCCGGCATCAGGAACGAGAGCTTCTTCAGCACGCCCGGCGTCGACTTGCCGAGGGCGAGGCCGCCGTTCAGCTTGCCGATTTCATCGCTCTGCCCGTTGACGGCACTCACCACCTCGGCGAGCGCGCGCTGAATCTCCGTCGGCTCGTTGGAATCGAGCTTCGGAGCCTTCACCCTGTTGCGCTTGAAGCCGGGCGCCACGGCTCACCTCGTGATGTACGGCGTCAAGACCTCGTAGGCCACGCCGAGCTCGAGAATCTCGAGGTTGGTGTCGATCACATCCTGGGTGAACTGCACCAGAAGCCGGCCGCCGCGCGCCTGGTCGATAGGAACGGCAATGCGCACGGTGGGCGCGTCGGGGACTTCGATGGTTGCCGACGTGTCGAGATAGCCCTGCGGCTTGATCATGCCGAACGGGTTGAAGCTGTTGGGCCACTGGTCGCGCTCGCTGGCAAAGGCGTAGGTGAAGGGCTCAAACAAGACCCCGCCCTCGCTCTCGCAGAGCACCGTCACCTCGTCCCAGCGCTTGTCGAGCACCGGCGCCTTGCCGTCCTGGAGCACGAAGAGCACGCGCCGCTCGATCTTCACTCGCGTCGCCAACGGCGCGTCGTAGTTGTCGTCGCTGTAGGTCTGCGCGTCGTTGGGCAAACGCTCTCGCCAGAAGTAGCCCTCGCCTGCGCCAACGTCGTAGCCGTCGCAGTAGTAGACGCGCTTGTCGAACGGACTGAAAACGCCGTGCATCAGCGGAATGCACTGGGGCCGGCCGCCGATGTTGTACTCCCACCGCGCCCACGAAGCCGTTTCCCGGCACCACACCAGCGCTTCACCCGCCCCGTCTTTCGAGTCGTTGCTGCGCGAACTCGAGCCCGGAAGGTGGAGTCGGATGATGCCCTCGATCGGATCCGCCACCATGAACGCGCGCGACAGAAGGCCGAAGGCGCCGGCTGCAAAGGCATTGAGAGAGTCCCCCACGTACTGCTGGAGGAGTTGGGTGATGGGTTCGCTGATGATGTCGAGCGAGCTCTCGCTCAAGAGCATCACGCCCTTGTTCGTCCACGCGCAGATCGATTCGGCAAACGGAACCACGCACTCGCGATTGAGCGCGACGATCGTGGAATCCATGCGCTCCACGTCGAAGGTGTCGTCGTCGTCGCCGGTGACGCGAAAGAGACCGTCCTCTTTGAAGACCCAGAGCGTTTCGCGCGTCGACGCCACCGCGACGATGGCGCTGTCGCTCGCTCCGATGTCGAGGTACTGCGTTGCCGGGAACGCCTCGAACTCATTGGGTTTGCTGTACGCGATGCGGTTGAGAATTGTCTCGTTGGTCGCTTCGGTCAGCACGCCACCCGCGAAGACCACCGTGGTCGCGGCGCTCGGGCCCGTGTTGATCCCCGTCTCGGCGTAGCTGAAGGTGGTGGCGGTGACGGCCGTGACCACAAAGGGACCCTGGCCAAAGCTGGTGGGCGGAGAGAGAATGCTCACGCGTTCGCCGACCTTCACCATGCCCGTGATGCTGCCGGCGCCGGCCCAGGTGGCGGTGACGACGTTGGCGAGACGAGTCAGGGTGAACGAGTTGGTACCCGCGTCGCCCTGGATGATGGGAGCCAACT
>JANRKQ010000186.1:0-38095 GCA_033763395.1 Myxococcaceae bacterium
CGACGACGTGAACGCGACCGCGTACCAACAGCTCCAGGAAGCCCACCGCGCCAAGAGCACCTTCCTCGCCACCATCAGCCACGAGATCCGCACGCCGATGAACGGGGTGCTCGGCCTCACCGAGGCGATGCTGACCGAGCCAATGCCCCAGACGCAGCGGGAGAACCTGCTGGTGGTGCAGCGCTCCGGCAAGCTGCTCGTGTCGCTCATCAACGACCTGCTCGACGTCACGAAGGCCGAGGCGGGCAAGCTCTCCATCGACGTGCACGACTTCGACGTGCAGCGGGTGCTCGACGACGTGAAGGCGCTCTTCGAGCCGGCCGCCAACAAGAAGGGCCTCGCCTTGCGCTTCGTGGTGGGCGACGACGTGGTGACGGGCCTGCGCGGAGACTCCATGCGGCTGGGGCAGGTGCTGAACAACCTCGTGTCGAACGCGGTGAAGTTCACCGACAGCGGCGAGGTGCTGGTGCGGGTGACGGCGGCGGCGCTCCACACGCTCACCTTCGAGGTGCGGGACTCAGGCCCCGGCATCGACCCGGCGCTGCTGCCGCGGCTCTTCACGGCCTTCGAGCAGGGCGACGGCTCGACGACGCGTCGCTTCGGAGGCACCGGCCTGGGCCTCGCGCTCGCGCAGCAGCTCGTCACCCTGATGGGCGGCACCATCACCGTGGACTCGTCGCCTGGCCACGGCGCGCGCTTCTGCTTCACCCTCACGTTCGAGCCCGGCCGCGCCGCCCCCCGGCGAATCGCCACGCCGTCGGTCGAGGCGCCCGCTCAGCCCACCGGCCGCGCCGTGCTGGTCGTCGACGACAACCCCATCAACCTCGCGGTGGCCGCGCAGCTCGTCGAGAAGGCCGGCTTCTCGGCGCACAAGGCGTCGTCCGGCGTCGAGGCGCTCGAAGCCGTGCAGTCGCGGGCGTTCGACCTCGTGCTGATGGACTGCCACATGCCCGAGATGGACGGTTTCACCGCCACCGAGCGGATCCGCGCGATGGGCAGCGGGGTGTCTCACGTGCCCATCGTCGCGCTGACGGCCTCGACGCTGCCCGAAGATCTCGAGGCCTGCCGGCGCTCGGGCATGAACGAGGTGCTGACGAAGCCGGTGTCGCTGGCGACGCTGTCGAGCGTGCTCGAGCGGCTCACGCGCCGCGCAGCGTAGCGGCCCGCGTCCCCCGGCCGCACCAGAGGCGGCGGGCGGCACTTCGAGACCGGGCTCGAGCAGCGGCGGCTGAGCGACGAGCCGCGCGCGGCCATCCTGAAGAACGCCGACGGTCCTCGATGCGAGCCCCGGTGGCATCAGCCGGCAGAGCACCGAGCGCCTCCCGTCGGACGGCGCCTGTCCGAGGCCCCCTCGAGCACGGTCGACGTCTCGCACCTTCGCGCGCCCGCGCTTCAGTGACCCGTCGTCTCGAGCAGCTCGAGCGTTCGCCACCGCCCAGAGCGGAACCGGAGGAAGAGGACGAGCGCGAGGAGCGCGAGGTAGATGACGAGCCACACCATCGCGCCCACGTCACCGCCGCCGAGGTACCGCACCGTCACCCACGAGCCGGGCACGAAGACGGCCCACGCGATGACGAGGCGCACCACCAGCGGGTAGAGGGTGTCGCCGGCGCCGCGCAGACACTCGGCCAGTGACGTCGCCGACGCGTCGAAGAGCTGCCACGCGGCGCTCAGCATCAGCATGCGGACGCCGAACGTCATCACCGCCTCGGCGTCGTCCCCGCGCGCGAAGGGCAGCAGCAGCACGCCGGGAATGAGGAGGTACAAGAGCCCGGCCGCCGTCATCCACACCGCCGCCGTGCCGGCCGACATCGCCACCACGCGAGGCACGTCGTCCTTCCGGCCCGCGCCGATGGCCTGCCCCACCAGCACCGCGCCCGCGCTCGCGATGGCGAACGACGGCATGAAGGACACCGAGTTGAGCTGGATGACGCTGTTGAGCGCCGCCACCGCCGGCGTGCCGAGGCCCGCCACCACCACGTTGACGAAGAAGATGAAGGCGAAGAACTCGAAGAACCAGTTGAAGCCCGAGGGGAGCCCGAAGCGCAGCATGCGGCCGAACTCGGCGAGCGACAGCAGCGGCTTTGGCAGCGCGCGGCCCTCGTTGAGGAAGAAGGCGAAGAACCCGAGGAAGGCCACCCACGTCGAGATGGTGCTGGCCAGGGCGGCGCCCATGACGCCCAGCGCCGGCACGGGGCCCGCGCCGTTGATGAGCACCCAGTTGAGCGCCACGTTGAGCGCCATCGCCACCAGGTTCACCGCCATGCCTGGCAGCGTGCGCCCGAGCCCGCCGTAGTAGTTCGCGAGCGCCTCGATGCCGATGGCGGCGCCTCCGCAGAGGATTCGCCAGGTGAGGTACGTCGTCATCAGCGACTTCACCTGCGGCTCGTACGGCAACAGGTCGACGATGGGCGCGAACAGGGGAATCGACGCGAGCGAGACGACCTGCGTCAGCCCCGCCACCACCAGGCCGTACCAGCCGTACCGGCGCGCGCTGACGAGGTCGCCCTTGCCGAAGAGCTGCGACGCGAACGTCGACACGATGAAGGTGATGCCCATCGGGAGGATGAGCAACGAGAAGGCGTTGGCCGCTCCAGTCGAGGTGGCCGCGAGCGCCGCGGCGCCGAGGTGCGCCACCATGATGGCGTCAGACAAGCCCACCACCGTCTGGCTCGCCCGGGACAGGACGATGGGGTACGCGAGCGTCAGCAGCGTCGACAGCGTCGCGCGGGAGCCTTGAGTCGGGGCGGCAGTCATGGGCGGGGGTGCTGCGGACGGCACGACGACGTCGTCTCTGACGCCTTCTCGTCAGGGCTCGAAGGTGACGAGGGTGTAGCGGACCGTCACGCGGCGTCCAGCGCGAGACACGACGATCTTCGCGCCGTCGACGACGCCGGTCAGTGACACCCGGAACTCGTCGGGCACCGCGCCCCGGCCACCGTCGGGAGGCGTCTCGCCCCAGCCCGCCGGCAGCGCGCCGTCCATCGTCCACTGCGAGTTGGTGAGGAGCAGGTCGACGAGCTGACGGGTGAGGAAGGCGCCCCGGTTCTCAGACACCGCGTCGTACTCGAGGTCGAAGTCGAACACGTCGCCCGAGATGGTGACGCCCTCGCGCGGGAGCCACAGCCCGAGCTGCGCCGACGAGAGCGAGGCGGGGTTCGTGTACAGCTTGCCGAGCGTCTCGCCGTCGATGGGAATCTCGATGGTGCCCACCGCGCCCGAGCCCGTCTTCGCGACGCGCAGCTGGAACAGGTCGAACGTACCGGCCACGCCGCCGTCGTCGGGGCGCTCCACGACCTTGTTCTTCGCGAAGAGCGCGTGGGTGAGCGCGTCCCAGTCGCGTTCACCAGAGAGGGTGCGGGTGAGGCGGGCGTTCGCGGTGCGCAGGTTGGTGCCGCGGTACTCGGGGTAGATGAGCAGCAACACCGAGCGCAGGTCCGTGCTGCGCTTGATGGGGCGCTCGACCGCCGGCGCGGCCCTGGGGGCGCCCGCGTCTGGAGGCGCCGCCGTCTTCTTCGAGCAGCCCAGGCCCAGCGCGAGCGCGACGAGGAGCCACCTCATGCGCGCTTCACCGCGTCACGCCACTTGCCCAGGTGCTGCGCCCGCGCCTCGGCGGCCATCCTCGGCTTGAAGACGGCGTCGGCCTTCCACGCCCGGCGAATGTCCTCGGGGCTCTTCCAGAAGCCCACCGCGAGGCCGCCGAGGAAGGCAGCGCCCAGCGAGGTCGACTCGACGTTCTTCGGCCGCACCACGTTCGTGTTCAGCACGTCGGCCTGGTACTGCATCAAGAGGTCGTTCTTCACCGCGCCGCCGTCGACCTTGAAGGCTGGAATGGCGCGGCCCGAGTCGAGCTTCATGGCCTCGGCGAGGTCCTGAATCTGGAGCGCGATGCCCTCGAGCACCGCGCGCGCCAGGTGCCCCTTCGTGGTGGAGCGGTCGATGCCGGCGAAGAGGCCCCGCGCGTCGGGCCTCCAGTGCGGCGCGCCCAGGCCTGCCAGGGCGGGCACGAAGACGACGGCACCCGAGGACTTCACCGTCTTCGCCAGCGCCTCGACGTCGCTCGCCTGCTTGATGAGCCCCAGCCCGTCGCGCAGCCACTGCACCGCGGCGCCGGCGATGAAGGCGCTCCCTTCGAGGGCGTAGGTGGTGGCGTCTCCGACCTTCCACGCCACGGTGCTCAACAGGCCGGCCTTCGAGCGAACCGGCGTGGTGCCGACGTTCATGAGCAGGAAGGCGCCGGTGCCGTAGGTGCACTTCGACTCGCCGGGCTCGAAGCAGGCCTGGCCAAAGAGCGCCGCCTGCTGGTCGCCCGCGATGCCCGACACCGGAATGCCGTCGGGCAGGGACTTCATGCCGCGGGTCAGCCCGTACAGCTCGGACGAGGCGGCGATGCGGGGCAGCACGGCGCGGGGCACGTCGAAGAGCGAGAGCATGGCGTCATCCCACGCGAGCGTCTCGAGGTTCATGAGCAGCGTGCGCGAGGCGTTCGACACGTCAGTGACGTGCACCGCGCCGCCGGTCATCTTGAAGACGAGCCAGGTGTCGATGGTGCCGAACTTGAGCTCGCCCCGCTCGGCCTGGGCGCGCGCGTTCTTCACGTGGTCGAGCAGCCACTTCACCTTGGTGCCCGAGAAGTACGGGTCGAGCACGAGCCCCGTCGTCTGCTTCACGCGCGCCTCTTCGCCGCGGGCCTTGAGCTCGGCGCAGAGGTCACTCGTGCGGCGGTCCTGCCAGACGATGGCGCGGGCGATGGGCTTTCCGGCGTTCGTCCACACGCCGGTCGTCTCGCGCTGGTTGGTGATGCCGATGGCGGCGACGTCATGGCCCTTCGCCTTCGCGACTTTCAGCGCCTTCGCGATGACCTTCTCGGTGGTGTCCCAGATTTCGCCGAGGTCGTGCTCGACGAGGCCCGCGCGGGGGAAGTGTTGGGTGAACTCCTGCTGGCCGACGCCGCGCACGTTCAGCTTCGAGTCGAGCAAGACGGCGCGGGTGCTGGTGGTTCCCTGGTCGACGGCGAGGACGTAGCGGGGCCTGGTCATGGGAGAGGCGTCGTAGCAGACCGCCCGGCCCCCAAGGAGCGTGTTGCCGCTTCCGCCGAGGGCGCCGGGCGGTAGATTGACGGGCGATGCTGCGGTGTCTCGCCTTCGGTCTGCTGCTCTGCCTGGCCTGCACGCCCCGCGTGGCGATGACGGTGCGCGCGCCGGCGCGGGTGCCACTGGGGCCGGTGAAGAAGGTGTCGATTCTGACGCACGAGGGCCGCATCGGGCAGGTGATGCGCGAGCGGGCCCGGTACGAGCTGACGACCGACGGGTACTTCACGGTGGTGAAGCTGTGCGGCGCCTCGAGCTGCGAGCCGGTCGACGCGTTCCTTCGCCTCTACGAGCTCGAGGTGCGCGCGGGGCTGGTGGCGCACGGCTCGATTCAGGTGCCGATGATGCACGTCGCCGTCGAGACCGACGTGGTGTCGGGCGACGGGCGGCCGCTGATACCGAAGCGCGTTCGCACCCGGCAGGCCGAGCTGGGGCCCACGCCTGGGCAGACGGTGGCCGAGCGGCTCGCCACCGAGCTCGCGCACGAGGCGGTCGCCGAGCTGCTCCCGCCGAAGTCCACGCAGTGGCTCGTCTTCGAAGACGCCGCGCCGTTTCAGCTCGGCATCAAGCAGGCGCTCGACGGCCGCCTCGAGGCCGCGCGAAAGACGTTTCAGGACATGATCGACGCGAACCCGAAGACGGCAGGCGCGTGGTTCAACCTGGGCATCGTGCTCGAGCTCGAGGGCGAGCCGGCCGCCGCGCGGGAGCACTACGTGAAGGCCATCGCGCTCGCGAACAAGCCCGAGTACGGCGAGATGCTCGAGGCGTTCGAGAAGCGCCAGGCGGTGCTGCGGCAGGTCGAGGCGCCGCCCAGCCGGTAGGGCCCGAAAGCACCTCGGGCCACCGGGTTGCCCCGGCGGCCCGATTCACGTCCTGGTGCTGCTTCGTGCCTGCCGGCCCCTTTGTTCGTTCGACACGGGCCCGGCGGTGATGGGACGCCGTCACCTCGGGCTCGTCGTGGTCAGGCACCGTCATTCTGCGGGAGCCTGCGAGCGGGCTCAACTGGGTTTCAGCGCGCGCACACCGCCCGACATCAGACCTCGGGGCCCACCTGCACCACCGTCTCGCGCTCGAAGTCGAGGAGCCGCCGCGCCACCGCCTGCACGTCATCGGCGGTGATGGCCTCGAGCTCGTCGGCGTACCGAAGGTACCGCTCGGTCCCAAGGCCGTAGAGCGTGTCGAGCGCCATCGTCGAGGCGCGGGCGCCGTTGCGCTGCAGGCCAATCTGCTGCGTCCCGATGAGGTAGCGCTTGGCGCGCAGCAGCTCCTCGTCGGGCACGCGGGTCTCTTTCAGCTTCGTCAGCTCGTCGCGAATGCCCGCCAGCGCGGCCGGCACCTTCTCGGGGCTGGTGGCCATCGTCACCACGAAGAAGCCCGGGTCGAGGCCCTCCACGCTCGACGCCGACACCGAGTACGCCATCGAGCGCTTGTCGCGCAGCTCGATGAAGAGCCGGCCGCTCTGGCCCGCCAGCAACGTCGTCATCACCTCGAGCGGGCGCTGCTGCGGATCCGTCAACGAGAGCCCCGGGAAGCCGAGGAGCAGGTGCGTCTGCGCTTTGGCCAGCGTGCGGCGCGCCTCGCGGCGATGGGTGATGGGAGGCTCGACGGGCACGTCGAAGCGACCGCCGCCCGGCGTGCGACTGGTCCCGAACGCCTGGCGCGCCGCCTCGACCACCGCAGCCGTGTCGACGTCACCCACCACCGCGAGGGTCAGCTGCGACGGGTCGAACCACCGGGCGTGCCAGGCTCGCAGGTCCTTCGGCGTCAGCGCCTCGACGCTGGCCGGCTCGCCCGACAACGCCAGCCGGTACGGGTGCCGCGTGTACATCGTCTTCGCGAACAGCTCGAAGGCCACCAGCGAGGGCCGATCGTCACGCGCCGCCAGCTCTCGCAGCTGGGCTTGCCGCTCCCGCGCCACCTCACCCTCGGGGAAGGCGGGCTCGTTGAACACCTCGGCGAACAGCTCGAAGCCGCGCTCGAAGTGCTTCGAGAGGAAGTCCGCGCGCAGGCTCATCGAGCTGCGGCCCGAGATGGCCGACACCGAGCCGGCGAGCGAGTCGACGAGGTGGCTCACCTGCTCCGGGTCGTGCCGCGCGGTGCCCCGGGTGAACGTGCGCGACAGGAGCAGCGAGATGCCGTTGTTCGCCTCGGTCTCGGCGCGCAGGCCCCCCAGCACGCTGGCGCGCATCGAGAAGAGCGGCACGTGCCGGTCCTCCTTCACCACGATGGTGGCGCCCGACGCGAGCCGTTCGACCGTCACGCCCGGCTTCGCGCGGCCCAGCGCGCCCACGGTGCGCAGCGGCTTCGACGGCGCCACGCTGCGCGCGGGGAGCGGCGCGGGCCTGCCATCGGCCACCCGCTTCAGCACCGCCCGCGCGACGGCCTCGGTGAAGTCGGTGCCCGACGGCACCAGCCCCGTCACCACCGCGCGGTCGAAGGTCAGGTACCGCTGCGCCACCTCGCGCACCTTCGCCGGCGTCACCTGCGCGATGGCCTCGTAGTACTGCGCCTCGCGCTCGATGCCGCCCATCGTCGACTCGTAGCTGCCCAGCTTGCGCGCGACGCCCTGCACTGTCTCACGCTGGTACACGGCCTCGGACTCGATGAGGGCCTTCACCGTGTCGAGCTCGTCCGGCTCGACCTCGGCCGCCGTCATCGTCGCCAGCACCCCGAGCGTCGCCTCGAAGGCCGCCTCGACCGACGTCTGGTTCACCACGAGCGAGGCCGCGAAGAGCCCGGGCTCCTTCGGCGTCCACGACCAGGCCGACACGTCCTTCACCAGCGCGCGCTTGCGCTTGACCTCGAGCGACAGGCGCGACGCGTCGCCCTGCCCCACCAGCATCGCCAGCACGTCGAGCGCCGGCGCGTCGGGGTGGTCGACCCCCGGCCCCTGGAAGGCGACGTGCACCCACGACTCCTTCACGTCGTCCGTCGAGAGGGCCACCCGCACGCCCTCGAAGGCCGGCTCCGCCGGTCGCGGCGCGCGCACGACGTCGGGCCGGCCCCAGTCTCCGCCGAGCAGCTCGTCGGCCCACGCCCGCACCTGCGCCTCGCCTACGTCGCCCACCGCCGAGAGCACGATGTTCGAGGGGCGGTAGTGCGTCCGGTAGAAGGCCAGCACCTTCTCGCGGGTGTGCCCGCGCACGTCGGCCTCGAAGCCGATGACGGGCCGGCCGTAGGGGTGCGCCTGGAACGCACCGGCGAAGAGCGCCTTCGACGCCCGGCGAGACGGCATGTCGAGGCTGCGCTTGATCTCCTCGCAGACGACCTCCTGCTCGCGCGTCAGCTCGTCGGGGTCGAACGCCGAGTGCCGAATCGCGTCGGCCAGCACGTCGAGCCCCTCGCGCGCGAAGCGGCTCGCCATCACCACGTGGTAGACGGTCTGGTCGAAGCTCGTCCAGGCGTTGATCTCACCGCCGTGCGCTTCGACGCTCCGGGCGATGGCGCCGGGCCCCCGCCGCGCGGTGCCCTTGAACAACATGTGCTCGTGCAGGTGGGCGAGCCCCACCTCGTGCGGCGCCTCGTCGGCGCTGCCCACCTTCACCCAGAGCTGGAAGGCGGCCACCGGGGCGGAGTGGTTGGGTTCGTGGACGACGGTCAGCCCGTTGGGCAAGCGGAATCGTGACGCCATGGCGCGGCACGCTCGCATCCTCGCCCCACCAACGGAAGAGGGTTAGGGTGCGGCGTCGGGGCCATGGCCGTGAACGAAGCCGATCCGCTCTTCGAGCTGCGCGAAGAGCTCAATGACGAAGACGAGCCGCTGTTCGGCCCGCCCGCGGCGAAGGCCGCGTCTGCGCCTGTCGTCAACGGCACGGCGCTCCCGCCCCCGGGGCCCCCGCCGCTGCCGCCGCCGCTGCCGAAGAAGCCGACCGGCGCCACGGGCACCTTCTCGAGCGTCCCGCCGCCGCCGGTTGCGCCCGCCGTCTCTCCTCCCGGCCGGGTGCCCACCACGTCGCCCGCGCGCGGCAGCCCGTCGGCGCCCCGCCCACCCACGGGCCGCTACCCCGCCGCGCCTCAGCAGCCCGCCGTGCAGTACCAGGTGACGGGGCTGCCGACGATTCCGGCGATGGTGCAGCGGCCCGCCGGCAACGACCCCTTCCAGGAGCCTCCGGAGCCCCGGCTGCCGCCCGGCGCCGACCCCGAAGAGAAGCTGCGCACCTTCCGCGCCATCATCAAGGGCAAGGACGAGGCGCTGGGCCGCGCGCGCGCGCTCTATGGCGCCATCGACTCCGAGTCCCAGCAGCTGCGGGGCATCGCCACCCAGCTGCGCGCCCAGCTCGAGGCCGCCGCCATCGAGCTGCAGAAGGCCCAGGCCTACCCGGAGCAGCTGGCCCACCTGCGCGAGCTGCTCGAGAAGGACACCATTCGCGCCGACGAGGCCGAGCAGAAGATGCAGGACCTCGTCGCCCGCATCGCCCAGGTGGACGCGGAGCGGCGCGACCTCGCCAACGCCGTCGCCGAGCTCGAGGCGCAGAACCAGCAGCTCGGGGCCCGCGTCGAAGAAGAGCGCAAGACGCGCGAGCTGCTGGCCGACGAGCTCATCGGCGCCAAAGAGGCGCTGAGCCTCTCGCAGGACCGCGTGGCCGACCTCGCCAGCCGCCTCACCGAGGGCAAGGCGCTCTACGAGAACGCCGCCGCGCAGGCGCAGACGTCGACCGCCGAGAAGAGCCAGCTCGAGAACGACCTCGCCGCCGCCCGGGCCGACCTCGCCGCCGCCGTCGGAGAGCGCGACCTCTACAAGGGTGAGCTCGACGGCGAGAAGCTCGAGACCGAGTCGCTGCGCCAGCGGTCCGAGTCGCTCGAGAAGCAGCTCGCCGAGGCCCAGGGCAAGCTGTCGGCCTTCGAGAGCGAGCAGGACTGGAACAAGACGACGCTCGACCAGGCCACCTCGCGCACCCAGGCGCTCGAGACCGAGCTCGCCGACCTCAAGGGCCAGCTCGAGGCCGTGCAGGGCGAGCTGAACGACCGCTCCGCCGCCGCCGAGTCGCTCTCTGCCGAGCTCGAGCGCGTGCAGTCCGAGTCGCAGACGCGCATCGACTCGCTCGAGGCCAACCTGCGCGAGGTGCAGGGCATGGCCCGGTCGGCCGCCGGCACCCTGCAGAGCCAGCTCCAGGCCTCTCAGGCCGAGCTCCAGCGGCTCCAGGCCGCGTTCGACGAGCAGCGGGGCCTCCTCGAGACGGCCCAGGAAGACTCGGCGGCGCTCCACGCGCGCATCGCCGAGCTCGACGGCCAGCTCTCGGCGCTCGGGGAAGGCCAGTCGTCGGCGCAGGCGCGGGTGGCTGAGCTCGAGGCGGCTTTGCAGGACGCCGAGTCGCGGGTGTTCGCGGCCGACACGCGCGCGTCCGAGGCACAGGGCACGGCCGAGGCCGCGCAGCAGGCGCTCGACCAGGCCGAGGCCGAGCTGTCGTCGCTGCGCTCGCAGAGTGGAGACGTCGAGCAGCAGATGGCCGCCGCGCGGGAGCAGGTCGCCGAGGCCACGCGCCGCGCCGACGCCGCCGAGGCCAAGGCGAAGAGCTACGAGCAACAGGCGCGTGACGTCTTCGGCAAGGTGACGGACGCGCAGTCGCAGCTCCAGGAGCTCGAGAACGCCCGTGGCGAGGCCGAGTCGAAGGTGACGGCCCTCGAGGCGAAGCTGAAGGAGGCCACCGAAAAGGTGCGCGCCGCCGACACGAAGACGGCGCAGGCCAGCGCGCGCGCGGCCCAGGCCGAGGCCCGGGCGAAGGAATTCCAGACACGGGCCGAGGCGGCGCAGCGGGCCGCCTCGTCAGGCGCCGACGCCCGCTCGAAGGAGCTCAAGGGCCAGCTCGAGGCGTCGGCGGCCAACGAGAAGGCGCTGCAGCAGGAAGTCGCCGCGATGCAGGCCCAGGAAATCACCCTCAAGAGCGAGCTGCAGGCCGCCGAGGCGCGCGTCTCGGAGCTCGAGCAGCTCGAGGCCGAACTCAAGACGAAGCTCGAGGCTGCGATTCAGAAGGTGGCCGAGGCCCAGGTGGCCGCGAAGAAGCCAGCCCCGGCGTCGCCGCCCGCTGCGCCTGCCGCCAGCAGCGCCGAGCTTGAGAAGCTCAAGGCCGACAACGCCGCGATGAAGAAGAAGCTGATGGCCGCCGAGAGCGCCATCGAGCTCGCGGCCAGCCTCAAGGCGAAGGTGGCGCGCCTCGAGGCCCAGCTCAAGAAGTGACGTCGCGTCAGACGGCGGGTTCGACGAGGCCCGCGTCGTAGAGGCGCGACAACGAGTCCTTCACGGCCTGCCGCGACAGCCCGAGGTCCGCGAAGGACTTCTCGACGTCCTCCACGCGCAGCGGCGTCGCCGCCAGCTCGGTGATGGTGGGCGTGTCATCGGGCGTGATGCCGAGGCCCTTCGCCCACTCGGCCTGCGCCGTGTCGAACGCGCCCTTGCCCTGCCCCTGCACCTCGGCGAGCCGGGACTTCCACGCGCGCAGGCCTTCCTCTCCCTTCACGGTGAGACGAAAGCGCTGGCTGCGGGCCCACTTGAGACGGGGGCGGGTCGCGTCGGTCGACATGCCCTCCCCCTATACGGCTTCCGGGAAAAAGGGGAATCAGTTGGCGGGCGGCGCCATCGGCATGGCGGCCTGAGGGGCCGGCGCGTCGATGTTGCACGAGTATTCCTTCATCACCGGCGTCACGATGCCCACCGTGATGCCCGAGAGGAGGAACGCCCACCAGGGCAGGTAGCTGCCCGCCGACGACAGGCCGTTGCGGCACTCGACGGCCGTCGTCTTGGTGCTGGTGAGGCCCCACAGCAGCGAGAAGCCGAGCTCGCTCTCGACGGGGCCGCCGCGGGCGCCAGAGACGACGCGGCCGTGGAAGCAGCCAGTGAAGGTGAAGAGCATCGCGACGATGAGCAGCTTCTTCATGAGGGACTCCCCGAGTGGACGGCGTGGTGGACTTCCAACGGCGGCGCGTCCTATCCCGTCCGGAGGCTCATGGCGACGCCTCACGCACCCATCGACCCATGGACGGCGCACGAGGCGGCTCGCTTCGCCGTGTACGTGCACTTCCCGTACTGCCTGTCGAAGTGTCCGTACTGTGACTTTGCGTCGACGGCGGCGAAGCAGGTGCCCGAGGCGCGCTACGCGAAGGCGGTGCTGGCCGAGCTCGACGCGCGGCTCGCGGGCGTGGTGGGCCGCGAGGTGCAGGCCATCTTCTTCGGGGGCGGCACGCCATCGCTGTGGGCCCCGGCGTACGTCGAGGCCGTGATGAAGGGCCTCTCGCAGCGGCTCTCCATCTCGGCCGGCTGCGAAGTGACGCTCGAGGCGAACCCCGGCGCCGCCGACGCCGAGCGCTTCGCCGGGTACCGGGCCGCGGGCATCAACCGCTTGTCGATGGGCGTGCAGTCGTTCGACGCGCTGACGCTGACGAAGCTCGGGCGGGGGCACGATGGCGCGATGGCGGTGAAGGCCTTTCACACGGCGCGCGCGGCGGGCTTCGACAACGTCTCGATGGACTTCATCTACGGCGTGCAGGGCCAGACGGTGGAGCAGGTGCGCCGCGACGCCGAGGCCGCCGCCGCCCTCGGCAGCGAGCACCTGTCGGCCTACGCCCTCACGCTCGACGCCGAGTCGTTGGCGGAAGAGGTGCCGCTCGCCCGGCAGCTCGCGCGCGGCGAGGTGACGCTCCCGCCCGACGAGGTGGTGGTCGAGATGCAGCGGGCGGTGCGGGACGTCTACCGGAAGGCCGGCCTGCACCGGTACGAGGTGTCGAACTACGCGCGGCCCGGCCTCCACTCCCGGCACAACAGCGCCTACTGGACGGGCGGTGACTGGCTGGCGCTGGGCGTCGGCGCCACCGGCTCGCTCGGCTCGACGCGCTACGCGAACGTGCGCAGCGCCGAGAAGTACCTGGCCCTCGTCGAGGCGAACCAGCTGCCCGAGAAGTCCCGCGAGGCCTTGAGTGACGTCGAGCGCTTCGAAGAGCGCGTGGCGATGGGGCTGCGGCTGTCATCGGGCGTCGACCTCGAAGCGGTGTGCGAGGCCTTCGGCCAGCCGTACACCTCGCGAAAGGCCTTCGTCGAGGCGCTGGTGTCCGAGGGCCTTGCGGTGCGCGAGGGCGGCCGCTTGCGCCTCACCGACGAGGGCCTCGACGTGCACAGCGCCATCAGCGCGCGGTTGATGTAGCGGGCGATGGCTCCCCGCCCTCGCGGGTGTAGGGTGCCGTGCGTGGGCTCCGGTTGGCTGCAGTGGCTCATTCTCTCGGCGGTGACGGGCTCGCCCATCGGCTCGGCCGTCTTCCTGCTCGTCTTCTGGTTCGCCGTCGACCGCGTGACGCTGGGGTTGTTCCCCGACCCCGTGCGCTGGGTGATGCGGCGCCGGCGGGCGGCCCAGCTCGAGCGCACCCTGACGCTCAACCCGCACGAGGGCCGCGCGCGGCTCGAGCTCGCGGGCCTGTACGTCGACCGCAAGCGCTACGCCGACGCGGTGACGCTGCTCAAGCCCAACCTCGAGAAGGGCGATGACGACGCCACCACCGTCTTCACCATGGGCGTCGCGTGCCTCGGCGCCGGGTACACCGCGCAGGGAGAGAAGCTGCTCGAGCGCGTCGACGAGCTGCATCCGGGCTTTCGGGTGCACGAGGTCGAGCTGGCGCGGGGGCGCTTCCGCCTCGCACGAGGTGACTTCCAGGGCGCGAAGGACGCGCTCGAGCGCTTCGTGAAGGCGCGTAGCGGAACCATCGAAGGGCGGGTGCTGCTGGCGCGCGCGCTCGAGGGGTTGGGAGACGACGGCACCGGCGCGCTGATGAAGGACGCGGCGTGGCACGAGTACGTGGTGGCCCCGCGGTTCCAACGCCGCCAGGAGCGTTGGTGGGCGTGGCGCGCGCGGCCCTCCCGGCCGGCGACGTACGCGGCGCTTCTGCTGGTGGGCCTGGGGCTCTTCGGGGTCTTCGTCGTGCCGCGGCTCGATGCGTGGCGGGCGGCGGCGATGCGTCAGCAGGGCGGCACGTATGTCGACCCGGGCCTCGCGGATCCAGACGAGTAGCCAGCCGATGCTCGACGCCTTCGACGCGCTGGTGCACAGCCTGGGGCCGTGGGGAGCGTTGCTCCTCGGAGTGGCCGCGCTGCTCGAGTACGTGGTTCCGCCGTTCCCCGGCGACAGCGTCACGTTGCTGGGCGGCGCGTACATCGCGCGCGGAGAGCACCCGCTCGTCCTCGTTCTCGCGGCGCTGCTCACCTTCAGCTTGGTGGGCATGGCGGCGACGTGGCGGGTGGGCCTCGCGTTGGGCCGACGGCTCGACGCCACGAAAGAAGGCCCCCTCGCCTTCGGACTCACCCACGAGCAGCTCCAGCGCGGGCTCGAGGTGATGCGGACGCGCGGCGACTGGGTGCTGGTGCTCAACCGCTTCATGCCCAGCTTCCGGGCGATGGTCTTCGTCGCGGCCGGCGCAAGCGGCGTCCCGCTGCCACGCGTGTTGGCGCTCGGCTCGGCCTCGGCGCTCGCGTGGAACGTGCTGCTGCTGGCCGTCGGGTACAACGTGGGGGCCAACGCCGAGGCGCTCGAGGCGTGGTTGTCGCGGTACCGGACGGTGGCCCTGGCGGTGAGCGTCGCGGCGCTCGTCGCGTTCGTGGGCTTGCGGTGGTGGCGCCGCCGGTCTCCCTGAAGCCAGGGCGATGAGGACGCGCGCACGCGCACCGTCTCCACGCGCAGAGGCCTCGTCAAGGTGCGCACCACCACCGGCGGCGCCCCCTCGAACTGTCCGGCCACCACCGTGGGACCGGTCGACGGACCTGACGCTCGCCCCTGGTCGAGGTACCGCCACCACCACCCGCGCCGCCACCATGCTGACCGCACCACCACCCGCGGCGCCCCCAGGCGGACTGGCCTCCGCTGGCCATGAGTGCCGTTCGAGGGACTCGCACACGGGGTCATGCGCTCGCTGCCGACGAGACCCTCACGCATTCCGCGCGGACGTGAAAGGATGACGCCCGGGCCGAACGAGACGCGCGTGACGAGGGCGATGCAACCGGGGCGTTCTGTACGGGTGATGGCCGTCGCGCTGGCGCTGCTGGCCGGGTGCCGCTGCGGGCCCGACGTCAACCAGGTCGAGCAGCGCTTCCGACTCGCGTCGACCGACCCGCTCGATTTCGGCCGCGTGCTCGAGGGCACCGTGGTGACGAAGTCGGTGACGCTCATCGCCGAGACCCGTGTCGCGGTGTCCGTGGCGGCGGCGGCGCCCAGGCCCTTTCTGGTGGAGCGTCTCGTCGACATTCCCGGCGGCAGCCAGGTCGAGCTCGAGGTCAGCTTCCGCGCCGAGAACGGCGAGTCGACGGGCGAGCTGACGCTGACGTCGGGGCGGCAAGAGGTGCGGCTGGCGCTGCGCGGCGTAGGCGTGCGCAAGCCGCCGTGCATCCCCAGCGGGGTGTGCCGGGTGTCGGAGTACTCGCTCGAGCTCGATCGCTGCGTCGAGACGGTGGCGCCCGACGAGGCGCTCTGTGAGCCCCAGAGCCAGTGCCTCGAGCAGGGCCGCTGTCGGGCCGGGCAGTGTCTGGGCGTGGCGCGGCGCTGCAACGACAACGACGCGTGCACCAGCGACGCCTGCGCGATGGACGCGGGCTGCGTGCACACCCGCATCACCTGCCCGCCGCCGACGATGCCGTGCCGGGTCGCGACCTGCGACGCGCGCACGGGCTGTGGCGACGCGGTGGCGGCCGATGGCACTCCCTGCGGCCGGTCGGACTGCGTGTCGGCGCGCGTGTGCGTGATGGGCGAGTGCAAGGAGATCGCCACCCCCGAGGGCACCGAGTGCGGGCCAGCCATCGCCTGTTACGGCGTCTCGCGCTGTCAGAACCAGCGCTGCGCCCGGCCCGATGCGGGACCGTGGGAGGCCACCTGGACCGCGCGGCTCGATGGCAGACCGGCCGAAACGCCTCCCGGCCTCGTCAGCTTCGGCGGCGCCGTGTACCTCACGCAGTGTGGAGTCCCCCTGGTGGTGGACGGCGGCGCCGGCGATGGCGGGCTCCTCGACGCGGGCACGGGCGACGGCGGTGACGGGGACGCGGGCCTGATGGACGGAGGCGACGGCGACGCGGGGCCTGCCACCACCTGCGTCGTGCGCTCGTACACGGGCACGGGGTTCGAGCGCTTCACCGAGGCCGTGGTGACGCAGGAGCGCCTCGCCCACGTCAGCCCCGCCGGCGTGGTGCTCCTCGTCGACGGAGGCTTCGTCTTCCGCACGCGCTCGATGGGCCGCTTCGTCGCGGGCTGGGAGGCCGACGGGCTCGAGCCGACGCAGGTCGCGAGCCTGTCGGACGGTGGGGTGGTGGTCGCCGTGCGACGCGATGGTGGCGCCGCGGTGGTGCTGGCGTCGGCGACCGTGACGAGCACGCTCGCGGCCTTCTCGGAGCCGGTGACCCACCTCGCCGTCGACGAGGCCGACCGCATCGTCACCCTGGGCGAAGGCGTGCTGCGTCGATTGGCGGCGCTCGATGACGGAGGGCTGCTCATCGAACAGACCGTCGTGCGTGACGCAGGCTTCGAGGCGCTCGCGCTGGCCGGTGACACGCTCGTGGTGGGGACCCAGCTCGTACGCTTCGAGGCCGACGGAGGGGCGTCGGCGGTGGGCCTGGCGGAGCCGCCGGTTGCCACCTGGCGCCCCCGCGAGGTGCTGGTGACGCCGTCGACGGTGTTCCTCTTCTTCAAGGCCTGCACGGTGATGGCGATGTCATGTCTGCCGACGGACGCGGCGACCTGGGTGCGGGCCTACGAGCGGACGAGCGGCGTCTTGTTGTGGGAAGACACCCTGCTGCCCACTGGGCTCGAGGGCCGACTCGTCGAGGTGGCGGCGCTCCGGCTCCCTGGCTCGTTCGAAGCGGCGCTCGCGGCGGTCGTCGAAGAGACGCGCGACGGCGGCGCGGTGCGTGGGGGCCTCGTCGTCTCGCTCGACGGTGGGCGCCTCGAGTGCCCGTTCCCCGAGGGCACCGGCCGCGTCGCGTCGGCGGTCTTCACGCCGGGCCAGTTGCTCACGCTGGCGACCCGGCCCGATGGTGGCGTCGTGCTCGAGGCCTGGCAGCTGGGACCCCTGCCGCTCGAGCTGTCGGGTTGGCCCCAGTCGGGGGGCCTCTCGTCGCAGCGCCGCGCCGTTCCGTGAGGGCTCGGGTGAGCCCGGCGCTTCAGCGAGGCCGGCTGTGCGAGGTCTCGCAGGTCGTCTCGACGACGAGGCGGAGCGCCGTCACCGAGCGCTGACAAGAACCGAATGCGGGCGAGCGTCGAAGGAGCGCCCATCGATGCAGCGGCGCTTCACCGACCCCTCAACGAGCGCCGGAGATGGGATTCACCGACCGCCCGACGTCGCTCGAGCACTCCCCTGCGGCCGCGGCCAGGGGGTCGTCGACGAACGAGGTCCTCCACGATTCGGGTCCGCGGCGGCCACCGGGCGTGGTTCGATGAAGGCCGCGCATGGTTGATTCCCTGACTCGGCTCGTGGTGCCGTCGTCGCTGATGCCGCTGCTGCTCGCCGGTCTGCTGCTCGCCACCTCGGCGTTCGGCCAGACGAAGGCGGCGCCCGCCGGCTTTTCGCCGTCGCCAGCGTTCACGCTCCTCGACGTCGCGCTCGAGGCGACCGCGCGGGAGATCGATCGCGTCGGCGCGCGACCGACCATCAACTCGCGCGAGCTCTTTCTGGCCGTCGCGGCGCTGTACGACGCGTGGGCCGCCTACGACGACCGCGCGCGTCCGTCGCTCACCACCCTCGACCGCGCGCCGCCCGCGGAACGAACCGACGCCAACCGGGTGCGCGCGATGGCGGCCGCGCTCCGCGTGGTGCTGGAGCGGCTCTACCCGAAGGACGTCGAGTGGCTGCGCGGCGCGCTGGCGAAGCACATCGGAGACGAGCGCTCCCCGGCGGCCCGGCGCGGCGCGCGTACGGGGCAGCAGCTCATCGAGGCGCGCCTTCGCGACGGGGCCAACCAACTCGGCGACGAGCGCGGCGCCACCACGGCGGCGCCGTACGGCGACTACACGTTCTACGCACCGGTGAACGGGGAGCGCGTCATCGACCCGGACCGGTGGCAGCCGATTCCTTTCACGCTCGACTCGGGCCAGGTGGTGCGGCCCGGCTTCCTCACCCCACACTGGTACCGGGTGCAGCCGTATGCGCTGACGTGCGCCCGGCAGTTCCGTCCGCCTCCGCCGCCGAAGGTGGGCAGCGCGCAGCTCGCCGAAGAGGTCTCCGAGGTGCTTCGCCTCAACGCGACGCTGACGCCGCAGCAGAAGGCCATCGTCGAGTTCATGCGCGATGGGCCGAGGTCGACGGGGCAGTCGGGCCACTGGCTCCGCTTCGCGCAGGCCGTCTCGCGCCGGGACCGCAACGACCTCTCGCGTGACGTGAAGCTCTTCTTCGCCGTCGGAGCGGCGTGCTTCGACGCCTTCATCGCCGCGTGGGACGCCAAGCGCGCCTACGACTCGTCCCGCCCGTGGACGTTGGTGCGCGTGCTTTACGCCGGGAAGACGGTGCGCGGCTGGCTGGGGCCGGGGCGCGGTGTGGGCGACGTGCGCGCCGAGGACTGGCGGCCGTACTCACCCGCCTCGTTCGTCACGCCGCCCTTCCCCGGGTACGTGAGCGGCCACAGCACCGTGAGCGCCGCCGCCGCACGCACCCTCGCCCGCTTCACCGGCTCCGACCGCTTCGAAGACGAAGAGGCGCGCCGCGCGGGGACGCTCACCGAGAACGGGGCCTCGCACGCCGCGATGCAGCAGGTCGACGGGGTCGCAGCGAAGGCCGACGAACGAACGTGCGACGTGACGCTGCCGCTGCCGACGTTCACGGCCACCGCCGAGCTGGCCGGCATCAGCCGCGTCATGGGCGGGTACCACATTCAGGCCGACAACCTCGAAGGCCTGAAGCTGGGCGCGAGCGTGGCCGAGGTGGCGTGGCAGCGCAGCTCGCAGCTCTTCGCCGGGGCCGAGCCCGCCGCGTCACCCGCCTGTCCGTGAGCGCTGCTGCTGCGCCATCCATCGGAGGGTGGTCCCTGGCCGTCTCGGGAGTGGGCGGGCAGGAACCTGGATGGCTGGTGTCCACGAGGGTGCGGTGGGAGGCCGAGGCCTTCGTGCAGTGCGGGCACTCCGGTACGGCTTCGGGGAAGACGACGCCGACGCCCTGCAGCACCCGCTGCCCCTCGAGGTACCTGTCTCGCCCGGCGCCTCGTCGCCACCGGCATGGGCTTCTCCCTCCACGTCGGCACCGCGATGCATTGGAATGACAGACACGGCCTGCACCGCCTGTGCACCCGAGTTCGGCCCCGACCGCCTCAGCGTCACGCAGCCCGCCGGCGAACACCTTCGGCCAGGGCGACCGCGACGAGCTCAGCGGGCACGTCGGGCGTCGCGCCGACCTGCACGGGCGAGAGGGCCTGGACCAGCACCCGCTCCGGAGCCACCGCCATCGCCCGCCGCTGCAGCTCGACCAGCACCTGCAGCTCACCGGCCTGACGCGACGGGCCCTTCACCTCGAGCTCGGCGGGAACCACCAGCACGCCCTCGCCCAGCAGCGGCAACACCACCTGCACCCGCCGCTCGACGCCGGCCTTCCACCGGAGGTCCACGAGCGAACCGACCTCGAGGCGGCGCGGCCCCCGCTGCGTCACCAACTCGGCGCCCGACGGCGTCAGCTCCACCCGTCGGAGCCGCTCGAGCTGCTCGACCTCGCGCAGACTCACGGCCCAGGCGTCGACGTCGACCGACCGGGCCGACGTGAGCGCGCCGTCGACCTCGCGCGCGTCGTTCGACGCGAAGGCCAGCGTGGGCAAAGGGCCCGTGAGCGCCGCTGGCTTCACGTGCACCCGCGCGGCGGCCATGAGGGCCTCGTCGCGGCCGAGGTGCGGCGCCCAGACGAAGACACAGCGGCGGTCGAGCGGGAAGCGCTCCTTCACGGCACCAGAGCCTGACACACGACGTGCGCGGAAAGGGGTTGAACCACCGCGCCCGTCCGGGCATCACCTGGAGCGACTCCCACCTCGAGGTCTGCCGCATGCTCCGTCGCTTCGTCTCCGTCGTCTTCCTCCTCGTCTCGACCCTCGCCCTCGCGCAGGCCAGGCCCGCCGCGCCCTCCAGGGACGCCGGCACGCCCGCGCCGCCGCCGAAGCCGACCGCTGCCGTGACGGTGAAGGACGGCCTCTCGACGCCCGAGTCGGTGCTCTACGACGCCGAGACCGACACGTTCCTCGTCAGCAACATCAACGGCTCGCCGCTCGCGAAGGACAACAACGGCTACGTCTCGGAGTTCGCGGCCGACGGCACCGTCATCGCCGCGAAGCTCATCGAGGGCGGCCAGAAGGGCGTCACCCTGAACGCGCCCAAGGGCCTCGCGCTGTCCCAGGGCACCCTCTACGTCGCCGACCTCGACACCGTGCGCCTCTTCGACCGCAAGACGGGCGCGCCGAAGGGCGAGGTGAAAGTCGCCGGCGCCACCTTCGTGAACGACGTCTTCGCGGCGGCCGACGGCAAGGTCTACGTGACGGACTCGGGCCTCAAGGCCGGCAAGGAGGGCTTCGAGCCCTCGGGCACCGACGGCGTGTACGTCATCGAGCCGGGCAAGAAGCCGAAGCTCAAGACGCTGCTGAAGTCGAAGGACTTGAACCGGCCCAACGGCGTGCTGGCGACGGCCGACGCGCTCTACGTCGTCTCGTATGGCGCCAACGAGCTGCACGTTCTCGACCTGAACGGCAAGAAGAGGGCCGAGCCGACGAAGCTGCCGAAGGGCGGGCTCGATGGGCTGCTCCTCGTGGGCGAGCGCTTCTTCATCTCGTCGTGGGAAGGCAAGGCCGTGTTCGCGGGCAAGCCGGGCGAGGCCTTCGTCGAGGTGGTGTCCGACGTGAACGCGCCGGCCGACCTGGGCTTCGACGTCAAGCGCAACCGGGTGCTGGTGCCGCGGTTCCTCGACAACCAGGTCGAGGCCTGGGACGTGAAGTAACGGCCACGCCTCAGATGACGAAGTCGAGCTCCTCGAAGCCCGAGGTGCCGGCGTTGCGCGGGCGCACGTCGTTCTTCCGCGTGACGACCGAGTTGGGCGGCACCGAGGCGGTGACGAAGGCGTTGCCGGCGACGATGGAGTGGTGCCCCACCACCGTGCCGCCCCCGAGAATGGTGGCGCCGGCGTAGATGACGACTTCGTCTTCGATGGTGGGGTGCCGCTTCGAGTCGGCGAGCGTCTTCTCGACGGTGAGCGCGCCCAGCGTCACGCCCTGGTACAGCTTCACGCCGTTGCCGATGTGCGTCGTCTCGCCCACCACGATGCCGGTGCCGTGGTCGATGCAGAAGCGCCGGCCGATGGTGGCGCCGGGGTGAATGTCGATGCCCGTCTTCTCGTGCGCCACCTCGGTGAGGAGCCGCGGCAACAGCGGGGTGCCGAGCCGGTGCAGCAGGTTCGCCACGCGGAACACACCGATGGCGAAGAAGCCCGGGTACGTCAGCAGCACCTCGTCGACGCTCTTCGCGGCGGGGTCGCCCTCGTAGATGGCGCGCGCGTCTTCCGAGAGGCGCTCGTGCACGAGCGTGAGCTCCGAGAAGAAGCGCTCCGACAGCTTCTCGGGCATCTGCACGTGCAGGGTGCCCACGCTGCGCTCGAGCCGCCGCAGGGACTCTTCGAGCTGAATGAGGTCTTCCTTCACGGCGTCTTCGCTGCACACCACCGAAGGCGCGAAGTGGGGGAAGAGCACGCCCAGCACCTGGTGGGCGAAGGCCTGCGCGAGCGGGCGCAACTGGGAAGGGACGTGATGCTTGCGGCGCTCGGTGAGGAGCCGCTCGACGAGCGCCTCGGGCAGGGTCGACATGCCGTCACTCGTAGCGGCAACTCGCGCGGCCTGCCACCGCCGTCAGACCCACGAGCCGCACGCGCTCACCGCACCGAGGCGTGCGGAAGTCCGATGAGCCAGCTCGAGTCCATGCCGCAGCACAGGCCGACCGGGTAAGGTAGCGCGATGCGCGTCTGGCCCCTCCTCGTCGTCAGCCTCGTCGGCGTCGGCTGCGGCCAGACCGTCATGACGCCCAGGTGCCAGCCGCTGGGTGGGCGCTGCTCGTCCCTCCAGGACTGCTGCCGCGGCGAATGTCGCGACGGGTTGTGCCTCGAGCCATGCAAGCCCCTGGTGGAAGGCTGCAGCTCATCGAACGAGTGCTGCAGCGGGCTGTGCCGCGACGGCGCGTGCACCTGCGCCATGGCCGGTGAGACGTGCCTCAACCCCTCGTTCTGTTGCTCCGGGAGCTGCCTGTCGGGGCGCTGCAGCGGCGGCGGCTGCGGCATGCCCGGTGAGGGGTGCCTGTCGAACACTGACTGCTGCCAGGGCTCGTCGTGTGTCGGCGGAGTGTGTCGCTCCCCCACGTGTCGAATGCCCGGAGGTGCGTGCAACGACAGCGCGAGCTGCTGCGAAGGCCGGTGCGTCGCCGGGCTGTGCCGCCCCTCGAGCTGCGTGGCGGCCGGCGAGGCGTGCGGCTCGACGTTCCAGTGCTGTGGCGGCGTCTGCGAAGCCGGCCGCTGTCGTGCGCAGTGCCGCATGCCGAACGAGGGGTGCACGATGCCGACCGACTGTTGCCCCGGCCTGCTCTGCCAGCTCGGCCAGTGTCGCGGCACGTGCCTCGGAACGAACGCGGTCTGCACCAGCGGCGCGCAGTGCTGCTCCGGCCAGTGTCCCAACGGACGGTGTGGCCAGGGCCAGATGATGTGCGGCGCCGTGGGGACGCCCTGCGGACTCCCAGAGAATTGTTGTTCGTTTCAGTGCATCTCGAACCGATGCCAGTAGCGGCGCTCGCTCGGACGCGCGGCCTTCACGCCGATGTCGCGCGCAACCTCAGAGCGTCACGCGTGGGTCCTGGAGATGAGGCGAGGCCTCTGCGGTCCCAGGCTGAACGAGGCGTTCTCGGCCGCCGCTTGAGGTCCTCGAACATCCAGCGGTGGAGCTGTATCGGCTGGCGGTGCCCGTCCCTCCGGTCGGAAGGGTGAGCGTCCGACAGTCACCCGACCAGACCGCCGCCTCCCGCTGAGATTCGTGTGAGCGACGGCTCGTCTGCTCGCCGCGGAGACTGGGCGCGACCGGCCTCACGACGTTCGACCGGCTCGGGTTGGCCGCCAGGCCTCGCCCAAAGACCGCACGCAGGAGCCGCTCAGCCATCGGTTTCGACCGTCGGGCCGAGCGCTGCCCCGCGTCCGTCGTGAAGCGGGTCTCCTCCCTCACATGACTCCCCTGCGCCGCATCCTCCTCTTCGTGGTGGCCGTCGCCGTGTGGCTGCCGACCCTCCAGCTCGTCTTCCGGCCGCCCCCTCGCGCGGCGCTCATTGCGGGGCTGTCCACCCGACAGCGGGCCGTGGCGTTGGCCGACGACAGCGCCGAACGCCAGCTTCTGCGCCGCCTCAACCCGGAGTGGGATCTCATGAGCCGCACCTTCGGGGTGCTGGCCTTCACCAACCTCGCGCTCGCCGAGCCCACGAAGCAGGCCGCGCACCTCGAGGTCGCCGACGCGCTCATCACCCAGACGCTCCGCGACGAGCGCGGCGGCCCGCTTCACTTCCTGTTGCCGTACGGCCGAAGGGAGCCCTTTCGGGACGCCGCCCAGCGCAGCGTGTTCGTCGACGGAGAGATCGCGCTCATGCTGGCCGCTCGGCAGCTCGTCGCGCCGCGCCCGGACTTCGCGCCAGTGCTCGCCTCGCGCATCGACGAGGTGGTGCGGCAGCTCGAGGCCTCGCCGCGCCTGTTCGCCGAGAGCTACCCCGACGAAGGGTGGACGTTCTGCAACTCCATCGCCGCGGCGGCCATCACGCTGTCGGACCGCCTCGACGGACGCGACCACTCGGGCCTTGTCGTCCGCTTCCTCGCATCAATGAAGGCGCACCTCGTCGAGCCCCGCACCGGGCTGCTCATCTCGTCGTTCCGGCACGACGCGTCCCCGCTCGACGGACCCGAGGGGTCAACGCTCTGGCTCGCCGCCCACATGCTCCAGGTGGTCGACCCCGACTTCGCAGCAGACCAGTACCGCCGCGCGCGGGCGGCGCTCGGGCACACGGCCCTGGGCTTCGGCTGGGCCTCCGAGTGGCCGAGGGCGCTGGTGAACGTCGATGACGTGGACTCCGGGCCGACGGTGCCCCTCGTCGACGCCAACGCAGGCTCGAGCGGGCTGGCGTTGCTCGGCGCGGGGGCCTTCGACGACGAGCCGTACCTCAACGCGCTGGTCACCTCGCTCGAGCTGGCGGCCTTCCCGGCGCGTGACGAGACGGGGCTGCGCTACGCGGCGGGAAACCACCTGGGGGACGCCGTGCTGCTGTATGCGCTGGTCGAGGGACCGCTGTGGGCGCGTGCCCGTCACTCCGCCGCCGTGACCGAGGCGCGTCGATGAGTCCGGCCCGCGTCCGGTGTGTTCGCCACCTGGCGAACTGCGAGCCGCCTCATCCGGAGGACAACGCATGAGGCAGGCACCGTCGCCTCCACCCTCTTCTTCGTCCTGCGCGGGCGGCTCCCTGCGCACTGCGCGCCAGCTCACTCGAAGGAGAACGCATGATCCGCTCCGCCGTCGTCACCACCCTCTTCCTCGTCCTGCGCGCTCGCCGCCCGGCGAACTGCGAGCCAGCGCACTCGAAGGAGAACGCATGACCCGACCAGCCGTCGTCCCCACCCTCCTCCCCGTCCTGCGCGGGTGGCTCCCTGCGCGCTGCGCGCCAGCTCATTGGAAGGAGAACGCATGATCCGCTCAGCCGTCGTCACCACCCTCTTCCTCGTCCTGCTGGAGGCCCTCGGCGCCCGCAGCCACGTCGCGGTGCTGTCGGGTACCCTGGCTGGCGGAAAGGCGGTGCTCTTCCTCGGCCTGCTGTACGCGATGACCTTCCTCACGGTCGCGCTGGTGGTTCCGCCGCTGCTCCTCGCGGGGCTCCTCGATGCGCTCGCAGCCCGGCGATCCCAGGCGTCTGAACGCGCGTGACGCCGTCCCCGAAGCACGTCGACGCAGTGGATGCGGGCAACGCTTCTGGCCGAAGGCGATCGGCGGAAGGTCCGCCGCGCGTCAGGACACCACGAGCCGAAAGCCCACCCCGCGCACCGTCTTGAACTCGAAGGCACCCGCTCCTGCCTTGAGCTTCTTCTTCAGGGACGAGATGAAGTTGTCGACGGTGTGCACGTCGACGACGACGTCGCCCCAGACCCGGTCGAGCAGCGCATCGCGGGAGACCACCGCGCCCCGCGCCTCGAGGAGCGCCACCAGCAGGTCGAACTCCTTGCGGGTGAGCGCCACCTCGCCCTCGGGCCCGGTGACGGCGCGCGTCGACACGTCCAGCGCGAAGGGCCCGAGCTGGTGTCGGGTCGACGTGGAGACCGCGCCACGGCGGGCGAGCGAGGCAATGCGCGCGAGCAGCTCCTTGAGCCGATACGGCTTGGCGACGTAGTCGTCCGCCCCGGCGTCGAAGCCCTTCACGACGTCGTCTTCGAGCGTGCGGGCGGTCAGCATCAACACCCGGCTCGGAGCACCTGCGCGCTTGAGCTCGGCACAGAGCGTCGAGCCGTCACCATCTGGAAGCATGAGGTCAAGCACGAGCACGTCGACGGCTCCGGCCCGGAGCACGGCCCGCGCCTCGGCGAGCGTGGCGGCCGTCGAGACGTCATAGCCCTCGTCGACGAGCGTCTCGGCGAGCGCCTCGCGCAGGTTCCGGTCGTCTTCCACCACGAGCAGCCGGGCCATCAACCACAGCGTACCTGACTCAGCGATGGGTGGAGCCCCAGGACCCGTCCTGCGACCGACACGGCGAACGCTGCTGGCCAGAAAATGAGCCTACCGCGCGTCACACGACGCCGACCGCTCCCAGCGCGATGGCCAGCGCGGCCGCGACGTAGAGCAGCACGTACGGGCTCACCTTCCGCGAGAGGAGAAAGACGACCAGCACCCCGAAGGCGAGCGAGGCGACGTCGAGCGCGGGCTCGAGCCAACCCCGGGCATGCGTGCCGAACTTCACGGCGAGCCACGAGGCCGAGCCACCTGCCGCCGCCGCGGCGAGGACGCGAAGGCGCTGGCCCCAGCGCGGCACGTTGAGCCCCTTGAGCCTCGGCACGAGGGCCTCGCCCATCGACAACCCGGCCCGGAAGAGGCGCCACCGCGCGACGAGGTGCACCAGGTTGTAGAGCACGAGAGAGACGACGACGGCCCAGCCACCGATGAGCGGCACCAGCGCCACCGAGAGCGCGCCGACCGCAGGCCGCAGCGACAGCCAGAAGAAGCCATCCCCCAGGGCCGCGAGCGGCGCCATGAGGAGCGCCTTGAAGCGCTCGACCGACTCCGGTGGCTCCTCGCCGCGCGCGATGCGCAGCTCGTGAAACAGAATGCCTCCCACGATGGCAGCGGCCACGTACGGGTGCGTGTTGAAGGGCGCGAGGTGCCGCCGGAAGGCCGCCTGCCGCTGCGCCGGGTCCGGGTAGAGCACCAGCAGCGCGGGCGACAGCGAGAAGACGAGGCCGAGCGACTGGAGGCCCTCGGTGTTGAAGCCCGCCTGGAGGAAGAGGCTCCGCCAGAAGCACCGCCAGAGCGTCCACCGGGAGAGCGTCACGCCCACGTGCGGACCCCCAGCGCGCCGAGGAGGACGAGCGCGACGACGAGCGCCACCACGGCGGCGATGCGCAGCCGACCCTGGCCCTGACTGGCGTGCACGGCGACGGCGGCCGCGACGGTGGCGAGCAGCGGGTAGGCCCACGCGAGCCCGCGCACCAGTGAGGCCGGGAGCGCCTGCTCCGCGGCCGCGAGGAGGGTCCCGGTACCGACGGCCGCGCCGCACACCAGCGCGCTGAAGGCGAAGTGGGGCCACATCGCGCGGAGGTTCTGCCGCACGGCGTCTTCGACGGTCCCTGAGTCCACCGCGTCGACGAGGCGGCCGAGGTAGCGGCGGGCGCGCGCGTCGAGTCGGCCGTCGACCCGCCGGCCCAGGATGCCGAGCGGCGCGCACAACAGGATGGCGAGGCTCCACACCGCGGGGGTGGCGTCAGACCCGCTCGCGTGCCCCAGAGACACGGCCAGCGCAGCGCCAGCGACGGCCGGGAGTGTCTCGTGGTCCGCGTGCGCGCCGCCGAGCGAGGCGCCGCCGAGGTGGAACAGCTCGAAGACGAGCCCCACCATCAGGCCCGAGGTGACGTCGCCCAGCAGCGCCCCGACGCCGACGGCCGCGGGCAGCGGCCGGCTCAGCGCCGCCTGGAGGAACGCACGGCGCTCGAGGGCGAGGAGCCCGCCCCAGAGCGCGCTGATGAGAATGCTCACACCCACGTCGGTCACGACGGAGTGTGGGTCACTTGCACCGGTCGAGTTGGCCCGTGAGGCTCAAGACGTTGATGCATGCCGATATGAGCTCACCCCCGCCGCAAACGAGCGCTCCGGTTCCGCAGGTTCGTCGGGTCCCGGTCACTCCGCAGCCCGGGTAGGACCCGTTCCACCCGGTGCCGTTGCAGCCAGAAGGACTTGGGCTACACGTGCTTTGGCAGCCGGTGATTGGGTACTGATGCTGAATGGTAGGAGTACACGTGCCGGTGATGATGTTGAAGAAGCACGAGCAGTCGTAGTTGAAACCCACTCCGGGGCACGTGACGTTGCTGATGGCCGTGTCGAAGAACTGTGTCTGGTTGGGACGCACGAGGTTGCTCGCGTCACAGCAGTCGCCCGACTGGGCCACGTACCGCGTCGGCGAGGTGGGGAGCACTCCGCAGAACCGCGTCGCACTGCCCGTGCCGTACCCGTCGTTGTCAGCGTCAACGTAGCCCGTCAGACACCCGTTCGAGCTGACGCACTGGTTCGAGGCCGTACAGGTCTGCCCGTCAGCCAGCTTGGGCACGCAGGTGCTGTTGGTACTGCAGTAGTGGGTCGACATGCAGTCCGTGTCTGCAGCGCACGTCGTCCGGCAGGCTGAGGATGCAGCGTTGCACTGGTAGCCATTGCAGCTGACGGGGTTGAACATCTGGCAGGTGGCGGCGTTACCCACACACTGCGGCGCCGGAGTGAACGTGCCGTTCGTGCAGAACGGGAGCCCGCACGCCATCATCGCCGGCTGGAACGCATCGGGCGGACACGCCGCTGAGGAGCCAGTGCAGGTTTCGGTCGCGTCGCAGGTATTGACGGCCCCCCGGCAGATCGTCATCGCCGACGCGAAGGTATTGGGCGGGCAGCTCGCCGAAGAGCCAGTGCAGGTCTCGGCGGGGTCGCAGACTCCAGCGCTCATTCGACAGACCTTCGTGGAGCCGTCCAGAGCGTTGACCGGACACGCCGGAGACGTGCCCGTGCAGAACTCGGCCGGGTCACAGGCGCCAGCGCTCGCGCGGCACTCGAGGGTCGAGGGGGACAGCGCGTCAGGTGGACACGTCGACGCGTTGCCAGAGCAGAACTCGGCCGGGTCACACGCTCCAGCCGAAGGGCGGCAGCGTTCGCTGTTCGGTCGGAAGGTGCACGCGCCAGTCGCGCCGCACACCTCGCAGGCGCCGTTGCAGGCGCTGTTGCAGCAGACACCGTTGTTGGCCGCGTCGCGGGCGCAGAAGCCCGATTGGCACTCGCCGGAGCCCCCGCAGCTCTGGCCGAGCGCCTTCCGCGGCTGGCACCCATTGGCGCCAGCGCAGTACTGGTTGCTGGCGCAAGCCATCACGTCCATCGGGCAGCTTGGGTTGCCGGCGCAAGTCTCTTGAGGGTCACACGCTCCCGTGCTGGCGCGGCACACGGTGCTTGCTGGAGCTACCTGGTCCGCCGGGCAAGCGGCACCTGACCCGCTGCACCGCTCCTCCAGGTCACACACCGAAGTCGAAGCCCGACACACAGTCGACGCAGAAGCGAACCCATCTGACGGGCAAGCGCCGGACGAGCCGGAACACGTCTCTTCCACGTCGCACCCACCTGGCGCGACAGGACGACAGACGGAGCCAGCACCACGGAACCCATCGTTCGGACACGTCTTGGCGGTCCCGTCGCACACCTCGGCGACATCGCAGGTCCCATTGGCGCGCCGGCACTCGGTGCCCGCGTTCACGACCCGGTCGGCCGGACAGTCCACCGCGCCGTTGCAGCTTTCGGCGACGTCGCACAGGCCAGTGGCGGCACGACACACGTCGGTCGAAGGGCGCCGCGCATCCGAGGGGCAGGCCGGCGAGGAGCCGGTACAGGTCTCGGCGAGATCACAGTCGCCCGCCTGCGCACGACAGACGGTCGTCGCGGCAAGGAACCCGTCGGTCGGGCACACCGCGCTCGTCCCGGAGCAGGTCTCCGCGGCGTCACAGGCATCGGATGCTGGTCTGCAGACGATCCCCATCGCGCGGAAGGCGTCCGCAGGACAATCGTTCCCGGTCCCATCGCATTCTTCGGAGACGTCGCACGAGCCCGTTGCCGCCATTCGGCAGGTCGTCCCTGGCGCTCGCTTCTCATCGGCGGGGCACATTCCCGCGGTACAGGTCTCTGCGAGGTCGCACACGCCCTGTGCACCACGGCACGTCTGCCCGTTACACGCCGAGTCTGCGCAGTCCGTGTCTCCGTCCTGGTCATTGTCGATGCCATCGGAGCACGTCGTTCCCTGGCCTTCTGGTCCGAGTCCGGCGTCGGGCGCCATGCCACCGCCGGAGCCGCCTGCCGTCCCTCCGGCCGAACCGCCCGCGCTGCCGCCTGCGGAGCCGCCAGCACTGCCTCCGGCGGAGCCACCCGCGTCGCCGCCGCCCATCCCACCAGCCGAGCCGCCGCCCATCCCACCAGCCGAGCCGCCCGCATCACCGCCCGCCGAGCCGCCCGACATTCCACCCGCCGAGCCGCCCGCGTCACCGCCACCTGCGGCGCCGCCAGCCGTGCCGCCACCAACGGCCCCGCCAGCCGTTCCGCCCGACGAGCCACCCGCGGAGCCGCCGCCCGTCATGCCGTCGCTCTTTCGGCACACGCCGGCCTCACACGTCTGACCCGTGGGGCACTCGTCGTTCGAGGTGCAGGGCCCGCCTTCCTTGAAGTCGAGGACACAGCCGCTCGAGACGACCGCCACCAACAACCCCAGTTTCAGTCTCGCGTTCATGTCAGCGACCCTCGATGAAGAAGAGCACCACCGCCGCCACCGCCGCCGCGCCGGCCACGCCGTACGCCACGTTCGCCCCCGTCGCGAGGCCCTGCGCATTCGCTGCCTGCTGCGCGGGCGTCACGCCCGGCGGCGGATTCGCCGTGCGACCTGCCGCTTCCTGCGCGGCGAACCCCATGCCGACCCCTGCTCCGGCGGCGGCGACCGCGGCGCCTCCCGCCACCCACGTCCACAACCGGCCGCCCTTGTGCGCGGGCTCCGCGGGCTTCGTCACGTCGGTCGCACCCGACGATGTGCCCGTGACGTCCTTCGTCGGGGTGAGCGCGGCCACCTTCGGCTCGTCCTTCTTCGGCGCGTCGACCAGCGGCGGCGGGGGCGGCGGGGGGTCCATCGGCTTCGCCGCCATCGGTCGCAGGTTGATGGTCATCTCGGTCGCGCGCGAGGTCTGCATCACGAAGGCGCGCTCCGTCGGCTCGAAGCCCTCGGCCCGGACCGACAGCTTGTGGTTGCCCGCGGTCAGCTCGACCGACGCCGGCGAGTTGCCCAGCACCTTGCCGTCCACCTCGATGATGGCGGTGGGCGGGTCGGCGAACACCATGAGCTGCTGCAAGCCCTTCTCCTTGAGCCGCCGCTCGAGGTTCGCGATGGCGTCGCTCACCGTGTCCTTGTCCTTCGCGTCGGGCGCCATGCGCAGGTAGTCCCGATAGGCGCGCAGGGCCTTCGGCACGTCGCCGAGCTGCTCGTGACACCGGCCGATGTTGTAGAAGAGCACCGGGCTGGGCTTGAGCGCGTACGCCTCTTCGAACTTGGCGATGGCGTCGGCGTAGCGGGCCTCTTTGTAGAAGCGCTGGCCGGTGAGGAAGGCCTCTTTGGCCTTCGCCGTCGGGTCCTCGGCCGCCGGGGGCGTCGTCGGGGGCTTCGTCTTGCCGGGCGCCGCCACCACGAGGGCGACCGCCAGCGCATGCATGCACACCATGAAAACGTCTCTCCTGCCCCCCACCCGGGAGCGTCAGTCGAACGGGTTCTTCAGGTCTTCCGTCGGAGTTGCGTACGGGTCGGCCAGGTCTCCGGGCTGCTTCGGCGGCTTGCCAGGCCCCGGTCCGCCACCGGCCTTCTTCTTCTCGAGGGGCAACTGCAACGTGCCGTCGAGCAGGGGCACCATCACCTTGCGCGTGAGGTCGACATACCCCTTCGCTTTGAAGGTGAGCTCGACGACGGCCTGGGGCTCGCGGGCCAGCACGAAGGGCGTCGTGCCCACCAGCACGTCCTTCTCGAACACCTCGGCGCCCTGGGGCTCGGTGTCGATGGTGTACTGCACCACCTTCGGCGGCGACGGGAGGTCGGGCACCTTCTCGATGGGCTTCGGCTCGGGCGGCTTCGGCTCGGGGTGGGCGACGATGACCTCGGCGTGCACCGTCTCTTCACCCTTCATCAGCACCACCGCGCCACCGGCCGCGGCGACCACGAGGCCCAGCCCCAGCACCACGAAGGGCAGCTTCGAGCGCGCCGGCGGAGCGATGGAGTCCTCGGCGACGACGGCCTGCGCGCCCGTCGGCGGCGCGGCGGGCTGGGTTGGCGCGATGGGGGCTCCAGTCGCGGTCACTCGAATGGCCGAGACCGTGTGTGGGGTCGCGGTCTGGGGGAAGCGGCCCGAGGCCGTCGCGGGCGCCAGCTTCGCGCCGACCTTCAGGTGCGCCTGGAGCGTCTCGAGCACGTTGACGACCTCGTCGAGCGTCTGCGGCCGTGCGTTGGGGTCCTTCTCGAGCATCTTGAAGACGAGGTCGTGCAGCACCCCGGGCAGCGTCGCCGTCACCTCGGGCGGGAACGGCGGCGCGGGCTCGGTCACCTGCTTGACCATCAAGATGCTGGCGGTGTCTCCAGCGAAGGTCGGCTTGCCGGTGAGCATCTCGTAGAAGATGAGGCCCAGCGCGTAGGTGTCGGTGCGGGTGTCGACGGCCACGCCCATGGCCTGCTCGGGCGACATGTACTGCGGCGTGCCCACCACCATGCCGAGCTGCGTCTGGCCGCCCTGCCCCGGGCCGGTGGAGACCTTCGCCACGCCGAAGTCGAGCACCTTGACGAAGTCGGGCTGCCCGGGCCGCTGCAGCACCATCACGTTCTCGGGCTTCATGTCGCGGTGTACGATGCCCTGCGCGTGCGCGGCGGCGAGCGCCCGGGCCACCTGCAGGCCGACGTTCACCATGCGCGGCACCGGCATCGCGCCCTGGCGATGGAGCGCGCTGGCGATGGTGACGCCGTCGAGGAACTCCATCACGAAGTAGAAGCGGCCCTCGTCGGTCTGCCCGAAGTCCGAGATGTCGATGATGTTCTGCTGGCCGATGCGGCTGGCCGAGATGGCCTCACGTTTGAAGCGGTTGACGAACTCCTGGTCGCTCGAGAGCGCGGGCAGCATCACCTTCACGGCGAACTGCTTGTGCAGCTCGACGTGCTCGGCCTGGTACACCTCGCCCATGCCGCCGGCCGCGAGCTTCTTGATGATGCGGTAACGCCCTCCAACGAGGGAGCCTTCGGGCAGCACGGTGCGCGTCAAGGTCTCGTCCGCCACGGCAGGGGCTTCGCGGGTCGACCCCGACGGCACATAAGCGCCCGAGAGGCTCGTCTTCTCGTCTCCCGTCACCGCGGGCGTTCGCGCGCCGCTCACCCGGCCCACGCCGCTGGCCCGCACGGCAGGAGGCGCCTGAAACGGGGTCGGCCGCTTCGCCGTCGCGTCCATCGGGGGCGTGGCGAAGGGCGTCGGGCGCTTCGCGGTCGAATCGAGCGGCACTTCCGCCAGGCCAGCGGCTCGGACCTCGAGCTCGAGCCGCCCCAGGCGCACCTGTGCGCCAACCGACAGCCGCGCCTTCTGCACCACGACGCCGTTGAGCCACAGCTGGCCGTTGGAGAGGTCGCGAATCCACGGAGCGCCGCTCGGGTCGAACGCCACCTCGGCGTGTTGCGGCTGCACGAGGCGGGCGTCGAAGCGCAGGCCTGCGTCCGGTGCAGACCCGATGATGAACCGCGGGCCAGGGAACCGAAAGCCGGGGGACTCGGGGGCTCCGGGCAGGGCGAACTCGAACGCGGTCATGCTTCGACGAAAGCTAGCACCAATCGTGGCCCGTGCCGGTGGATCTGCCACCTGCGGTGCTCAGTTGTCAGAAGGCCCGGTGGCTTGGCACGGTGGGCCCCGATGCGCGGTCTCGTCCTGGCGGTCCTCCTCGTTCCCCTCGGCGCAGCGGCGCGCTCGGCTGGCATCGCGGCCTCGGGCTGCCAGGGGTGCCATTCGTCAGCGACCCACGCCACGACGCTCGAGCTGAACCCTCCGACGGTGACGCCAGGCGCGACGGTGCTGGTGACGGTGACGGCGCGCGGGGCAGGCGTCAACGGAGGGCTGTACCTCTCCACCACGCGCGGCAGCTTCACGCTCGTCCCGGGGCAGAACACGCGGCTGCTCAACGGTGACGTGGTGCAGGCGACCGTGAAGGCGACCCAGGGAGGGCAGGTGTCGTTCCAGGTGCAGTGGACGGCGCCGAGCGGCGCGGGCGGAGCAGAGCTGTCTGCGTGGACGGTGTTGGGCAACGGCGATGGGCGAAGCGGCGGAGACACCACCGGCGAGGCCCGGCGCCAGCTCGTCTTCGGCTGCGCGGGCACGACGTACTTCCGCGACTTCGACAGTGACGGAGTCGGCTCGACGGCGAACGGCACCACGCTCGACTGCTCGGTGCCCCAGGGCTTCTCGGCGCGCGACGGCGACTGCGACGACTTCGACGGCACGGTGGTGCCCGGCGGCGTCGAGCGCTGCAACGGCAAGGACGACGACTGCGACGGCCAGATGGACGAGGGGCTGTCGAACGTGACGACGTGGCCCGACGCCGACGGAGACGGCTTCGGAGACCGGCGCGGCGCGATGATGACGGGCTGCTCGTCGTCAGGCCGCGCGCCGAACGACCAGGACTGTGATGACCGCGACGCGATGGTGCGGCCCGGGGCGACGGAGACCTGCAACCAGCGCGACGACAACTGCGATGGGCGCACCGACGAAGGCGTCCGCGTGCGTTGCGGCACGGGCTGGTGCGCGGCGCTGGGACTGACGTGCGACCCGCTGTCGTGCATGCCGGGGCGCCCGCTCACCGAGCGCTGCAACCTGCTCGACGATGACTGCGACGGCCAGGTGGATGAAGGGCCGCTGTGTCCCTCGGGGCAGGCGTGTGTGCGTGGGTCGTGTCAGGTGACCGACGTCGAGGTGATGCCGGTGGAGCCGGGGATGGACGCAGGTGTTCCTGACGCGGGGGTGTCCATCAAGCCCGAGCCGATGCCGGCGCCGAGCTGTGCTGCGGTTCCAGGCAGCTTCGTGGCCGCGGCGTTGCTGGTCCTGCGACGGCGGCGAGGCGGGCGTGAAGAGCGCACGAGCTTCAGGACCCGTTGAGCCGGAACGCCACAGCGAATCCTTGCCGAGCCTCGACCGGCTTCCAGCACCGAGAGCGCGTTCTCTGCCAGTGCCGCCTTCGAGCCGTCGATTCACGGCACACAATCGGAACGGGCCTGCGGGAAGGCGCGCCTCCCCGGGGCGTGTCCACCTGTTGACGGTTTTCGTCAACAGGTTGACGTCAATCAGTTGACGGTTTCCGTCAACACGTGGACACGGCCTGGAAAGCGACCCGCCCTCCCCTCCGGGGGCTTCAAGGCCGGAGGGCGGAGCTGCGAGTCGGTGGAGTCATTCGCCGTCACCACCGGCGCTCGAGGCTTCGGAGCGCGACGGCCGGCCCCACCGCTCCCATGGGCCGCTGGACGGACGACACTTCACCCAGAAACACCGACCTCGACCTCGCTCGCGACCGAGACGGACGCGTTCACCAACACGTCATCTGAGGGCCGGAGGCCTCACCGCGAGCGGCACCCGGCGAAACGGCCCCAGGGAGAGCCCGGCCATCATCGCCACCATCTCTTCCCGCACCAGCGGCAACCTGCAGGCCGCGCCGAAGAGGGCATCGCGCAGCACGCCGAGCGGCATCAGGTCTGACTGGAAGAACGGTGTGAGCCACCGGGTGACGAACTGGTACCAGCCCAGGTGCGTCCTCCGCGCGCGCGAATACCGGTAGAGCCCATCACGCAACGACTCCGCGCCGTGGAGGCTGTCGGCCAGCACGGCCGCGTCGACGAGCGCGAGGTTGGCGCCCTGCCCGAGCTGAGGGCTCATCGCGTGCGCGCTGTCGCCCAGGTACACCACGTTGCCGACGTTCCACGGCCACATCACGACGTCGTGGTACTCCGAGAAGAGCAGGTCGTCTGCCGACGACAGCTGCGCGAGCACCGGCGCCGCCGCGGGCAGATCGCCCAGCACCTCCTGCTTCCAGCGACCGAAGTGGCCCGCCCGGAACGCCTCCACCCGGTCGGCGCGCAGGCTGAAGAACAGGCTCACCAGCGGTGTGTCACCAATTGGCCCCTTGCCCGTCGGCAAGAGCCCGACCAGCACGCGCGTGCCGCGCACCACCTGGAACAGCCGTTCCCGGAAGACGTGCTGCTCGTCTGGGACGACGGCCCACAGCGCGCCCCATGGATAGCGACGGACGATCTTCTGGTGCGCCGTGTCGTCACGGAGGCTCGAGCGGGCGCCATTGCAGACGACGATGAGCTGGTGGGGACCGAGCCGAGCCGCCTGGCCCGCGCGCGGCACGATGAACGTGCCCTCGGGCCCGTGCGCCAGGTCTTCGACATCGATGCCCGTCACGAGCGTCACGCCCGGCTCCCGCTGCACGGCGCGGAAGAGCGAGTCGAAGAGCACGCCCCGGTGCAGGCCGACGCCGTACAGGTCGGGCGCGAGGTCGGCGTACGAGAGGTCGAGCACCCGCCGGCCCGAAGGCGTCTCGGCCACCAGCTTCGTGAGCGGTTCGCCCCGGGCGACGACCTCCTCGACGAGCCCCAGGCGCGACAGCACCGCCATGCCGGTGGGCTGCAGCATGATGCCGGCGCCGACGGGCCGCGGGTCGGCCACGCGCTCGTACACGGTGACGCGATGGCCCTGGCGGGCGAGCAGCAGGGCCGCCGCGCTCCCCGCGGTGCCGGTGCCGATGACGGCGATGTCGAGTGAATCCACCGGGGAGCACCTTGAACCAACGACGCGTGCCAGTCACCGGGCGTGTGGTGGCGCTACGATGCCGACACTCATGACGACGCGCGTGCACTTCCGACCCTGCAACCTCTGTGAGGCGATGTGTGGCCTGCGCATCGAGACCGACGGCACGAAGGTCACCTCGATTCGGGGAGACGACGACGACCCGTTCAGCCGCGGCTACCTGTGCCCGAAGGCGACGGCGCTGAAAGACCTGCACGAAGACCGCGACTGGCTGCGCACGCCGATGCGCCGCGAGGGCACTCAGTGGCGCGCCATCGGCTGGGACGAAGCGCTCGACGAGGCGGCGCGTCGGCTCCACGGGGTGCAGCGCGCGCACGGGCGCGACGCGGTGGCCACGTACCTGGGCAACCCGACGACGCACAACACGGGCGCCATCCTGTTCGGGCCCACCTTTCTGCGCGCGCTCGGGACGAAGAGCCGCTTCTCGGCCACCTCGGTCGACCAGCTGCCGCACATGTTGGTGGCCCACTGGATGTTCGGGCACCAGCTGCTGCTCCCGGTGCCCGACGTCGACCGCACCGACTTCTTCCTCGTGCTGGGCGCCAACCCGCTCGCGTCGAACGGCAGCCTGATGACGGCTCCCGGGATGCGGCGACGGCTCGACGCGCTCAAGGCCCGCGGAGGACGCCTCGTCGTCATCGACCCGCGACGCACCGAGACGGCCGAGCGCGCCGACGAGCACCACTTCATCCAGCCGGGCACCGATGCGCTCTGGCTGTTCGCCCTGCTCCACGAGGTGCTCGCAGCGCCCCGACGTCGGCACGCGCTCGAGGCCTCGCTGCGTGGCCTCGACGAGCTCGAGCGGCTCGCGCGCACGTTCTCACCGGAGCACGTCGCCGCCACCAGCGGCATCGACGCCGACGTGACGCGCCGGCTCGCGCAGCAGCTCGTCTCGACGCCGCGGGCCGTCGTCTATGGCCGCATGGGCACCTCGGTGCAGCCGTTCGGCGCGCAGTGCGCGTGGCTCATCAACGCGCTCAACCTCGTCACCGGCCACCTCGACGTTCCGGGCGGGGCCATGTTCCCCATGCCGGCGTTCGACCCGCGCTGGCTGCCGAAGCCGCTCGCGCCGGGGCCCGGGAGTCACGGCCGGCGGACGACGCGCGTGCGCGGTCTGCCCGAGGTCGGCGGCGAGCTGCCCGTCGCGGCGATGGCCGAGGAGATGCTCACCGACGGGCCGGGTCGACTCCGCGCGCTGGTGACGCTGGCCGGCAACCCCGTGCTGTCGACGCCGAACGGAGCGCAGCTCGACCGCGCGCTCGCCGGGCTCGAGGTGATGATCTCCATCGACCCGTACCTCAACGAGACGACGCGCCACGCGCACCTCATCCTCCCGCCGCCGTCGCCGCTCGAGCGTCTGCACTTCGACGTGGTGTTCCCGATGTTGGCGGTGCGCGACGTCGTGCGCCACGCCGACGCCGTGTTCGACCCGGGCCCCGACGCGCGACACGATTGGCAGATTCTGCTCGGGCTGGGGCGACGGCTCGACGCGCTGCGGGGCGCCGGGCTCTCCGCCTCCCTCAAGTGGCGCGCGATGGAGCGCCTCGGGCCCAGAGGCCTCCTCGATCTGGGCTTGCGGCTCGGAAGGCGCGGCGGCCTGTCGGGCCTCACCTTGAAGAAGGTCGCGGCCGCGGAGCACGGGCTCGACCTGGGCCCGTTGCAGCCGGCGTTCCCCCGGGCGCTCCAGACGAAGGACCGGTGCATCGACCTGGCGCCCGCCAAGCTGGTGGCTGACGTGCCGCGCCTCGAGGCCCTGCTGCGCTCCGTGCGGCCCGCGTTGGTGCTGATCAACCGCCGCCACTCGCGGGACAACAACTCGTGGCTGCACAACGCGGAGAAGCTGGTGTCGGGCAAGCCGCGCTGCACGCTGCTCATGCATCCGAGTGACGCGA
>JANRKQ010000187.1:0-8135 GCA_033763395.1 Myxococcaceae bacterium
TGCATCACGGATGCCGCGCTGACGAAACCAGTTCCGCGACGGCCTCCGGCTCGGCATCGTGCGGCTCTCGATGGAGCCCCGTCCCCTCCCTGGCTGGCTGCGCCTGTCGGGCTTCACCGTGTCGGTGGCGCTCGTGGTGGGCTCTGCGCTCGCGCTCTGGCTCGATGGCCGTGTGCCCGCCGGGGTGCCGCACGACGCTCCAGACTGGGCCACCGCCGACCTGCTCGCGGCCCTCACCGCCGTGGACCGACAGGGCCGCGTCGACCTCGAGGCGCTCCGGGCCAGGCGCGAGCCGCTCGACCGCTTCATCGCCGCCATGGCGAAGACCGCGCCGGCCACCAGCCCCGAGCGCTTCCCCGGGCCCGATGAGCGCGTCGCCTTCTGGCTCAACGCCGCCCATGCGCTGGTGCTGCAGCAGCTCCTCGACACCCCGGGCGCGCGCTCTGCGGACGATCTGTCACGGTGGCAGAGCTGGCCCATCGGCGGCCAGCGCCTCACCCGCGCCGCCATCGAGTGCCGCTTCCTCGCCGAGGCAGGCGACGGCCGGGTGTGGCTCGCGCTCTTCGACGGCTCGACCTCGGGCGGCGTGCTCGACTCGGCCCCCTTCGGCGGAGACACCATCAACCCGCAGCTCGACGACGCCGCCCGACGCTTCTTGCGCCGCCGCGCGACGGTGACGCTCGCGCCTCCGGTCGTTCGCCTCTCGCCCCGAATCACCTCACACGAAGCCGACTTCCTCGCCGCGCTGCCGGAAGGGCGCTCGGGCGTGCTGCAGATCGTCTGGGCCTACCTCCCCGAGTCCTGTGAGGGGTTGTTTCCAGGCTGTGACACGCGCGGCGACCTCGATCGGGCGTGTGGCGTCGCGTTCGACCGGTGCCGCGTCGAGTCCCTGCCCGAGGCGCGGAGCCTGAGCGTGGTGCCGTAAGTTTCGGGACTTGGGGCACCGTGGGGACTTGCCGCATCGAGTCACCTTCGTGACGTGGCTCCATGCGGGTCGGTGGGCTAGAGCCCTTGTCGGAGCCAACCCCACATGATGGTCCTGCGAGATGTCTCGAAGCGCGACCTGCCGGGGCTCAAGCGCCTGGCGGCCGTGCTCAACAGCGTCAACCTGCCGCACAACGATGACGTGCTGGCCGGCCTCATCGACACCTCGGTGAAGAGCTTCGCGGGCAAGCTGAAGGAGCCCTTCGAGCGCGAGTACCTCTTCGTGCTGGAAGACCTGCGCAACGAGACCATCATCGGCACCTCGATGATCATCGCGCAGCACGGCACGCGCGAGGCGCCACACATCTACTTCCAGGTGACGAACGCCGAGACGTACTCGGCCACCATCGACAAGCACTTCCGGCACAAGGTGCTGTCGATTGGGTACAACTACGACGGTCCGACCGAGATCGGCGGGCTGGTGGTCGACCCGCCCTACCGCAGCGGCCCCGACAAGCCCGGCAAGCAGCTGTCGTACGCGCGGTTCCTCTTCATGGCGATGCACCGCAAGCTCTTCCGCGAGCGGGTGCTGGCCGAGCTGCTCCCACCGCTGATGCCCGACGGGCGCAGCCTGTTGTGGGAGAGCATCGGCAAGAAGTTCACCGGGCTCGAGTACACCGAGGCCGACAAGCTCTCGCGGCAGAACAAGGAGTTCATCAAGGAGCTGTTCCCCAGCTCCGACATCTGGGCGACCTTGTTCCCCGAGAAGGTGCAGAAGCTCATCGGTGAAGTCGGGCCCGAGACGCGCGGCGTGCAGCGCATGCTCGAGCGCATCGGCTTCCGGTACGTCGACCACATCGACCCGTTCGATGGCGGCCCGCACTACGAGGCGAACCTGGAAGAGGTGAGCCTGGTGCGGCGTTACCGCACGGCGACGCTGGGCGACAAACCCCTCGAGCAGGAGGCCGACGAGTGTCTGGTGGGTGTGACGAGGGCTTCGGGGCCGAACCGGTTCCGGGCGGTGCGCACGATGGTGCGGTTCGACGATCAGACGGTGTACCTGCCGAAGAAGGCGAAGGAGCTGCTCAAGGTGAAGGCCGGCGAGCGGCTCTCCATCATTCCGTTCGAGTGAGCCGCGCGGGCCTCGTGTCGGTGCTGACGGTAATGGCGGTGACGCCGGCGTGCTCGTGCCTCATGACGGACGCGCAGCGCGCGAAGAAGGAGCGCGAGCAGGTCGAGCACGAGCTCAAGACCTCGCTCACCCTGCTGCCCTACCGCGTGCTCAAGCTGTCGGTCCGCTCGTCGAAGTCGCCGAACCGCCCCGAGGCCCTCGACGGGCTGCTGCAGCTCATCGCCGAGACCCAGGCGCTCCCCGAGAAGCCCGCGACCCCCGAGGAGGTGCAGCGGACGGCGACCACCTGGGCGCGGCTCGCGAAGGCCGTCTGGGACACCCGGCAGTCGATGATGACGCGGGATGAAGACGAGTTCCCCACCTTCGCCGAGCTGTACACGGGGGCGCCGCTCCCGGCTCCGTACGACGTTCAGCTCGAGCACCTCGCGCTCGCCGCCTTCTGGTTCATCGTCGACTCGGCGGACCGCGGCCACAAGGTGCCCGGCAGCACGCAGTACGTCTTCTACGAGTTGATGCGCGCCGAGCCGCGGCCGTACTGGCCCAACGACGCCCGCGTGCTCGCCCAGCTGCTGCGCGGTGGAGCCTTCTGCGCCACCGAGAAACACTACGCGGCCGAGGAGGAGCTCACGTCGGCGATCACCGTGCTCGAGGCCATGAAGGCCGACGAGCTCCTCGGGTGGGGCGACCGGGTGTCGAAGGACGAGACGCTGCACGGAGGTCGTGCCGCCGGGTACTTCCTGCGCGCGTGGAACCGCATGGGCCTGGGGCGCGACGACACGGCGGCCGACGATCTCGAGAAGGGCCTCGGTGAGCTGCAGACCATCGGCGTCGACAACGAGCTGACGCAGTGGGGCTGGGCCTTCGTGCACGCGCGCCGGGAGCGGCCCGAGAAGGCCGCGGAGCAGCTCGACAAGCTGGCTCAGAGCCCGAACCTCGACCCGAAGACGCGCGCCGAGCTGGCCGACGCCGCGACGGACCTGCGAGCCAGCGGCAAGGGCATTCCGCTGCTGCTCAAGACGCGCGCGATGGTGATCATCGGTCAGGCGATGCTGGCGCGCGCGGGTGGGCTCGAGGCCGTGCTCGAAGCAGCCCTGGGGAAAGAGAAGGCGCAGCAGCTCCTCGCGCCGATGACGTGGCTTCGCCGGGCACGGGAGCAGCTCGCCACCTCGCCCGGCCAGGTCGTCGACCAGGGCAAGGCGCTGGGCGCGAAGGGCCTCGAGCTGCTCAAGGACAAGGTGCAGGCGCTCCAGGCGGGTGACGCGGGTCGGTGAGCGTAGGCAGACCTCACACCTGAGCATCGGATTGTGACGTGCATCGCCGCGCGGCGATCTGCATGATTCGGCTTCTCGTGCTGCCTCCCGTCCTGATCAGCCTCGTCCTCGCCCAGGCGCCGTCGCTCAAGGAGTCGCGCGCGCTCGTCGACGACGTCTACGCCGCGCGGACGAGCCGGGCGTGGCAGCGGGCCTCACCGACGCTCAAGGCGAAGGTGGGCACCGAGGCCGGCCTCGGGCAGGTGATGGCGACGACGCGAAACGCGCTCGGCCGCGAAGTGCGCGTCATCACCGAGTCGATGGTCGACCACAACGGCGGCACGCTCTACCGCCGCGTCTCGGCGGTGACGAACTGGGCGCGCGGCATGGAGCTCGAGCTCGCCTTCGACGTCGATGGCCGCCTGACGGGCATGACGACTCGCCCGGCCGCGAAAGAAGCGCCGACGGTGGCCGCGCTGCACAAGACGAAGACCCCGCTGCGACTGCCCTTTGATGGGCCGTGGTACGTGCTGTGGGGCGGGCGCAAGTACGACGACAACCGGCACACGCCGGTCCCCGACATGCGCTACGCGATGGACGTCTTCATCGTGAAGGGCTCGGGCACGTTCCAGGGTAGCGGGGGCCGCAACGAAGACTTCTGGGCCTGGGGTCAGCCGATGCTCGCGCCCGCGGACGGTACGGTGGTGGCTGTGGAGAACGGCGTGCCCGACAACGTGCCGAACCAGCCGCGGCCCGGGGTGCTCTACGGGAACACCGTCGTCATCGACCACGGCACGGGAGAGTTCTCGCTGCTGGGCCACCTGCAGAAGGGCAGCGTTTCGGTGAAGGTCGGCGACCGCGTGGTGGCGGGTCAGCAGGTGGCGCGCTGCGGGAACAGCGGCATGTCGACCGAGCCGCACCTGCACTACCAGTTGATGGACGACGCCGAGTGGACGAAGGCCCAGGGCCTGCCGGCGCAGTTCCGCGAGTACCTGGCCAACGGCCGCCTCGTCGAGCGGGGCGAGCCGCTACGCACGCAGGTCATCTCGCACGCCGCTGTCGAGGCGCGCCGTGAGGCGCTTCATGACTCGTCGACGGCCAGGTGACAGAGCGGTGCTTGGGCGCGGCTTCCGCGAGCCCCGCCGGTCGTCTGGACGCGAGCGCCACGGTCACTGCCTGACCGCACGCCTCGACGCTGGGACCTTCGAGCAGGGCCTTGCGTCCCCACCGGCGCCGCCCGCGCTCGGAGCACGAAGGCTGAACCCACGGTCGTGAGTCTTCGAACCTGGCGTCGACGCGGCCCAGGGGCCCCGATTGTCCGCCGCTCGGTCAGGGCCGCTGCTCGCGCTTCTTTCTCGCGCGCCCAGGGACGGTCAGCGCCCCGACGACCCCTGCAAAGCTGATCAGCGTGCACGTTCCCCACAGTGGCCCCGCGATCGGCAGCAGGACCTGCTCGGTGTCGGGGTCGTAGCAACGCCCTTCGTCTCCGAAGCAGTCGCGGAAGGTCCAGTACCGGTCGATGAAGAGCTGAGCGCAGGCCACCGTCGCGGCGAGGCACACCACACCCACCAGCGCGCGCATCATCCGCCACCTCCTGCGTGTGGAGCGCTCACGCCGGCCTCGATCAGCCGTCCTGGAGTCGACGGAGGGCGCGGTGACGAACGACTGAAGAGCGCCTGCACGCGCTCCACGAGGGGCCCGAGCCGGCCTGTCACCGCCAACGCCACCAGGAGCGCCACGACGCCCGCGACGAGGACCGGGAAGAAGCTCCGCTCACGCACGGGAGCTCCCGACGGCGCGACGAACGACCTCGAGGGCGGCGAGCGCCATCACGCCGGCGACCGCGTTGAACCCGACGTCGCGCAGATCGTAGTACCGCGTCGGCAGCAGCGCCTGAATGCCCTCGTCCACCCAGCCCGCGGCGAGCGTGAAGAGCGCAGCTCCGATGAGGCGCTGGTGCTGGCGCCAGCCGGTGGGCGCGGCCGCGTACGCCAGCAGCGCCACCACGCCGTACTCGAGGAAGTGCAGCTTCTCTTCGGGGCTGTCCATCGGCGTGACGACGGCGCCGTAGGCCGCGGCGATGAAGCCGAGGGCCAGGAGCGCACGAGGTCTGCGCAGCACCGGCGAGCGGACGAACGCCGCCAGCACCCCCACCGCGGTCACCACGAAGCACCCCGCCACCGACAGCCGCAGCAGGTTCGCGTCACGCAGCGCGTTGGTGACGACCCGCGCGCCCGCGAGCGTCGCGTAGATGGCCACCAGCACGAGCGGCAGCGCGACCCGCGCCAGCCGCGTCACCCTGGGCACCTGCGTCATCGAAGCGGCCGGCTCCACGAAGAAGCACTCCAGCACGGGCCGGTGCAGATTCGGTGCAACCCCCGGGGAGATTCGGGGGCCTTCAGGCGGCCGACGCGACGGGCACCCGCCGCACGAAGTCCTCGCCGAGCAGGTCCAGCAGCTTCCGGCGGAACACCGGGTAGTCCACGGTGATGGTGTGCCGCGGTGACGACACCTGCTCGATGTCGGGGTGCGCCAGCTCGGCGCGCACGGCCTCGTCGAGGTTCCCAGGTGGGCTCCACCGGCCCGTGAGGCGCCGCGCCATCAGCTTCGCCTGCAGCGCCGCGGCCGGCCAGATGCACCCCAGCGGCTGGAAGAGCCCGATGAAGTGCAGATCAGCGAGCTGCGGGTGAATCATCTTCAGGTACAGCGGCACCGGGCCCTCCGAGTAGTCGAGGAACGACTTCTCGAAGAACGGGTGTGCGATGACGTAGCCGGTGCACGCGATGATGGCGTCGTAGTCACCCGTCGTTCCATCGACGAAGTGCACCGTCTTCCCTTCGAGCCGCGCGATGTCGGGCCGCGCGCCGATGCGTCCGTGCCGGAGGAAGTAGAGCAGCTCGGAGTTGATGGTGGGGTGCGTGGCCCCGAAGTCGTGGTCGGGCTCGGGCAGGCCGTAGCGCGCGTTGGGCCCGTTGATGAGCTTCAGCATCTGCTCGTTCACCCACGTGCGCAGCGCCCGCGGCACCCACGGCGCGCCGTTCACCAGCACGTTGTGAATGTGGTCGCCGGGCACGCCGAAGACGAACTTCGGGACGATCCAGTACCCGCGCCGCCACGACAGCTCCGTGCGAGCAGAGACCCGCGACGTCTCCACCGCGACGTCGCAGGCCGAGTTGCCGCCGCCGATGACGAGCACGCGCTGGCCTGCGAACGGCGCGGCCCGCTTGTAGTCGTGTGAGTGCAGGAAGGTGCCGGTGAAGGTGCCTTCGTAGCGCGGCAGGCGCGGCTGCCAGTGGTGCCCGTTGGCGACGACGAGCTGATCGAACCGCTCGGTGAGCTGCTGCCCATCCTTCTCGGACACCACCGTCCACCCGCCCGAGGCGCTGCGCGTGCACGAGACGACGAGCGTCCCGAAGCGGATGAAGCGGTACAGCCCGAAGTGCCGCGCGTACGCCTGGAAGTACGCCGCCAACTGCCGGTGCGACGGGTAGTCCGGGTAGTCCGCCGGCATCGGGAAGTCGTCGTACTCGGAGTACGCCTTCGAGCTGATGATGTGGGTCGTCTCGAAGACGCTCGAGTGGCCCGCGCCCTCGGTGAAGACCCAGTTGCCGCCCACGTCGTGGCCGCGGTCGAAGACCACCAGGTCGTCGAGCCCACGTCGAGGAGCGCCTTGGCCGCGGCGATGCCCGAGGGCCCCGCGCCGATGACTGCGATTCGCATGGCCGGTCTCGAATAGCGCCGCCGCGGCGCTGGAGCCAGATTACCGCGCGCGACGAAACAGGAGATCGGGCCGCTTGCCGAGCCCTACCACCGCCGCGGTGCGCACCGCCGACTCGAACTGCCAGGGCAGATCGTACGCGCCGCCGTGGATCTGCTGGCTGCGCAGGGCCCGGGCTTTCGAGGCCTCCTGGCCGGCGAGGGTCGCGCGCGCCGCGCCTGGCGCTTCGGGGTTGAGCAGATCGTGCAGCATGAGCAACCCCGACAGCGCGCGCGTCGTCTCGGGCCGGAAGATGCGCACGCCGAAGGCGGGCGCGCCCTGGAAGGCGATCTGGAAGAGCGGATGTGACAGCGAGCGGGTCTCGGTGATGCCGGCCACGTTCGCCGAGACGGTGACGGGCGCTTCGCCGAGCCCATCAACGGTGAGCACCTCGGAGGCGATGAGCTTCGTGAGGTACTGCGCCGCCTGGTACGCGGCGCCCTGGAGCGAGATGGGCCCACGCGCGACAGCGGCGCTGCCCGAACCGAAGCTGCCCGGTGCCTTGAGGGCGCTCGCCGCCGCGAAGCCACGCTGCCACCAGGCTGGTGACTTCGCCCGGGCCTCGGCGACCGCCAGGTCCTCGGGCTGCACTTCTCCGGGCGACGTCGGCGAGACGTAGAGCGAGACGGACTTCACCACCGAAGCCCCGGCAGCGCGCACGATGGCGTCCATCGCGGCGGCGAGGCGGAGCTCCCGGCCCGCGCCCGGCGCGTAGGCGAACAGCCCGACGTGCACCGGGCCATCGCTCGCGAAGGCCTTCAGGGCGGCCACCACCTTGCGCGGCTCGTGGAGCACGTCGTCGCCACCGATGGTGGTGAGGAGCCGCCCGGAAAACGTCGCCGGCGACTTCACGTCGATCCACCGCACGGTGGCGCCCGCCTCGAGGAGCATCGCCACCGGTGACAGCTCGGCCGCCGCGCCGATGAGGGCGAAGCGCTGGCCGTGGAGCTCGAGCTTTCCACCCGTGTGCCGGACGAGCCACGAGAGCGCTCCGTGCGCGGCGCGGGTGAGGTGGTGCGCCTCGAGCAGGCGATCGAGCGCCTCCTGCACGTGCCGGCCCCGGTAGACGGCG
>JANRKQ010000188.1:0-126951 GCA_033763395.1 Myxococcaceae bacterium
CGCCGGCGAGCGCGCCCTCGAGCGTGAGGAACCCCGCGTTGCGGCCCATGATCTCGACCACCATCACGCGCTGGTGCGCCTCGGCGGTGGTGTGGAGCCGATCGATGGCCTCGGCGATGATCCCCACGGCCGTGTCGAAGCCGAAGGTGACGTCGGTACCCGAGAGATCGTTGTCGATCGTCTTGGGGCAGCCGACGACGTGCAGGCCCTTCTGCGCGAGCTGATGGCCAATCGACAGCGTGCCGTCGCCGCCGATGACGATGAGGCCGTCGAGGCCGAGCTCGTGGTAGCGCTTCACCGCCACCTCGGAGCGGTCGACCTCCTGCAGCTTTCCATCGATTCGTTCGGGGTACTTGAACGGGTTCGCCTTGTTCGATGTGCCGAGAATGGTGCCGCCCTTCGGCAGAATGCCGCGCACCTCACTCAAGGGCAGCGGCATCGTCAGCCGCGGCTCCATGAGCCCCTCGTAGCCGTTCAGAATGCCGACGAACTCATGCCCGAACTCGAGCACGCCTCGCCGCACGAGCCCGCGCAGCACCGCGTTCAACCCCGGACAGTCGCCACCACCAGTCAGCACACCAAGTCGCACCACACCCTCCAGATCCGAAATGACGGCAGAAACGTCAGACGAGGGCCAAAGCCTATGGCGCCTTCGTCAGTGTTCGCCAGCGCGATGTGACAGGACCGTCAGGGGAGGGTGACACCCACGACCGGCTCCAGTGTGGGCGGAATCAGGCCCGTTTGCGGGCACCGATGCGGCTCAAGAGCTCGCCCAGCACGGCCTCGCGGTTCGCGGTCGGCGCGGAGGGCCGAGGGGCGGCAGCCCGGGCGAGGGTGAACAGCTCGGAGAGGCGCTCCCGGACGAGCTCGTTGTCGGGCCTCGCCGTGAGCAGGCGGCGGTAGGCCGAGATGGCCCCCGCGTAATCGCCCGCGGCGGCCAGGCGCTCGGCCTGCTCCGTCTCGGAGCGCGGCGCGTCGTCTGGCTCGGCGCGGAAGTTGGCTTTGGGCGACATCAGCTCCGCGGGCTGAATCGAGGCCTCGAGCTGGCCGAGCCGTTCCTTGAGCGCCGCGTCGGCCGGAAATGCGGCGACGAGCTGGCGGTACAGCGAGAACGCCTCGGAGAGTTCACCACGACGCAGGCTGCGCTCAGCGCGCGCTTCGAGGGCCTGGCGATCGACGAGCGACATGCGACGGGCACGTTCACCCGCTTTCACTGCCGAGGCAAGCGGGTGTCAGCGGCGTGGCGAGGGCGGCGCGGGCGTCGGCGCCTTCTTCGGCCGGTGCAACGGGCATTGCCCGGCGCTGCACGTGCACGCAGCGTCGCAGTTGGGCTGCCCGCACTCGCAGGAAGGGGGCGCTGGCGCTCGGGGCTCGGCCGCGAAAGAAGGGCCAGCCCAGACCGCGGCGAGGACGAGGGTCCAACGTGCGGTGCGCGCGATGACGCTGGCGCCCCGCCGCAGGACCCGAAGCATGCTGCCGGTGGAGTCGGTGGAGTGGTTCATGGGCGTGGTGAGGTGGACGCAGAGGCTGAGACGCACGGCGGAGTCGATTGGATACAGCCGGGTGGACGGCACCGCCGAAACACGCGAAATCACCTGCATCCCGTGCGCACGATCGTCGCCCTTCTCGTGTTGTCGGCCGGCGCTGAGCTCGTCGGTCCACCGCTCCGGCAAGATGGGCTGATGGTTCGGCCGCCGCGAGCGTTTCGCCTCGCGCGTATGGATCTGTTCCACGGCACCCGGGTGATCGGCGAGGCGTCGAAGGAGGGCGTCAGCCGCTACCTCACGGCCGCGCTCATGGACGGCGACGGAGAAGACGCCTCGAGCATGCTGGTCTCGATCGTCGAGGAGTCCCTGCGGCCGGGCCCCAACGCCCGCGACGAAGCGGCGACGAACGTGACGCGGCACCTGCGCGACGACCTCGGCCTCGACTTCACGCTCGAGCGCGCCGACGTGGTGACGGGCCCCGCCGGGCGCGTCGAGGTGCGCGGGCAGGTGCGGGAGGGCGCTCAGCTGCGAAAGCTGCTCATCGCGCGCTACTTCGGCGACCCCCGGCACGCCGTCGTCGTCTTCAGTGTCCCCTCGGGTCGCTGGGACGCGCTGGGGCCGGCGCTCACCGAGTCGCTCGACTCGGTGCGCATGGAGCAGCCCTCGGGTACGCCGCGCTCGCTCGCGCTCGCCCTCGCCGTGCTGGTGGGCGCGGCGCTGCTGGCCTCGGTGGGCTTGTGGCGCAGGCGTCGCGCGCGGCGCGAAGGCGCTTCTTGACCCCGCGCTTCATGGCTCGAGGCTGGCGGTCGACCTGTTCTTGGCGCTGCCGTCACCAGCGCACAGGTCGACGAGTCCGCTGGGCGAGCCCAGAAGCGTTCTCGTTCAGTTCTCGACGGTGAACGTCGCAGAGCCGAGTTCGGTGCTCTCTCCGCGGATGATCTTGATCGTCCACTTGCCGGCCTTGGGCGGCGTGTGGGCGCGCCACGTGCGGGTACGGGCGAGGCCCTCGACGGTGATGTCCGTCGTCTGCCGCACCTCGTTGCCGAGCAGCCACTGGATCTTGAGGTCCTCGTACTTGCCGCCCTTGGGGCAGAAGAACTGAACCCAGGCGTTCACGGTGGTGTTCTTCTTCACCGCGCCGGTGACGGGCTCGATGCAGGTGAACTGCGTGGGCGAGCCCTTGGTCTGATCGACCTTGAGGCAGGGCACGACGTCGAGCAGCGCCGGGCCGCGGTCCTTCCCGTTGTCCTGGTACTCCAGCACGCGCTTGATCTCGTCGGCCGAGGGAGGCGGCGCGGCGGCCGCGGGCGGGGGATCCTGCGCGAGGGCGAGGCGGGAAGCGGCGAGGACGGCGGCGGCAGACCAGCGGAGCGTCGACATGTGGAAACCCCCAGACAGGAGCAGGCGTGAACGAACGACGCGCGCGAGTGTGCCAAAAGACACGCTTGGGTCATCACGAAAAACAGCTGCCTGCGCGCGGCTTTGGCTCATTGGCTTTCGCGCGGCCCCGATGCTAACCGCAGCGCGCCCATGCCGTCCGAGAACGCCCACATCCGCAACTTCTGCATCATCGCCCACATCGACCACGGCAAGTCCACGCTGGCCGATCGGCTCCTCGAGAAGACGGGTACGGTCTCGAAGCGCGAGTCGCAGGCGCAGTTCCTCGACAACATGGACATCGAGCGCGAGCGCGGCATCACCATCAAGGCGCAGACCGTTCGCATGAAGTACACGGCGAAGGACGGGAAGAACTACGTCCTGAACCTCATCGACACGCCGGGGCACGTCGACTTCGCCTACGAGGTGAGCCGCTCGCTGGCCGCCTGTGAGGGCGCGTTCCTGGTGGTGGACGCGACCCAGGGCGTCGAGGCCCAGACCCTCGCCAACGTCTACATGGCGCTCGAGCACGACCTCGAGATCATCCCCGTCATCAACAAGATCGATCTGCCCTCGGCCGACGTCGAGCGCACCAAGACCGAGATCGAGGACATCATCGGCCTCGACGCGTCGGTCGGCGTGCCGGTGTCGGCGAAGGAAGGGCTCAACATCGATCAGCTCCTCGAGCAGATCGTCACCACGGTGCCGCCGCCCGAAGGCATGCAGGAGAACCCGCTCAAGGCCCTCGTCTTCGACAGCTGGTACGACAACTACCGCGGCGTCGTGATGCTGGTGCGCGTGCTCGAGAGGCAGGTGGGCATCGGCCAGAACATTCGCCTGTGGTCGAACCAGAAGAAGTTCGAGGTGCAGGAGCTCGGCGTCATCGCCCCCTTCGCCACGCCGGTGAAGCAGCTGATCGCCGGTGAGGTCGGCATTCTGGTGGCGAACGTGAAGGAGCTGGTCGACGCGAAGGTGGGTGACACCATCACCGACGACGCGCGGCCGACCGACGCCCCGTTCCCCGGCTTCAAGGAGGTCAAGCCGATGGTGTTCTCGGGCGTCTTCCCGGTCGACGCCGCCGACTACGAGAACCTGCGCGACGCGCTCATCAAGCTGCGCCTCAACGACTCGGCCTTCACCTACGAGCCCGAGAGCTCGACCGCGCTCGGCTTCGGCTACCGCTGTGGCTACCTCGGGCTGCTCCACATGGAGATCGTCCAGGAGCGCCTCGAGCGCGAGTACAACCTCAACCTCATCTCGACCGCGCCGAGCGTCGTCTACAAGATCTTCCCGCACGGCAGCAGCGAGCCGCTCTTCGTCGACAACCCGGCGAAGCTCCCCCCCGTGCAGCAGATCGAGCACCTCGAGGAGCCGTTCCTCACCTGCCACATCCACGTGCCCAACGACTTCCTCGGCGCGATCTTGAAGCTCTGCCAGGAGCGCCGCGGCATCCAGAAGGCCATCGACTACATCGGCAGCTCCGGCACCCGCGTGCGCGTCACTTACGACATGCCGCTGGCCGAGGTGGTGTTCGACTTCTTCGACAAGATGAAGAGCGTCAGCCGGGGCTACGCGTCGCTCGACTACGAGCTGGCGGGCTACCAGGAGAGCGATCTCGTCAAGCTCGACATCCTCATCAACGGCGAGCCGGTCGACGCCCTGTCGATCATCGTGCACCGCGAGCGCGCCTACGTGCGCGGGCGCGAGGTCTGCGAGAAGCTCAAGGAGGTCATTCCCCGGCAGATGTTCGAGGTCGCCATTCAGGCGGCCATCGGCAGCAAGGTGATCGCCCGCGAGACCGTGTCGGCCATTCGCAAGAACGTGCTCGCCAAGTGCTACGGCGGCGACATCTCGCGCAAGCGCAAGCTCCTCGAGAAGCAGAAGGAGGGCAAGAAGCGCATGAAGCAGGTCGGCTCGGTCGAGCTGCCGCAGGAGGCCTTCCTCGCGGTGCTGAAGTCGGAGCAGTGACATGGCGAACGACGCCACGGCCGGCGCCGGCGCGGTGAAGACGCTCGGAGACGCCGCGAAGGCCACGCTCTCGGCCGCCGAGCTCGCGGCGCTGTCGAAGGTGCGGTGGATCGAGCGCCTGAAGTCGCTCTGGGCGCCCGTGACGGTGCTCGCGCTCGTCTTCCTCGTCTACCTCGCCATCGTCGAGACGTCGGTGTGCACGTACCTGTGGCTGCAGCCGATCATGAAGGCGTTCGGGTTGGCCTGCGTGCTGTGGTGGGCGGTGCTCGTGGTGCTGCGCTACGCGTGGCGCGAGTGGGAAGGGCGGCGCCTGGCCCGCCACGAGGCCGAAGAGCTGCTCTCGGTGGTCGAGGGGCTGGCGAACACGAAGCGCGCCCAGCTCAAGGAGTCGGTCTGGAGCGAGCTCGTCGAGCGGTCCACCGCCCTCGCCCGCGCGCTCCCTGGCGCCGAGACGTCGGCCCTCGGCGAGGCCACGAAGAAGCTCCACGAGTCGTACGACAAGCACCTGGTGAAGCTGAAGTCGGCGGCCTGGCTCGAGACCGGTGGCGGCCTCGTGCGCGCGCTGGCGATCGCGCTCCTGGTGCGCACCGTGTTCCTGGAGCCGTTCAAGATCCCCTCGGGGTCGATGCTGCCGACGCTCGAGATCGGCGATCAGGTCTTCGTGAACAAGTTCATCTACGGGGTGCGCCTCCCCTTCACGAACACCGTGCCGTTCACCATCGTCCGCCCGCCGAAGCGCGGCGACGTCATCGTGTTCAACAACCCGGTGATGCCCGAGTACGACTACATCAAGCGCGTCGTCGCCATCGGCGGTGACACGCTCACGTTCCAGGGCCGCGAGCTGCGGGTCAACGGGGCGAAGCTCGAGGCGACCCAGGAAGCGGCGTCACACCCGTACTGGACCCAGGACGCCTCGCGCCCCACCGCGGTTCGGGACTGGTTCGTCGATGACTGGCAGCGCGAAGAGCAGGTGCTGCTCAAGGAGCGCCTCGACGGCGTCACCCACTGGATCCTGAACCGCCCGGGCACCCTCCAGGCGACCGACGGCCTCGAGGTGAAGGTGCCCGAAGGCCACGTCTTCGTGATGGGCGACAACCGCGACGGCTCGGCCGACAGCCGGTTCGGCTTGCGCGCCACCGGCAGCAACGTGCACTTCGAGTACGTGCCGCTCGGCCACATCAAGGGCAAAGCGACGGTCATCTGGCTGGCGCTCGGCCGCGGCGGGCTCCTCTCGGGGGTGTTCGGCGGTACGGGCTTCCGAACCGATCGGCTCTTCCAGCCGATGGAGCTCTGCGGCGCCGAGCTGCCGCCGCCCATGCCGAAGTGAATGTCGCCGTTGCTTGACCCGCCCGCCGCTGGGCCGATACAGCCACGTCCATGCGGACCTTCCTCGGGTGGGTGCTGGCAGCGGCGCTGATCGGTGGCCTCTATTCCGTCATCATGTTCGTCCCGCTCTACGTCGACCACTGGGATGTCGAGGACATGGGCAACAAGACGTTCAACCAGTTCCGCGACCTCGGGGTCGAGGGCGTTCGCACCTACGTCCGCGATCAGCTGAACCGCGTCACCTTCATGACCCACGAGGAAGATGACGGCTTCGGTGGCACCAAGGTCGTCGATGGCATGGGCATGACCGACGAGGACATTCTGGTCGAGTTCGACGAGGCCACGAAGGTGCTGCACCTGCACTTCGAATACAAACGGGTCGTGGTGCTCAAGCCCACCCAGAAGCAGCGTGTCTTCAAGTTTGTCTACGACAAGAAAGAGAAGCCGCCGAACGTCTACTGACGTGTCGGCGTGCACGAGGCCCCCGTGAAACGCGCTGTCCTGGCTCTGGCAGATGGTTCCCTCTTCGAAGGCCGCGCCTTCGGCTCGCTCGAGCCGTCGGCCGGCGAGGTCGTCTTCAACACCTCGATGAGCGGGTACCAGGAGATCCTCACCGACCCGTCCTACGTCGGGCAGATCGTCACCATGTCGACGCCGCAGATCGGCAACGTCGGCGCCAACGCACTCGACGAGGAGTCGAGCCGGCCGCACGCGACGGGGCTGGTGATTCGGGAGCTGTCACCGCCCTCGAACTACCGGGCCGAGACGAGCCTCGATGCGTGGCTTTCCCGCTGGAAGATCGGCGGTCTCGAGGGCATCGACACCCGCCGCCTCGTTCGCCACCTGCGCACCCATGGTTCTCAGAACGGCGTCATCAGCGCCGAGCCGGTGAGCGACAAGGCCCTGGTGGAGCGCGCGCGCGCCGTGCCGTCGATGGAGGGCCTCGACCTCGCGACCGGTGTGTCGACCCGCGAGCGCTACGAGTGGACCACCGCGACGCCGAACCTCTTCGGGCCGCCGACGCCGAAGCCTGCGCCGCGCTTCCACGTGGTCGCGATCGACTACGGGCTCAAGAAGGCGATGCTCCAGTTCCTCGTCGACGTCGGCTGTCGCGTCACCGTGGTGCCCGCGGGGACGACCGCCGACGAGGTGCTCGCGCTGTCTCCCGACGGGATCTTCCTGACCAACGGCCCGGGCGACCCAGCGGCGGTGAAGGGCGCGGATCGCACGGTCGCGGGCCTCGTGGGCAAGAAGCCGCTCTTCGGCATCTGTCTGGGCCACCAGATCCTCGCGCGGGCCCTGGGCGGCACCACCTACAAGATGAAGTTCGGCCACCGCGGCGCCAACCAGCCGGTGAAGGATCTGTCGACCACGAAGGTCGAGATCACCTCGCAGAACCACGGCTTCGCGGTCGACGCCACGAGCCTCGGCGGCAAGGCGGTGGTGACGCACCTCAACCTCAACGACCAGACGGTCGAGGGCCTCGCGGTGCCCGAGGCGCGGTGCTTCAGCGTGCAGTACCACCCCGAGGCCTCGCCCGGCCCGCACGACGCGCGGTACCTCTTCCAGCGCTTCGCCGACCTCATGGCGGGTACGCCGCTGCCCCGATGAGCGCCGCCGCGGGCCTCTCGCAGACGTTCGACGCGCTGGTGAAGTGGGCGATGACGCCCGAGCGGCAGGACGACGTGGTGGCCGCGCGCGCCGAGTACTCGAAGCTCGCCGGCGACGTGTTCGACGAGGACCGACAGCTCGAGCTTCGGCTGGCCGGGTTCCTCGAGTTCTACCTATGCGATCGCCCCGCGCCGTGGGCCAACGCCACGCCGGCGCGGGCCCGGTACCTCGAGGCCCTGCGCAGCGGGCCCCCGGCCGAGGCGGCGACGTGGCGGGCCTTCACCGAGACGTGGCACGGCCTGTTCCGGGTGCTGGGCCTGGACGACGGCGGGGTGCGGCTGCTGGCGCTCGCGTCGCGCACCGAGGTGCAGGTGGTGGAGCGCCGCACGCTCCATGGGTTGTCGCTCGGCGACGTGCTCGAAGCCCGGCTGGTGCCCTTCGAGGGCGCGCTCAACTTCTCGGGGGCGTGGGTGTGGCACCCGCACGAGGCCGCCGAGGCCATCGCCAGCGAGGCGGAGCGACGTCGGCTGGCCGGCCTGCCGGAGCGCGAGTTCCTCTACGACTGCGCGCGCCGCTCGCTCAAGGCCGACCGCTACCGGCAGATCGCCATCGAGAAGATCTACGACTTCTCGGCGCGGTGAAGCGTCAGCGGAGATCGAGCAGCTCGAGGAAGTCGCGCAGCCGCTCGAGCTCGTCGTCGTCGTCGTGCGAGAACTCGAGGCCGTACCCGTGCGCGGCCACCGTGACGTGCTCGACCCCCGCTGCCTTCAGCTCCCGGCGCGAGGTGCCGAGCCGCGCGACCCGGAACCGGCCGGTCCACGGCTCGCCGCCCGGCAGCGCCAGCGTCAGGTGCCCCACGTCGTCCACCTGCACGTCGTCGAAGCCGGTGCCCTCTTCGACGAAGGCGCCCGTCTCGGAGAGCTCGAGCACGCGCACCTTCACCGGCGCTCCCGCCCATTCGATCCGGCCGAACAGCTCACAGCGATATCGAACGGGGCGAGGCAGCGTCGACATGTGGGGGAAAGGGTGCCTCAGCCCGCAGGGAAAGCCAATGTGGACAAACGTCGGCCTCGGGCTCGTGCTTGACGGTCCTCAGCGAGACTCCGTACGCTTTCGAGCGAGGTGGTGGGTGGTCCGGGGGGAACGCGAAGGCAACTCTTGCCGCGAGTAGTTCCTGGAGGCGTTTCCGTGTCTGAGAATCGCAAACACCTGCGCGTGCCGTCCCGCCTGCGCTGCTGGTGTGAAGGCGACAACATCACCGTCTACGCGCGCATCGGGAATCTCTCAGAAGGTGGTTTGTTCCTGCGCACCTCGACGCCGCTCCACGAAGGCAGCCGCGCGGTCTTGCGCTTCGGCGCGGACAACTCGGTCGAGGCGCAGGCGCGGGTGGTGTGGGCGCGCGTCGAAGGGCAGGGCGGCCCGCCCGGCATGGGGCTCATGTTCGAAGGCGTGGACGACGCCCGACTCGAGGCGATACGACGGCTCGTTCAGGCCGAAGCCCAGCATCACGGCCGCCCCAGCGCTGCACCCGTCTCTCCGACTGCGTCTTGAAGGTCGTCGTCACCCCGCCACAAAAGGCCCGTTCGTGCGCATCGCCATCATCTCGGACATCCACAGCAACATCGAAGCGCTCACCGAGGTCTTCCGCGTCATCGACTCCAGCCGCGTCGACCGCATCGTCTCGCTCGGCGACATCGTGGGCTACGGCGCCTCACCCAACCCGTGCTGCGAGCTGGTGCGGCAGAACGCCGAGGTGACGCTGCTGGGCAACCACGACGCCGCCGTAGCCGGGCGCATGGACTACTCGTTCTACTACGACGCCGCGAGGCACGCGCTCGACTGGTCGGCCAACGTCATCACCGACGAGAACCTGGCCTGGCTCAAGTCGCTCCCGTACACGTACCGCATCGGCGAGGTGGGCTTCTGCCACGGTTCACCCATCGAGCCGCGCGCCTACGAGTACATCTTCGCGCTCGAGCAGGCCCGCGAGCTGACGCCGTTTGCGACCGACCTGCCCGAGGTGACGTTCATCGGCCACTCACACCTGTGCAAGGCGTTCGCGCTTGGCTCGGGCGAGGTGAACGATGTCGTCGCCCAGAAGTTCGGCATTCGAAAGGGCTACAAGTACATCATCTCGGTGGGCAGCGTCGGGCAGCCGCGCGACTACGACAACCGGGCCTGCTTCGTGATCTACGACACCGACGCGCGGACGGTGGAGTACATGCGCGTCGAGTACGACATCGAGGCGTCGGCGCAGCGCATCTTCGACGCCGACCTCGCGCTCAACTTCGGCAAGCGGCTCTTCCTCGGCGTCTAGGCTGGGCGGCTCCGTCAGTTCCATTGAGGGCGGCGCGGTCAGGGGCTACATGCGCGCCGCGATGAATGACGCGACGTTCATGACGCTGATGAAGCTCGTGCCGAAGTCGGCGCTGAGCTCGCTGGTGGGCCACGCCACGCGGCTCCCCGTGCCCGCGCCGCTGCACCAGGCGGTGATGCGGGTGTTCGCCCGGCAGTACCGGGTGGCGCTCGACGAGGCCGAGGGGCCGATCGAGCAGTACGCCACCTTCGGGCAGTTCTTCACCCGCAAGCTGAAGCCCGGGCTGCGGCCGATCGACCCTGCTCCAGACGCGGTGGTGAGCCCCTGTGACGGCGCCATCTCGCAGGTGGGCACCATCGATCAGGGGCGCTGCCTGCAGGCGAAGGGCATCTGGTTTCCCGTCGACAAGCTGCTGGGCGACGCGCGCCGCGCGCTCGACTTCGAGGGCGGCCACTTCGCCACCATCTACCTCTCGCCGCGCGACTACCACCGCTTCCACTCGCCGCTCGAGGGCCGCATCACCGGCTATTCGTACCTGCCGGGCGCGTTCTGGCCGGTCAACAAGGCCTCGGTCGGCAGCGTCGATGCGCTCTTCGCGATCAACGAGCGGTTGGTGACGTTCCTCGACACGCCGCTGGGCCAGGTGGCCTACGTCGCCGTCGGCGCCACCTGTGTCTCGCGCATTCACGCGGCGTACGACGGCATCGTCACGCACACCGGCCAGGGCGCGAAGGCCCACACCTACGAGCGGCCGATTCCCATCGAGCGCGGCGGCGAGATCGGCATGTTCGAGATGGGGTCGACGGTGATCGTGCTGTTCCAGAAGGGGCGCGTCACCTGGGAGCCGTCACTGGCGCCAGACGTTCCGGTGCGGCTCGGTCAGCGCCTGGCGACCCGCGTCGTCGGAGGCACGACATGAGCCAGAAGTTCGCGGCGGTGAAGGGCATGAACGATCTGCTGCCGCCGCAGATCGAGACCTGGCAGTTCCTCGAGCGCACCGCCCGTGAGCTGTTCGGCACCTGGGGCTACTCCGAGGTGCGCACGCCGATTCTCGAAGACACCGGCCTCTTCGTGCGCAGCGTCGGCGAGGTGACCGACATCGTCTCGAAGGAGATGTACACCTTCACCGACAAGGGCGATCGCTCGGTGACGATGCGGCCCGAGAACACCGCCCCGGCCGTCCGCGCGTACATCGAGCACGGCTTCGCGCAGCAGCCGGTGACGCGCTGGTACTACCTGGGGCCCATGTTCCGATACGAGCGCATGAAGACGGGGCGCTACCGGCAGTTCTACCAGCTCGGCGCCGAGGCCTACGGCTCGCAAGACGCCTCGCAAGACGTCGAGAACATCGCGCTGGCCTGGCACTTCTTGAAGGCCGTGGGCGTGCAGCACGTCACGCTGCACCTCAACTCGCTCGGCGATGCGGCCGATCGGCCCAGGTACCTCGAGGCGCTCAAGGCGCACTTCGCGCCGCACCTGGCCACCTTCAGCGACGCCGCGAAGGACACCTTCGAGCGCAACACCATGCGCCTGCTCGACACGAAGGAGGAGTCGCTCAAGCCCCTGATCGAGTTGGCCCCGCGCGTGGGCGACTTCCTGGGCGAGGCCGCGGCCAGACACTTCGACGAGGTGAAGGCGCTGCTCACGACGCTCGGCATTCCGTTCGTCATCGACCCGAAGCTGGTGCGCGGCCTCGACTACTACACGCGGACGACGTTCGAGTTCATCTACGAGCCTCCGGCCGGTGACAACGCGCTGGGCACGGCCGGCACGGTGTGCGGTGGCGGGCGCTACGACAACCTCGTCAAGGAGCTGGGCGGGCCCGAGAAGCCGGCCGTGGGCTTCGCCATGGGCCTCGACCGGCTCGTGCTGCTGCTCGAGTCGCTGGGCAAACGCCCCGAGCGCCGGCCGCTGCTCTTCCTCGCGACCATGGACGGCGAGCTCAAGGCCCACGCAGTGAAGCTCGTCACCGAGCTGCGCATGCAGGGGCTCTTCGTCGACTTCGATCCGCGCGGCGGGAAGATCAAGCGGCAGGTCGAGCGCGCCTCGACGCTCAAGGCCCGCTACTTCGGCGTCTACGGCGAGCAGGAGCACCAGGCCCGCACGCTCAAGCTCAAGGCGATGGATCTGCCCGACGGCGATCCCGGCAAAGAGGTGCAGGTCGGCCTCGACGCGCTCGAAGGCTGGCTCCGCGCGCGCTGACACTCTGGGCTTGCCTGTCAGGCCCGTGCAGCCCAGCATCGTGGGCGGTGATCCGCTCCGCCCGCCTGCTGCTCGTGCTCTGGTCCTGCGTGGCGTTCGGAGAGCCGAAGGCCGGCTTCCTCCACACGCCGCCCGCGGAGCTGCCCGCGAACACCGACTACAGGCTCGAGGGGTCGCTCACCGGAGACGGGCTCTCGACGGTGTCGGTGAAGCTGCGGGTGCCGGGCCGGGCCTACGAGTCGATCGCGCTCGAGCTGCAGTACGGCGATCTCTACCGGGCGATCATCCCCGGCGATCGCATCGTGCCGCCGGCCATCGAGTACTACATCGAGGGCACCACGAAGCTCGGTGAGGTCGTCACCCTCTTCGGCACCGGCTTCAAGCCGATCCGCGTCACCGTGCCGGGCGCGGGGCCGGCCGAGACGAAGCCGGTCGAGACACCACCGGAGCCGCCCGTCGAGACCCGGCCGGAGCCGCCGAAGGTCAAGTGCGTCAAGACGAAGCGGGGCAAGAAGTGCGTCGAAGAGCCGGTCGCCGAGTCGAAGCCCGAGCCCCCCGAGCCGGTCCAGCCTCAGCCAGAGCCGGTGAAGACGGAACCGAAGCGCCCCGCCGAGGAGCCGAAGGCCGCGAAGGCCGAACCCCGGCGCAGCGAAGAGCCGAAGCGGGCCGCCGACGAGCCGAAGACGGCCGCGAAGGGCGACGGCAAACAAGCGAAGGTGGAGCCGCCCCGACGCCGCTCGGAGCTCGAAGAAGAGCTCGCCGTCTACGGCGCCGAAGAGACGGGCGCGGTCGTGCAGAAGGTCGAAGACGCCGGTGGACGTTCGGTGCTCAACACCACCGTCCTCACGGCGGCGCACCTCAAGCAGCTCGGCGTGCGCTACGTCTTCGAGGCGCTCGATCTCGTACCGGGCCTCACCGTCAGCCGCGACGTGCAGGGCACCTTCAAGCTCGGCGTGCGCGGCATTCGCAGCGAGGCCGACGTGCTCTTCCTGCTCAACGGGCAGCGCCTCAACGCCTTCTACGACGGCAAGGCGCTCGCCCACCTGCCCATCGACACCTTCGAGCGCATCGAGGTCGTCCGCGGGCCTGCCACCGCCGACGTCGGCCTGGGCAACTTCACCGCGGTGGTGAACCTCGTCTCGAACCGCCAGCAGGGCCTGCGCGCCTCGGTGAACGCGGGCTTGTACTCGGCCTTCGACGGGCACCTCTCGGCTGCGAAGACGTTCGGGGGCCTGACGATCTTCGGAGACGCCGATGTGGTGTCGCAGCAGGGTGCGCGCCGGCCCATCATTCGCGATGGCCTCGACACCAGCACGCCCACGACCCCCGAGAAGTTCACGAACGATCAGCGCTTCCTCGTCAACGCGGGCCTTGGCCTCTCGTACGAGAGCGAGGGGCTGGGCAAGCTGACGCTCCAGGGCCGGCTCCTCACCGAGCGGCGGGCCGCGTACGTGGGGCGCTTCGACGCGGTGGGCAACGACTCCCAGCTCGACTGGCTGGTGGTGCAGGCGCAGCTCGGCTGGGAGCGGCGGCTCGGCGACGCTGGCAAGGCCTCGGTGCGGCTGTGGTTCGATCGGCAGGCCACCACCCGCGCGTGGCAGCTCACGCCCGACGGGTACCAGTTCAGGGCGTCGATGGCCGACACCTTGTTCCCAGACGGCGCCTTCGAGGAGCAGCGGGTCACCCAACTCGGGCTCGGCCTCGACGGCCGGGTTGATTTCTCCCTTCCCGCGAAGAACACGCTCACGGTCGGCATCAGCGGCGGCTTCGAGACGCTCACCGACTACGCGCTGCTGTCGAACTACGTGCCCCTGTCCTCCAGCGCGCAGTATCGCCAGGGGGCCCTGGAGCGCGGCGTCAACCTCGATCGCTCCGAGGTGGCGTACCCCACGGTCGGGGCGAACGGCGTGCGAGGCCAGGCCGCTGATCGCGTCGGCATCGGCCTGTTCCTGTTCGACACCTGGACCCCCTTCGAGGTGCTCACGGTGCAGGGCGGGCTGCGCTTCGATCTCACGCAGCTCCCCGCGCAGGTCGACGGCGCCTTCGTCGGCCGTGCCTTCGTGCCCTCGTTCGGTCCGCGGCTCGGCATCGCGCTGGCCCCGGTGAAGCCGCTGGTGCTGCGGGCCAACTACGGCCGCGCGTTTCGGGTGCCCACGGTGCAGGAGCTCTCGGAGTCTGCGATCAACTCGGACTTCAACCAGGGCCGCTTCGTCGGGAACCCGCGGCTCACCGGTGCCTACGTCGACGCGGTCGAGCTCGGCTTCGAGTGGCTGCAGTCGCTGGGCGACGCGCGGCTGAGGCTCAAAGGGCTCGGCTTCTTCAACCGCTTCACCAACCCCATCGCGATGGTGGACTCGACGGGAAACCTGGCGCCGTACGTCAACCGCACCGAGGGCGTGCAGACGTTCGGGCTCGAAGGAGAAGCCCGGCTCGAGCTGCAGACGCGCGCGGCCGTGTGGCTCAACTCGAGCTGGTTCCGCGCGGAGGACCTCGGCGCTGCCGCCAACGGCCGGCTGCTCACCGACCAGCCACAGATCCGGCTCAACGCCGGGTTCTCGCTGCCCCTGGGCCCGTGGCTCACGTTCGACGTCATCGTGAGGCACGCCTCGGAGCGCCGCAGCAACGCCCGCACGCCGCTCGAGCAGCGCCGCCGGTACGCGCTCCCGCCGACGTTGCTGGTGGGCGCGCAGCTTCGCACCGAGCCGCTCTTCGAGCGGGTCGAGGTGATCGTCATCGGCCAGAACGTCTTCGACCTGCAGTGGGCCGACGACGCCGCGCGGCCCGACCGCATGCCCGGGGCCATTCCGCGCGAGCCGGTGCAGGTCTTCGCTACCATTCGGGTGAGCCTGTGACGCGTCCCTTCGCCTTCGTCGTCGCCGCGCTGACCTCGGGCTGCCTCGCCTACAACGATGACTGTCAGGCGCTCATCGACAACCCCAACGAGCGGGTCGCCTTCGTCGCGAAGGGCACCGAGATCTTCCTCGACCGGCCCAACGCGCGGCACGCCAACAACGCCATCGCCCAGTCCGCCGCCGATGCGTTCGTCTGGGTCTTCAACTCGGCCGAGGGCAACGCCCGGGTGGACTTCGGCTTCATCAACGGCGGAGCGGTGCGCGATCAGGGCGCGTGCGTGCTGCGCAGCATCTTGCGGGAAGGGCCCCTCACGCGCGGGGTGCTCGGCGAGATCCTCCCGTTCGAGAACCCGGTGCGGGTGGTCGATCTCTCGGAGCAGGAGGTCTTCGAGGTGCTCGAGCTCTCGGTCTCACGGCTCTTCGCCTCGCCGACGCCGATCGCGTCGCCCTCGGGCGCGTTCCTCCAGGTCTCGCGCGAGGTGTCGATGGAGGTCGACTGCTCCCGCATGCCCAACGCGCGCGTCACCTCGCTGCGCATCGGGGCTCAGACGATCACCCGGGGGAGCTTCAGGCCGTTCCCCGCCACGAAGTACCGGGTGGCGATGCCCGGCTTCATCCTCGCGGGCAACGACGGCTACACGGTGCTGGCGGGGAAGGGCGACGACCCTTCCCGCAACCCCGGCCAGGCGCCGCGCTTCGGTGGCGTCGACTCGCGGATCACGATGGCGTACCTGCTCCAGAGCGACTTCAACCAGAACGTCGAGAACGGCCTGCGGGTCGACGCGAATCGGGTGCGCTTCCTCAACTGCTCGGCGCCGTCGCGGCCAGTGCAGTGAGCGAGAACGACAACGCCCTCCGTCGCCAGGGCGGGGAGGGCGTGGGCTCGGCCGTGAGGTGACGTCAGCTCAGCGCGGGGCGTCGAACACGTCGTTTGGCGACGGCATCTTCTTGAGGTCGCCGCGCGCGATCTTCCAGGCCTGCTGCACGATCCACGAGAGGGAGCGGTCCTGGCGCTGGGCCTCGAACTCGATCTCCTTGAGCATCTCCTCGGGGAAGTACAGCGACTGCTTGCGTGCGTCGGTGGTCGACATCAGCGCTCCTCGCGGGTGTCGGGCGCGCCCGCGACGTCGTTGACGGCGGGGAACGACTTGATGCGCTCACGGGCGATCTTCCACGCCTGCTGGACGACCCACGAGAGGGAGCGGTCCTGCCGGTTCGCCTCCTCCTGGATCTCCTTGAGCATATCCTCGGGGAAGTACAGGGACTGCTTGCGCTTGTCGGTACCAGACATGTGGGGAATCTCCGGGAGCACTGCGACGAACAACGATCAGGGCCGGAAATATCCGACAGGGTGGGAACCAACGCAACACATTCGGTGAAGGTCGGCCCTCGCGCACCTGGCCCCGGGTGTGGGTAGAAGCCACGCCATGCGCGCTCTGTGGGTGATGATGTTCGCGGTGGCGGTGGTGACGGGTGGGTGTCGGTGCCGCGAAGGGGTGGACATGGCGACGCCGTCGCTGACGGTGACACCCACGAGCCTCGACTTCGGGCAGGTGCGGCGGGGCGAGCGGCAGTCACGCACGGTGACGTTCGAGGCGCGCACCCAGGCCCCCGTGCGTTTGGCCTCGGTGACGCTCGAAGGCGGCGCGACAGGGACCGACGGGTTCACCCTGGGCGCGGTGCCAGCGTCGGTGGAGCCGTTCTCGAAGGCGACGCTCACCATCACCTTCGAGCCGATGGCGCTGCAGCTGTACCAGGCGACGCTGGTGGTGCAGAGCGACGACCCCGATCGACCGACGCAGCGCATTCCGGTGGTGGGCGAGGGCGCGCGGCCGGTGCTGACGGTGACGCCGGTGTGCGAGGCGGCGCAGCAGTGTCGGGGGACGGTGACGGCGACTCCGCGGGCGATCGACTTCGGGCAGGAGCCGCTCGTGAGGCCGTCTCCGATTCCAGCGAGCCAGTTGCCGGGCGTGGTGATCTCGAATGAGGGGCCGGTACCGCTCGAGGTCACGAAGGTCGCGATCGAAGGGCCCGACGCGGCCGCGTTCACCTTCGCGCAGGTGGAGGCGACGCCCTGGGTGTTGATGCCGTCGGAAGGCCGAAGCCCCCAGCTGCGGTTCCGCCCGTCCAGCGCGGCGCAGATGACGTACCAGGCGCAGCTCGTGGTCGAGTCGAACGACCCCGAGAACCCGCGCCTCACCGTCGAGCTGCGCGGGGCGCTGCTCCCGAACCGGCCGCCCCAGGTGTGCTTCAACCTCATTCGCGCCACGCCGCCCCCGCCCGAGACCGGCGGCTTTCGCGACTACAACGGCGCGGCGCAGTGGGCGCCGCTGCTGATGCCGCCCGCGGGTGGCTATGACTTCACCGGCTCGCGCGACGTGCGGCCCGGGGACACGGTGCAGTTCAGCGCCTTCTCTGACACCGTCGACGCGACCCGCTGCACCACCGATGCCGAGAGCGTGCGCACGGGCCTCACCTACCAGTGGCGCCTCACGTCGTTTCCGATGGGCGCGCGCCTGCCAGCGTTGGCGACGCCGACAGCTCCCACGATGGCCTTCCGGCCCGTGGTGACGGGAGACTACGTGATCGAGCTCACCGTCTCGGACGGCCAGGCCAGCACCACGGTGACGGGGCGGCTGCGGTGCGCCATCAAGCAGGATCTCGTGGTCCAGCTCGAGTGGAACGGCTTCGAGCGCGTCGATCTCGACCTGCACCTCGTGCGCCCGTCAGCGCGGGCCGCGGGCGACAGGTTCGCGGGCGTCTTCCAGTTCTTCGATGCGGTGCGCAGCGACGGCGGCATCAGCCAGACGTCGGGCGATCTCAACGGGTACGCGGTGCGCCGGCGCCAGGCGATTCCCGGGGCGAACTTCGACTGGGGCGGGCCGGGCTCGGCCGACGACCCGACGCTCAACCTCGACAACACCGGCATGGCGGGCATGGGCGCCGACGCCGAGCTGGTCGAGCTCGCTTCGCTGAACCAACCCGAGAACGACGAGCGCTGCGCCACCACCTCGTGCAGCTACGGCGTCTTCGTGCACTACTTCGCCGACGCGCGCGCCATCGCGAACGCTCCGGCGTGTACGGTGACCGGCCAGGCCGGCTGTCGAGACGGCGAGGCCTGCACGTGCGCGATGCCCCAGGCCCGCTGTGTCGCCGAAGCGGCGCCGCTGGGAGACGCCGGCGTCGGCTCGGGCAAGTGCTACGCCGGGCCGAAGCCCGTGGTGCGCATCTTCGCGCGGGGCGAGCCCACGCCCGTGAAGGTGATCCCGCTCGAGTCGTTGATGCCGCCCGACGAGCTCGCCATCGGCGCCCCGTGCCAGGTCCTCGAGGTCGCCGAGATCCTCTGGCCGGCGCGGAACCTCCACGGCACGTACCCGGACGGCGGGTCTCCACCGCCCGTCGTGCTCGTGCCGGGGGCCGATGGAAGCGGGCGCATCGTCACCCCGCAGCTCGGCCGCTTCGGGATTCGCCCCAGTGGTGGCCTCCAGTGCAGCGCCGACCTGACGGTCAACGGAGGCCCCTGGTACGGGCAAAACCCGTGAAGCTGGAGCGCTGAAACAAACGGGGCGCTCCAACGCCGGTCCATCGGAGCGCCCCCAAAAGAGAGACAGGTCGGACAAGCCGACCTGTCCCGTGAGCCCTGAAGGGGAGGGGGGGACTTCAGGGCCCAACGTCGATGTCGTGCCGTGACGACAACCGGGAACCCTCGACTCCATTCCCGGCACGGCTCAAGCAAGAGAATAAGCCCTCCCACGCCCGTCAGCAAGCCGCCGTCAAGTGAAAAACGAACCGTTCTTACAGGATCCATGGTGCCGGGCCTTCGTGGAGCGGGTCCGGATCTCGTTTCGTGAGCTGTTTCAGGGGGTTGAGGGAGTCTTGCTGGCCGTGTCGGGCGGGGTCGACTCGATGGCGCTCCTGGGGGCGTCGACGAGCTGGCCGGGGGCGCAGGTGGCGAGCCTCGATCACGGGCTCCGGCGGGAGGCCTCGGCCGAGGTCGAGCTGGTTCGAACGCAGGCCCAGGCGCTGGGGCTGCCGTTCCACACCGCACGACTCGAGGTGGACTCCACGGTGGGGGTCGAGGCCGGGGCCCGGGCCTCGCGGTATGCGGCGCTGTCGACCATCGCCCGGCGTGAGGGGCTGCGGTTCATCGCGACGGCGCACACCGCCACCGATCAGGCCGAGACGGTGCTGATGCGGCTGACGCGGGGAAGCGCCATGAGCGGCGCGGCGGGCATTCTGCGGCGCCGTGGCGATGGGGTGGTGCGGCCGCTCCTGTTCGCCGCACGCGCCGACACCGAGCGCTTCGTTCGGACGGTGGGGCTCCCCTTCGTCCACGATCCGATGAACGACGTCCCGGCCCACCTGCGCGTGCGGGTGCGCTCGCAGGTGCTGCCGGCCCTGGAGGCCGCGGTCGGCCCCCACGCCGTCGCGGGGCTGGCGCGTTTCGCCGAGCTCGCGGCCGAGGACGACGCGTGGCTCGAGGCGGAGGCGACGCTCGCGCTGGCGCGTTGCCGCGTTCCACGCGGGCTGGACTGGCTGGCCGTGACCGCGCTCGGCGTCCCCATTCGTCGCCGGGTGCTGGCCCGCTGGCTCGCGGGCCACGGCGTGCCGCTCGACGCCCGACTGCTCCATGACGCACTTGTGGCAATCGGCGAAAAGCGCACCGTTACGCTGTCGGGTGACCGCTTGCTCCACATCAACCAGGGAAGCCTCACCATCAGCACAGCCCCTGCCCGGCTTCACGGAACTTCATCGAGTGAACACGGGCGCGGTCAGGGCGACTGAGTTATAACGGACTCGTTCCGACAGCCCGCCGCCTGGGGCTGACCACCGCGAATCGAAAGGCGTTCTCTCCGTGCGCTCCAGCTACAAGACGCTCATCCTCTGGGTCGTCCTGATTTTCCTGTTCGTCGGGTTCTACAAGATCTTCCAGACGCAACGCCTCGACGAAAAAGAGCTCTCGTTCGCCGAGTTCCAGGACAAAGTCGAGCAGGGCGTCGTCACCAAGGTCGAGATCAAGGGCAGCCGCTACGAAGGCACGCTCACCGACACGAACGAGAAGTTCCGCGCCATCGGCCCGCAGGCCGACTCGCGCATCCTCGAGGACTTGCGCAAGAAGAAGGTCAACTACAACATCTCGCCGGCTGACGAGAACGGCTTTTGGATCACGCTGTTCACCCAGTTCATCCCCATCGTCATCCTGTTCCTCTTCTTCCTGTTCTTCATGCGCCAGCTCCAGGGCACCGGCGGCAAGGCGATGACGTTCGGGAAGTCGAAGGCGAAGCTCTTGTCCGAGTCGCACAACAAGATCACCTTCGCTGACGTCGCCGGCATCGACGAGTGCAAGGAAGAGCTCGAAGAGATCATCGCGTTCCTGAAGGACCCCAAGAAGTTCACCAAGCTCGGCGGGCGCATTCCCAAGGGCGTGCTGATGATGGGCTCGCCTGGCACGGGCAAGACGCTGCTCGCGAAGGCGGTCGCCGGTGAGGCCGGGGTGCCCTTCTTCAGCATCTCGGGCTCGGACTTCGTCGAGATGTTCGTGGGCGTCGGCGCCAGCCGCGTGCGCGACCTCTTCGAGCAGGGCAAGAAGAACGCCCCCTGCATCATCTTCATCGACGAGATCGACGCCGTCGGCCGTCACCGCGGCGCGGGCCTGGGCGGCGGGCACGACGAGCGGGAGCAGACGCTGAACCAGCTCCTCGTCGAGATGGATGGTTTCGAGTCGAACGAGGGCGTGATCATCATCGCGGCCACCAACCGGCCCGACGTGCTCGACCCGGCGCTCCAGCGTCCCGGCCGGTTCGACCGCCGCATCACGGTGCCGCGCCCTGACCTGAAGGGCCGCCTCGGCATCTTGAAGGTGCACACCCGGCGGGTGCCGCTCGCCGACAACGTCGAGCTCGACACCATCGCGCGCGGCACGCCGGGCATGACGGGCGCCGACCTCGAGAACCTCGTCAACGAGGCCGCGCTGTACGCCGCGCGCGCCAACCGCGACCGCGTCACCATCGCCGACTTCGAGAGCGCGAAGGACAAGGTCTTCATGGGCCCCGAGCGGAAGTCCATGATCATGTCCGAGAAGGAGAAGCGGAACACCGCCGTGCACGAGGCCGGTCATGCGCTCGTCGGCAAGCTGCTGCCCGGGTGCGATCCGGTGCACAAGGTGACGATCATTCCCCGCGGGCAGGCGCTCGGTGTGACCTGGTCGCTCCCCGAAGAGGACAAGGTCAACCTCTACAAGAAGAAGATGATGGACGACCTCTGCATGATGCTCGGCGGCCGCATCGCCGAAGAGCTCGTGTACGGCGAGCTGTCGTCTGGCGCGTCGAACGACATCGAGCGGGTCACCAAGTACGCCCGCGCGATGGTGATGCGCTGGGGCATGAGCGAGAAGCTCGGGCCGCTCGCGTTCGGTGAGCGGGAGGGTGAAGTGTTCCTCGGTCGCGACTTCGCGTCCCGCCCCGACTACTCCGAAGAGACCGCGCGGCAGATCGACATGGAAGTGCGTGGCATCGTCATGGGGGCCTACGAGCGCGCCAAGAAGCTGCTCAGCGAGAACATGGACGCCCTCAAGCGCATCGCCGAGGCGCTCGTCGAGTACGAGACCATCGACGCCAACGACCTCGACACGTTGATCGCCGGTGGCGCGCTCAGCCGCGAGAAGCCCGCGCCCAGGGTGCAGGCGCCGCCCAAGGACGAGAAGAAGAAGGACAAGCGCATTCTCGAGGCCCTCGAGGGGCTCCCCGGAAAGATGGAGCCGGGCAGCGCGTAAGGTCGCTCCTTCCCGTCGCGTGCTCTTCGAACCCTGCGAACTCGACTTCGAGTTCGCGGGGTTCTTCGTTCGAGGCCTTCACCGTGGCTGCGCACTCCTCCCGACCGCCGGGCTCCGTGGAGCGACTCGCTGACGTGTCCGCTCGTCCGGCGTGGCTGGAAGGAGACGACTTTCGTTCACCTCGTCGCTCGGCCCGTTTGATGGCCCATGACGCCTGGCCACGTCTGGCCGGGCGGGGACGGAGGGCCTGAGCCTCATGCGTCTGTTCCGACTGTTTCCATCGCCCACCGCTGCCGACCTCGAGGCGCTGCGCCGCCGCCTGGAGGCGCCTCAGCTCGCGTTGGTACCCCACGAGCCGCTCGCGCTGCTCACGGGCCACCCGGGGCCCTTCGGAGGCCGCGCCCTCGCCCAGCGTGACGACGCCGTCCTGCTGCGCCCGCATGAGGTGCCCGACGAGCTGCGGCCGAGGGTGGCCGCCGAGCGGACCCTGGCCATCGGCTCGACGCCGGTGCGCCTGGGCGCGCGTGCCCTCGTGCTCGGCATCGTGAACGTCACCCCGGACTCGTTCTCCGATGGTGGGCTCCACGCCACCACCGAGGCGGCGGTCGCGCATGGGCTGCGGCTCGTCGACGAGGGGGCCGACTGGCTCGACATCGGAGGCGAGTCGACCCGCCCGGGCGCACCGCCGGTCTCGCTCGACGACGAGCTCGCTCGCGTCATTCCCGTGATCGAGGCGCTGCACGCTCGGCGCCCTGACGTTCCGCTGTCCATCGACACCCAGAAGCCGAAGGTGGCGCGCGCCGCCATCGCCGCCGGCGCCGTGCTGGTGAACGACGTGTCGGGCTTTGGCGATCCCGAGATGCCAGCGCTGGTGGCGAGCGCCGGCGTCGCGGCGTGTGTCATGCACCGCCAGGGCACGCCGCAGACGATGCAGCAGGCTCCGCGCTACCACGATGTGGTGCACGAGGTGGCCCAGGCGCTCGATGCCGCGCTCGCGAGGGCCCAGGTGGCGGGTGTGCCGCGCGAGCGCCTCCTCGTCGACCCGGGCATCGGCTTCGGCAAGACGCTCGAGCACAACCTGGCGCTGCTGCGGCACCTCGAGGTCTTCCAGCAGCTCGGCGCGGCGGGGGTGATGCTGGGCACCAGCCGCAAGTCCTTCCTCGGAGCGCTCACCGGCGGAGCGCCAGCAGCCGAGCGGGTGGTCTCCAGCGCCGTCACAGTGGCGCTCGCCACGGCATCGCGGGCCGCCGACGTGGTGCGCGTGCACGACGTGAAGGCGACGCGTGAGGCGCTCGCCGTGACCGAGGCGATCCGAGACGCCCGGCGCGGTGGCGATCGCTGGTGAGGCGGGGGGCGGTTTCGGGTTATGAGCCGCGCCCCATGAAGAACGGACACGAGAACGGCGAAGCAGCTCCGGTCGCGCACCCACGGCTGTTCGGCACCGACGGCGTGCGGGGCACCGCGAACGTGTTCCCCATGACGGCCGAGATCGCGATGCAGCTCGGCCGAGCGCTCGCCTACATCTGCCGCGCGGGCGAGCACCGGCACCGCGTCATCATCGGCAAGGACACGCGCCTGTCGGGCTACATGATCGAGCACGCGCTCGCCGCCGGCATCATGTCGATGGGCGTCGACGTCGAGCTGGTCGGTCCGCTGCCGACGCCGGCGATCGCCAACCTCACCACCTCGATGCGCGCCGACGCGGGCGCCGTCATCTCGGCCTCGCACAACCCGTACGAAGACAACGGCATCAAGTTCTTCGGGCGTGACGGCTTCAAGCTCCCCGACGACACGGAGCGGAAGATCGAGACGCTCATCTTCGAGAAGGCGCTCGATTCGCTCCGCCCGACGGCCACCCGCATCGGCGGCGCGGTGCGGCTCGACGACGCGCGGGGGCGGTACATCGTCTTCCTCAAGAACACGTTCCCGCGTGAGCTGACCCTCGAAGGCCTGAAGCTCGTCATCGACTGCGCGAACGGCGCGGCCTACCGGGTGGCGCCCGAGGTGCTCGAGGAGCTCGGCGCCGAGGTGGTGACCCTGGGCGTCGAGCCGGACGGCAAGAACATCAACGCGGGCTGCGGCGCGCTCCACCCGCAGTCGCTGCAGAAGGCCGTGCTCGAGCAGAAGGCCCACCTCGGCATCGCGCTCGACGGCGACGCCGATCGGCTCATCGTCGTCGACGAGAAGGGCCAGGTGGTCGACGGCGACGCCATCATGGCGATCTGCACCCAGGAGCTCGTCGCGCGGAAGCTGCTCAAGAAGAAGACGCTGGTGTCGACGGTGATGTCGAACGTCGGGCTCGAGCGCGCGGTGGGCGCGTGGGGCGTGAAGGTGGTGCGGACCGGGGTCGGCGATCGCTACGTCGTCGAGGAGATGCGCAAGCACGGCTACGTGCTCGGCGGTGAGCAGTCGGGGCACCTGGTCTTCCTCGATCACGCCACCACCGGCGACGGCACGCTGGCGGCGCTGCAGGTGCTGGCCCTCATGGTGCGCTCGGGGAAGCGCCTGAGCGAGCTGACCCGCATCTTCGAGCCGGTGCCGCAGGTGCTGCTGAACGTCGTGGTGAAGGAGAAGCGCGAGCTGGCGAACCTGCCCGAGGTGATGAAGACGATTGGGCAGGTCGAGAAGAAGCTCGGCAAAGAAGGGCGCGTGCTGGTGCGGTACTCTGGCACCGAGCCGAAGGCCCGCGTGCTGGTCGAGGGCACCGACGCGAAGAAGATCAAGCAGTACGCAGAGGAGATCGGCGCGTCGTTGAAGCGCGCCCTGGGCTGAATGGCGATTCACTTCCGGGACAGCGGCGAGGGCGAGCCCATCGTCCTCATTCACGGGCTCGGCGCCTCGCACCGCGTCTTCGACGGCGTCATCACCGAAGGCGGCGCGCGGCACCGGTTCCTCGCGATCGATCTCCCGCGCAGCGGCCGCTCGAAGACGTGGGCTGAGAACACGCCCGAGGCCATCGCCGACGCGCTCGAGCCGTTCCTCGTCAATCGGGGCCTGACGCATTTCCGCCTCTTCGGTCACAGCTTCGGCGGCCTGGTCGCGCTCGCCTATGCCGCGAAGCACCCACAGCGGGTGTCGTCGCTCACCGTCGCGAGCACGCCGGCGCTGGGGCTCCCGCCCGAGGCGCGCCTGTTCCTCGAGTCGCCGATGGCCCCGCTGTCGACGATGTGGATGACGGCCACCCCGCTGTGGCGGCCGATGGTGCGCAACTACCTCAAGTGGCTCTGGGGCCAGCCGCAGCAGTTCAAGGACGAGACCGTAGAGCATTACCTCGAGTCGCTCGGCGCCGATGGCTTCTTGAGCGGGATGATCGACTCGCTCCGCGCGGTGGGGCGGTTTCGCCTGCCGATCGAGCCGCTCGAGGCCGCGCCGTTTCCGAGGCGGGTGCTGTGGGGCGACAAGGATCCGCTCGTGCCGGTGATCCACGGCGAGCGCCTCGCGACCGCGCTGAAGGCCGACTTCCGGGTGCTGCCTGACGTCGGGCACTGTGTCCCCGAGGAGCACCCGCAGGCGGTCCTTGAGGCGATCCGCGAGCCGTGAGGGGGCTCAGCCCAGCGACAGCGGCGGGCTCGTCAGCGTCACCACCGGCCGGTCACCCTCGAGCCGAAGCTGAACCGGGAGCTCGAGCTGGTCGAACATGGCGAGGAGCTGGTCGACCGACAGGCCGCCGTGCCGCCCAGCCCGGAGCTCGGCGACGCCGACCTCGGTGAGGCCCAGGCCCCGGCTCAGGGCTCCGGTCGGGGTCTCGAGGCCCGCCAGCACGCGCTGGGCATACTCCACGAGCTCCGCACGAACGGCCTCCCACGCCGGGTGACTCGCTGACACCCCGACGGCCCCTGCACGCGCTTCACTGACGACCCCCATGGCGTTCGAGCCTAACCCGAAAGAGGCTTTGGGCGTCGCGCGGGTGTAAACCCTGTCGCCATGCAACGACTCGGAGTGAACGTCGACCACGTCGCCACCCTGCGCCAGGCCCGCAAGACGACCTACCCGGATCCCGTCACAGCCGCGGCGCTCGCCGAGCTGGCCGGCGCCGGGCAGATCACCATTCACCTGCGCGAAGACCGCCGGCACATTCAGGAGCGTGACCTCAAGGTGCTCCGCGAGACGGTGCAGACGCTGCTCAACCTCGAGATGGCCGCGACGCAGGAGATGGTGAAGGTGGCCTACGAGTACAAGCCCGACCTCGTCACGCTCGTGCCAGAGCGCCGCGAGGAGCTCACCACCGAAGGCGGCCTCGACGTCACCTCGCAGAAGGACGCCATCGGCAAGGTCGTGAAGAACCTCAAGGACGGCGACATCGTCGTCTCGCTCTTCATCGACCCGGATCTCGACCAGGTGAAGATGGCCCACCGGGTGAGCGCCGATCGCATCGAGCTGCACACGGGGCGGTACTGCGAAGCGCACTCCGACAAAGAGCGGCAGCGAGAGCTGTCACGCATCGTCGACGCCGCGAAGGCCGCGACGAAGCTGGGCATGGGCTGCGCGGCCGGGCACGGGCTCAACTACGACAACGTGCGGCCGATCGCGCGCATCGCCGAGATCGACGAACTCAACATCGGCCATGCGATCGTCGGGCGAGCCGTGCTGGTGGGCTTCGACCGCGCCGTGCGCGAGATGGTGGAGCTGTTGAGGGCCCCGTGAAGCGCGCGCTGACCGCTCAGGAGATGCGGCGGGTCGACGCGGCGGCTGCGGATCACGGCATGCCGGGCTCGGTCCTGATGGAGAACGCCGGGGCAGCCCTCGCGCGCCAGGCGCAGGGCCTCGCCGGTGCCCAGGGCCGGTTCCTCGTGCTCTGCGGGACCGGGCACAACGGCGCCGATGGGCTGGTGGCGGCCCGGCAGCTCCATGGCGCAGGGCGCACGGTGCTCGTCGAGCTGCTCGGCAACCCCTCGGAGCTCACCGGCGATCCCGCGAGGACCCTGAGGGCCCTCGAGGCCTCGGGGCTCTCGTGCGCGCCGATCTCGGACGAGCTGCCGGTGGGGCCGGGTGACGTCGTCATCGACGCGGTGTTCGGCGCGGGCCTCAACCGTGCGCCAGAGGGGCGCTTCGCCGACGCGATTGGCCGCATCTCGGTCTGGCGGGCCGCCGGCGCGAAGGTGCTGGCCGCCGATCTGCCGTCGGGGCTGGCGACCGACTCCGGGGTTCCGTTCGTGCCGAGCGTCGCCGCCGACGCGACCTGTGCGTTCGGCTTCCTCAAGCTGGGGCAAGTGCTCGAGCCCGGCGCGTCTCGGTGTGGCGCGATCGAGCTCGTCGACATCGGCATTCCAAGAGCCGCACACGGCGTGCTGGCAGGCCCGGGGACGTTCCTGCTCGAGGAGCGCGACGTGCAGGAGCGGCTCGCGCCCCGACGCGTCGACGGCCACAAGGGCACCTTCGGGCACGTGCTGGTGATCGCGGGGAGCTGGGGCAAGACGGGCGCCGCGGCGCTCTCGGCGTTGGGCGCGCTGCGGACCGGTGCGGGGCTGGTGACGGTGGCCAGCCGGCCGGAGGCGCTGCAGCCCATTCTCCATCACGCGCCCGAGATCATGGGCGTCGAGCTGGTGAACGATGGGCCGCTGGGGCTTGGGGACTTCAACTCGATCCTCGAAGCGGCCGACGGCAAGCAGGCGCTGGTGATCGGCCCGGGGATCGCGCGCGGCCCCGAGACGGGCCGCCTGCTCGGCGCGCTCCTCGAAGAGCTCGCGGTGCCCTGCGTGCTCGACGCCGACGCCCTGAACGCGCTCGAGGGGCAGGTGGGGCTGCTCGACAAGGCGAAGGGGGAGATCCTGCTCACGCCCCACCCGGGTGAGATGTCGCGGCTGACGGGGCGACCGACCGCCGAGCTCAACGCCGATCGGGTCGGCGCGGCCCGGCAGTTCGCGCAGGCGCACTCGGTGGTGCTCCTCCTCAAGGGCGCGCGGACGGTCATCGCCCGTCACGATGGCGCGGTGTTCGTCAACCCCACGGGCAACGCGGGCATGGCGACGGGTGGCTCGGGAGACGTGCTGGCTGGAATGACGGGCGCGCTCCTCGCGCAAGGGCTGTCGACCGAGGACGCGGCGGTCGTCGGTGCGTGGGCGCACGGCGCGGCCGGCGATCTGGCGGCGAATCGACGCGGTCAGCTCGGCCTGGTGGCCTCGGATCTGCTCGAGCACCTTGGTGACGTGTGGACGCGCTGGCACCGCTGACCCGAACGCTCACGTCGGACTCGGCCGAGGCGACCTTTCAGCTCGGCGAGGCGCTCGGCCGCGTGCTCGAGCCGAAGGACTTCGTCGGCCTCGACGGCCAGCTCGGCGCGGGCAAGACCTCGTTCTCGCGCGGCGTCGCCCAGGGCGCCGGAGTGCCGCTCGATGACGTGTCGAGCCCGACGTACTCCATCGTCCAGACGTACGCGGGCCGCCTGCCGCTCCACCACGCGGATCTCTACCGGCTGGCGAGCGAAGGCGACCTCTTCGGCATCGGCTACTTCGAGCTGCTCGAGAGCGACGGCGCGATGCTGGTGGAGTGGGTGAGCCAGGTGCCCGGGGCGAAGCCCGACGACGCGCTGTCGATCCGCGTCGAGGTGGTGGGGCTCGAGCGACGGGTGCTCCAGGTGTCGACGAGCGGCGCGCGCTCGTCGGCGCTCCTCGAGCGGTGGCTGGGGCCGGCGGCTGATTGAGGGTGCGGCAGTCGCTCCGCGGCGCTAGGTGACGCGCGCATGAGCGTCTCGACGATCTTCAACCCGGCGAAGTGGCGCGCCGTCGACGGCCACGACTTCAAGGACATCACCTTCCATCGCGCGATCGATCAGGGCACCGTGCGCATCGCCTTCAACCGGCCCGAGGTGCGCAACGCCTTTCGTCCCCGCACCGTCGACGAGCTCTTTCGCGCGCTCGAGGCGACGCGCTTCATGACCGACGTCGGCGCGGTGCTCATCACCGGCAATGGGCCGTCGAAGAAGGACGGCGGCTGGGCCTTCTGCGCCGGGGGCGACCAGCGCATTCGTGGCAAGGACGGCTACCAGTACGAGAAGGAGGACCGCGCGCTCGACCCCGCGGGGCTGGGGCGGCTGCACATCCTCGAGGTGCAGCGGCAGATCCGGTTCCTGCCGAAGGTCGTCATCGCCGTCGTCCCGGGGTGGGCGGTGGGTGGCGGGCACTCGCTGCACGTCGTGTGCGACATGACGATCGCCAGCAAGGAGCACGCGGTCTTCAAGCAGACCGATCCAGACGTGGCCTCGTTCGACTCGGGCTATGGCTCCGCGCTCCTCGCCCGGCAGATTGGCCAGAAGCGCGCGCGGGAGATCTTCTTCGTGGGCCGCAACTACTCGGCCGACGAGGCGTTCCAGATGGGCATGGTGAACCTGGTGGTGCCGCACGCGCAGCTCGAGGACGCAGCGCTCGAGTGGGCCGGGGAGATCAACACGAAGAGCCCCACCGCCATCAAGATGCTCAAGTACGGCTTCAACCTGCCCGACGAGGGCCTCGTGGGTCAGCAGCTCTTCGCCGGAGAGGCCACGCGGCTGGCCTACGGCACCGAGGAGGCCGCCGAGGGCCGCGACGCCTTCGTTCAGAAACGAAAGCGGAACTTCAAGAAGTTCCCGTGGACGTACTGAGCGGCGCCGACAGGCAGGCCCGGAGCGCCTCGTTGACCGCCGTCGGGTTCTCCGAGTGCACGAAGTGGCCCGCGTCAGCGATGGGCACGATGCGAAGGTTCGGCGCGTAGGCCTGCGTTCCCGGGACGAGCACGTCGAAGTCGAGCGCGGGATCCTTCTGGCCCCAGATGAGCGTCGTGTCGCACCCGATGGGCGGGTAGGCGGGCGGCGTGAGCGGGTGGCGGAAGCCCGAGCGCACGGCCTCGCGGTACCAGCCCACCATCGCGGTGGCGGCGCCCGGGCGCTGAATCGCATCACGAAACGGGCGTACGTCGTCGGCGGTCCAGTGCGCGCGGTTCACCGACGCGGCCTTGAGCGTGCGGGGCATGAGCTCCGCGTCGTTTCGGGTGAGCACCCACTCGGGCAGGAACGGCAGCTGGAAGAAGAACATGTACCAGCTGCGCTTGACCTGGCCCCACGAGAGCCCGTTGAGGAGCGCCTGCCGCATCACCGCCGGGTGCGGGCAGTTGAGCACGGCGAGGCGCTCGCAGAAGTCGGGACGGTGCGCGGCCAGGTGCCACGCGACGGCGCCACCCCAGTCATGGCCGACGACCTTCGCGCGGCGTGCGGGTTCGAGATGCTCGATGAGGTGGCAGACGTCCGTGGCCAGGGTGTCGAGATCGAAGGGACCGCGCTTGTCGGTGTCTCCGTAGCCGCGCTGATCCGGAGCGACGACCCGGAACCCGGCGTTCGCGAGCGCGTCGATCTGATAGCGCCACGACCACCACATCTCGGGGAACCCGTGCAGGAGGACGAGCACGGGCCCCGAGCCCTTCTCGACGTAGTGGAGCCGCAAGCGCGGCAGGTCGACGAAGTGATGGGTGACGGAGAGATCGGCGAGCTTCATACGCGGCGCTGACGTCGGGCGAAGGCGAGGAGCCCCAGCGCGAGCCAGAGCGCCGACGGGGTGGTGGTGCAGCTGCAGCCCCCAGTGAGCTCGGGCGGGTTCATTGAGCCGCCGTCCGGTGACGAGGTGCCAGCGTCGGGACTCGGAGTCGTCCCAGCGTCGACCATCACGCCAGCGTCGACCATCACGCCAGCGTCGACGATTGTACCGGCGTCGACCATTATGCCGGCGTCGACCGTGACCCCGGCGTCGCCCACGCCGCCGTCGACCATCACGCCGCCGTCGACCATCACGCCGCCGTCGACCATCACGCCGCCGTCGACCATCACGCCGCCGTCCACCATCACCCCAGCATCGCCCGCGCCGCCGTCGATCGGCTGACAGGCGACGGCTCCAGGCACGGAGGTCGTCCCATTCGGACATGCCGTGCACATCGACGCGCCCGGCCCCGAGGCGAACGTCCCCGCGGGACACGCGGCACAAACGCCTGCGCCCGTCGCGCTCGCGAACGTTCCCGGCTGACACGGCACGCACTGGCTCTGCCCCGTCATGCCCGCGAAGGTCCCGGGCGGGCACGCGTCGCACGTCGATGCACCCGCCGTCGACGAGAACGCGCCAACCGCACAGGGCGTGCAAGCCGTCGAGCCGGGTCCACCCGAGAAGGTCCCCGGCTGGCAGGTCGAGCACGTGCTCGCTCCAGACGTCGCCGAGAACTGTCCCGGCTGGCAGGCCGTGCACGCCGTCGCTCCCGAGGCCGAGGCGATGGTGCCCGCCGAACAGGGCGCGCACGTCGTGGCGCCGGGGAGCGCGGAGAAGGTGCCAGGCTGACATGTCGTGCAGCTCGTCGCGCCGGAAGCCGAGGCAAAGCTCCCCGGTGCGCATGGTGAGCACGCGGCGGCACCTGCCGTCGCCGCGAAGTTTCCCGGCTGGCAGGTGGTGCAGCTCGTGGCGCCCGAGGCCGCGGCGAAGCTCCCGGCGGTGCAGGGCGTACACGCAGCCGAGCCCGTCATCGCGGCGAAGTTGCCCGGTTGGCAGGGCATGCACGCCGTGGCTCCCGACGTGGCGACGAACGTTCCCGCTGCACACGCGGTGCAGGCGGCGGCTCCCGTGGTGGCGCTGAACCGGCCGGGGGCGCAGGCCGAGCAGCTCGTCGCTCCCGACGTCGACGCGAAGGTACCCGCCGCGCAGGCCGTGCAGCTCAAAGCGCCTGCGTTCGCCGAGAAGGTCCCCGGCATGCACGACGCGCAGGCGCTCTGGCCGGGGCTCCCGGAGAACGTTCCGGCGGCACACTCGGCGCACACGCTTGCTCCAGTCACACTCGAGAACCGGCCCGGCTGGCACGGCGTACAGGCGATGCTCCCGGTGGTGTTCGCGAACGTGCCCACACCGCAGGCGGTGCACGCCGTCGCTCCGCTGCTGGCCTGGAACGTTCCCGTCGCGCACGGAGCGCAGCTCGCGGCGCCCGCGCTCGGTGCCGAGGTTCCGGGAGCGCATGCCGTACAGGTCGGAGAGCCCGAAGCGGCCGCGAAGGAGCCGGCAAGGCAGGTGGTGCAGCTCGAGCTTCCCGCGGCAGAGCTCTGGCCCGGGCTACACGACTGACACGAGGTCGCGCCGCTCATCGCCGAGAACTGGCCGGCTGCGCACTGCGTGCACGCACTGGCGCCCGTGGTGGCCGAGAACGTGCCCGCGCCGCAGGAGCTGCAGAGGGCTGCGCCTGACATCGGCTGGGCGCTCCCCGCGGGACAGGCCTGACAGGTCGGCGCGCCGGGGCTGGTCGAGAAGGTGCCCGGGCTGCAATCGGTACAGGCCGCTGCGCCGCTCATCGAGAACCGACCGGGAGGGCAGAAGTCACAGGCGATCGACCCCGCGCTGCTGGCGAAGGTGCCGGCGGCGCATGCGAGGCAGCTCGCCGAACCGGCCGTCGGGGCGTAGGTGCCCACGCCGCAGTCGACGCAGACCGGGCTCCCCGCGTCCGAGCTTCGACCCGGCGGGCAGAGCGCGCACGAGGATGAACCGGTGAACGCCGCGAAGGTGCCCGCGATGCAGGCCTCGCAGCTCGTGCTGCCCGTGTTCGCAGCGAAGCGGCCGAGCGCGCACGGCTCGCAGGTCGCCGAGCCAGTGGTGGCCGCGAAGGTTCCAACCGAGCAGTCCGTGCAGGCAGTCGAACCCGTCGACGCCGCGAACCGACCTGCAGCGCACGCCGTACAGGCGGTGGCGCCGCTCGTCGACGAGAAGCTCCCGGTCGAGCACTCGGCGCACGTCACCGCGCCCGACTGCCCCGCGAACCGGCCGGGCGTGCAGGCCTCGCACGAGGTCAGCCCCGCGTCGGGAGCCTGGGTGCCCGGGCTACACGAGGCGCAGCCGAGGCCGCCACCGAGCCCATAGCCACCAGGCGCGCACAGGGCGCACGACTGGCCTGCGTCAGCCCCTTCGCCCGCCACGCAGGGGATGCACTGGGTCTCACCTCGACCGAACGTCGCGGTGTTCGCCGCGCAGAGCGTGCAGGGCGCTTCACCGGTCGCAGAGATGGCGTTCTCCTGGCACTCGCCGGCCGGCACCGCGCTGGGCCCCGCGCTCGCGCCCGCCAGCGTCACCCGCCAGCCCACGTCGATGACGCCGTTCGAGAGCTCCCGCTCCCACGCGTTGTTCCCACTCGCCGGTGGAGCAGCCTGGCCCGGCACACCCAGCGCGTCGACGGCCCCGGTCGCGGTGGTGTCGATGTCATTGTTCCAGCCCTGCGCGTTCACGAAGGTGACCGCCGTCAGCGTGAACGTCGAGGTCGCGGTCAGGCCGTTCAGATCGGCGAGCGGAACGCGGAACTCGACCACGTCGTTGGCGACCGAGATGCTCGCGGCGGATCCGACGATGGCGTACCAGGTCCCCGAGTCGAACCACTCGACCTCGGGGTTGCCCGAGCCGGCGACGTGAATCGCGAGCTGCCGCTCGGGGCGGAGCGACGCGCGCACGGTGAGCGGGTTCTGATCGCCCAGGAAGTTCTGGCCGCCGCCTGCAGTCGTGTCGAACCCGAGCGCGAGGTGAACGGCGTTGGAGGCGGTGATGTCGGCGAGTCGAACCAGGCCGAAGAGCGCCGTGCCATCGGTCGTGAGCCGCAGCTCGACGAGATCGGCGTCGGACGTCATGCCGGGATCGGTGCGACGGTCGCCCGCGACGCCTCGAAGAATCCACTCGTCGCCAGAGGTCGTGGCCTGGTGAACGCCCACCGGTGGCGTTCCGGTCCAATCGGAGGGATCACCGTCGACCGTTCGGGGCCCGGCTGCGGCGATCACCGGCAGCACGACGAGAGAGAGGAGGGCTCGGCGCATGGCCGGCCACCCTACACCGGCTCTTCGACGCGGACCGTTGAATCCCGCGAAGACGCTTTCGTCCATGGCGCGCCCGTGGGAGACGCCTCCCACCTCAACCGGGAGTCCAAACCATGAAGACCGTCACCGTCGTGCTGGCCACCACCATCGCCGTGCTGCTGTCGGGCTGCGGAGGCAACGCGTGCGATCGACTCGACGCCGCCAACAAGCGCTTCTTCGGCAGCTCGAACCAGTGCTCGTACATGTCTGGAGGCACGAGCGTCACGGTGCGCACGAACCAGGCCTCGCTGTCGAGCTGCAACGCAGCGCTCGCCAAGTGCTCCTCGGCAGATCTGCAGGTGCTGGACGGCTTCATGAAGTGCGTCGAGGCGGCGCCGGCCTGCACCGCGGGCAACGAGAAGACCGCGGCCGATGCCTACGCCGCGTGCTCGCTGCAGCTCGTCACCGTCTCGGGCACGAGCATCATGTCGAAGCTGTCGACCGAGTGCGCCGCCGGCTTCCAGTGAGCCTCAGGCCCAGTCGGCCACGCGCGACAGCTTGACCTCGAGGCGCTCGTCGATGCCGACGACGCCGTCTTCGGGGATCTCTCGCCAGTCCCCCTCGCTCCAGAGCCGTTCGCTCGCGATGAAGCGCGCGCCGGGCTCCTGCGCGAGGAAGAGCGTTCGCCCCCGGCGGGTCGCCACCATGCGCCTCCCGTCGGTGACGAGGAAGTTCATCGCTGAGGGCTTCTCGAGGTCCGGCGTGTCGGTGACGTTCGAGACCGTCGTCATGACCCGCGCCAGCGCCCGCTTGATGTCGTCGAGGCCGGGGTCGGGCACGCCATCGAGCACCGTACGGAAGAGGGCGAAGCAGGTCTCGCTGTCGGTCTCGCCCTGCACCTGCGCGAGGTGGTGCGGCGCGATGTGCTGCTCGATGCGCGCGCGGTGCTCCTTGAAGCGCGCCACCGTGCCGTTGTGCATGAAGGCCCAGCCGCGGGCGTAGAACGGGTGCGCGTTACGCTCCGTCACCGAGCCGACCGACGCGAGGCGAATGTGGGTGATCAGCGACTGCGTCGCGAGCTCCTCACCGAGTTGGTGGAACCGCGCACACTGATGGGCGGGCGTGACGTTCACCTCGAGGTGCGGCGGGTCGCTGTCGAAGCGCGCGATGCCCCAGCCGTCCTTGTGCTCGAGGGCCTGCTTCTTCAGCGCGTCGAACGCCCGCCGGACCCGTACGGGCCGCTCGGCTCTGACGGCGAACAGACGGCACATCGAAGGGCTCCGACGACAGCGAGGGAACACGAGGCATACCACCAGGGCGCCACGCGCGCGACGGGCGTCCCTGAACGAGCGGTCAGACGACCTGGCCCGCCTTCATCACCTGCGCGGCTTCGTTCATGCCGAGGTGGTAGGGCAGGGTGCGGTAGCTCTCGGCGGCGAACACGACGAGGTCCGCCGGCCCGCCGACCGTCAGCCGGCCGAGGTCGGGCCTTCGCAGCGCCAGCGCTCCGATGCGGGTGAACCCGAGGAAGGCTTCGGCCGGCGTGAGCCCGTTCTCCAGACAGGCGAGGCCCATGGCGAGGCTCACGTTCTCGGAGTTCGACGAGCCGGGGTTGCAGTTCGTGCACAGGGCCACCTGCACGCCCGCGTCACGCAGCGCGCGGCCCGGGGCGAAGGGCCTGGCCCGCGCGAAGAGCGTCGAGGTGGGCGCGAGGACGGCGATCGTCCCGGCCCGGGCGAGCGCGGCGACGCCCTCGGGAGTTATCTGCTCGAGGTGATCGGCGGTGACCGCCTCGAGCGACGCCGCCAGCTGGGCGCCGCTATTCGCGGTGAGCTGATCGACGTGGAGCCGCAGGGGAACTCCCACCGCGCGCGCCCGGGCCGCGAGCTGCCGCGCCTCGTCGTGCGTGAAGGCCGACTGCTCGACGAAGGCGTCGACGAAGTCACACCGGCGCTCGCGCGCGAGCGCGTCGAGCAGGTCGAGGCAGGTCTGCACCCACTCGGAGCGCCGGTCGCCCAGCTCTTTCGGCACCGCGTGCAGCCCGAGGAAGGTCGAGACGACGGTCTGTGGGCCCTGACGCCCGAGCGTGGCGATGGCGTCGAGCAGGCGTCGCTCGGACGCCGCGTCGAGCCCGTAGCCCGACTTGATCTCGACGGTGGTGACCCCCTGCCGCAGTAAACGGTCGAGCCGGGGGCGCGCCAGACGCACCAGGTCGTCGACACTGGCGCCGCGCGTGGCCAGCACCGTCTTCGCGATGCCACCGCCGGCCGCGGCGATCTCGAGGTAGCTCTTGCCCTGACAGCGCTGCTCGAACTCGTCGCTCCGATCGCCCGCGAAGACGACGTGGGTGTGGCAATCGACGAGCCCGGGCCCGACGAAGCCCCCCTGGGCGTCGATCACCCGGGTGGTCGCGGTGATCGCTCCCGTTGGGAGCGCCTCCTCGGGGCCGAGGAAGCTGATGCGCCCGCCCTGCACACCGACGACGCCCCGGGCGACCCGCCCCAACGTCTCCTCGGCCCGTCCGCCCAGCGGTCCGTCGCAGGTGACGAGCTCGGAGGTGTTGCGGACGACGAGGTCCATCACGCGGTCAGCCCGGGAATTCGCACGCTGCGCTCCCTGGCGCAGGCCGTCGCTTCGTCGTACCCGGCGTCGGCATGGCGCAGCACGCCCATGGCCGGGTCGCTCGTGAGGACCCGCTCGATGCGCCGCGCGGCCGCCTCGGTGCCGTCGGCGACGATGACCTGGCCCGAGTGAATCGAGTAGCCGATGCCGACGCCGCCGCCGTGGTGGAGCGAGACCCACGACGCTCCGTTCACCGCGTTGATCATCGCGTTGAGGATCGGCCAGTCGGCCACGGCGTCGGTGCCGTCCTTCATCGCCTCGGTCTCGCGGTTGGGCGACGCGACCGAGCCGCAGTCGAGGTGATCGCGGCCGATGACGATGGGCGCCTTCACCTGCTTCGTGCGCACCAGCTCGTTGAAGAGCAGCCCTGCGCGGTGACGCTCGCCGTAGCCGAGCCAGCAGATGCGCGCCGGCAGGCCCTGGAACTTCACCCGCTCGCCGGCCAGCCGCAGCCAGCGCACCATGTGCTCCTTCTGGGGGAACAGCTCGATGAGCGCGCGGTCGGTGACGGCGATGTCGGCGGGATCGCCCGAGAGCGCGACCCAGCGGAACGGCCCCTCACCGCGGCAGAACATCGGGCGGATGTACGCGGGCACGAAGCCGGGGAAGTCGAAGGCGTTGGTGACGCCGGCCGCCTGGGCGCCCGCGCGCAGGTTGTTGCCGTAGTCGAAGACGTGGGCGCCGGCCTCCTGGAACGCCAGCATCGCGCGCACGTGCTCGGCCATCGCCTGGTGCGAGCGCTCGACGTACCCCTTCGGGTCCTTCTCCCGCAGCGCCGCGGCCTCGGCGAGCGTCAGCCGATTCGGCACGTAGCCGCCGAGCGGATCGTGCGCGCTCGTCTGATCGGTGACGAGGTCGGGCTTGAAGCCCCGTCGCACCAGCTCGGGCAGCACGTCGGCGCAGTTGCCGATGACGCCGATGGAGCGGGCCTGCCGCTTCGCCTTCGCGTCCGCCACCAGCGCCAGCGCCTCGTCGAGATCCTTCGCGATGACGTCGAGGTACCTCGTCTCGATGCGCCGCTGGGCCCGCTGTGGGTCGACCTCGACGGCGAGCATCACCCCACCGGCCATCGTGCACGCGAGCGGCTGCGCGCCGCCCATGCCGCCGAGGCCTCCGGTGAGCACGACCCGGCCTGCGAGATCGCCCGAGCCGAAGTGCGTGCGGCCCGCCTGCACGAAGGTCTCGTAGGTGCCCTGCAGGATCCCCTGCGTGCCGATGTAGATCCACGAGCCGGCCGTCATCTGGCCGTACATCATGAGGCCCTTGCGCTCGAGCTCGCGGAAGTGCTCCCAGGTGGCCCACTTGCCGACGAGGTTCGAGTTGGCGATCAGCACCCGCGGCGCGTCGGGGTGGCTCTTGAGAATGCCCACCGGCTTGCCCGACTGCACGAGGAGCGTCTCATCGTCGCTGAGCGACCGAAGCGCCGCCACGATGCGGTCGAACGAGGGCCAGTCGCGCGCGGCCTTGCCAGTGCCACCGTAGACGACGAGATCGCCGGGCCGCTCGGCCACCTCGGGATCGAGGTTGTTCATCAGCATGCGCAGGGCGGCTTCCTGCACCCAGCCCTTGCAGCTCAGCTCCGCGCCGCGGGGGGCGCGCACTTCACGGGGTCCAGTCGACATGGCCCGCTTCCTTAGCCCGACCCCGGTGGGAGTCGATCGCGCCCCCACGACACGGCGCGCCGAAGTCGAAGCCCGCCTCATGCCGTGCGCAACCCGACATTGTGGACTCGCGCGACGCTTGTCCCGCAGGGGCCGAGTGGGGGAATGTGGCGGCCGACATGACACGAATGGTGGCCATCGGCGCCGTGATCGGGTTCGCCGCGACGATCATCGCCCTCTCAGTTTGGGACCGGGGCAGCGGCTCGGCCGTCGAGCCGCTCGTTCCCGACGCCGGCCCGGTGACCGCCGTGAACCCGAAGCTGTTGCGGGCGATGCAGCTCGGCCCGCCGGCCACCGACGTGAAGGGTGTCTATTCGCCAGAGCCCAGGAGCCTCGACGTCGGAGACGCGGGCGCGCCGTGAGGTGGGCAATCGGGGTGTTGCTGATGGGCTGCGTGGCTCCGATTCAGTCGGTCAAGCCGTCGTGCCCGCCGTGCGCTGAGCCCAGCGGGGCCGAGCCGGCCGACGCCGTGCGAGCAGCAGCGCGGGCGTTCGTCTCGGCGGCCGAGGCGCGTGACTTCGCGACGGCGTGGAGCTGGCTGTCTGGCGCGTGGCGCGATCGGTACACCCCCGAGCGGCTGGCCCGGGACTTCGATCGGGAGCCGCGAGGCGCAGGCTTCGTCAGCCGCCTGAAGGCCTCGCTCGGCGGGCCGGTTTCACTCGCGGGCGATCGTGCCACCATCAGCCTGGGCGCGGAGCGGAGCGCCCGCCTGGTGCTGGAGCCCGGCGGGTGGAAGCTGGACTCGCTCGACACCGCCGCTCGGTGACGGCGCCCCGGCGAAGAAGCCGCTGACCGAGCGCCGACCGAAGCAGCGCCCCGCGACGCGCTGGATGGACGGTGGCGCGAGACTCCACGCGGAGCCTGCTCCTGTTTCTCGGCGGTTGAGCGTGGCGTGAGGCGTGCGACCTGCGAGGGATTCCTCGCAGCCCCCGGAGCCGCACCCCATGAAGACCGACCGCGCCTCGTCGACCCACCCACCCACGTCGCAGCCTCCGCCGACGACCGAACGCCCGAAGGGGTCCCAGCGGCCCACGGCCGTCTTGAACACCGTCGTCGAGCAAGAGCCGCCGAAGACCACCCTCGCGGGGATCATCGACTTCAGGCCTGGCCGGAAGGCGCTCTCAGACGCACTCGAGCGGCTCGAACCGCACACCGCGGCCGAGATGTTCTTCAAGGGAGAGTTCAAGGCGGGCGACGCTGCGAAGGCAGAGTTCAAGGCCCGCATCGAGCGACGCGACGACGGCACCTTCGAGGTCTGTGCCGAGAACCTGGCCGCGCTTGGGCTGGCCAACGATCACGCCGGGGGCTTCGGCGGCTTCATGGCCGGCGGGAAGCTCGTCTTCCCGAACGCCGACCAGGCCGCGGACTTCATTCACGCCGCGGCGATGGCCATCGGAGTCGTGGTGGGTCGGGCCGAGGCGCCGCTCAAGGGTGCGATCGTCGACAACGTCATGGGCCTCTCTCGAGACGCCGCGGAGCGCCTGGCGCGCGGCATCGACCGCGCCGAGGTGTTGCAGCTGGGGGGACAGCTCGAGCTCGAGGGAGAACTGGGGAGCGCCGAAAAGCCATCGCACTCGTTCGGAGGGAAGGCCGAGGCGAAGGCGGTCGTCACCGCGAGCACGCAGCGCGAGGTCGACTTCGCGAAGGGGTGCCTGACGACGCGCTCGCGGCTCGAGGGCAAGCTCGAGGGTGAGATCGGGCTCAAGCTGGGCGACTCCATCGCCGCCGACGCCATCGCCAATCGTTTCAGCGCGAAGGGCGAGCTCAAGACCTCGGTCGCGCTCGAACAGCGGTGGAAGCTCACGCCCGGGACGCTGGAGCAGATTCGTCGTGGCGAATTGAGCCCCGCGCAGATCGCCGACGCCGTACGCAAGGCGCCCATCGAGTACGTGGCCGTGGTGAAGGTGGAGGGCGAGGTGCGTGGGAACGGCATGATCACCGGCATGGGGCGGCTCGAGGCCTCGACCGAGATCGTGCTCGACCGGAAGCTCGCCGCCGACCTCCTGGCCGGGAAGACGTCGCCGCTGGGCGAGCTCGTCAACGCGAAGTGGGAGGGCAAGGTCGAGGCCGCGCTCGGCGGCAACCAGGAGCTCGATCTGAAGGTCGTCAAGGTCGAGGCGGGTGCGACCCGCTGGGTCACCCGGCCGCTCGAGGGGGGCTCCATCGCCGACGTCGCCCGCAGCGGCGTGCGTTGGCTCGACGAGCGCCAGACGATGGAGGCGCAGCTGAACGCGCAGCGGCGGGCGCTCGGCGACTGAGCAGGGCCTTCAGCGCAGGAACTCGTCGAGGCGTCCGCCGAGGCCCAGGTGCCCGGCGGCCGCCTCGAGCAGCTTTCGCTCCTTGCGATCGATCTTCCCGTCGACGAGCGCCATCTGGACCAGCTCCCGCAGGAACGACTCGGCCTCGGCCGAGCCGCGCGAGATGAGCCGGTCGAACAACGAAGGCCCGGAGCTGAGCGCGAGCTCGACGTTGGCCCACGGCACGCCCCAGCGCTGCGAGCACAGCTTGAGGAGCTGGCGCTCCTTCGCGTCGACCACGCCGTCGGACGCCGCCATGGCGGCCATCAGGTAGAGCAGCCGCTCACGCTCGTCCCTGTCGGGGACCCTCGGCGCGGTGCTGGGGGGCGTCGTCCCGCGCCGCGCCACGAAGCCTTCCCATGACGTCACCTCGGTGAGCACCCAGTCGCGCTCGCCCGTCGCCAGGGCCGTGCCGCAGAACTCGCACGAAGGCGATCCGTTGTCCGACAGCGGCGCGTGGCAGTTCGGGCAGCGGGCCGTCGACACGCCCGCGTCGGGCGGGGTCAGCGCGCCGGCCTTTCGCGACAGGGTGAAGACCCACCGCTGTGGCACCGTGGGGAGCGGAGGCGGCCTCTGGCCCTTCGGCCCAATACCGGTGCGAGCGCTCCAGCGGATCTCGAAGTGCGCGAGCTGCCGGTCGCCGTTCTTCGAGATCGACAGGGTGTTCACCGCGCCGACGGCGCACTCGAGGAACACCTTCTGCCGGCCCGAGGCCGCGAGCGCGTCGAGGTCGGCCTTGAGCCTGGCGGTGAAGTCCGGCGTCGCCACCTTGACGAGGCGCGACACGTCGTTCGCCACCTGCGCGTCGATCCAGCTCCAGAAGAGGAGCGAGGCCCGGTCTTCGAGGATCTCGGGTGCGAGCTCGGCGTCGGTGCGCTGCGCGTCGACGAGGCCCTGGGCTGCCGTGTCGCGTCGTTCGTACTCGCTGCCCTGGGTGATCTCGGCCAGCACCCAGTCGTGGTGACCGCTGTTGACGATCGCCCCGCAGAACTCGCAGGTGTTGGTGGCGCCTCCGGCGAAGGGCGCACCGCAGTTGGGGCAGTTGCCTTGCGAGAGGTTCTTCGTCGCGTCGGTCTGCACGCCCGGCCGCCGCAGGAACGTCCACACCTCGCTGAAGGTCTCGGGCGCCTTCTTCTTCGCCAGCGCGCGCGCGTCGTCGTCTGACATCGTGGCAGGCGCGTCGTCGTCGCGCAGCTGCGCCTTCACGCGCACGTGCACCGAGTCGAACGCCGAGGTCTGCTCGAGCCCGATGAGCTGCAGATCGAGCACCTGGAGATCGGCGATGGCGTCGCGAACGCCGTTGGACTGCATGATGGCGAGCTGGGTCGACAACCTCCGGAACGTGGCGTCGGAGAGGAAGCGGCGCACCGGCTCGAGGTTGCGGCGAAACCAGGCCTCCTGCACGTCGCCGAACAGCCTCCGGGTTCGATCGAAGAACGCCATCAGATCGAACTGCGGGTCCTTCGCCTTGAGGGCCTGCACCCAGGCATCGGCGTCACGGGCGCTCACGGTGGTGCGGCGCGCCGCCTCGGCCGCGTCGAGGGCCTTTCGCGTCGACGCCGACCCTTCCTGCCGCTTCATGTACCAGACGACGACGACGAACAGGATGATGAGGGGAATGCCGACGCACGGGTGCTCGATGGCGATGCGGACGAGGAAGATGAAGAGGTCGACGAGGGCGCCGTCGTCACCGCCGCCCGAGCTGCGGCCCGAGTCGTAGCTCTCGCCGCTCCCCACGCGCGCCAGCGCCGGCGCCGCGAGCAGCACGAGGAGCGGGACGAATGGGACGAGCCGGTATATCCACCGTACGGGCGCCTTCATGGCGCGTGACTCTACGGAAATGCGGAGCCTTTCCCATGGCTGAGTTTCTCATCGACACGCAGGGGCTGGTCGAGGTGTGGACCATCAACGGCGAGGCGCGGCGCAACGCGCTCTCGAAGGCGATGGTGGCCGAGCTGGCGCAGCACGTGGCGCGGGTGAGCGGCCCGTCTCGGAGCGTGCGCGCGGTCGTGCTCACCGGCGCCGGCACCAGGGCGTTCTGCGCTGGAGCGGACCTGAAGGAGCGCGCGACCATGAGCGACGGCGAGGTGAGGAGCTTCCTCGACGCGCTGCGGGCGACCTTTCGCGCCATCGAGCTGAGCGACTGCGTCTTCGTCGCCTTCATCAACGGCGTCGCTTTCGGCGGGGGCACCGAGCTGGCGCTCTCGTGCGACCTGCGGGTGATGGACGAGGCGGCCGAGCTGGGGCTCACCGAGGTGAAGCTCGGCATCATCCCCGGCGGCGGCGGCACGCAGCGGCTCCCCCGGCTCATCGGCAAGGGCGCCGCGAAGGACCTCATCCTCACCGGGCGGCGGGTGGCGGCCGACGAGGCGCTCTCGCTCGGCCTGGTGAACCGCGTCGGCGACGTTCAGGGCGCGCTGCACCTCGCGAAGATGATCGTCGAGAACGCCCCGATCGCCGTCGGCCTCGCCAAGCACGCCATCGACGACGGCGCGCACCTCGATCTCGACTCGGCGCTCGCGCTCGAACAACGCCTGTACCAGAAGACGTTGGGCACCGAAGACCGGCTCGAGGGGCTCAAGGCGTTCGCCGAGAAGCGGCTGCCGGTCTTCAAGGGGAGCTGAGCGCGCGATGACCTCACCCAGGAGCTTCTTCGCCGTCGAGGTGACCATCTTCCCGCCGGCGCGCGCGTGCACCCAGCACGTCGTCACCGAGCCCGCTGAGCTCGAGCAGGTGCTGGCGCTGTTGCTCGCGAGCCCCGATCGCGTCTGGAGCACCCACGAGCTGCTCTTGTGGATCGTCCAGCGCGGCGAGGTTGTGAAGGTGCTCGACCTGCTCGAGTTCGTGCGCGCGCACCTCACCAACGGGCAGGTGATTCGCCTGCGGCAGTTCCACCTCTCGCTCGAAGGAACGACGGCCGACCCGCGCATGGCGGCGGAGTTCGGGCGCGCGAGCTTGTCGCTGCCGTGGAACGAGATCGCCGAGGTGCTCCCGGCGCTCGAGGACCCGCGGCTCGAGCCCGGTGGGCGTGCCGAGGCGATTCTGCCGTCGTCCGTCAAGCGTCCGCCGGCGGTCGTCGACTCGCTCCTGTTTCCGTTCGCGCACGAGACGCCCAAGGCCTCGGTGCGGCACGGCACGCACGAGGTGACCGAGTAAGCCGCTGACAAGCCGCCGCCGGGTGTGTACACGCGCCGCGCGAAACACGAGCAAAGGTGCGCGACATGACGATGGCGAAGAAGCTGGTCGAGCTGGTGGAGCGGGTCGAGAAGGGTGGCGCCGACAAGTACCACGCGAAGAACCGCGAGGTCGGCAAGCTGTTCGCGCGCGAGCGCATCGAGAAGCTCGTCGACGCAGGCTCGTTCGTCGAAGAGGGCAAGCTGGCCAACAACCGCGACCCCGAGCTCGCCTCCGACGGCGTCGTCACCGGACTCGGCCGCATCGAGGGCCGGCCGGTCGCCATCATGGCGAACGACTCGACCATCAAGGCGGGCTCGTGGGGCGCGCGCACGGTGGAGAAGATCCTCCGCATTCAGGAGATCGCCGCGAAGCTGAAGTGCCCGCTGTTCTACCTGGTGGACTCGGCTGGCGCGCGCATCACCGACCAGGTCGACATGTTCCCGGGCCGGCGCGGCGCTGGACGGATCTTCTACAACGAGGTGCACCTGTCGGGCGTGGTGCCGCAGGTGTGCCTGCTCTTCGGGCCCTCGGCGGCGGGCGGCGCCTACATTCCCGCGTTCTGCGACCTGGTGATCATGGTCGACGGCAACGCGTCGATGTACCTCGGCAGCCCGCGCATGGCCGAGATGGTGATCGGTGAGAAGGTGACGCTCGAAGAGATGGGCGGCGCGAAGATGCACTGCTCGATCTCGGGCTGTGGCGACGTGCTCGCGAAGAGCGAAGAAGAGGCCATCGCCGCGGCGCGCCAGTACATCCAGCTGTTGCCGGGCAACTTCACCGAGAAGCCGCCGCGCACCACGCCGACGGCGCCGAAGACCTCGGGCAAGCCGATCGATCCCGTCGAGGCGGTCGAGGGTGCCCCGCCGCCGCCGCCGTCGATCATTCCCGCCGACCAGAACAAGCCCTTCGACATGCACGCCCTCATCGGCGAGCTCATCGACGAGGGCTCGTGGTTCGAGGTGAAGAAGCTCTTCGCGCAGGAGATCATCACCGGCCTGGCGCGCATCAACGGCTACGTCGTCGGCATCGTGGCGAACCAACCGAAGTACAAGGGTGGCGTGCTGTTCGTCGACTCGGCGGACAAGGCGGCGCGCTTCATCTGGTTGTGCGACGCGTTCAACATTCCGCTCATCTACCTGTCCGACGTGCCCGGCTTCATGATCGGCTCGAAGGTCGAGAAGCAGGGCATCATCCGCTCCGGGGCGAAGATGATCTCGGCCGTCAGCGAGGCCTCGGTGCCACGCATCTGCGTGGTGGTGCGCAAGGCCTACGGCGCCGGGCTGTACGCGATGAGCGGCCCCGGCTTCAACCCGAACGTCACCCTGGCGCTGCCGGGCGCGATGATCGCCGTGATGGGTCCCGAGGCGGCGGTCAACGCCGTGTACTTCAACAAGATTCAGGAAAAGCCCGAGGCCGAGCGCGCGGCCTACGTGGCGCAGCTCCGCGAGGAGTACCGGCAGGACGTCGACCTGTTCAAGCTCGCCAGCGAGCTGATCGTCGACGAAGTCATTCAGGGCGCCCAGCTGCGGCAGGAGCTCTGCAACCGGCTCGATCTCTACGTTCCGGCGCAGCAGCTGCCGACGCAGCGGAAGCGGGGCGTGCTGCCGGTCTGACGAGGTACGTTTTTGGCGTTGGCGGACCCACCCCTGACCTGTATGGTGCCGCGCCCGTTGTCCATGGGAGGTCGTCCAGTGCGGAAGCTCGTTGCCCTGCTCGTTGTCTCGCTTGCCTCGTCGGTGTTCGCGGCGGCCCCCTCGGAGGGCGTGCCGCTGCAGGTGCGCCGCGGGTTCTTCACCGAGACGGACATCGGCGGGTTCTTCACCGTGGGCGGCGACAACGCCTACTCGAACCTGCAGACGTACCTGCAGCTCGGCGCGGGCTACCAGCTCACCGTCGGCAACGGCTCTGGCCTCATCCCCATCGGTGTGCACGTGGCCATCGGCGCCAACGCGCAGAACTGCTGGTCTGGCCCCGGGCCGGCCAACTCGCCCTGCCGTCTGTCGGACAACTTCACGCTCATCTTCGTGAGCGCTTCGGGCGGGTACCTGCACCGGGTGATCGAGCGCCTCTACGTGGGCGGCAAGATCCTCGCGGGGTGGACCTTCCTCGACCCGGCGCCGGTTGAAGGTGTCACGGGCGGCGTGAACGCCGGCATCGCGGCTTCGATCGAGTACGCCACCAACATGGACCACTTCTCGATTGGCCTCGACGTGGCCTTCCGCCTCGTCATCGGTCCGAACATCCCCTCGCTGATGTTCTACCCGCGCGTGCAGTACACGTTCTGACGCGGTCGGGGCGATGGCGCTCGATCTCTACGGCCTCGGCCGGGTGCGCGGAGAGCAGGGCGTGCTCCCGCAACGCGCGAAGGTGATCGATCCGTCGCTCCCGCTACGGCCCGGTGAGCTGCTCATCGACGTCGAGTCGCTCAACATCGACGCCGCCTCGTTCAAGCAGCTCAAGGACACGGCCCAGGGCGACCCGGCGAAGATCGTCGAGGCCGTGCGTGCCATCGTCGGCGAGCGCGGGAAGATGCAGAACCCGGTGACGGGCTCGGGCGGCATGTTGATCGGCCGCGTGCGCGAGGTCACGCCAGAGCACCCGGCCCATGGCGCCGTGAAGCCCGGCGATCGCATCGCGACCCTGGTGAGCCTCACGTTGACGCCGCTGGTGATCGACTCGGTGCGGGGCATCAAGCCCGAGATCGATCGGCTCGACGTGACGGGCCACGCGATTCTGTTCCCGTCAGGCATCTTCGCGAAGCTGCCCGACGACCTGCCCGACACCTTGAGCCTCGCCGCGCTCGACGTCGCCGGGGCCCCTGCGCTCGTGGCCCGCTGGGTCAAGCCGGGCCAGACGGTGGTGATGCTGGGCGCGGGCAAGTCGGGAGCGCTGTGCCTCGCCCAGGCGCGGGAGACGATGGCCGGAAACGGTACGCTCATCGCGCTCGACATCTCGCAGCCTGCCCTCGACGCGCTCCAGCAGCTCGGCCTGTGCGATCACACCATCGCCTGCGATGCGACAAAGGGCGTGGACGTCATGCAGCGCGTGGCGGCGCTCACCAGCGGGCAGCTCGCCGACCTCGTCGTCAACTGCGCGTCGGTTGGCAACACCGAGATGGCGAGCATCCTCTCGGTGAAGAACGGCGGGGCCGTCATCTTCTTCTCGATGGCCACCAGCTTCACCGCGGCCGCCCTCGGGGCCGAAGGCGTGGGCAAGGACGTGACGATGCTCGTGGGCAACGGCTACGTGCCGGGCCACGCCGAGCTGACGCTGGGGCTCCTGCGGCGTCACCCGAAGCTGCGGGCGCTCTTCGAGCAGCGCTACGTCGGCTGAGCGGTTGTCCGCTGCCCAATGCGCTGCCGTGGTGCTCCGCGACGGAGCCCAGGCGATTGCGTAGCAGCTGGGCTCCCTCGAAGGATCCGAAGGAGCCTGCATGCGCGCCGTCTTCGTCGTCGCCGTCTTGATGCTGGGGTGTGGTGAGGCCATCGGTCAGGTGGAGGACCTCGAGCAGACCGAGGCAGCAGCAGGCCAGTCCCTCGACGAGTGGAGCGAGCGTGACGTTCAGATCTTCCCGCCAGCCCGGTTCGAGAAGGGCGGCCAGGTGGCGTGGTTCCACGACTCGGGTGATCTCTCTGGGTACTGGCACACCTACGACGCGCTCCAGGCGTGCGGCGCGGGCGATGCGCCGAGGAAGGTGCACGTCTTTCTCCCGCGCACCTACGAACGGTCGACGGCCCGGTACCCCGTTGTCTACCTGCAGGACGGCAACACCGCGTTCTGGCCGGGCGGGCCCGCGAACGACACCTGGCGCGTGCAGGAGGGCCTCTCGACGCTCTGGCGGCAGCGGGCCATCGAGCCCGTCATCGTCGTCGCCGTGCACCCGCTCAACCGCGACCGCGAATACACCCACGCGTCGGCGGCCCCGGGGCGCGACTGCTGCGGCGCCGAGGCCTACACGAACTACCTCGCCGACTGCGTGAAGCGCTTCGTCGACACGAACTACCGCACCGTCCCCGACGCGGCGCGCACCGCGGTCATCGGCAGCTCACATGGTGGCCTCATCTCGTTTTACGCGGCGACGCGGCGGCCCGATCGCTTCGGGCGGGTGGGCGCGCTGTCGTCGTCGTTCTGGGTGGGGCTCGATCCGCTGGGTGGCGGGAGCCTCGAGCGAAGCGCGCTGGTGGCGCCCGTGCTGCCGCTCCTGCGAGATCCGTCGCGGCGGCCGAACCGCATCTGGATCGACTGGGGCCTCGTGCGTGACGGCGGCTTCCACAACGTCTGGATCGAAGCGCGCGCCACCGAGCGTGGCCGGGAACTGGCCGCGGCGCTCGAGCGGACCGGGTACGTGCGCGGGCAGACGCTCTTCGTTCAAGAAGATCCACGCGGCGCCCACCAGGAGTCGTCCTGGGCGCGCCGGTTTCCGGACGTCATGCGCGCGCTGTATCCGCGGTGAAGGCGCGGGGGGTTCGGGTCGACGAGGCCCTGCGCTCCCTGTGAGTCGACTCGAGCCGGGCCCGCGGTTCCAGCGAGTCGCCGCCGCCGGCCGAAGTGGGCGACCTCGCCGATGACGCCCGGGGCCGGCGCTGAGCGGGGAACCACGGCAGACCCGAATCGGGTGCTCACACTTCAGCCCAGTCGGAATCCTCCGCTGGTGGACGAACTGGAATCTGGTGTCGCCGAGCAACCGATGTCAGGGTGTTCTGCATGGTGCGTTGGGGGTTGTGGCTCGTGCTCGTCGCGGCGCCGGTGCTGGCGCAGCAGCCGTCGCTCATTCGGGTGGCGCCCTTCGAAGACTCCCGCCTCGGCGGCATCCGGCTGCTCAAGAGCGGCGCCGAGCTCGAGCTGGGCTTCTTCGGCGAAGAGGCGCCGGCCTTCTTCCAGGGCTGTGCGCTCTGTGAAGACGAGCTCGTGCGCGTGAAGGGCCTGCGCATCACCGGCCTGGTGCTGGGCGTGACTGGCCCCGTGGGCATGCTGGCCGGGCTCGTGGTGGGGCTGGCGGCGGGCGCGCTGTTTCCGATCCTCCCGATCGCCCTGCTTGGTGGGGCGGTGATCTCGGTCGGTGGCGTGCTGTTCAACCAGCTCGCTGACACGTTCCTTCTGCGCGCGGTGAACCTCTACAACCTCCAGGCGCTCGAGCCGCCCAAACGGCAGGGTGGCTTCTCGGCCGCGCCAGGCAACTCGACGCCGTAGCCCGGGCTTCGTCGAACTCGCTCGCGGGCTCGTGGCAACGACGAGCGCAGGCCGATTCCCCGGCTCTCGACCTCTCGCGGCACGATCTACAGATCTTCGTACCGGTAGAGCGGGTGCAGATCGTGCCCCGGCTGCATCGTCACCAGCGGCTTGATGAGCCCGTTCTCGAGCCCGTACACCCAGCCGTGCAGCACCGGCCGATGCTCGTACTTCCACGCCTTCTGCAGAATCGACGTCTTGGCGAGGTTCAGCACCTGCTCGCGCACGTTGAGCTCGACCAGCAGCCGCGCGCGGGCGTCTTCATCGGGGCAGGCCGCGAGCTCGGCCTCGTGGAGCCGGTACACGTCCTTGATGTTCCGCAGCCACTTGTTGAGCACGCCGAACGAGTTGCGCCGCATCGCCGCCAGCACGCCACCGCAGCCGTAGTGCCCACAGACGATCACGTGCTCGACCTTCAGCTGCGTCACCGCGTACTCGAGCACCGAGAGCAGGTTGATGTCGGTGTGGACCACCAGGTTGGCGACGTTGCGATGCACGAAGATCTCGCCGGGCTCGGTGCCGGTGATCTCGTTCGCCGGCACGCGGCTGTCGCTGCAGCCAACCCAGAGGAACTTCGGCGACTGCAGCCCCAGCAGCCGCTTGAAGAACTGGGGATCTTCCTCGACCCGGCGGCGCGCCCACGCCTGGTTGTGCTCGAGCAGCGACTCGATCGTCTTCGTCGTCAGCATCGGCCGCGCCTGTAGCCGACTTCGCGCTCAGGTGAAGAAGCGATCGGTGACGCCCTGCGTCCGGCTCAAGATCGACGTCCACCCGATGAGCACGTCGACCTTCGGCTCCACGTCGGGTGGGTTCAGGCCGAGGGAGGCCATCGACCCCGTACACGCCAGCACCGTGCCGAGGCCCGAGTCGCGCACCACGTCGAGCAGCTGCCGGCAGGTGGGCACCTGGCGAAGCTCCATGGTGGCGTTGACGTCGTCGCGGCCCTCGAGGTCCGGCTCGTCCAGGCGGTCCTTCACCAGCCGCTCGAGCGCGAACCAGAAGAAGTAGAGCTCGACCCGCCGCCCCATCGACACCGCCGCCGCGGCGATCGACAGCCCCTGGTGCACCGCCTGGTACTCGCCTCGCTGCAGAAACACGCACACCGGCTGCATGTGGGTGGTTGTACGCCCGCGCGGGAGGCGGAGCCAACTGCCCTCGGTCAGGCCGTTGGCGGGCGCGCTTCGACCGCCCGCGTTACGTACATGACCGACCAGTGACAACCGGAGTGAGATCAACCGGTTTCGTGGGTTACCTGAGGACTCGATGTCTGTTACGCCGCCCCTCCAGATGCCGGTCGACGACACCACCGCCCGCCGGAAAGACGCGCACCTGGACCTGTGTGCCCAGGAAGAGGTGGCTCCGGTCGAGAACACGACCCTCTTCGAGCAGATGTTTTTGGTGCACTGCGCCATGCCGGAGCTGTCGGCCGACGAGGTCGATCTCTCGACGCCGTTGTTCGGCAAGCGCCTGAAGGCGCCGCTGCTGGTGACGGGCATGACGGGCGGCACCGAGCGCGCGATGCAGGTGAACCGCGACATCGCTCAGGTGGCGGAAGCCTTCGGCGTGGCGTTTGGTGTGGGCAGCCAGCGGGCGATGGCCGAGCGGCCCGAGCTGACGAAGACGTTCGCGGTGCGCGATGTGGCGCCCACCACGGTGCTGATCGGCAACATCGGGCTGGTGCAGGCCGTGCGGCTGGGCGTCGACGGCGTGCGGCGCCTCAAGGACGGCATCGGCGCCGACGCCATGGCCGTGCACTTGAACCCCGGGCAGGAGCTGACGCAGCCCGAGGGCGATCGCGACTTCCGCGGTGGCTACGAGATCCTCGGCGCGCTGGTGAAGGCGCTGGGCGCCGAGCGCGTGCTGGTGAAAGAGACGGGCTGCGGGCTCTCGCCCGCGGTGGCGCGGCGGCTGGTCGACGTCGGCGTGAAGAACCTCGACGTCTCGGGCCTGGGCGGGACGAGCTGGGTGCGGGTCGAGCAGCTTCGGGCCGAGGGCGTCGCGCGCGAGGTGGGCGCGCAGTTCTCGAGCTGGGGCATCCCCACGGCGGCGGCGGTGGGCACGGTGCGTCGCGCCGTCGGCCCGGGTGTCACCCTCATCGCGGCGGGCGGCATGCGCACCGGCCTCGACGTGGCCAAGGCGCTCGCGCTGGGTGCCGACGTCGGAGGGCTGGCGCTCCCGCTGTTCCGCGCGCACCAGGAAGGCGGCGTTCCGAAGGTGCACGAGGCCATGACGACGCTCGTCACCGCGCTCAAGCAGGCGCTCATGCTGACCGGCAGCCGCACGCCGGCCGAGCTGCGCACGAGGCCCCGCGTCATCACCGGGGCGCTCAAGGACTGGATGGCATCGTTGTGAAGGAGGAGGGCACCATGGGTGAGGGCGTCACGTCGCGGTTGAGCGGGTTCCACAAGCTGCCGGTCGCCGAGCGGCTGGGCACCGTGTCCCGCATGTTCAAGCTGTCGGGCGACGAGACGAGCGCGGTCGCCGGAGGCCATGGCCTGACGACCGATCTCGCCAACACGATGATCGAGAACGCGGTGGGCGTCTTCACCCTGCCGCTGGGCCTGGGCCTCAACATGATGGTGAACGGCCGCGACTACGTCGTGCCCATGGCCGTCGAGGAGCCCTCGGTCATCGCCGCGGTCAGCTTCGCGGCCCGCATCGCGCGCGAGGGCGGTGGCTTCGTCGCCGAGGCCGACGACCCGATCATGATCGGCCAGGTGCAGGTGACCGGCTACGGCGACCCGTCGGAGGCGTCGAAGAAGCTGCTCGCCCACAAGGAGCAGCTCCTCGCGCTGGCCAACAGCTTCCACCCGTCGTTGATCTCCCGCGGCGGTGGCGCGCGCGACGTCGAGGTGCGGGTGCTGCCCGCGCCCGAGGGCCCCCGCGGAGAGCCGCTGCTCGTGCTCCACCTGCTCATCGACACGCAGGAGGCGATGGGCGCCAACCTCATCAACACCATGGCCGAGGGCATCGCGCCGCTGGTGGAGCAGATCACCGGCGGCAAGGTGTACCTGCGCATCCTGTCGAACCTGGCGGACCGCCGGCTGGCGCGCTCGATGGTGCGCATCCCCGTCACGTCGCTCGCCGACTTCGACATGTCGGGGGAGTCGATCGCCGAGGGCATCGTGCAGGCGAGCCGCTTCGCGGTGGCCGACCCGTACCGCGCGGCGACGCACAACAAGGGCATCATGAACGGCATCGACTCGATGGCCATCGCCACCGGGCAGGACTGGCGCGCCATCGAGGCCGGCGCCCACGCCTTCGCCGCGCGTGACGGGCAGTACCGGCCGCTGTCGACGTGGACGCTGGAAGAGGCGCACCTGGTCGGCCGCATCGAGCTCCCGCTGGCGCTCGGCACCGTCGGTGGGCCCATCAAGATCCACCCGCAGGTGCAGGCCGCGCTCAAGCTGCTGCGCACCACGAGCGCGCGCGAGCTGTCGATGGTGATGGCCTCGGTGGGCCTCGCCCAGAACTTCGCGGCGGTGCGGGCCCTGGGCTCGGTGGGCATCCAGAAGGGCCACATGGCGATGCACGCGCGCTGCGTGGCGGTGACGGCGGGCGCCCGCGGCCACTGGATCGAGCAGGTGACCAACGCGCTGGTGAAGACCGGCCAGGTGAAGGTCGAGAAGGCGAAGGAGATCCTCGCCAACCTCATGCGTGACGCGGCGACCGAGGCCGGGTAGTCGAGCCGTCGTGAGCCTCCACATCACGTCGTTCGGCCCGGGGAAGGTGATCCTCCTCGGGGAGCATGGGGTCGTCTACGGGCAGCCTGCGCTCGCGGCGCCGATCTCGCGCGGCGTTCGCGCCTGGGCCGTTCCCGCGCCAAAGTGCAGCCTCGAGCTGCCCGAGGGCGTGAAGCCCGAACACTCCCGCTCGCTCGAGCGCGCGTTCGCCAGGGCTGCGAAGGTGACCGGCCACCCGAAGGTGCTGGTGACGCTCGAGTCAGACCTTCCCTTGTCGATGGGGCTGGGGAGCTCCGGGGCGTTGTCGGTGGCGGTGAGCAAGGCGCTCCTCGAGGCGAAGACGGCGAAGCCGCCCGAGCGCAAGCAGCTCGAGCGCGTCGCCTTCGAGATGGAGAAGGAGTTCCACGGCACGCCCTCGGGCGTCGATCACACCACCTCGGCTCGGGGCGAGATGATCCTCTTCCGGCGAGGCGCGGTGCGGGTGGTGAAGAGCCCCATCCCCGTGCGGGTGCTGGTGGCCATCGTCGGTGAGCGGCCGCCCACGAAGACGACGGTGGGGGCCCTGCGCGAGCGCCAGCAGCGGTGGCCAGGGCGGTACAAGCGGCTCTTCCTCGAGATCGGCAAGGTGGCCGCAGAGGGCGCGCAGGCGGTGACGAAGGGCGACCTCGAGGCGCTGGGCGATCTGATGAACGTGAACCAGGGCCTGCTGAACGCAGTGGGGCTGTCGAGCGAGGGGCTCGAGGCGATGGTGAACCGGCTGCGGCGGCTCGGGGCGCTCGGCGCGAAGCTCACGGGCGCAGGCGGCGACGGTGGGGCGGTGCTGGGGCTGTTCCGCGAGCCGGAGCCCATCGTGGCGAAGCTGATGAACGAGGGCGTGACGTGCTTCGTGAGCCAACTCGCCGGGCCGCGCGCGCTGTGAAGGAGTCGACGATGAAGGCGACGGCGAAGGCGCACCCCAACATCGCCCTGGTGAAGTACTGGGGAAAGCGCGACGAGCGGCTGATCCTCCCGCACCAGTCGAGCCTGTCGGTCACGCTCGGGCCCCTGTCGGTGACGACGACGGTCGAGTTCGAGGCGGCGCGCGGCGACGACGAGGTGTCGATCAACGGCAAGGTGGCGCAGGGTGGTGAGCGCCAGCGGGTGGTGGCGCTGCTCCAGCTCGTCCGGCGCGAGGCGAAGGTCCGCGGCGTTCGTGGGCTGGGCCGCGCCCGCATGACGTCGGCGGGAGACTTTCCGGCGGCGGCGGGGCTGGCGTCGAGCGCGGCGGCCTTCGCAGCGCTGGCGGTGGCGGCGCGGGCCGCGGCGGGCCTGAAGCGCGACGTCAAGGCGGAGTCGGTGTTGGCGCGGCAGGGGAGCGGCTCGGCGTGCCGGAGCGTCGAGGGCGGCTTCGTGCGGTGGAACAAGGGCTCGCGCGCGGACGGTCGCGACTCATTCGGTGAGCAGCTCTTCGAGGCGTTGCACTGGCCCGAGCTGCGCCTCCTCGTTGGCATGGTGAGCCGCGAGGAGAAAGAGGTGAAGTCGCGCGACGGCATGCGCGGCACGGTGAAGACGTCACCGTATTACCCAGCCTGGGCCAGGGACGCGGACCTCGAGGTGAAGCGCATCGTGCCGTTCATCAAGCGGCGTGATCTCGAGGCCGTGGGTGAGATCGCCGAGCGCAACGCCTGGCGCATGCACGCCACCGCCTTCGCCGCGAATCCACCGCTCTGCTACTTGAAGCCCGAGACGCTCTCGGTGATTCAGGCCTGCGCGCAGCTTCGCAAGCAGGGGGTCGGCGTCTGGTTCACGCTCGACGCCGGGCCGAACCCGGTCCTCCTGACCTCGGCGAAGGATGAGGCCGCGGTGGCGAAGGTGCTCACGGCGCACGGCGCGTCTGAGATCGTGCGTTGTCACCCGGGCGGAGACGCGCAGCTGACCGGGTAAGCGGTGTTGCCGGCGGCGACGACACCCGCCATCCACAACCAACGGGTCGCGGTGAAGACGAGGCGCGCCCACGCGGGTGGCACAGGGGTCTGGAGCATCAACGCGCGCCGGGCGAACAGCGGTACGACGCCGCGAGTCCAGCGCCCGGACCCTTCGTCACGAAACCGAGGGCGTTCCGCGTGCCCCCGAGCGCTGATCGTCCACGGCCGCGACGTCGGACACGCACCAACGTCGCGAGTCGAGCGCCCGGATCCTTCGCCATGAAACCGAGGGCGTTACCCGCGCCCCCGAGCACCTGGGCGTCGCCGGGCGAACAGGGCCACGACGGCCGCTCCGAGCCACGCGCTGGCGTCGGGCGTCGAGCACCCGCAGCCATTCGCGACGAAGACGAGATCGGGCAGACCGGCATCACCAGGCATCACGGGCACCGAGGCGTCGAGGCCGGCGTCTTCACCCGTGTCTCCGGCGTCAACGTCGAGGCCCGCGTCGGGGTCGGCTCCAGCGTCGAGGCCGGCATCGAACGCCCCGCCCGCATCCGTGCCGGCGTCGCTTCCTCCATCGACTCCTGCGTCGACCGAGGCGCGAGGGCCAGCGTCGTAGGCGAAGACCCGCGCGCCGATCACCCACGCTCCGGCGTCGGGGTCGAACTCGTGCCAGGCGAGCGCCGCTTGCGATCGGTCTGCGGAGCTCGCGAGGCTGAGCGCGCTTGCGCCGGTCGGCCCGCCCTGCAGGAGGCCCTGGAGCTTGATGTCATCGCTCGCGCCCAGCGGACCTGCGTAGTCTGCATGGAGGCGCTCGTCGGTTCCGCGGTAGGCGACGAGGAACCCGGGACCAAGCGGTGTCATCAACGGGTCCGTCGCCACATCGCTGATCGGGCTGCCGAAGGGGCTCGTGGAACCGACGCCGACCGCAGGGAAGCGCGTGAGCACCGCTTCACCGCCCACGGCCTCTGCTCCGACGAAGGCAGGGCCGCCATCGAGCGTGACCGCGTCCGAGAAGGCCAGGCAGATGCGAGCGCCCCGCATGCGGGCACCGAGAAACGAGCGACTCGCCCCGACGAGGCCCGTGGCCTCGCTGATGCTGCTCAGTGAGTATTGAAACCCGGTCTGCGGACGCGGAGAACTGGTCAGGCTCCAGAAGGAGCCCTCGAAGAACGCGATGCACGTGGGCGTGCTCGAGCCTGTCTGCGGCGCGAACCCCGGCACCTCGTACTGCTGCGACGCCTTTGTCGACCACGTCAGCACGTTCTCCGCGCCTCCGACGATCGACTCCGCGGCGACGACAACCTTCGTGGCCCCCTGGAGTCCCAGCTGTGGGTCGAACCTCGCCACGTAGGGGGCGGCTGTTCCCCGCACGAGCACCTCGAGGCCGCCATCGACCCGTCGCGCGAGGGCGAGATCGCTGTCACCGGGACTCCCGACGGTGTTCGACACTGGCGTGGGGTTCGACAGGGAGCCGAAGGGCGCCTGGACTGGTCGCCAACCACCATCTGACTGGCGCTGGTCCCACACGACGAGGAATTCGCGGCGCGCATCGTCCCAGATGACCGAAGGCTGGCGCTGGGGGGCGCGCGTCTGCACCGTCACCAGAGCACCGTTTGCGATGCTCGTGTCGCCCGTGCCCGACTGGATCAGGTCCAGACGCCGCAGCGTCAATGAACTCGAGCGGACCTCAGTCGCGACCACCCTCGTGCCGTCGCTCGCCATCGATGTCGGGGCGCCACTCGAGAAGGCCGCGGACAGCATTCCACCGCCGTCTGGCCGCATGGGTCGGTACGAGGTGGTGCTCGTGGTGGGCCACCCGGCCACGAGAATGGAGCCGACGGCGCTCCCGGCGAAGGGGGTGCTCGAGAGGTTCGGGCCGACGAGCTGGCCGGGGCCGCTGAAGCCGGGGCCGTTACGCCACCACGCGGTGATGAACGGGCTCAGTCCTCTGTCCCTCGCGAGCAACGCCACGTCGCCCGGCAGCTCCACCAGGACTGACGAGCTTGCGCCATTCGTCAGCGTCGGGCCCGAGACCATCGTCAGGGTCCCTGACAACGAGAGCTGGGCCAGCGCGACCCCTGCGTCCGTCACCGACGCGACCAGAAAGCCTCCGTCGAGGCCGGCAAGCGCCAGCGAGGCCCCGGGGAACGGAGGAAAGAGGCCGATGGGCGACAGGGCAGGGCTATCGGGCTCAAAGGTCACGGTGTTCAGGCTTCCTGGAGCCGGCCTCGTCGCCACCAGCCACGTCGTCCCCGACACCGCGAGCGCTGATGTCGAGATGGGCGTGGGCAAGGTGAGTTGGTGCTCCGCGACTTCCCAGGGCGTCGTTGGAACGGCCGCCCACGTGTTCGCGACGAGCACCGCGCCAGCCGGCTCCACGACTCGGCGCACCGCGACGATCCGCCGGCTGCCGTCCGGCACCGGTCCGGTCGCGAGGTGGAATTCGCTCAACGGCCCCGGCTCGGTCGTCACCAGGACGGCACGAAACGGGTCAGCCGAAAGCCCACTCCACCGGCCGACCCAGAGATCGAGACCGGCGTCCGCCGCATCGAAGCCGCGCCTGGCGTCAGAGAAGGCCACCACCCAGTTGGTGCCGTCCCAGACAACGACAGGAGCGCCCACCACCCGCACGGCCTCCTCCGGCGCGGGGGCCCGCCACGGCGCACCCGCTGGGAGAACGGTGAAGGGTGCCTGGGCAAGCGCGAGGGCGGCGAGGACCGTCAGCACGAAGATGATTCGAGCACGAACTGCAGTGGCCGTCGCCGCCGGCTCGGCTGACATCTGTCCCGGGACTTGCGCACCGAGCCGGCGGGCGCGCCGAGCAGGTCGCCGGACCGAGGGCGGGCGACGAGCCGCGAGCAGGTCCGGGGGCGACGAGTGAAGCTCGCGGTGCCGGCGCAGCGACGGAGCGCCACACAGCTCGGCGCGCTCTAGCTAGAACTGCACGCCCGAAGCCTTCGGCGTCGGCAGTGACAGCGTCAGCCGGGGCGCCTCGGGCCCACCGTAGAGCTGGCGGTAGATCAGCGCATCGGCGAGCACCTGCTTCACGTAGCCGCGGGTCTCCTTGTACGGGATCTCTTCGATGAACTCATCGAGGGGCAGGGTGCCGCGCTGGCTCACCCACTTCGCGACCGCCGACGGCCCGGCGTTGTACGAGGCGGCGCAGAGGGCCGGGTGGCCCATGCGCTCGAGCAGCGCCGACAGGTACCAGGTGCCGAAGCGCACGTTTAGCTCCGGCGCGTAGAGATCGTCCGGCGCGGGCGTCGGCTGCTTGAGCTCGAGGGCGATCTGCCGGGCCGTCGGGGGGATGATCTGCATGAGGCCGCGCGCATCGGCGCTCGAGACGACGTCGGGGCGGAAACCGCTCTCGCGGCGCATGATGGCCCACGCGAGGAACGGGTCGAGGCCCACTTCGCCCGCGCGCGCCTCGACGACGGGCTGGTACGCGCGGGGGTACATGAGGGCGAGGGCTTCGGGGCGGCGCGCGGTGTAGACCTGCCCCCAGAGCCAGCGCGCGGCGAGGCCGTGGGCTGCGCCGAATTCGCCGAGCTGCTGAAGGGCGTGCCCCAGGGTGAGCGCGTCTTCGGCGCTCGAGACGGTGCCGACGACGCGGTTCACCTCGTCGCTGGCATCCTTGAAGAGGCCGGCTCGGGCCAGCTCGCTGGCTAGGGCGAGGGCCGGCTGCGGCTTGACGGCCATCGAACGCGGGGTGTCGGTGAAGAGCCGGGGCGGCTCGACGCCCAGCTCGCGGAGCCGCTCCGAGGCGAGCGCGCTCGAGATCGTCCCCGGGAAGGCGAGGGCGACCTCGCGGTACTCGGCCACCACGTCGATGGCGACGCCGCCGTCCACGACCGCCCGCGACCGGCTCACCACGCCCCCGTCGTCCGAGGTCGACTTCTCGACGAACTGCCGCAGGCCACCGAGCTGCGCGAAGCGGGCGCTCCAGTAGCGGGCCTGGGGCACGAGCGACGAGCGGGGGAATTCGTCGGCGAGCGCGGCGAGGCCGTTGCGGGCGTCGTCGAAGCGGCCCTGGCGAAACAGCGCCCACGCGCGAAACCACCGCGCCTCGTCACGCTTCTTCGAGTCGACGTGGCGGCGATCGAACGCGTCGAAGTCGGTGACGGCCTGGGCGGCTCGGCCGTCGGCGAGCGAGAGCCAGGCGCCGAGGTACGCCGCGTCGTCGGCGTTGCCGTTGTCGGGGTACTTCGCGTCGAGCGCTTGAAACACCGCGCGGGCCTGCTCGTGGTTCTGCGCGCGCATGAGCCGCTTCGCCTTCGTCATCATCGCCTCGGCGGCGGTGCCCGGGCGGCCCTGCTCGGCGGCGAGATCGAGGAAGGTGAAGGCGTCCGCTTCCTGGCCCTTCGCGAGCAGCGCCTGCGCGCGGGCGAGCGCGACGCGCGCGACGGCCCCGCGCTGCTCCTTGCCGGTGGGCGGCACCATGGCGTCGAGCTGGGCGAGGGCCTCGGTGGGCGCCCCCTGGGCCGTGAGCGCCTGCGCGCGCTGGAGCTGCTCCTCGAAGCTGAAGGTGGGGGCCTGGTCTCGAGACAGCAGGCGCAGCGCTTCGGCGGCGTGCGGGTGCGTGGGGAAGCGGAGGAGGATCGTCCGCAGATCCTTGCGCGCGTCGGGCGCGGCCCCGGTGGCGAGCCGGGCATAGGCCCGAGACAGGAGCGCCTCGGCGGTGGGGGTCTCGGCGGCGTACTGCTCGAGCACCGGCCGGGCCTTCGTCGCCTGTCCCAGCTCGAGCTGGAGCTCGGCCAGGCGCACCTCGATGCGGCGCGCGAGCCAGGGCGGCGCCTTCGCCTGCGCCTTGCCCAGCGACACCAGCGCGCTCGGCTTCTCCTGGGCCCACGCCTGGGCTTCTCCGAGGTACCAGGCGTGAAACGCTTCGAGCCCCTTCGGGGCAGGCACCCGTGTCAGCTGAGCCACGGCCCCGCGCGCGTCACCCTCGGACAGCGTCAACACTCCCGTGAGCAGTGATAACCGCGCGCGATCAGGGCACGCGCGCACCTTTCCATCGGGTGCCTTCATTGACTCACACGCGTCGAGCTCCAGGCGCGCGCGCTCGGCCACCTTCGGCGCATGCACACGAACGGCGTCGAGCAGCGCGGGCGACTGGGCCAGTGCTGGCAGGGTGCTGAGCGCGACCGCGAGCGCCCCCAACGTCCAGCGGGACCCCGGTTTGACAATCGTTTCGTGGATGCCGTACACGCTGCGCCGTCGAATCGAAGCTGAAGTGCACAGCAGCAAACGGAGTGAGTCCGATAAGGATTCCGCGCTCATCGCCTTGACCCACCGCCACGGCGGTCCATACGGTGCGCCGCACTCCCGAGCCGAAGAAGAACTGGACGCTGCCCCCCACGGAGCGAGGCTCGGGCGTGACTCACGACAGGAAGCACCGCAGGGCCGTACGAACGAGTGAGTGATTTCGCATCTCGCGAGACTGCAGTTTGGGGGGAGTTTTCCAGGGAGGCCGAACCTACATGAAGCCGTGTCCGACCGAACTACCGCAGAGCATCAACCCTGAGGCCGGTCCCAAGCGCCTCGGTGTCGAGCAGCACCGCAACCTCAACTGCTCGCACTACGACAACTGCCTCGACGAGGCCGTGCGTCGTGGGTGGCAGAGCTTCACCTGCATCAAGTGCCCGCTCTACGCGCTGCCGTCGGGGCCGCAGATGGGCATCGAGTCATTCGCCACGCAGCGCCGGCTGGTCTGACGTCGACGCCGGTCCACATTCCAACGAGTACGACCGCGCCCGGGACCGTCGTTCCGTGCGCGGTTTGTTTTTTGACCGAAGCGGCCCTCAGCTCTTGCGGAGCGTCACCACGCCGCGGCGGATCAAGTCCTTCATCGTCTCTTCGACGTCGAGCGGGCTGATCTCGAGGCGGGCGATGATGTCGCGGGGGGCCAGGCGCTCTTCGCAGATGAGGCGCGCGGCCTCGAGCCACTGCTTGGGGCCGACCTGCGTGTAGACCTTGTAGAGGTCGGCGTTCACCTCGACCTGCGTGGCGGCCACCATCAGGCTCTCGCGGGCGCGGCGCTCGTTCTCGTTCAGGGTGACGCTGGCGCGCTCGACGAGGATCGCCGTGTCGAGGTGGAGGTTCTCGGCGGCCGCCCCGTTGCCCGGCGTCCACGAGGCCTCGGCGGCCTTGCTGGCGATGAAGGCGTTGAAGGCCTTCTCACCCTCGGCGGTGTACTTGCCGGCCTGCGCCGCGGTGTGGGTGCAGCGCCCCTCGGTGAAGAAGAGCGCGTACTGGGCCCAGCCGTCCTTCGCGTCGAGCCGCCCCGAGGCGTGCAGCTCGGCCATGCGCAACAGCAGCCACTGGGGGCCCACCGGCGCCACCTGGAGCGAGAAGGGCGCGCCGCTGGCGATGAGGCGCAGCGCGTTCTGCCTGGGCTCGAGCAGCTTCTTCACCTGCGTCACCAGCGCGTCGAGGCGGGTGCCCTTCGAGAGGTAGGCCTGCGCGCCGGCGTCGAGCGCCTTCAAGGACTCGCGGTAGTCGTCGTGCGCCGAGATGAAGGCCACCGGCAGCTCGCGCGTGCGGTAGTCCTCGCGCAACAGCCGCAAGAGCCCCCAGCCGTCGAGGTGCGGCATGTTGAGATCCGCCAGCACCACGTCGAAGTTCTTCGTCAGCGCCACCTCGGCGCCCAGCTGGCCGTCGGTCGCCGTCGACACCTTGAAGCCATGCTTGGTGAAGAGCGTCTTGAACATACGCAAGATCGCCTCGTCGTCGTCCACCAGCAGCAGCTGAATCGGCTGCACCCCGGGCGCGAGCATCGGCTCGGGCGTGATGTAGGTGTGTGGAGCCGGCGGCTCGGGCGGCGGCGCCGACGCGCGGGGCACCGGCACCTCGAAGGCCAGGGGCTCGTCTTCGGCGACCGCTTCCCCGACGACGACCTCGGCGACCTCCATCTCTCCGGAGACGACGTCGCCGACCTCGATCACCACGCCTGCGCCGTCTCCCGACTGGCCCGCCACCTCGCTGAAGACCCAGCTGGCCTTTGGGAGTTGGCCGAGAGCCTTGAGCGCGTCGGGGCCGACCGCGCCGAGGAACGACGCGCGCTCGAGCTTGCCGCGGCTGAACACGGCGCGGCCCTCGTTGGGCGTGCGCGGCTCGACAGTGAGGGCGCCGGCGCGGCGCGTGCGGCGAATGTGATCGATCAACCGGCCGAGCAGCTTCGCGTCGCCCTGGCCCTTCACCATGCCCGGGCGCGACGGCAGCTCGTCGAAGAGGCCCTTCATGGCGATGGCGTTCGCCGGATCGAACGGCGCGGGGAAGACACCCACCACGCCGGTGCGCAGGCCGGTGACGAACTGGGCGTCGCTCGTGTCGCCCGCCACCACGACGATCGGCAGCGCCGCGCTCGAGACGTCGCTCGCCACCAGATCGAGCACCTGAATGACGAAGTCGCTCGACAGCTCGCCGAAGACGAGGAGCAGGTCGGGGGAAAGCTGCTTGATGCCGCCCTGCACCTTCTTGCGGTCGGTGATGAACCGGTAGAACAGGCCTTGCGCGTTGAACGCCTGCGCGAGCTTCGACTGGTTGGCGCGGTCCTCGTCGATGGCGAGGATCACCGGCCGGGCGGTGGTAGTCACCCGCGCCCTCTTAGTCGAGAAGGTGGGGCTTGGCTTTGGCTCCGTGCGGCCTCACTCGTCCCGGTTGGCGTAGACGATGACGACCCAGAGCTTGTCATCCCCGTAGGTGGGGGAGTCGCCGCGGACGAGGCCCACGCCCACCCGGGAGTAGCGCAGGTCGGCCAGGTTGCGGGACGACGGCATGGCCTGGGCGCTCTCGACGATGGCGAGATCGACCGACGCCTCGCGCGCGTCGGTGACGACCTCGAAGACGCGCTCGTGCAATTTCTTCCCCGGCTCGAGCTCGGCAGACAGCTTGTCGCGAGAGAGGCAGCGGCGGGCGTGCTCCACGGCCAGCGCTTCGAGGGCCGGGTGGCGGGTGAGGGCGGGCAGGCCCTTCTTCGCGCGGGCTTCGGCGAGCGCTCCGTAGGCCACCTCGAGCGGGTCGGCGCCGTCGTCGCGCACGGGCGCTGCGAGCACCTGCACCAGCACCGTCAGCCCGTCGCCAGCGCGGGTCGCGAGCCCGAGGCCGAGGGCGCGGTGGTCGCGCTCGAGCAGGTTGAGGCGGTGGCCGGGGCTGTGCTCGATGCCGAAATGGGCGGCCAGCGGCCCGCTCGACGAGCCCAGGTTCTCGCCAGCGGCCGAGAAGCGGTAGCGCGCCGCGGCGAGGCGCGACTTGAGATCGCCGCCCGTCGGATCGACGTGACTGAAGAAGCCCTCGGCGGCGAGCCGGTCGGCGTAGGCCTGCGCCACGGCGTCGAGCACCTTGTCGGGGCTGACGGGGACCAGCCCCATGGTGCGCCGCAGGGCGTTGATGCGGGCGGTGACGGCGCGCCTGGCCTCGGCGGCGCTCGCGGGCTCGACGAACTGCTGATCGGCGCTCACCGACGAGGCCCCGACGTCGACGAAGAAGAGCGCTGCCACTTCAGGGCCGCGCGGGCCCCGGCCGAGCACCTCGACGACGTACCGCCCACGGGCCGAGGGAAAAAAAGGAGCGCACACGCCGTCGTCGGCCTTCGCCATGGGCTGACGCTCGACGCCGCCCGAGGGGAGCGTGACGAAGAGCTCGGCCGTCTCGAGCGGCTGGGAGAGCGCTCCACAGACCGACAGCCGGCCCGGTGGCTTCGGGAAGGCGCGGGCGAGGGGCCTGAGCTCGAACTTCCGCACCGCCAGCAGCACGCAGAGGGCCGCGCGCGAGCCATTCTCAGAGACGCCCACGCCCATCGCGGTCGAGGGCTCGGCCGCGAGATCCTTCTGCCTGGCCAGCTCGGCGAGGAGTTGGTGCCTCGGTGCTTTGATGACGATGGCGGTGGGGCTCGCATCCCACCCGCCGGCTCGAGAGACGGCCTCGGTGACGGCCAACAGGCCCGCCGCGTCGCTCGCCGTCCGCGTCGCCGCCAGGGCCGACAGCCGCTGCGCTGCCGCCATCAGCTGGGCGTCCTCGTTCGGCACGGTGCGGCCGGCGACCTCGAAGCGCTCCCGCACCAGCCGCGCAGCCTCGACCTCGGGCGTCGTCGACAGCGTGAAAGCCATCAGCAGCAGAGCGGTCATGGCTCGAAGACGAGGGCCTGCACGGTTTTGTTTCCGAGGCGCGCTTTGAGCTCCGCGAGCAGGCGCGGCTGCCCTCGAAGCTCTGAGGCCCAGCCAGCCGAAGCACACGAGATCACGAGCGTCGTCCCCAGCCAGCGCGACGGCCGGGACACGGCCGCGAGGGTCTCTCCGGCGACGGCCCGCCAGACGGGCGTGAGCACCACCGCTGAGCCGGTGTCGCGCGAGACGGCCCCGAGCACGGTGCCCAGCAGGTCCTTCGGCGGGGTGGGGGTGTTCGACGCCACGGCGCGGCAGTCTCGCCGAACGTGACAGCCGTGTCGCGCTTCATGAGACCCAACTGCCTGAAACGGTTTGGTTTCGTCGATGGCACGTGCGTCGCTGTGCGTCATGGCCTGCCGGTTGACACGGGTAGGCACATATCGGAAACGTCGCGCGCCTTTCTCACCCAGGGGCCGTTTTTCACCACCAAAGGGAGCACCGAATGAAGGTCGAGTTCCGCAACACCCTGTGGGTGGCGCTCGCTGCTGCGACGCTGTCCATCGCCTGTTCTCCACCGCCGCCTCCGCCTGATGGAGGCACTGGTGGTGGGGGCCCCGAGGACTCCTGCAACGACGACGATCAGTGCCCCAAGCTGTTCCGCTGCAGCCGCACGACGAACACCTGCGTGGCCGACTGCAGCACGAACGCGCAGTGTGGCCCGACGGGACGGACCTCGCAGGGCGCGACGGCGCTCGACTTCTGCCCGATGGACTCGTCGTGCGTGTGCGACTTCACGGAGGCCGGCGGTGAGTGCAAGGCCAAGCTCTGCTCGGCCGACTCGGACTGCGGCACCGCGCTCGTGTGCCGCTCGGGTCAGTGCGTGACGCCGCCCGCGGCGTCGACGGTGACGCGCTGCCAGGTGATCCCCGAGTTCGTGGTGGCGAAGGCGGGCTCGAAGGTGAAGTTCTGGGTCTCGGCCTGGGCGGGTCAGGAGCCCGTCGTCATCAAGGAGGGCGCCACCTGGGCGGCCACCTCGATGAGCCTCTTCTCGATGCCGACGCCCGCCATGGGCGCGTCGACCGAGTTCTCGGTCGCCAACCTCGGCACCAACGGCAGCAACGGCATGGGCGTCGACGTCGTGCAGGCGACGATCGGCACGGTGAACTGCACGGCCAAGGCGGTCGTGATCGCGGCCCCGATGAACGGCGGCGCGGTGGTCGCGGTCGACGAGCTCTCGGGCCGGCCGGTTCCGGGTGCGCGCGTCATCGTCTCCGACTCGATGGGCGCTGAGATCGCCCAGCCCGCCGAGGTGCTCACCAACGCTGGCGGCGTCGGTGCCTTCACCTTCGGGACGGCCACCTCGTACACGGTCTCGGTCTTCCACCGCGACTACACGTACGTCACGGTCGCGAACTACCGCCCCTCGGGCCCGAACGCGAACGTGCTGCAGGTCGCGATGCGCCGGAACCAGGTGACGAAGTTCGGAGGCTTCCGCGGCACCTTCGAGGGCTTCCCCATGAACGCCAACATCAAGGCGGGCGTGGGCGGCATGTCGCTGGCCGGCGCGATCACGAACCTGAACCTCACCCAGCTGCTGGGCCCCTCGCGGCCCACCCGCATCAAGCTCGGCACCACCATCGACATGATGGTCGACGTGCCCGACGGCGCCTTCCTCGTCTTCAGCGAGACGAACAAGAACACCTTCGCGGGCCTGGGCCTCAACGGCTCGTGCACCGACATGATGGGCAACGCCGACGAGACGGCCATTCGGGCCGGCACCTGCGGCACGCGCTCGGCCTGGGCGTTCTCTGGTGAGCTCACCATCGGCGACCTCTCGCCGCTGCTGGGCGCGTTCCAGGGCGGTCTCGACAACATCAACGTCGGCAGCCTCCTCGGCCAGATCCAGCCGCTCATCCGCCGGCTGAACTCGTCGATCGTCCGCGACATCCAGTTCACGCTGCGTGACGCGCCCTGCAAGGACGCGATGGAGACGTCGCCGAACTGCACCAAGGGCTACAACTACGACGACACGTCGATGTTCACCCAGCGCAACCTCAAGTGGGCGAACGTGCCGCTGGGCTTCGGCTTCGCGCTCAAGTCGGCGCGCATGCCGACGTACCGTGGAACGGCCGCCGACGGCGCGCTGGCGCTCACGGGCGTGAACGTGCCGGGCCGCGGGGTGATCCCGCTCGGCCTCGGCGCGGCGGTCAACACCGCGACCCCGAAGGACGACATCCTCGACAAGCAGGAGACGCTCCCGGCGGCTGGCCTCATTCCCGTTCGTTCGGCGCCGTCGCACAGCGGCACCGAGGGCGCGGAGTACGGCATCATCGTCGCGGCGCTGTCGGCCTCGGCGCTGAACGACGCCTCGGCGCAGGTGGGCGCGTCGGCCCTGTTCGTGCGGGTGCCCGACAACAAGCTCGTCTTCGATCCCCGCGGCGCGACGCCGATCGACATCTCGACGCAGGCGTACCCGGTGTTCCCCGAGGCCGGCCGTTTCAACCCGGCCTCCACGGGCATCCCCGGCGTGGGCCCGCGCAGCTTCCGCTTCGTCACCCCGGCCGTGGCCACCGCGCTCGGCACCAGCGTGCAGGCGATTCGGGTGACGTTCTCGGACGAGCTCGAGCACCGCTGGGACGTCATCTTCGACGCGGGTCGCGCGGCTGACGGCTTCTCGCTCCCGACGGTTCCGACCGGCTTCCGCGACCGTCTCTTCTCGTCGGGCATGTCGACGGGCAAGCGCGCGCCGATGGTGGTGCAGGCGCTCCGCATGAGCGCCGCGCCGACGGCGACGGGTGGCACGGCGATGTCCTTCCAGGACCTCGTCGAGTTCAACACCACCAACATGGACCGCATCACCAACTACCTGACGGGCTTCGGCTTCCTCGACTACGGCGTGCCGGACATCACGTTCAAGGCGGCCATTCCAGCGAGCGTCACCAAGGGCACCACGAAGGTCACCGTCACCGTCGAGAAGTTCAAGATCGGCATGGCGGCGGGCGACGACGGCCTGGTCAAGCTCACGTTCCTCAACAACGGCACGCCGGTCGCGGGCTGCGAGGCGACGTCGTCGACCGAGCTCATGGCGGGCAAGGGTGAGGTCGAGCTGACCGTTCCCGCGGGCTGCATGTCGGGCGCGGGCTACACCGCGAAGGCGCAGCTCTTCTACGACATGACCACCCCGGTGCTGCCCGAGGTGTCGGTGTCGCAGACCGGCGTCACGGTGCAGTAACGCCTTCCAGTTCTGGTTGAAAAGGGCGGGGCGCTCCCATGCGGGGGCGCCCCGTTTTTCATGGTGCGGGGTACACTCGCGGGCGACGCATGGGGCCGAAGACCATCACCGCGGTGACGTCTATCTCGAAGGTCTCGGGCAAGCCCTTCGCCCGCTCGTCGGCGATGGTGGTGATCTACGGCGAGGAGCTGGGCCGGAAGTACGATCTCGATGAAGGCAAGACCGTCATCGGCCGCTCGTCGAGGTGCGAGATCCAGATCGACCACGACTCGGTCAGCCGCCAGCACGTGCGCGTCTCGGTGAAGGGCGGCCGCTGCACCCTCGAAGATCTCGGCTCGACCAACGGCACCTTCGTCAACGACGAGACGATCTCGGGCAAGGTGACGCTGCGCAACGCCGACCTGATCAAGGTGGGTCGCACGGTCTTCAAGTTCATCGCCAACGACAACATCGAGGCGGCGTACCACGACGAGATCTACCGCCTCACGACGGTCGACGGCCTCACCCAGGTGCACAACCGGCGCTACTTCGACGAGGCCATCGAGCGGGAGCTGTCGCGCTGCCGCCGCTACCAGCGCGCGCTGTCGCTGATGCTCATCGACGTCGATCACTTCAAGAAGATCAACGACAGCTTCGGCCACCTGGCCGGCGACGCCGTGCTGAAGGAGGTCGCGGCGGCGATCAGGCGGCGCATTCGGCGGGAAGATCTGCTGGCGCGCTACGGCGGCGAAGAGTTCGCGGTGCTGTCACCTGAGATCGATCACAAAGGCGTGGTGCAGCTCGCCGAGAAGGTGCGCAAGCTGGTCGAGGGTCACGAGTTCCGGTTCGACGGCGCGCCGATTCCCGTCACCATCTCGTGTGGGACCGCCACCCTGGGCAAGAAGAGCGACGACGCCCAGGCCCTCATCGCCCGCGCCGACGAGAAGCTCTACGAGGCGAAAGAGGGCGGTCGCAACCGGGTCTGCTGACGCACCGGAAACGCCCCGCTCGGCCGGTGAGACGTCGAGTCAGAACACGCCGCCGCGCCGCTCGAGCGACTCCTTCAGCATTCGTTCGATGGTGTCGCGCACGGCGTCGTTGGTTCGCTGCACCCAGGCGAGATCGTCGGCCGCGGCGGCGCCGACCGTCTGCAGGGGGAGCGGCTCGCCGAACCGGATGAGCCAACGCGCCGGGAGCGGCGGGAGGGTGACGGGCAGAAACGGCAGGCCCAGGGCGCCTCCAGGTAACTTCGCCAGCAGCGGCACCGACTCTTCGGCCCCCACGATCGCGACCGGCACCACGGGCACGCCGGCGCGCGCCGCGATCTTCACGTACCCGCCGCGCCCGAAGCGCTGGAGCTGGTACCGCTCGGCGAACGGCTTCGACAGGCCCTGAAAGCCCTCGGGGAAGACGATGACGGGCGCGCCCTGGGCCAGGAGCGCGTGCGCATTCTCGGGGCTGGCGCGAACCGCACCCAGCCGATTCCACAGCACGCCGAGACCGGGCGCGTGGAACACCTGATCCTCCAGGAGCCACCGCGCCGGCGCCAGCTCAGGCCGATTCCGCTTGAGCGCGTGGTGCAGCACGGGGCCGTCGATGGGGAGCGCTCCGGCGTGATTGGCGACGAGAAGGCAGGGCCCCGCGGGGACCTGCTCGAGGCCCTCGACGGTGACCCGGAACCAGCGGTCGTAGAGCGCTTCGGCGAGCGGCTGGAGCTTCGAGACGAGGCCTTCGTCGCGGCCGAACGTGTCGACGCGGGTCTCGGCTGACGAGCGCCCCACGAGAGCCCGGAGGGCGGCGGCGAGGCCCTGCACGGACGTGACGGCTCCCTCGGTGGAGAGCAGCGCCGGCGCCGCGGTGGCGCGTGGGACCTCGACGAGGGTGGCGTGGGCGTCAGCGGGAGGCGGTGAGCGCGGCGGCGGTGGGGCGCCTGGGTCGAGGGTGAACGCCTCGGGCGTGGCGTCGTGAGGCACCGGGCCGTGGTCGAGGCTCCGACCCACCGGTGTCCCGGCGTGGGGCACGGGTTCGGCGTCGAGGCGGGGGGAAGCGGCGTGGGGGCGTGGCTCCGCTGGCACGCTGGGCGCGGCGGCATGCGGCACCGGCGCGTTTCGGGAGAGCGGTTCTCCCGGCTCGCGTGATGGCCTCACGTTGCCGCCCTCGGCTGCACTGACGGTCGCCGCAGGCTGATCGCCCCGCGACGGCGAAACGGGGCGCCGTGAACTGCCCCCACGCCGTGCCATAGGGGCCGCGTCATGGGCCGACGGCTCGACGGGGACTCGGGGTGAGTCGTGGTGCGGGAAGGGCCCCTCTCCGACCGTCAACGCCTCGGGGACGTCCCCGTGGACGATCGGCTCGGTGGGGACGTACGGCGACGACGAGTGCGGCGTCGCGCCTTGATCGAGCGGCCGTGCGGCAGGCGCACCGTCGTGTGCAATGGGCTCGGTGGGGACGTACGGCGACGACGGGTGCGGCGTCGCCCCCCGCTCGAGCGGCCGTGCCGCAGGCGCCGCGTCGTGGGCAACGGGCTCGGTGGGCACATACGGAGACGACGGGTGCGGCGTCGCGCCCCGATCGAGCGGCCGTGCGGCAGGCGCGCCGTCGTGTGCAATGGGCTCGGTGGGGACGTATGGCGACGACGGGTGCGGCGTCGCGCCCCGACCGAGCGGCCGCGCGGCAGGGGCGGCGGAGTGGGCGATCGGCTCGGTCGGAACACGGGGCGACGCCGGGTGGGCGACCGCCAGGGCCAGCGGCTCGGCCACCGGCGCAGCAGGATGGGCGCGCGGCTCGGTCGGGACGCGTGGAGACCCGGTGTGCGCCACGGGCCCGGACCCCTCTGCGTCTGACGTCAGCGGCGCTCGCGCCGACAGCCGGCCCGGAACCGCTTCAATCGGCGTGGTGGACAGCTTCGGCGCAGCACTCGGCGCCACCCGATCTGCTCGACCCAGCGCAAACGGCCGAGGACCCCGCGTCGGGACGGGCTTCGACGGACCCTTGAGCGCGCTCGTCGACACCTGCAGCTCGGGCGTCACGGGCCGCCTCGACGAGGCAGGCGTGTTCGCCGTTGGACTGGTGGCGATCGGCACCCGGGCCGCGGCGCCGCGCTTGAATGGATCGTTCCCCAGCACCCGTTTCGCCGCCATCGGTCACCCCCGACGCGTCTGCAGCGTCGCCATCGCCTCGTGTACCGGCAGGTGCGGCAGGAAGTGAAGCGCCCGCGCCGCTTTTCGACCGTCGGCCACCCACGAGTACCGGAAAAAGTCCATCAGCGCCCAGGGGCTCACCGAGAGGCCCGCGGCCTCCATGGCCCCGATGGTGGCCCGCAGCATCGGGCCGGGCAGCGGCAGGGCCCGTGCGCCGCCTCGTCTCAGCAGCGACGAGATGGGCGCAGCGCCCTCTCCAACGATGTTGAACGCGCCGCGCGCCTTCGTGTGCAGTGCGAGGTGGAGCGCCCGGGCGGCGTCGTCTTCGTGCACCACCTGCCACAGCGGGTCGAAGCCCAGCACCGTCGGCACCACGCGGGTCCGCACCAACCGGGTGAAGGGGTTGTTCACGCGCGGCCCCACGATGGGCGCGAAGCGAAGGGTGAGCACGTCGACGTCGGGGAAGCGCTCCGAGAACGCCTCGAGCTGCCGTTCGACCTGCACCCGATCGAGCACGAAGCGCACCCCGGGCACCGGGGCCAGGGGCTGGGTCTCGGGCAGCTGCGCAGGGGCCTGGGGACGCGCCCCGTACAGCGCCGTCAACGAGGGAACGATGAGCCGCCGCACGCCCCGGGCCCCGGCCGCCGCCAGCAGGTGGAGGGTACCGACGACCTCGAGCTCGTGCGCGAACGAGGCCCGGTGGACGCGCGAGTTGACGAAGGCCAGGTGATAGAGCGCGTCGAGCCGTGCTTCCTCGAGGGCGCGCTCGAGATCGGCCTCGGCGCCGGGGCGCAGGAGATCGAGCCGCACGAAGGTCACGCGCGGGTCCGGCGTCGCGGGCCTGGCCACGTCGAGCACCACCACGCGCGACACCTTCGGGTCGGCCAGAAGGCGCGGCAGGAGCAGGGCGCCGAGATCACTCGACGCGCCGGTGAGCCCCACGCGCAGGCTGTTTCGCCCCTCGCCCATCTCGACGGCCTGATACGACAGCGCGCCGCTCGATGCCACGCACGCGACACCCCCTGACGACGTGGAGCGCCTGCTGCGTCATCGCCCTGTGCGCCCGGGCCGCCTTCGCCCATGACGCCGACGTCGTCTACGCGCGGCTCGAGGCGGGCCCAGCGGGCTCGCTGCTCGAGATCGTCACGCTCACGAACGCGACGCTGGTGCAGCTGGCCCCGGTGGACGCAGACGGCGACGGCGTATTGACCCAGTCCGATCTCGACACGCGGCGAGACTCGCTGCGCGCAGGGGTGTGGGACGATCTCCCGCTCTCGGCGGGCGGCGTGGCGTGTTCGCGAGCGGAGGAGTCGGCCACCCTCGACGACGGCTTCGTCACCCTGACGGCGCGGTTCTCGTGCGGCCCGGGCGATCTGCGGCAGGACTTCCGGATCCTCCGCATCCTCCCGGCCAACTACCGCGTGGTCCTCGGGAGCCAGCTCGACGGAGAGCGGGGCCGCCGCTTCGCGCAAGGCGTCTTCACGGCGCTCGAGGTGCCCCGCCCGGGCCCGCCGGGCCTGCTGGACGTCGCGCGGCTGGGCCGGGGCTTCGAGCGGGGTGTGCGTGACACGGGGGTCGTCGAGGCGTTGGCGTTGCTCCTGCTCGTGTGGCTCACCGCGGGCTCGTCGCGTGCCCTGGGCGCCCGGGTGGCCGCGATGGCCCTCGGCGCGCTCGTGGTCCTGTCGGGGCGTGCGGTGCCGGTGGCGGCGGCGGGGTTGATGCTGGCGGGCGTCGTCGCGCTCCTCGCTCGGGGCAGGGGCCGTTGGAGTGGGCCACTTGGCCTGTTGGCCGGTGGTCTGTCGGGCGCGGGGCTGGCATTGCGGAGCGCGCTCGCCTCGACGCCCGAGGCGGTGGGCTGGTGGCTCGGCGAGCTCGTCATCGGGCTCGTCCTGGCAGGGTTCGCGCTCCCCCTCGGCCGGATCCTCGGACGCCGCCCGAAGGTCGCGTTCGTCTCTCAGCTGGCGCTGGCGGCGGCCGTCCTGGTCGCCGTCGGCCTCCGAGTGTCCGCGGCGCTCTGACATCGGCCGTGTCTCGTGCTGCCGTCACGACGTGACTGCTGCAGCGGTGAGACCGGTGGCCCTTCGACCTGCGCCACACGATGTGGGACGCGCCGTGGAATCTCGTCAGGCTTGCCTCGTGGCGCGCGGCACCCGACACTCGCGGGCGATGCCTCGGGAGTCCTACAACGATCTGATCTTCCAGCTGGGCGACCTCGCCCGCGAGCACCTCGCCGAGAAGCACCCGGTGCCCAAGGCGATGGACGGCGTGTACGAATGCGAAGAGGTGCTGCTCGGCATTCGAGACGAGATCGCCGCGCTCGAGCAGGAGATGAACGACGAAGACGGCGCCTACCAGGACTTCCTGGATCAGCAGGCCGCGGAGCGCGACGAGCAGCAGGCCATCACCAAGAAGTGGCGGCACGCGGTGGCCGGCGTCGAGACGCGCAGCCGGGACCTGCGCAAGTCGTTGTCGTCACAGCGCGCGGCGTACCGGTACCAGAAGAACTCGCTCAACCTCGCCGAGCAGAAGCACAAGGAGCTCGAGCAGCGCGAAGGCCACGACGTGCGGAAGATCGACACCAGCCGCGCGAACCTGAAGACCTTCCGCCTCAAGATGATGCGCTTTGCGCGCATGCTCGAAGACATGGAGATGGAGCTCAACCAGGTGCTCACCCCGCGCCCCGGTCAGGTCGGCGCGCAGGGCATTCTCGCGCACAAGCGCATCCTCGAGATGGAGGACGAGGCCGAGGAGAAGAGGGAAGAGCACGAGGCCCGCATGAAGGAGCTCGACGCGGCGCTGGCAGCCAAAGAAGCCGAAGAGAAGGACGCCGAGGCCGAGCTCGACGGGGCGCTGTTCGAGCTGGGCGAAGAGGTCTACGCCGACCGGGTCAACCACCCGGCCCTCAACCCGCTCTACCCGCGCCTCGACAAGGCCGGCTGAGGCGCCCGGCCCCCTTGCTTCCGGAGGCGGGGCAGGGGCCGTGCCAACATGCCCGCCGTTGCTTGACCCTGGCCCACCTTTGGGCCTACAGGCGGCCCACTGCCCGTCACTTCGACGAGGAGGTCGGCTCACGCAAGCCCCGCGTGAGGTTCCGAGCGGTCTTTCCTTTCAACCGGGGTGACGTACCCGTCAGCAGTCAGGCCAGGACAACCACTTCATGCAGCAGAACGTGAATCAGCAGGGCTTCTCTCCCGAAGGTGACGAAGATTTTGCGGCGCTGTTCGAGGCTTCGCTCAAGGAGACCGGTGGCTCGGGTCTCGTGAAGGAAGGCGAGGTCATCAAGGGCGTCGTGGTGCGGGTCACCGGCGAGTTTGCCGTCGTCGACATCCGCTACAAGAGCGAGGGCCAGGTTCCCATCGCTGAGTTCACCTCCCCCCGCGGCGAGATCACCGTGAAGCCCGGCGATTCCGTCGACGTCTACGTCGAGTCCCGTGAGAACGACACGGGCATGGTCGTCCTCTCCAAGGAGAAGGCCGACAAGATGCGCATCTGGGACGAGATCTCGAACGCCGTGAAGGGCGACGAGATCATCAAGGGCACCATCACCGGACGGGTGAAGGGCGGCCTCCAGGTCGACATCGGCGTCAAGGCGTTCCTCCCCGGCTCGCAGGTCGACATCCGCCCCGTGCGGAACCTCGACCAGTACCTGGGCAAGGAGTTCGAGTTCAAGGTCATCAAGTTCAACCAGAAGCGCGGCAACATCGTGCTGTCTCGCCGCGTGCTGCTCGAGAAGCAGCGCGAGGAGCAGAAGAAGGAGACGCTGAAGAACCTCAAGGAAGGCGCGATCATGAAGGGCCAGGTGAAGAACCTGACCGACTACGGCGCCTTCATCGACCTCGGCGGCATCGACGGTCTGCTCCACATCACCGACATGTCGTGGGGCCGCGTCGGCCACCCGAGCGAGATGTTCAACGTCGGTGACGAGGTGCGCGTCGTCGTCCTCAAGTTCGACCCCTCGCAGGAGCGCGTCAGCCTCGGCCTCAAGCAGATCCAGGAAGACCCGTGGCACCGCGCCGACGAGAAGTACCCGGTCGGCACCCGCGTGCGCGGCAAGGTGGTCAGCCTCACCGACTACGGCGCCTTCGTGGAGCTCGAGCAGGGCGTCGAGGGCCTGGTGCACGTCAGCGAGATGACGTGGAACAAGCGCGTCAAGCACCCCTCGAAGATGATGGAGGTCGGCAAGGAGGTCGAAGCCGTCGTCCTCGACATCGATCCGAAGGCCAAGCGCATCGCGCTCGGCATGAAGCAGATCGAGGTCAACCCCTGGACCGCGCTCGAAGACAAGTACCCCATCGGCTCGGTCATCAAGGGCGTCGTCCGCAACGTCACCGACTTCGGCATCTTCGTCGGCGTCGAAGAGGGCGTGGACGGCCTCGTGCACGTCTCGGACATCTCGTGGACCCAGCGGGTCAAGCACCCCGGCGAGCTCTACAAGAAGGGCGACATCGTCGAGGCGGTGGTGCTCAACATCGACGTCGAGAACGAGCGCTTCTCGCTCGGCATCAAGCAGCTCACCCAGGACCCGTGGGACACCCTCTCGGAGCGCCTGCCCGTCGGCAGCCGCGCCAAGGGCAAGGTCACGAAGGTCACCGACTTCGGTGGCTTCGTCGAGATCGAGCCCGGCATCGAGGGCCTCGTGCACGTGTCCGAGCTGAAGGAAGAGCGGGTCGAGAACCCGCGCGACGTGCTCACCGAGGGCCAGGAAGTCGACGTCAAGATCATCGACATCAACACCAGCGATCGGAAGATCGCCCTGTCGATCAAGGCGCTCGCCCACGAGGGTGAGGACGACTACCGCGAGTACCTCAAGAAGCAGGCCGAGCAGGCCCGCTCGCGCCTGGGCGACGTGATGGCCGGCAAGCTGAAGAAGTAAGGCCGTCTCGATCGAGCAGGGCCCGGGGCCGGTGCACTCCACGAGGGGTCGCCGGCCTCGGTGCTTTTCGAGCGCCACGACGAATTGGAGCGCGCCCGCGGCTGTGGCAAACGAGGGGTGGTGCGACGGGCGCTCCTCGGCATGGCCATGGTTGGGCTGGTCCTGACGGCGCCGTTCGCGGCGGTGCCGTCGTACGACTTCCCCGGCCCGCGGCCCTTCGCCGGAGATCGCTGGCTCAACCCCTACGAGGGCTGGCGCGGCGGCTTCCTCAAGGTGAACCTGCACGCGCACTCGGCCGCGTGGCTCGGCGTGACGGCCGGTGACGCGAGCCCCGAGGCGATGGCGCAGCGCTACGCCGAGTTCGGCTTCGACGCGCTGGCCCTGTCGAACTACCACCAGCTGACGCAGCTCGAAGCGCCGCCGCTGCCGATGCTGCGGGCCTATGAGCACGGCTTCAACCTCACCAAGTCACACCGGCTGGTGCTGGGCGGCTCCGACGTAGTGGCGCTCGACTTCCCCCTCTCGACGCGCTCGATGCGCCAGTGGGTGCTCGAGCTACTTGGTGTGCGCGCCGCGCTCGTCGGCCTCAACCACCCCTCGCTGCGCGGCGGCCACGACTGCGCCGACGTCGAGCGCCTCACCGGCTTCCAGCTCCTCGAGGTCCACAACCCGTACGCGACGTCGGCCCTCGAGTGGGACTGTGCGCTGGCCGCCGGACGGCTGGCCTGGGTGGTGGGCAACGACGACTCCCACTCGACGCGGGAAGAGGGCATCGGCATCGCCTGGAACATGGTGGGCGCGCCGGAGCCAACCGAAGGACGGCTGCTCGAGGCGCTCGCCCGTGGGCGGTCGTACGCCGTGCGCGGTGAGCGGGGCCGCATGGACGTGCACGTGCTCGAAGTGGCCCAGGATGCGCCGGGGCGATTCCGCGTCGAGCTCGACGGGCCCGCCCGGGTCGAGTGGATCGTCGACGGCAGCGTCAGGCAGGTCGACGAGGGCGCCTCGTCGGCGCGCTTCCTGGCGCCCGCGAAGGGCGCTCACTTCATTCGTGCGGTCGTGCGCACGCCGATCACCGAGCTGCTCCTCAACCCGTTCGTCCGCCAGGGGGCCTGGGCGCCGCCGGTCGCCACCATCGACTGGCCCAGCACCGTTGCAGGCTGGCTCGCGTGGGTCGTCGCAGCCGTCGCCGTCTCGGCGCTGGCGCGTCGCGTGCGTCCCCACCTGCGGCTCGTCAGCCGCGGTGACCGGGCCGCTTGACGGCCGACGTCAAGCGGTTGCGGCTGGCCGTCGCCAACGGACGACCGGCGCCGCGCTTCGTGAGAACCTCGCGCGCGTGCGGGGTGTCGGGGCCCCGTTGGAGGCCACATGACACGCACGATGCTGGTGGCGATGACGATGCTGGGCGGCACGGCGCAGGCGTTCTGCGGCTTCTACGTCTCGGGCGGAGGCGCCTCGCTCTTCAACGACGCCACGCAGGTGGCGCTGATGCGGCAGGGCACCCGGACCGTGCTGTCGATGCAGAACGATTACCAGGGCCCGCCCCAGGACTTCGCCATGGTGGTGCCCGTGCCGGTAGTGCTGGCGAAGGAAAACGTGCGCACGCTGCGCAAGGAGCTCTTCACCAAGCTCGATCAGCTCTCGGCCCCGCGGCTCGTCGAGTACTGGGAGCAGGACCCGTGCCCGAAGTGGGCCGAGAGCGGCGGCAGCTTCGGGCTGGGCTCGGCTGGCGCCGTCGGGTACGGCACCGGGGCAGGGGGGCTCGGAGGGCGAAGCCTGGGCGTGCGCGTCGAGGCGCAGTTCGACGTGGGCGAGTACGAGATCGTGATTCTCTCGGCTGAAGACGCGCTGGGCCTCGAGACCTGGCTGACGACGAAGGGGTACAAGATCCCCGCCGGCGCGGCGCCACTCTTCCGGCCCTACATCCAGCGGGGCCTCAAGTTCTTCGTGGCGAAGGTGAACGTCGCGAAGGTTCGCTTCCAGAACGGCCGCGTCGCGCTGTCGCCCCTGCGCTTCCACTACGACGCCGACACCTTCGAGCTGCCGATTCGCCTGGGCCTCATCAACGCGAAGGCGACGCAGGATCTGATCGTCCACGTGCTCGCGCGCGGCCAGCGGTACGAGGTGGCCAACGCGCCCAACGTCACCATTCCCACGAACGTCGATCTCGTGCCGTCGGCGAAGAGCGAGTTCGGGCCGTTCTACGCGTCGCTTTTCGACAGGACGCAGGCAAAGGCGAAGGGCACCGTCGTCACCGAGTACGCGTGGGACGCCACGAGCTGCGACCCCTGCCCGACGCCGCCCCTGGCCGAGCGCGAGCTGATCGAACTGGGGCTCGACGTCATCGACGGCCCCTCGGAGTACGTCGAGCCCGAGCTCGAGGTGAAGAACGCAGACAAGCTCACGCCGGAGCAGCGCAGCCGCCTCGAGCCGCTGTTGCAGAACGCCAAGCGTCAGCTGCGCGCCCTGACCGAGCGACGCGGCCGGGCCGGGGGCTTCGTGATCACCCGCCTCCACGCGCGGTACACGAAGGACTCGCTCGGAGAAGATCTCGTGTTCCGCGCCGCGCCCCCCATCGCCGGCGGCCGCGAGTTCCTCACGGGCGAGGAGGGGCTCGAGCGGGGCGCCGTGCCAGCGCCGTCGAATGCCTTTCAGGCCCGCTATGCCGTTCGCCACCCGTGGACCGGCAAGGCCACCTGCAAGAACCCCATGTGGGGGGTGTGGGGCGGGAAGCCTGGAAAGAACGAAGAGGACGACCCGAGCCCTGCCGGGCGAACGGCCGCGTCGGCGACGAACACGGCCTTCACCCGTCGTGACGCGAAGCTGGACAGGCTCGTCGAGAGCCCGGTGCCGGAGCTCGAGCTGAAGGGCCGAAAGGCTGGCGCGGGGCTCTCGACGCGGGCGAAGCCTGCCGTGACGCCCTGAGTCGGAACCGCTGGGCGGCCGCGTTCGTTCCACCGCTTCGCGAGTGAGTGGGTACAGTCGCGCTCTTCCCACTCTGGAGGAAGTCATGGTCCGTGCTGCAGTCGCGCTCTCGGTGCTCCTCGGCTCAGCGCCAGCCTCGGCGTTCTGTGGCTTCTACGTGGCTGGCGGTGGCGCCGAGCTCTTCAACAACGCCACGCAGGTGGTGCTGATGCGCAACGGCACGCGCACGGTGCTGTCGATGCAGAACAGCTACCAGGGCCCGCCGGAGGACTTCGCGATGGTGATCCCCGTGCCGGTGGTGCTCCGGAAGGAGCAGGTGAAGACGCTCGCCCGCAGCGTGTTCGACAAGATCGACAAGCTCTCGGCGCCACGGCTCGTCGAGTACTGGGAGCAGGACCCCTGCCCGCGCCCAACGCGAAGCTACGAGGCCGAGGAGCGCGCGATGCCGCGCCCAGCGGCGAAGTCGATGGCAGGCATGGGCGCCCGGGCAGACATGGATGATCGGGTGACGGTCGAGGCGCAGTTTGACGTCGGTGAGTACGAGATCGTGATCCTCTCCGCCGAGGACGCGCTGGGCCTCGAGCGCTGGCTCGAGCGCAACTCGTACAAGATCCCCGCCGGCGCGGCGCCGCTCTTCCGCCCGTACATCCAGCAGGGGCTCAAGTTCTTCGTGGCGAAGGTGAACTCGAAGAAGATGACGTTCGCTGAAGGCAAGGCGGTGCTGTCGCCGCTGCGCTTCCACTACGACTCGGAGCGCTTCGAGCTGCCGGTGCGGCTCGGCCTCATCAACGCGAAGGACAAGCAGGATCTCATCGTCCACGTGCTGGCGCGGGGGCAGCGCTACGAGGTCGCGAACCTGCCCAACGTCACCATTCCGACGAACATCGATCTCGTCCCGTCGACGAAGAACGAGTTCGGGCCGTTCTACGCCTCGCTGTTCGACAAGACGCAGGCGAAGGGGAAGGGCGCGGTGGTGACCGAGTACGCGTGGGACGCGAACAGCTGCGATCCGTGTCCGACGCCGGCGCTCTCGATGAGCGATCTGGTCGCCTTCGGGCTCGACGTCATCGACGGCGCCGCGTCGTCCGTGGTGTCGCCCACCATCGAGGTGAAGAACCTGGCGGACCTGCCCGAGCCGGAGCAGCGCTACGTCTCGCAGGCGGTGAACAATGTCACCCAGCAGAGCCTCAACCGCCAGATGCGCGGCGTGAACTGGCGCGGCTTCGTGGTGACGCGACTGCACGCGCGGTACGACAAGAAGTCGCTCGGTGAAGACCTCGTCTTCAAGGCTGCGCCGCCCATCGCTGGCGGCCGCGAGTTCCTGACCGACGGTGAGAAGCTCGAGCAGGGCGCGGTCGCCTACGGAACCAACCAGTTCCAGGGCCGCTACGCGATTCGGTACCCGTGGACGGGCCCGATCGCCTGCTCGAACCCGGTGCGGGGCCGGTGGGGCGCGAACCCGAACGGCGGTGGCGCCAGGCCGGTGCCCCTCGAGCGCGCGGTCGAGAGCCGCCGCGACAAGGACCTGGGCGCGTTCGTCGAGAGCCCCGTCAGTGAGCTGGGGGTCCGTGGCAAGAAGGCGCTGGCCGGCCGGCCGGTGGGGCTCAAGTGAGGGGCGCGACGATGCGAATCCTGGCAGCGGTGGTGACGATGACGGCGGCGCTCAGCGCGCACGCGTTCTGTGGCTTCTACGTGGCCGGTGGCGGGGCCGAGCTCTTCAACAACGCCAGCCAGGTGGTGCTGATGCGCAGCGGCACGCGCACGGTGCTGTCGATGCAGAACAACTACCAGGGCCCGGCGGAAGACTTCGCCATGGTGGTGCCGGTGCCGGTGGTGCTCCAGAAGGAGAACGTGAAGACGCTCAGCAAGGCCGTCTTCACGAAGGTCGACACGCTCTCGGCGCCCAGGCTCGTCGAGTACTGGGAGCAGGACCCCTGCTACGTCCCTGCTCCGGTCAAGCGTATGTCGATGCGGGCCGCGGGCCCGATGCCACCGCCTGCACCCGCGCCCGAGATGGCGGCGCCTGCCGACTACGGCGTGACGATCGAGGCGAAGTTCGACGTGGGTGAGTACGAGATCGTGATCCTCTCCGCGAAGGACGCGCTGGGGCTCGATCGCTACCTGCGGGACAGCAAGTACAAGATCCCCGAGGGGGCCGAGCCGCTGTTCCGTCCCTACATCCAGCAGGGCATGAAGTTCTTCGTCGCGCGCGTGAACGCGAAGAAGGTCACCTTTGAGCAGGGCATGGCGAAGCTGTCGCCGCTGCGCTTCCACTACGACTCCGAGCGCTTCGAGCTGCCGGTGCGCCTCGGCCTCATCAACGCGAAGGACAAGCAGGACCTGATCGTCCACGTGCTGGCGCGCGGGCAGCGCTACGAGGTGGCGAACTACCCGAACGTCACGATCCCCACGAACATCGATCTCGTGCCCTCGACGAAGAACGAGTTCGGGCCGTTCTACGCGTCGCTCTACGACAAGACGGTGGCCAGGAGCCCGAAGGCGGTCGTCATCGAGTACGCGTGGGACTCGAGCACGTGCGACCCCTGTCCGACGCCGGCGCTCGACGAGGGTGATCTGCTCACGCTGGGGCTCGACGTGCTCGACGGCGCGAGCTGGGTGGTGCCCGAGATCGAGGTGAAGAACGCCGACAAGCTCGACCCGCAGGACCTCGCCACGGTGAAGTCGTACATCGACCAGGCGCAGAACCAGGTACGGTACCGGCACTCGAACGGCCGAGGCGCCTGGGGCTTCGTCCTCACCCGGCTGCACGCCCGCTACGACAAGAGCTCGCTCGGAGAAGATCTCATCTTCAAGGCTGCGCCGCCCATCGCCGGCGGGCGCGAGTTTCTGACCAACGGCACCACCCTGGAGCAGGGCGCGGTGGCGTACGGCTCGAACCAGTTCCAGGGGCGCTACGCCATCCGGTACCCCTGGACGGGCCCCATCGCCTGCTCGAACCCGGTGCGTGGCCGCTGGGGTGGGCCTCCGCAGGGCGGCCGTCCGCCGCCGCTCGCCGCTCAGGACACGGCCTTTGCGCCCCGCGGCAAGGAGCTGGGAACGTTCACCGAGAGCCCCGTGTCGGAGCTCGGTGTGTCTGGAAAGAAGCAGCGCGCCGGCCAGCCGGTGAACCTCGTCAGCAAGTGATCGCATGACTGCGCTCCTCCTCGCTCTCGTCGTCGCGGCCGAGCCGGTGCTCCCGGAGGACCGCTCCCCATGGGCTCCCGGTCTCCTGGTGCAGGACGCGAAGGGCACGGCGCCCTCGGCGAGCCACGACGACGCGAAGGTCTGCGGCTCCTGTCACCTCGACGTCGCCGCCCAGTGGAAGGCGAGCGCGCACGCCTTCGCGTCGTTCAACAACCCGCTGTACCGCGTGGCCGTCGAGCGCACGCGCAGTGAGGTGGGGTTCTCGGCCTCCCGCATGTGCGCGGGCTGCCACGATCTCGCGCTGCTCACCTCGGGTGGTATGGATCGGCCGATCGCCCCAGCCGATCCCAGGGCGCACGCCGGCGTGAGCTGTACGAGCTGCCACAGCGCGACCCACGCCACCCTCGACGGCAACGGCAGCCTCACGCTGCGCAGTGATTCGGCCCTGCCCGAGACGATCGAGGCAGCGACGGTCAAGAACCATCGGGAGCGCATGGTGAGCCCGCTCCTGCGCACGGCCCAGCTCTGCGCGGGCTGCCACCGGTCGTTCCTCGGCGAGCAGACGGGCAACGCGTCAGCCTTCTTCGGCATGGACGACTTCGGGGCCTGGCAGAAGTCGGCCTTCAACCACTCGACCGCCGAGCGTCCCGACGCCGTGACGCCGCAGGACTGCCGCGGTTGCCACATGCCGAAAGAAGACGCGGTGCTGGGCGACGTGGCCGCGAAGCAGGGGAAGATCACCTCGCACCGCTTCCTCGGCTCTCACACCACGCTGGCGGCCATGCGTGGCGACGCCGACACGGTGCGCCGGGTGCAGGCCTTCCTGAAGGACTCGGTGCGTGTCGAGATCGCCGGAGCCCGGCTGCGCGAGGGGCCGTTCATCGAGGTACCGGCCGCGCTGCCCCTGACTGGCGGCGCCGCGTTCGAGGTCGACGTCGTCGTCTTCAACGAGCGGGTGGGGCACCGGTTCCCCGGCAGCGTGATGGACAACCAGGGCACGCGGCTCGAGGTGGAGCTCGTCTCGGCGACCGGGCGCGTGCTCGCGGTGGCCGATCGACATGAGCTGCGCGCCGAGGTGGTCGACGTCACCGGAGAGCCGGTGCACGAACGGCAGACGCACAAGTTCGTCAGCGCCGTGTGGAACCACACCGTGCCGGCTCGTGACGCACGGGCCGTTCGCATCGGCTTCGAGGTGCCGCTCTCGCTCGCCCCCACGGAGCTGCCGCTCTCGGTGCGCGCGCGCGTCGTGCACCAGACGCGCCTGCCGGAGCTCGGCGCGCTCGCGTGCCGTGATGCCGCGACCGATCGGGGCCGGGCGTTCCTCGAGGCCGCGGACACCTTCCTCGGGCAGCGGCTCGATCCGTGCGTCGAGGCGCCTCGAACGGTAGTGGCGAGCCAGACGCTCACCTTCGACGGGTCGACCCGTCTGGGGTTCGACGCGGCGTGGCGTCGGGCGCTGGCGCTGTCGGTGTCGCTCCAGGAGTACCTCGGAGACGCCGAGCAGGGCTTCGCCCAGGCCCGCGCGCTCGCCTCCTCGAAGACCGAGGAGGGGCGGGCCCTGTGGGGACTCGCGTCGATCGCGGGCAAGCGCGGTCAGACCGACGCTGCGCTCGCGTTCCTCGCTGAGGCCGAGGCCCGGCTTGGACAGACCGCGGCCACCTGGAAGACGCGCGGCGATCTCTACGCGCAGGTGTGGCGCTGGCCGCTCGCTGCCGAGGCCTATGCGCAGGCCGCCGCGCTGGCGCCTGAAGACGTCACGGTGTGGCAGCAGCTCGCCATGTCCGAGGCGAGCGCCGGTCGATACGCCCAGGCCCTCACCGCCGCGCAACGGGGCATCGCGCTCTTCCCTCGTGACGCGGACTGTCTGCGGGTGCAGGCGCTCGCCCTCATGCAGCTCGGCGCGCCAAAGGCGGTGCAGGACCGGTCGCTCGCCGCAGCGCTCCAGTGGCGGGTGCCCGATGACGGCCCCGCGGCGAAGGGCCGGTGCAGCAAACGCATCGCCGGCTGTGCCGATCGCCGAAACCCGGTGCCGTTCTACCGGGCCGTCCCCACCGGCCCGCTCGCGACCGCTCGCTGACGGAGCCGGGCGAAACCTCGCCGCGCCACGGTTTCGTGCGCCGGGCCAGGCGGCCGGGTTGGTTCCCTTGACTCGTCCGCACGGTGGCGAGACAAGCGCTTCGACCAGGGCAGGCGGCCGCCTGTGACACCGAGGAGAGACACATGGCTCGAGACGTGGTGATTGTTGGTGCAGCGCGGACCCCCATCGGCGCCTTCCAGGGCGCGCTCGCGTCGCTCAAGGCGCCGGAGCTGGGCGCAGTGGCGATCAAGGCGGCGCTCGAGCGCGCGGGCCTCAAGCCGGAGCAGATCGACCAGGTCTTCATGGGCAACGTGCTCCAGGCGGGCGTCGGACAGGCTCCGGCGCGGCAGGCGGCGCGCTTCGCCGGGCTCCCCGACGGGACGCCGGCGGTCACGATCAACAAGGTGTGCGGCTCGGGCCTGCAGGCCGTCGTCAACGCGTACCAGGCGATCGCCCTCGGTGACGCCGACGTGGTGGTGGCCGGCGGCATGGAGTCGATGTCGAACGCCCCGTACCTCTCACACGCGCTGCGCGGCGGCGCCCGCATGGGCCACGTCGAGTTCAAGGACTCGATGGTGCTCGATGGGCTCACCGACGCGTACGACAACATTCACATGGGCCTGTGTGCCGAGCAGTGCGCCGACTCGATGAAGATCTCACGCGCCGCGCAGGACGAGTTCGCGGTCGAGTCGACGAACCGCGCCATCCGCTCGCAGAAGGAGGGCCTCTTCAAGAACGAGATCGCCGCCGTCTCGGTGCCTCAGAAGAAGGGTGATGCGCTCGTGGTGCTCGAGGACGAGGGCCCGAAGAACGCGAAGCCCGAGAAGATCACCGGCCTGAAGCCCGTGTTCAAGAAGGACGGCACGATCACCGCCGCGAACGCCTCGTCGATCAACGACGGCGCGGCCGCGCTCGTGGTGATGAGCGCTGACAAGGCCAAAGCGCTGAACCTGCCGATCCTCGGGAAGATCGCCGGACACGCCGCGGCGGCGCGCAAGCCGGTCGAGTTCACCATCGCCCCGGCCGACGCCATCTCGAAGCTCCTCACGAAGACCGGCAAGTCGGCCGCCGACGTCGAGACGTGGGAGATCAACGAGGCGTTCGCCGTCGTGTCGATCGCCAACAACCAACTGCTCAAGCTCGATCCGTCGAAGGTGAACGTGCGCGGCGGGGCGGTGGCGCTCGGTCACCCCATCGGCGCCTCGGGCGCGCGCGTGCTGGTGACGCTGCTGCACACGATGAAGGACCACAACCTCAAGCGCGGCGTGGCCTCGCTCTGCATCGGCGGCGGTGAGGGCATCGCGCTGATGGTCGAGCGCTGACGCCCCCAGGGGCTGACGTTCGGGCGAGCCGCTCCGGTACCGCCGGGGCGGCTCGTGTCGTATCCAGCGCCCGCCGCATCGGGTGTGAGTCCCTTCGCCCTGTTTCTCCTACGTTCACCTCGATGCAGCTGCGCGACCGCGCTCCCGCCTTCACACTCGGAGATCCGGCCCCGTTGAGCGAGTCGTGAGGTGCAAGACGCGTCTCGTCGCAGTCACGCGGCTGTCGTTCCTCGCAGGGCGCCGAGGCGTCGTTCAGGTGCGGGTCAGCACCTTCTTCAGCTCGGCCAATACGTACACGGCGAGCCCCACCACGCTTGGAATGAGCCACCACTCGAGCGGCAGCGGCTCGGTGTGGAAGAGCCGATTCATCACCCCGAGCTCCGTGAACGTCAGCTGCACCACCAGCATCGCGAGCGCGCCGCCCCACACCCACCAGTTCGAGAAGAACCCGATGCGCCACATCGGCAGGCGCAGGCTCCGGCAGGCGAACAGGTAGCCCACGTCGACGATCACGATGGTGTTGACGGCGATGGTGCGCGCCTGTGCGAGCGTGAGGCCCTTCCGTTCTGCGAACTCGAACAACCCGAACGCCGCGGCCCCCATGACGGCCGACACGAGCGCCGTGCGGATGATGAGCGCCCGGTCGAGGATGGGCGAGTTCACCGGGCGCGGCGGGCGCGTCATGAGGCCGGGCTCCCGCGGCTCGAAGACGAGCGTGAGGCCGAGCAGCACGGCCGCCACCATGTTGACCCAGAGGAGCTGCACCGGGAGCACCGGCAGATCGGTCGCCAGCAGCATCGCCAGGAGCAGCACGACCCCCGCGCCGCCGTTCGTCGGCAGCGTCCACGCGATGAACTTCACCAGGTTGTCGTAGACGCCGCGGCCCTCTTCGACCGCGGCCTGGATCGTCGCGAAGTTGTCGTCGGTGAGGATCATCGCCGCCGCGCCGCGCGCCACGTCGGTGCCGTTCTTCCCCATGGCCACGCCGATGTCGGCCTGCTTGAGCGCGGGCGCGTCGTTGACGCCGTCTCCCGTCATCGCCACCACGTGCCCCTTCGTCTGGAGCGCGCGCACGAGCTGGAGCTTCTGCTCCGGCGCCACGCGGGCGAACACGGCGACCTGCTCCGCGAGCGCCGGCCATTCGGCCTCGGGAATCGTCGACAGCTCCGCGCCGGTCACGGCCTTGAGGCGCCCCGTCTCGGAGCGGGCCCCCTCGAGCCCCAGCTCGTCGGCGATCGCCGCCGCGGTGACGGCGTGATCGCCCGTGATCATCTTCACCTGAATGCCGGCGGCCCGGCACTTCGCCACGGCGTCCTTCGCCTCGGGCCGGGGCGGGTCCACCATGCCGACGAGGGCGACGAAGGTGAGGCCGGTGACGTCGGCGTGCGTGAGATCGACGTGCGCCTCGCTCATGCGTCGCCGGGCCAGCACCAGCACCCGCAGGCCCCGGCTCGCGAGCGCGTCGACCTGCGTGTGCACCGCGGCTGCGTCGAAGGCCCCGGTCGAGCCATCGTCGCGCAGCGCCTCGACGCACTTGCCCAGCAGCGCGTCTGACGAGCCCTTCACCCACGCCGTGACGCGGCCCTTCGCGTCGCGGTTGAGCGTGGCCATGTACATGTGCTCGGACTCGAACGGCACCACGTCGACGCGCGGGTGCTCGCGCGCGAGGCGCTCGGTCGTCAGGCCGATCTTCCCCGCGGCGACGAGGAGCGCCGCCTCGGTGGGATCGCCCTCGACCTTCACCCCGTCACCGCTCCAGACGAGCCGGGTGTCGCAGCAGAGCCCGGCCCCCAGGAGCGCCTCGAAGACCGGCGTCTCGGGCGTTGGTGCGAAGGCCACGCCGTCCCGCTCCACGTGGCCGCTCGCCTCGAACCCCACACCGGTGACGTGGTGGGTGTGGCCCGTCGTCACCAGCGTCGTCACCGTCATCTGGTTCTGCGTCAGCGTGCCCGTCTTGTCCGAGCAGATGACGGTGGTGCTGCCCAGCGTCTCGACGGCCGGGAGCCGCCGGATGAGCGCCCGTCGCTTCGCCATCGCCGAGACGCCGAACGCGAGGACGATCGTCACCGCGGCCGGCAGCCCCTCGGGAATCGCCCCCACCGCCAGCGCCACGGCCGCGTTGAACGTGTCGGCGGCTGGCTGCCCGCGGACGAGGCCGAGCAGGAACAACGCCGCGGCCACACCGAGAATCACCCACACCAGCAGCTTCGAGAGCTGCGCGATGCGGCGGGTCAGCGGCGTCTCGAGCGCGACGGTGTTCGCCATGAGGGTGGCGATGCGGCCCGCCTCGGTGCGATCGCCCGTCGCCACCACCACGCCCCGGGCCTGGCCCCAGGTGATGGCCGAGCCGGCGAAGGCCAGGTTCTTCCGATCTCCCAGCACGGTGTTCTCTGGCAGGAGCGCCAGCGACTTCTCGGAGGGCACCGATTCGCCCGTGAGCGCGGCCTCTTCGGCCTCGAGATCCTTCGCGCTGATGAGTCGGAGGTCGGCCGGCACCGTGTCGCCCGACTGGAGCGCCACCACGTCGCCCACCACCAGGTCCGCGCTCGGCACCCGGCGGGCCTTCCCCTCGCGAACGACGGTGGCCTCGGTGACGAGCGTCTGGCCGAGCGACGAGATGGCCTGCTCGGCCCGGTGCTCCTGGAAGAACCCGAGGAGCGCGTTGGCGACGACGACGGCGCCGATGACCGCTGCGTCGACGAAGTCTCCGAGCACGGCCGAGAGCACGCCCGCCCCGATGAGCACTACCACCAGCGGTTGAATGAACTGCTCGAGCAGCTTCTTCACCCAGCTCGCGCCACCGCGCGCCGTCAGCCGGTTGGGGCCGTCGGCCGCCAGCCGCTTCGCTGCTTCCGCGTCGCTCAGGCCCCCTTCGGCCGAGGACACCTTCGCCAGCACCTCTTCGACCGGCACCGCATGCCACGCCATGGCGCCCTCATGTCGTCGAGGGTCGCCCGACGCAAGGCGAGACCTCACCGGACGACGACGTCAGTGGCGTGGGGGTGGACCGTTCGGCGCATCGCGTCCGTCGACGCGCCGCTGGGGTGCACGTGCCCGTTGGCGCACCTTCGACGCACAGCACCGAGTCCCGCCGGTGGAAGCAGTTGTCATCGTGGCCAACCTCGGAAAGAACGCCGCCCATGAACAAGGTCGTCGCTTCGGCCGACGAGGCCGTCAAAGACATTCCCGACAACGTCACCCTCATGTCCGGCGGCTTCGGCCTGTGCGGCAACCCCGAGAACCTGATCTCGGCGCTGCACCGCAAGGGCGTGAAGGGGCTGACGATCATCTCGAACAACTGCGGCACCACCGAGCTCGGCCTGGGCGTGCTGCTCAAGAACAAGCAGGTGAAGAAGATGGTCTCGTCCTACGTGGGCGAGAACAAGGAGTTCGAGCGCCAGTACCTCTCCGGCGAGCTCGAGGTCGAGCTGAACCCGCAGGGCACGCTGGCGGAGCGAATTCGGGCCGGCGGCGCGGGCATCGGCGGGTTCTTCGTGCGCACGGGCGTCGGCACCGAGGTCGCGAAGGGTAAAGAGGTGCGAGTCATCGACGGCCACGAGTACGTGCTCGAGGCGCCGCTCAAGGCCGACTACGCCATCGTGCGCGCGTGGAAGGCCGACGCCTGGGGCAACCTCGTCTTCCGCAAGACGGCGCGCAACTTCTCGCCGCTCATGTGCATGGCCGCGAAGGTCACCATCGTCGAGGCCGAGCACATCGTGCCGGTGGGTGAGCTCGAGCCCGATCAGGTGCACGTGCCGTCGGTCTACGTGAAGCGCGTCATCCAGTCGTCTGGCCTGCAGAAGTGGATCGAGCGTCGCACGGTCCGCCCCCGTCCCTCTTGAACTGAACGAGCCCGTCATGCCCTTGACCCGTGAGCAGATCGCCATGCGCGTCGCGAAGGAGCTCCGCGACGGCTTCTACGTCAACCTCGGCATCGGCCTGCCGACGCTGATCCCCAACTACATTCCGAAGGGCGTCGAGGTCGTGCTCCAGAGCGAGAACGGCATGCTCGGCACCGGCCCGTACCCCTTCGAGGGTGAGGAGGATCCCGATCTCATCAACGCCGGCAAGGAGACCGTCACGGCGCTGCCCGGCGCGGCCTACTTCGACTCGGCGGCCAGCTTCGCGATGATCCGCGGTGGGCACATCGATCTCGCGGTGCTCGGCGCGATGGAGGTGTCCGAGTTCGGCGACCTCGCGAACTGGATGATCCCCGGCAAGATGGTGAAGGGCATGGGCGGCGCGATGGATCTCGCGGTCGGCGCCAGGCGCGTCATCGTCGCCATGGAGCACGCCACCAAAGAGGGCGGCCACAAGATCTTGAGCGCGTGCCAGCTGCCGCTCACCGGCAAGCGCTGCATCAACGCCATTTGCACCGACCTCGCGTGGATCGACATCGGCGCCGACGGCCTGACGCTGAAGGAGCTCGCGCCGGGAGAGACCGTCGAGTCCGTGCAGAAGCTCACCGGGCCGAAGCTCAAGGTGGCCGCGGACCTCAAGACGATGGTGCTGTGAGCGCGCCGCGAAAGCTCTCGACGTTGCGGGCGGCGCTGGCCGAAGCACGGGCGCTGGCGGCCTCGGCGCCCTCCGGGGTCGGCGCGGCGATGGCCCACTGCGCCCAGTCGATCGACTGCTCCATCGACGGCTACCCGAAGCCTTCGGCGTGGCTCGTGCGCAAGCTCATCGGGCCGATGGTGCTGGGGAAGTTCCTGCGGCAGGGCTTCATGCGCCACGACACGAACGCGCCGGTGCCGGGGGTGCCTCCGCCTGAGCCGTCGCTCGACGCGGCCCGGGGCCTCTCGACGCTGGAGGCCGCCATCGCGCGCTTCGAAGCCCATCAGGGGCCGGTCGCCCCGCACTTCGCCTACGGCGTCGTCTCGAAGGCGGCCTACGAGGCGGTGCACGCGATGCACGTTGCGAATCACCTCGACGCCCTGACCGTGTAAGGTTCGCCGCACCATGCCTGACAAGCCTCCCAAGCCTGCGCCGTCGCCGACCCCCGCCCGGAAGGCCGAGCGCCTGCAGCACGAGCTGCTCGTGGCCTACCGCACCGTCGACGGCTTCATCACCGACTGGGCCGTCAACATCAGCCGGGGAGGCATCTTCATCAACACCCGCAACCCGCTCTCGGTGGGCAGCGTGGTGCGGCTCATCATCTCGCTCCCTGACGCCGCGTTCCCGTTCGACCTCACCGGCCGCGTCATTCGCGTGCAGCCGCACGACCCGCAGTCCGATCAGATGTCGGGCATGGGCATCGAGTTCATCGACGTCGACGACGAGAAGCGGGCGCGCCTCGAGCGCTTCGTCGACCGGCTGCGCGCCGAGCTGCCGGACATGAAGCCGACGAAGAAGTGACGTTTGCGGCGCCTCGAGCTCTCCATCGAGCGGTTGTCGAAGTCGGGTGACGGCGTGGCCGAAGTCGGAGGCCGCGCCGTCTTCGTTTCCGGCGCGGTGCCGGGCGATCGGGTGCTCGCCGACGTCTTCGAGCAGGGCAAGGTGCTGCGCGGCGACGTGCTCCAGGTGCTCTCCGGGGGGCCGGGCCGGCGCGCGCCGCTGTGTCCGCTGGCCGACACCTGCGGCGGCTGCGATTGGATGCACCTCACCGAGGAGGCTCAAGCCGAGCACAAGACGCGCATCGTGGTGTCGACGCTCGGGCACCTCGCGGGCCTCGGCCCCGACGCGTACGAGCTGTTGCCGATGGTGACGTCGCCCCTGCCGTACAACACGCGGCGCCGCGCGGTGCTGCACCCCGTGAAGGGCCGCCTGGGCTTCTTCGGCAAGCGCAGCCACACGCAGGTCGAGGTCGATCTCTGTCCCGCGCTCACGCCGCCGCTCGAGTCGTTGCCCGGCGAGCTCGCCGATGCCCTGGGGAGCGCGCTCAAGGACGTCGACGAGGTGCACCTGCTCGAGGTGGCCGGCCAGGTCGCGTTCGCGTTGATGGCGAAGGGCGCGCTGCGGCCCAGGCACCGCGAGGTCGCGGAGCAGCTGGTGCGCGACGAGGTGGTGCAGGGCGTGGTGCTGGTGCCGGGGCAGGGCAAGGGAAACCCGGAGCTGATCGGCGACCCGGTGCTCGAAGACGCCGGGGTGCTGCACAGGCCTGACGGCTTTGCGCAAGCCAATGCCGACGTGAACCGGCCGCTGGTGCAGCACGCGCTCCAGGCCCTCGAACCCGGGCCCGACGATGCCGTGCTCGAGCTGTACTCGGGGAACGGCAACTTCACGTTCCCGCTCGCGGCGGCGGCGCGGTCGGTGCTGGCGGTGGAGTCGTCGACGGTGTCGGTCGCGCTGGCGCAGCAGGCGGCGCGCAAGCAGGGCTTCACGAACGTGCGCTTCGTCCAGGGCGCGTGCGAGACGATCGCCGAGGGCCTCGCGAAGGAGTCCGAGCGGTTCGATCGGCTCCTGCTCGACCCGCCGCGAACCGGGGCGCCCGGCGTGGGGCTCTGGGCGTCGCGGCTGCTCGTGTCGCGGGTCGTCTACGTCGCGTGTGATCCCGGCTCGCTGGCGCGCGACGCGGCCGATCTGGTGGCGCACGGCTTCGTGCCCCGCACGGTGCGCCTGTTCGATCTCTTCCCCCAGACGAAGCACATCGAAGTGGTGATGGCGTTCAGCCGTGGGGACGCCGCGCCATGATAGAGACGCGCGTCGTCGAGTTCGTCGAGGTGCTCCGGCAGAACGGCCTGAAGGTGGCGTTGACCGAGACGCGCGACGCGGTCGAGGCGCTCGCCGCCACCGGCGTCGACGATTCCGAGCGGTTCCGCGCCACGCTGCGCGCGACGTTGTGCAAGCGCGCGTCCGAGGTGCCGACGTTCGACAAGGCGTTCGAGCTGTTCTTCACCGGCGCGGTGAAGATGCTGCAGGATCTCGACCGCTCCCTGGCCCAGCGCATCGAGGAGGAGGGCCTGCTCGAGGGCGACGAGCTCAAGATGATCGTGTGGATGCTCGAGCACCTCGCCGGTCAGCTCTCGCCGTTGACACAGGCGGCGATGCAGGGCGATCGGGGCCGGCTCGCGCACCTGTTTCGCCAGGCCACGTTGCAGCTCGACTTCTCGCGGGTGCAGAACGCGCTCCAGACGGGCTTCTACAGCCGTCGACTGCTCTCGGGCGCTGGCTTCGAGCGCATGCGCACCGATCTCGAGCTGATCAACGCCGAGCTGAACGCGCGGGGCGTGTCGGCCCGGGGCGTCGAGGTCGTCTCACGGCACCTCGGCGCGGCGATGCGGAAGGTGGAAGAGGCCGCGCGCGCCGAGACCGGCCGGCAGATCACCGCGCGGCTCAAGCGGTCGCAGGGTGGGGTGCAGGACAAGCAGCTGCACCTCCTCACGCGCACCGAGCTCGAGGTGGCGCAGCGCTCCGTGCGGGCGCTCGCCGACAAGCTGAAGGCCCGGCTCATTCGCCGGCAGCGCTCGAAGAAGAAGGGGCAGCTGAACCCCCGGCGCACGCTGCGGCGAAACCTCTCGTCTGGCGGCGTGCCGATGGTGCCCCAGTTCCGCAGCCGGCGGCCCGCGAGGCCCGACGTGATGGTGCTCTGTGACGTCTCGGACTCGGTTCGTGTCACCTCGCGGCTGATGCTGCTCTTCACCTTCACGCTGCAGTCGCTCTTCACCCGCGTGCGCAGCTTCATCTTCGTGTCCGAGCTGGGTGAGGTGACGCGCTTCTTCAAGGACGCGGAGCCCGAAGAGGCCATCGACGCTGCGACGCAGTCGAACGTCATCTCGCTCGCGTCGAACTCGAACTACGGCCACGCGCTGGCCGAGTTCACCCGCGGCTACCTCGGCTCGGTGACGCGTCGCACGACGGTGTTCGTGATCGGTGACGGCCGCAACAACCACAACCCGGCGAACGCGTGGGCGCTCGAGGACATCAAGCGCAAGGCGAAGCGGGTGGTGTGGATCTGCACGGAGCCGAGGCAGAACTGGGGCTTCGGAGACAGCGAGATGCTCGTCTACGAGAAGGGCTGCTCGCAGGTGGTGACGGTGCAGACGCTCTCGGATCTCGAGAAGATCGCCCAGCAGCTCGTCCCGGTGTGAGCGCCGTCGGCTCCGCTCCCGAAGAGACACCGCTGGAACGCGACTGTGGCGCTGAATCTGCACGTCACGAGGAAGGTCCGCTACGCCGCGCGTCTGCGACCGCTCGAGGCCGGGCGCGCCACGCCCAGCCATCGCATGTACGCCTCGGCGCCGTCATCGAGCCGGTCGGTGAAGAGGGCGCGCACCTCGGCCTTGTCGATTCGCCCCGTGCGGTGCGCCTGGAACAACGCCTCGCCCAGCAGGTAGCCGAGCGCGTGTGTCACCGCGGTGAACTGCTCGAGGCTCGTCGGCACCAACCGCTTCACGTCGGCGACCCGCACGTCCGACGCGCTCGACAGCGCGAGCACGAAGGCCGCCGTGGCCTTGTACCCCGGCGTGTCGTTGAGGAAGTGACTCGACCACGTCATCAACGAGGTGCAGGTGCGCCGCGGGTTGACGAGCTTCGAGCCGAAGAAGGCGATCGCCTCTTCCACGCAGCGCGCCCAGAAGGCATCGGCGCGCGGGCGAGACTGCTCCATCGCCGAGCCCACGGCGCAATACCGAACGAAGTGCGCTGCCTCTTCGGCGGCATGGTTGAGCGAGAAACCGGCCAGCCAGATGGCGCGCGCGCGCGGAATGAACGCGCTCTGCCCCGACAGCACGTGCTGCTTCAGCTCGCCCAGCTCCTTCGGCGAGAAGCCGCCGCGGCGCTGGAGCCTGGCCAACACGTCGAGCTCGTTCGGCGTGAGCACCTCGAGCTTCGACAGCGGTTCCTTCACGCGCACGCCGACGATGCGGCTGATCTCCTTGACGAGCGTGCGCACGGTCGCGCCGATGCCGCCGTTCTCGAGGGGCGCGTCTCCGGCTTCGGCCTCGCAGTAGTCCAGAAAGGTGCGTTGGCAGACGATCGGCGAGGCGTTGAAGATCGCGAGCACGTCGTCGGTGAGCTCGAGCGCATCGGCGCCATCGACGAGGCCGGCGCGGGCCAGCTTCCACCAGGCGCCCTCGGGGTTCTGGAAGACGACGAGCTGGCGGCGCTCGCACCGGCCCAGGGCCTTCGTCACGTGCACGGGCAGGTGCTGGGGCGCGACGTGGTACTGGCCCATCAGCACCAGCACGAGCGGGCGATCGTCGGCGCGCGCGGCCTCAGCAATGCGTCGGGCGGCGTAGGCGTCTCGGGTGGGTAGGGACTTCGGCCCGCTCGCGCGCTTGTCGATGGCCACCACCTCGAGGCGCCGGAGCCGGGCGAGCTCAAAGATCGGCTTGAAGTGCGGCCAGATGTCGAAAGCCCCGGTGTAGGGGTGGCCGATCTCGTCGAGGAACGCCCGGTCCGTCAGCCGGCCCGCGAGGTATTGATCGACCGCGTGTTGGTGACGCCCCTCGACGAACTCGACCGCCACCACCACGCGGCGGCCGGTCTGGAGCGCATGCTTCAGCAGGTCGAGGTAGCTGCGCTGCGCGAAACGAAGCGTGTGGTAGTCGCCCACATGCACGATGTCTGCGGCCGCGACGCGGCGATGCACCTCGGCCACCGGGATGACGCGCCGAAACGACGTGCTCGCGCGGCGATACCGGGCCTCGTACGCCTTGAACGCCTTCGACGCCCCGGCCACGAGCGCGTCGATCTGCCGCTGCTGGTGGCGGAAGAGGGCGTGCTGCAGGTCGAGCGACGGCTGCATCGTCGGACATACGCTCACATGAAGCGACGGACGCATCAATTTTCCCGCGGCGCCGTCGTCGAAGTCCGCGCTTTCGATCGCAAACCCATCGACGGGCCCACCCCAATGGCCCTTGAATAGGTCCACCATGCTCCGATTCGTCGCCGCCGCCCTCGTCATCGCCGCGCCGCTCGCGCTCGCCCAGGAAGAGCTCGCCGCCCTCGATAGGCCCGCGCCGCCGTTCCGGTTGCCGCTCTACAACGCCGCCGCTGCCGGAGAGCCCGCCGGCACCATGCTGGGCCTCGAGCGCTTCACCGGGCCCGAGGCGAAGGACAAGGGCGCGAAGCTCGTCGTCGTCTCGTTCATGGCCAGCTTCTGCGGGCCCTGCAAAAAAGAGATGCCGTACCTCCAGGCGCTCTCCGAGAAGTACCGGGCCTCGGGCCTGCGCGTGCTGATGGTCGCGATCGACAAGGAGGAAGACGGCCAGAAGAAGGTGGCCGAGCTCCTCGAGACCCACAAAGTGACGTTCCCGGTGGTGAAGGACCGCTTCAACATCGTCGCGCGGCGGTGGCTGGGTGCGCAGAGCCCGCTCCCCTCGCTGTTCCTCATTCGCCCCGACGGCACCGTGAAGTCCGTGCACCGCGGGTACAGCGACGACGCGAGCACGATCCTGGACAAAGAGATCGGTGCCGCGCTCGCCAGCAAGTGAGCCTTCCGCTCCACGTCATCGCGGGCCCCACCGCGTCCGGCAAGACGCGCGTCGCGATCGAGCTCGCCGAGCGGCTCGGCGCCGAGATCGTCAACGCCGACTCGCAGCAGGTCTATCGCCACTTCGACGTCGGCACCGCGAAGCCCAGCGCGGCCGAGCTCGCCCGGGTCCCGCACCACCTCGTGTCCTGCGTCGATCCCCTCGAGGGCTTCAGCGCGGCGCGGTACCAGGCGCTCGCGGACTCGGCCATCGCCGACATCACGGGGCGCGGCAAGCGGGTCGTCGTGGTGGGCGGAACGGGGCTGTACATCCGCATCCTGCTCCATGGCGTCGTGCCCGCGCCCGGCAGCGACGAGGTGCTGCGCGCGTCACTCGAGGAGCTCGACGACGAGACACTCCATGGCCGGCTACGCGAGGTTGATGCCGTCACGGCGGCACGGCTGCCGGTGAAGGATCGGGTGCGCATCATCCGCGCGCTCGAGATCCACACCCTCACCGGAGAGCCCGCCTCGGCGCACCGCGAGCGTCACGCCTTCCAGAGCGCCCGCCATGACTTCCGCCTGTGGGTGCTCGACCCACCACGGGAGGCGCTCTACGCGGCCATCAACGGCCGCGCGAAGGCGATGTTCGACGCGGGGTTGCTCGACGAGACGCGCGCATTGGTGGCGAAGGGCTACCGGGAGGCTGCGCCGATGGGCGCGGTGGGCTACGCGCAGGCGCTGGCGGTCGTCGAGGGACGCCTGACCGAGCCCGAAGCCCTCACCGACGTTGCCCAGAAGACGCGGCACTACGCCAAGCGGCAGTGGACGTGGTTCAAGAAGGAGCAGGGCGCGCGCTTCGTTCAGCCGCCCTTCGACGTGACGGCCTTCAGCGACGCATGAAGCGGGCGCGGCGGCCGCCTCCGCCCTGGAACATCGGCTGCTGCATGGGCGGCGTCTCGAGGCCGAACTGCCACCACATCGGCTCCCAGGCCTTCATCTTGAGCTTCTTGTCGTTCTGCAGCGCGGTGAGGGCGTTCTTCAGCTTCTCGTCGCTCGGGTTCTCGGCCACCGAGCGCGACAGCACCTTGAGCGCGCCGTCGACGTCCTTGTTCTGCTGCAGGCACCACGCGTAGGCGGCCCACACCATGCCGTCCTTCTTCCCGTGCTTCACGGCCTCTTCGAACGAGCGCTTCATCGCCTCGAAGTCCTTGCGCTGGAAGTAGATGGCCGCCTGCATGGCGCGCGCGAGGTAGCTGCGCGGCTGCGTCTTCGCGAACGAGGCCATCGCGGCTTCGGTGTTCTTGAAGAGGTGGTGGATCATGCCGATCTGCGCGTGCAGCTCGCTCTCGACGAGGAACTGCTTCTTGCCCAGCGGCAGCGCCGCCTCGAGGAGCTTCACGGCCTTCTCGGCCCGAACCTTCTGCTCCTTGGGGTTGGGCGGCATCGACTCGAACTCCTTCTTCACCTGCTCCATCACCTGCTGCACCTCGACGAAGGTGCGGCGGGCGAGCACCACGTAGGCGCCGAGGAAGACGATGGTGCCAGGCACCAGCCCGGCGACGAGCGAGAAGCCCGCCACCTTGACGATGACGGTGACGACGATTCCGGCCACGAGGGCGTACACCAGGTTCAGCATGGCGGGGGCCTGTAGCCGACGGAGCCTTCACCCGACAAGGTGCTTCCCCACGGTCGGGAATCTGCTACTCGTTTCGTCCACACGCAGTCTTGGCCCTCTGGCGGAATTGGTAGACGCAGCGGACTCAAAATCCGCCGCCCCCAAAAGGCGTCCCGGTTCGAGTCCGGGGAGGGCCACTCACCTCGCCACGCGCACCATGGACACTCCGCGGCCCATCGTCGGCAGGGCCTCGAAGCCGGGCGCGGTGGCCGTCATCGAGGCCCACCTGGCGGTGCTGAAGGGCAAGCCCCTGCGCGCCGCCATCTCGGAGGCCTTGCAGAAGCACGCCTCGCTGGGCGGGAACGACCGCCGCTTCGTGGCCTTCGCGGTCCGCGAGCTGTCACGGCACATGCGCCGGCTCGATCTCTCGGCCAAAGCCCGGGGCCGGTCCCCGTCGACGCTCGCACTGCCTGAGGACCAAGCCATCTTCCGCTACGCCCTGTGGCGCCACGACTTCACCGGCGCCGACGTGAACCGGGTACTCGTCGAGGTGGGGCTGCCGGGCCCCGTGCGGCCGCGCTCGATGCCCGACGCGGTGGTGCGCGAGGCGCTGTCGAAAGACGTCGTGCTCGACTTCGGCGACGACCCCCTCGATCGCGCCGCGGCGAAGCACTCGTTTCCGACCTGGCTCGCCACCGCCATCGCCGAGGTCGCGCCTGAAGGTGAGCTCGAGGCCGTGCTCGAGGCGCTCAACCGCGAGCCCTTCGTCACCATGAAGGTGCGACCCAACGGGTCGAGAGACGAGTTGCTTCCCACGTTGCTCCAGGCAGGCTTTCCCGTGCGCGCCTGTGACGAGAGCCCAGACGCCATTCAGCTCACCGACGAGGGGCGCGCGATCTTCGACTCGCGGTGGATGAAGGAGGGCCGCCTGCTGGTGATGGATCTCGGCAGCCAGCTCCTCGCGGGCCTGTGCCGGGCGCAGCCTGGGCAGACGATCGTCGACTGGTGCGCCGGCGCGGGCGGGAAGACGATCTTTCTGGCCGACGCGGTCGGTCCCACGGGCCGCGTCTACGGTCACGATTTGTCCGCGAAGCGGCTGGCCGAGGCGAAGTCACGCGCCGGCGAGCTCAAGCTCCGTCACGTCAGCTTCCCGAAGGAGCCCCGGCTCGACCTCGCGCACCTCGTCCTCATCGACGCGCCCTGCAGCGGCACCGGGACGCTCGCCCGGGAGCCCGATCAGAAGTGGAAGCTCACGAAGGCGAAGGTCGCCGAGCTGACGAAGACGCAACTCGAGATCCTCGACACCGTGGCCCGCGGGGTGTCGCCGGGCACGGTGATCGTCTATGGCACCTGCAGCCTCTTGAAGGACGAGAACGAGGCAGTAGTGGAGCGCTTCCTCGCCGCGCGCCCCGACGTCGCTGCCGACGGGCCGGCCCTGCGCGTGTGGCCCCACCGGCTCGACGGAGGCGGCTTCTTCGGTGCCCGGCTCGTGAAGCGGTGATACCGTTTCGGTCTGTCTTCCACCTGAGGTGACCTGATGCCCCCGCCGGTAGCGCCCAACTCGAACGACGCGGTCGTGAAGCAGATCCAGGCGGCGTGGGACGAGGCGCAGATGCAGCTCCAGGTCCTGCGCGAGCAGGTCGATCACCTCACCCACATGGCGCAGGCCAAGGTGGCGTCGAACATGCTCGAGCGCGACATGGACCGCGCGTACCGCGATCTCGGCGAGGCCGTGTGGGCCGAGGTCTCGAAGGGCCGCTTGCAGCTCGGCAACAACCTCACCACCGTGCGCAAGGCGCTCGAGGTGGTGACTCAGAAGATCCAGGCGCAGAACGCTTCGATCAACGATCTGCTCGCCGAGGGCGCCGAAATCGCCAAGCGCCTTCAGGAAAAAATGACCGCCGCGTCGAAGTCAGTGGCGCCGCCGGTCAAAAGGCGGTAGGAGCGCTGCCGCTTTCGGGTTCGCCCGAAATACATCGTGAATACGGGGCTATAGCTCAGCTGGGAGAGCGCCTGAATGGCATTCAGGAGGTCAGCGGTTCGATCCCGCTTAGCTCCACAAGGACCCTGAATCAGGGGCTTCGGCACACGCCGGAGCCCCTTTTTCGTGGCTGGCGACCTCGACCTCGACGGACCCGCTGACGCGTTGGCGAGGCCCCTGCAATTGGCTACAGGCGGCGCGCCAGAACGCGTGTCCCGGAGGCCACATGGCTCGCATCGTCGTGCAGAAGTTCGGGGGCTCGTCGGTCGGTGACGTCGAGAAGATTCGAAAGGTCGCCCAGCGGGTGAAGGCCCGGCGCGACGAGGGCTGGCAGCTCGTGGTGGTCGTCTCGGCGATGGGCGACACCACCGACGAGCTGCTCTCGCTCGCCAAGCAGATCAGCGCCGACCCACCGCGCCGGGAGCTCGACATGTTGCTCACGTGTGGCGAGCGCATCTCGATGGCGCTGCTCTCGATGGCGCTCCAGGAGCTCGGCGTGCCCGCCATCAGCTTCACCGGCAGCCAGTCGGGCATCATCACCGACGACACCCACAGCCAGGCGCGCATCGTCGAGGTGAAGCCCGCGCGCATCGAGGAGGCGCTGGCGCAGGGGCGGGTGGTGATCGTCGCCGGCTACCAGGGCGTCTCGCGCAACCGCGAGGTGACGACGCTGGGCCGGGGTGGCTCGGACACGTCGGCCGTCGCGCTCGCCGCGGCCCTGCACGCCGACTGTGAGATCTACAGCGACGTCGACGGCATCTTCTCGGCCGACCCGCGCGTGGTGCCCTCGGCGAAGAAGCTCGAGTCCCTCTCGCCGGAAGAGATGCAGGAGCTTGCCACCGCCGGCGCCAGGGTGCTCAACGCGCAGGCCGTGGAGTTCGCCCGCGAGCACGGCGTCGTCATTCACGCGAAGTCGACGCACACCACGGGCACCGGCACGCGCATCGAGGCGAGGCCGGGTGAGCAGGGCCGGGTGCGGGGCGTGACGTGCGAGGCCGACGTGTGGGGCTTCTGCGTGCCGGGGAGCCCCGACACCCTGCTCGAGCTGCTCGACGCGAACCAGGTGAAGCCCCGGAGCGTGGCGTTCGACACCGCGGGCCGCACGCTCGTGCTGGTGCCCCTGCAGGACGTCCATGGGCCCGAGGCCCTCCGAGGCAAGCTCCCCGCGTCCGTCTCGGTGCTCGACGAGCTGGCCACCGTCACCTGTGTGGGAACCGGCCTGCATGCCGACGGCCTCGTCGTTCGCCGCGCGCTCGCAGTCGCCCAGTCGCTGTCGGCGCCGGTCGTGGCGCTGCAGAGCTCGGCGCTCCAGCTGACGCTCGTCACGTCGCGCGGCCAGGCGAGGCCCCTGACGAAGGCCCTCCACGAGGCGCTGATCGGCTGAACGCGGCGATGCGGGCAGGCCCGACGAGACGCTGGACGAGGTGCAGATCGCCCGAACGTTGCGGCGGGTGGCCCTGACGAAGGCGCTTCGCGCCGCCCGGTCGGCTGAACCCCGGAGGCGCCACCGAGCGAGCCGTATTGCGTACGCTCTCCGCAGTGCCGGGCTTCAGAGACGGCCCGAAGGCGAGGGGCCTCGTGGGCCTGTCAGACCCCGACGCCGAGCGAGGCCTTGAACGCCCGCGGAAACGGCACCGTCTGGGAGCCCCGCGCCAGCACCTTGACGATGTCGAAGCTCGTGAGCCGGCCCGCATAGAAGTGGGCGATGAGCGGCTCGTCGTGCCGGTAGAACGACTCGAAGATGCGAATGCGCTCGTCCGGGTCGGCGCCCTTGAACAGCATGCGGTTGAGCAGCCGGAAGAACCCCTGAGAGGCCCAGTGCTGGCGCGCGAGGCCCTGGAGCCACGGCGTGAGCTCGGCCGCGTCGAACGACGGGCGCCTGGCCACCTCGTCGGCGAGCTCGGCGGCGAACGGCAGGGAGTAGCCGGTGGTGGCGTGGAAGAACCCGCCGGCGACTCCGAGGGTGGGGCCCTCGAGCGTGGGCGCTTCGCCCGTGAGCGGAATCGGCAGCGCGGCCGACTCTTCGCGGTGCACCGTGGCGATCTCGAGCCCGCGCTCGGCCAGGTACTGGCGAATGCGCGCGCGCAGCACGTCGAGCTCGAACGCCGGCGTGTCCGCGTAGTACGTGTCTTCGATCAGCACGCGCTTGTCGTTCCACGGGAGCAGGTAGACGAAGCGGAAGGCGCCGTGCTGCTCGACCCGCCCGTCCATCAACAGCGGCACCTCGAGGCCGTGGGGCGTCGTCAGCTCGACGTCCATGCCGAGGAACTTCTGGTAGCCGCACGGCCAGCTGGGGGCTTGGGAGAACCCGCGCCCGTCGATCACCGCCTTCGCTTCGAGCGTCTCTCCGCTCGCCAGCGTGACGCTCGTCGGCGTCAGCGACGTCACCTTCGTCTTGAGGCGGAGCCGATCTTTGAGGCGCTCTTTCAGCTTCCAGTGAAAGCCGTCGCTCGTGATCGAGTGGTACCCGCCACCGATGCGGCGATCGCCGGTCTTGAAGATCACGTCGTGTGAGGGCCAGCTCTTCGCCGCGAGCACCCAGAGCCACTCGAGCTGCTCCTTCGTCACGTCAGTGCCGTGGAAGCTCCACGTGTGGTTGCCGCCCAGGGTGGGGCCGGCTTCGATCACCACGAAGGCCACGTCGGGGCGGGTCTGCAGCAACCTCCACGCGAGCAGCCCATGGGCCAGCCCGCCCCCGACGAGGATCAAATCGAGCACGGCCGACATCTAATGACCCGCGCACCCTCATCACCACGAGAAGTATCAGCGCTTTGTCATGGAGCCACCCGAGGGAATTCGCGGGGGTGGCGCAGGGTTGAAGAAGTGTGAAGCGAACAGGGACCCGCGAAACCAAATCACGCAGTCGAGCATTTCACCCCTCGAAGGTGACGGGTCGAGGGTCAGGGTGGGCGGCGGCGGCGGTCCTTGAAGAATCGGCAGTGGTTGCCGATCGAACAGGGTGCGTTACCCGTGGAGACATCATGCGCGGACTTCCTCCCCAGATCATGCCGTTGCGAGTCGTGGTTCAGGCCGACCACAGCCTCGTTGAGTCCCTGGCCGAACAAACCGATCGGTTCATCTTGAGCCCGGTCGAGAGCAACCTCGAGATCGCCGCGCGGGTTGCGCAGGCCGATGTCATCGTCGTCGACGTCACGCGGGATCCCCAGCGCGCGCTCGCCGAGATGAAGAACCTCCAGCTCAAGCGCCCGCTGCTGGCGCTCGCGAGCAAGGAGCAGGTCGCCGACGCGCTCGCCGCGGGCGCCCAGGCCGTCCTCCCCCGGGAGACCTCGGCTGCCAAGCTCGAGGTGGCCATCGCCGCCGTGCAGAAGGGCCTCACCGTCACCGAGCCCGGCTGGCTCAACGCGGCGTCATCGACGGGCGGCAGCGGCATCGAGTCGGGCCACGCGGTCGATGACAACCTGACGCCGCGCGAGCACGAGGTGCTGGTGCTGTTGGCGGAGGGCCTGTCGAACAAGCAGATCGCCGGGCGCCTCTCGATCAGCGAGCACACGGCGAAGTTCCACGTGAACTCGATCCTGCAGAAGATGGACGCTCAGAAGCGGGTCGAGGCCGTCGTGCGGGCCGCCCGGCGCGGGCTCATCAACCTGTAAGTCCAGGTCCGACCCGTCGTTCTAACAGCCCGCCATTTGGAGGGTTTTCCTCCGAATGGCGGGTTTGCTGTTTTCAGACACTGCGTAGCTTCTCACGAGCAACAGCCGTTCTCTCGCTGTCCTCGTGAGGAAGAACCCCAATGCCAGTGTCTGCTCCTGAGCTGTCCGAAGCGTTGTCGCAGGTGGTGGAGTCCGTCGGGAAGAGCGTCGTCCGTGTGGAGGGAGGCCGTCGGGGCCCCGCCAGCGGCCTCGCCATCGCGCCCAACCGCATCGTCACGGTGGCGCGCGCCGTGTTTCGAGACGAGGTGAGCGTCGGCCTCGAGGGCGTCTCGCTGAAGGCGCGGGTGAAGGGCGTCGATCGGTCGACCGATCTGGCGCTGCTGGAGGTGGATGGAACGCTCCCGGGGACCGAGGTGCACGACGGCGTGCACGCGAAGGTGGGCCAGCTCGTGCTGAAGCTGGCGCGCCCTGGCCAGACGGTGCAGGCCACCAGCGGGATCATCAGCGCGGCGGGGAAGAACTCGTTCCGCACGCAGATGGGCGGGACGATCGATCGCTACCTCGAGTCGGACGCGCCGCACCACCCGGGCTTCTCTGGCGGGCCGCTGGTGGCGCTCGACGGCACGGTGTTGGGGCTCACCAGCACGGGCCTCTTGCGCGGCGCGAGCCTCACGATTCCCGGCGCGACGGTGAAGCGGGTGGTGGCGCAGCTCGAGGCGCACGGTGAGGTGCGACGCAGCTACCTGGGCGTACAGATGCAGCCGGTGCGGTTGCCAGACGACGTTCGGCAGTCGACCGGCGAAGAGATCGGCCTGCTCATCACGAAGGTGGAGAAGGACGGGCCGGCGTCGACGGCTGGCATCCAGTACGGAGACACGCTCCTGCACCTGGGCGACGACACGGTGAAGACGCTGGACGATCTGACCGCCTATCTGCGGGCTGATCACGTCGGGCAGCAGGTGCCGGTGACGCTGTGGCGGCAGGGCAAGGTCGAGACGCTCGCGGTGACGCTGGGCGTGAGGCCGGCGGGTCGATGAGTCCCCTCGAGCTGTTCTCGAACGAGCTCGAGACGCTGGTGACGAAGGCCGCGCCCGGCGTGGTGGCCATCGAGCACCGCCGCGGCAACGGCACCGGGTTGGGCCTGACTCCGGACGGCTTCGTGCTCACCAACGAGCACGTGGTGCGCCAGGCGCCGGGGCGGGTGCGGGTGCGGTTCTCGGACGGCCAGGTGTCCGAAGCCGAGGTGGTGGGGCGGGACGCGACGACCGATCTCGCGGTGCTCAAGACCGGGCGGCGGGACCTGACCGTGCTGTCGCTGGCCGAGGCGGCGGCGGTGAAGGTGGGGCAGGTCGTGATCGCGCTGGGGCACCCGTTCGGCTTCGAGCGCAGCGTGTCGTTCGGAGTCGTCAGCGCGCTCGAGCGGCGGCTCCCGGGGCGAGACGGCGCGTCGCTGGACAACCTGATCCAGACCGACGCGGCCATCAACCCCGGCAACTCGGGAGGCCCGTTGCTGTCGGTGAAGGGCCAGGTCGTCGGCGTCAACACCGCGATGCTGCCGTTCGCGCAGGGCATCGGGTTCGCGGTGCCCTCGAGCACGGCGGCGTGGGTGGCGGGGCTCCTCATGCGGCGCGGCGAGGTGCGCAGGCGGTACCTCGGCATCGCGGCTCGCAACGAGACGCTGGCGCCGGACGTGGCCGCGCAGGTCGGGCAGGGCCGTGGGGTGCGGGTCGTCGAGGCCGGGCGTGCGTCTCCCGCGGCGAAGGCTGGGGTCGAGGCCGACGATCTCGTCATCGGCGTCGGTGGCTCGCCGGTGAGCACGGTCGACGATCTGCAGCGGCTGCTCGCGCTCGACAGCTCGTGGACGATCGATCTGCTGGTGTGGAAGCGCGGGGCGAAGGTGACCCGGTCAATCACCCCGGAGCAGCGGCCCGCCGCCTGAGCTCGCTCCACCGAGGCCGGTCTGCGGAGGACCTTCAGGTCCGGCGGGCCTCGAGGCGCTCGAGGTCCTTCGGGTCCATGCCCACCGCGCCGAAGTGCCGGTCGGGAGCGACCTTTTCGCCGTGAAAGTCGCTCCCGGCCGTGGGGACGAGGTCGAGCTCGCGCGCCCACGAGAGCAACTGCTCGCGCTGCGTCGGCGGGTGATCGCTGTGGTGCACCTCGAGGCCGTCGAGGCCCATGGCTTTCAGCTCTCCGAGCTCGAGCCGGTTGATGCGCGTGGGGCCGGGGTGCGCGACGGTCGCCGTGCCGTGGGCCGCGTGAATGAGCTCGATCGCCTGGTCGGGCGTGACGTCGAAGCGGGCGACGGCGGCGGGCTTTCCGTCGCCGAGGAAGCGGGTGAAGGCCTCTTGCGTCGAGGTGCAGATGCCGGCCTCGACGAACCAGCGCGCGAGGTGGGGGCGCGCGAGGTGGCCGCCTCCCGCGATGGCCTTCACCGCCTCGAGCGTGACGGGGAAGCCGAGCGACTTCACCTTGTCGACCATCAGGGCCATGCGCTGCTCCCGAAACGCCTTCAGCTCGACGTCGAAGTTGGCGAGGCGGGTGACGGAGCGGTCGACGAAGTGGCCGAGAATGTGCACCTCGCGGCGGTTGAAGTGCGTGGAGATCTCGATGCCCGGCACCAGCCGCAGGCCCAGCTTCGCGGCCGCCGCCTCGCACGCCGACAGGCCCGACACGGTGTCGTGGTCGGTGACGGCCAGCACGGTGACGCCGGCCTTGGCGGCCCGGGCGACCTGCTCGTCGGGCGGGTACTGCCCGTCGCTCGCCGTGGTGTGCGAGTGGAGGTCGATCATGGGGTCCTTGTAGCGGGGCGGCCCTGAATCGGCCACCAGCGCTCACGCCGGGCGCCAGTCCGTGCTAACTCCACCGTCCCCCATGGCCCACGCGTTCCAGATCAGCCGGAAGATGGAATACGGCGCCAGGGCGATGGCGTACCTCGCCTCGTTGCCCGACGGCATGACGACCTCGTTCAAGGAGATCGCGAAGAAGATGGACATTCCGTCCGAGTTCCTCGCGAAGATCTTGAAGACGCTGGTGCGGGCGAAGTTGGTGCGGTCGACTCGCGGTGCGCACGGCGGCTACGCGCTGGCCCGGTCGGCCTCGAGCATCAGCTTCCTCGACGTGATCGAGGCCCTCGAGGGGCCGGTGAACGTGAACATCTGCACCGCCTCGGACCACGACGGCTGCGCGTTCACCGGCGCCTGCACGATGTATGGCGTCTGGCGCACCGGCCAGGAGCGCATGCTCGAGGTCTACCGCGCGACGAAGTTCGATCGGTTGGCCATGCGGAGCCTCCGCCACGAGTCTCCGGTGCTGAAGGCGCGGGCGAAGCCGCCGACGTCGAACGCTCCGAGGGCCTGAGGCCACTCGACGCACGCACCGACTGGGGCGAACCAATCGCGGTCCAGCTGCTGGAATCGGCCCCGAAGCGCGGGCTGACCTGAAAACACCACGCCCCGGACCCGCACGAAGCGAGGCCGGGGCGCGCGACCGGAGCCGAGGTTACGGCAGGACGTTGATGTTCAGGTTCACCGGCTGGCTCGCCTGCCCGCGGTTGTCCCAGACCTGCAGGCTGACGCGGTAGAGGCCGGGGCCGGGCAGGGTGAGGACCGCGCGATCCGGAGTGCCCCGGGTGTTCGGCGCGAGGTTCGACGCCATCGCCCCGGCGGGAATCGGGTTGTTGAGGCGAAACTGGTACTCCCGCGGCTTGCCCATCGTGGTGCCGTCGAAGTCGGTGCTGTCGAAGCCCGAGACGGTGACGGTCTTCGGGTTGGCGGTGATCGTCGACAGGTTGACGGTCATCTGATTCTCGGAGCCCGAGACGCTGCAGTTGGGGTCGTTGATGAGCATCGCGGGCACGCAGCCCTTGAGCACGGCCTGCGGCGGCGGGTCGAACGGCGAGGCCGAGATGACGTTGATCTCCTTCGTGCCGACCGGCGGGCCGAAGAACGGGTCGTTCGAAATGATCTTCAGCTTGCCGACCTGCATGCCGCCCGACGCGGGCCGGTTGTACTGAATCGCGGTCTCGACCATTCCGCCCGGGGGCACCTGCGTGTTGGGCGCGATCTTCGGGTCGATGATGCTGAAGAACGGGCTCGGGTCCATACCGACCTGGTTCAAAATGAGGGCGCCGCACTGCGACGAGTCGGAGCCGCCGTCGGGGAACCGGCGCGTGTTCCGGATGAAGAACGGCTGCGCCGACATCGGCGTCATCGGGTTGTTGAAGTTCACCTCGTCGACCGTGTCGAGGCAGGGCTGGCGGCCGCCGAACAGCGCGAAGCTCACGTCACCGGCAGGCGTCCCGCCCTGGGCGAAGACCGACTTCAAGATGAGCTCGTCGATCACGTACAGCGGCATGTCGTTGTGCGTGACCTCGATGGTGATTGAGCCGCCCGGCATGATCGACATGCCGTTCGGGTTCGACACGAGGGTGAAGCGGCCGTTCTGGCCGCTCGTCGCGTTGCCGCTCGACTTGAACTGCACCTCGCTGATGCGCACCGTGCCGTTGCCGTCGTTGCGGACGACGAAGCGGGCGCGGTTGGGGACCTTCGGCGTGTTGCCGCAGAGATCGGAGTCGCGCGAGAAGTCGCACGAGGTGGGCGTCGCCGAGAGCGCGGGGCGCAGGCCCTCACCGCGCAGCCCCACCACGCCAGGCTGGCGGTTGGGCGACATGTTGTCGATGTCGTTGGTGTCGATGATGACGAAGGCCGAGCGGAGCTCGTTGCCCGGGCCGGTGTCGCTCGGCCGGAACTCGATGGTCGCCTCGATGCGGTCGGTGCCGTCGGCCTTGTTGAGCGACAGCGGATCCCGCTCGGTCGGTGCCTGCGGGCTGACGAGGCGGAAGTCCGGTGACGGGGTGCCCGCGAGGTCAGACGCGACCTTGATGCTGTTCACCTTGAGCGCCGGGCACCCGCGGTTTCGAATGACGATCTTCCGCGTCGTCGCCGTGTCGAACTGCACCAGCGGGTAGCTCAGCTCGCAGTCGGTGAGGATCGACTGGTCGGTGCACTCCGAGAAGCCGCCGTCTTCGTACTCGACGCCGGTCTCGAGCTTCGGCTGCGAGGGCAGGTCGAGGCCGCTGCCGACGAGCGACACCACGGGGTCGGTCATGGTCTCGGCGACCTGGTCGTCGATGACGAGCTCGGCGCTCGCCGCACCCTTGACGCGGGGCGAGAAGGCCACCTGCACGTCGACCGACGATTGGCGGTCGATGTCGATCTCGAAGGGCGTCGTCACCTTGACGAACGCACCCCCGTCACCGCCGGGCCCGCGGAGCTCGAAGAACGCCGCGTCGCGACCGGTGATCGAGAGCTTCGCCTTCGCAAGCGCGCGCCCGTTGTTGGTGATTCGTACCAGCTTGACGTCCGGGAACACGTCCCGCACTGGCCTCATGCTCTCGTCGACGGTCGGGCACGCCGTGGCATCGATGACGGCCAGCGTCGCACCGTTCATGTCTTCCGCGCGCAGGTCGGGCCTGCTCGCCATCGTGTCGGTGCCTGGGCAGCGACAGCCGGCGGCCGTCGCAACCGCGGTGAGCGCAAACAACTTGAGTCGAGTCATGTTCACGAAAACTCCGAGAGATCGGCCTGAGGAAATGTGTGTATACCCGCCGCGCCCATGGCTACCAAGACCCAGCAACAGAAGCTGCGTCGCGTCTACGACGGCGCCCGCAAGGTCAACCCCAGGCCCATCACCGGCAAAGAGACGTCCCTCGAGCTGCTCGAGCATGCCTTCGGGGCCTACGTCGGCCGGCAGGAGCGCATCGCCTTCGAGCTGATGAAACGCTCCCTCGAAGAGAACGCGGCCATCTTCCTGACCCTCTCGGGCGCGATGACGCCAGCCGGGCTGCACCAGAGCTGCCTCATTCCGCTGGTCGAGTCGGGGGCCATCAGCGCCGTCACCACCACCGGCGCGAACCTGTACCACGACGCGCACCGCATCATTCGCCACCAGATCCGCGAGATCAACCCGAACGCGGGCGACCTCCAGTACCGCCTGGCGCGCATCATTCGCATCTACGATCTCGGCTTCTGGGAAGAGGCGCTGCTCGACACCGACCGCCTCTTCTCGGCGATCATCTCGGGCCCCGATTTCCAGCGGAAGATGACGACGCCCGAGTTCCATTTCCTCCTCGGCAAGCACATCAACGCCATCGAGCAGGAGCTCGGCGTCGACCAGCCGTCCTTCCTCTCGACGTGTTACCGCCGGGCGGTGCCGATCTGGTCGGGCGCCGTGCAGGACGGCTCGATCTTCCTCAACGTGGTGAAGCTCAAGAAGCTGCTCGGGCCCGCGTTCAAGTTCGAGCTCGACATCAACGACGACGTCTACTCGATGGCCGCGATGCAGCACTACTGCCGGCACCACTTCGACAAGACGCTGGCGATCTGGATCCTCGGGGGCGGCGTGCCGAAGAACTACACGCTCCAGGGCGAGCCGTTGCTCGATCAGATCCTCTCGGTGCCGACCCACGGCTTCGACATCGACGTGCAGTTCTGCGTCGACCCGGTGGACAACGGCGCGCTGTCGAGCTGCCCGGCGGGCGAAGGCCACACCTGGGGCAAGGTCTCGGTCGAAGCCGTCGAGACGGGCTCGATGTACTGCCACACCGACGTGACCGCGGTCTTCCCGTGGCTCACCCACGCGCTGTTCCAGCTCAAGGTCACCAAGCGCAAGCACTTCCGCCTGATGGACAAGATGGCCGAGGCCGTCGGGTTCCTCGACGCCGACGTCAAAAAGCGCGCGAAGGGCCTCATGTCGACGCTGACGTGGGACGTCTCAGAGGTGAAGTGACCTTCGCCAGTCGGTGACTGTGCACGCGAGGTGACAGTCACGGGTTTCAGTCTTGTGTCACCTCCGGGTGGCCCCTACAGTCCACGGACCTCTTTCTCCGAGGGTTTCCCTTCGTGATCAGCACCGAAGCGCACGGCAAGACGGACGTCGGCCGGAAGCGGCAGCACAACGAAGACGCCATGCTCGTCGACGCGGCGGGCGGGCTCTACATCGTCGCTGACGGCATGGGCGGGCACGCCGCCGGAGAGGTCGCCAGCGCGCGCGCCGTCGAGGTGGTGAAGAGCCACCTCGCCGCGAACAAGAGCCTGCTGAAGGATCTGGCGCGTGACCCGAACCAGACGAACCGGGCCGCGGCGGCGTCGCTCGTCGAGGTCTCCATTCAGCGGGCGTGCGCCGACATCTATCGGACGGCCACCAGCGACAACAGCAAGCGCGGCATGGGCACGACCTTCGTGTGCCTCGTCGTCAGCGGCTCGAAGGGCGTCATCGGCCACGTGGGCGACAGCCGCGTGTACCTCGTACGCAACGGGCAGGGGCACCGCCTCACCGAAGACCACACGCTCATCGCCGCGCAGCTCAAGGCCGGCACCATCACGAAGGACCAGGCCGCCACCAGCCAGTACCGCAACGTCATCACCCGCGCGGTCGGGATTCAGGAGTCGGTGCAGGTCGACACGCTGATCGTCGACCTCGTGCCGGGCGACGTGTTCGTCCTCTGCTCCGACGGCCTCCACGGCTACCTGTCGGACGAAGAGGTGGCCGCCCTCGTCACCTCGACGCCCCTCACCGAGCAGCCCGAGCGCTTCGTGGCGCTGGCGAACGAGCGGGGCGGCAAGGACAACATCACCACCGTCGTCGTCGGCATTCGGGGTGACGCCGAGAACGCGCAGGAAGAGGTCGTCGAAGCGCAGTCGCGCATGGAGGCGCTGAAGAAGATCCCGCTCTTCCGGCACCTCACCTACAAGGAGCAGACGGCCGTCCTCTCGATCGCCACCACCCGCACGTTCCCGGCGGGCCGGGAGATCGTCAGCGAAGGCCAGCCCGGTGAAGAGCTGTTCGTCGTCATCCGCGGGCGCGTGGGCGTCGAGAAGGCCGGCGTCGAGATCGCCGAGCTGCGCGCGGGAGGGCACTTCGGCGAGATGGGCCTCATCGACAACGCGCCGCGCTCGGCCACGGTGCGCGCGCACGAGCCGACCCGCGTGATGGTGATCAGCCGGCCCGACCTGATGGCGCTGATGAAGAAGGAGTCGATCCTCGCGGTGAAGCTTTTGTGGAGCTTCGTGCAGGTGCTGTCCGACCGGCTGCGCGAGACGAACTCGGAGCTCTCCGAGGCGCGGCAAGAGCTCGCCGCCGCGCAGGCCGTCAATCCGTTCGCCGAAGAGTGAGGAGGCCGGACATGGGCCGGTTCGCGCGCGTCGCGCTGGTGGCGTGTGTCGTTTCGGTGCCGGCGCTGGCCGACCCGTTCCCGCTCTTCGGGTACGGGCCAAGGGCCGCGGCCATGGGCGGCGCGATGACCGCCGAGGCGAACGACTTCACCGCCGTCTTCTACAACCCGGCGCTGCTGACACGGCGCAAGGAGCTCAACTTCGGGTTTGGCTTCCAGTTTCACCGGCTGGTCTCGGAGGTGACGCCGGTCTCGGAGGTGACGCCGAAGGGTCTCGCCAAGCCGATCGACTGCGCGCAGTGCAACGCACCTGACAACCTCGGCGCCACCACGGGGTTCGTCTTCCCGCTCGCGGGCAAGGTGAAGAACCGGCTCGCGATTGGCGTGGGGCTCTACCTGCCGACGAGCACGCTGGTGCGGGTGAACGCGCCCGATGCCACGCAGCCGTACTGGTACCGCTACAACGGCAACCTCGAGCGCTTCGTGTTGCACCTCGGGCTCGGCATCAAGGTCACCGACTGGCTGTCGGTCGGGCCGGGCGTGTCGGTGCTGGCGAACCTCCAGGGGCGCGTCGGCGGTGGCGGCGGTGCGAACGCCAACGTCGACCTCTTCTCACGCAACGTGACGCTCAAGTCCCTCGACGCCTCACTGACGCCGCGCGCGGCGCCGACCCTGGGCGTGGCGGTGACGCCGCTGAAGAACCTGCGCTTCGGCGCCACGTACCGGTGGGAGATCTTCCTGCCGGTCACCATTCCCGCCACCATCGATCTCGAGGGCATCGGCACCCTGGCGCTCACCGTCAACGCGGTCGCGCACTACGCGCCGCACCAGGTGAGCTTCGGCGCCGCCTGGGACGTCACCGATCAGCTGACGCTCTCGCTCGACGGCGAGTACCAGCACTGGAGCGCCGCGCCGTCGCCGTACGTGTCGCTGTCGGTCGATCTCTCGGGCCCCACGCTCGCCGCGCTCGGCATCGACAAGGCCCTCGATCTCAACGTGCAGGCGGCTTCGCCCGGCTTCGTGAACACCTTCGGGGGCCGGCTCGGCGGTGAGTACCGAGTGTCGGAGCGGTTCGCGGCGCGCCTGGGCCTGTCGTACCGGCCGACGATGGTGCCGCTCCAGAACGTGGCGGGCACCAACCTGCTCGACGCCAACACGGTGGGTCTGGCCACGGGCATCGGCTTCAACTTCAGCGACCCGCTCGAGATCTTCGAGCACCCGATTCAGATCGACTTCGCGCTTCAGGCTGCTTTCCTCCTGCAGCGCGAGGCCACCAAGCCGACGACGGACGTGCTGCCGTCCTACACGTACGCTGGCCGAGTCTTCGGTGGCATGGCGATGATTCGCTACGACTTCTGACGGAACCGCTCGAAGTGACAGGGTGTCTGCACGGTCCGGCCGGTTCACGGATCCGGTGCAGTAGGCTCCTTCGCCTGTCACATGCGTCGCCTCCTAGTCGGCTCTGCGGTGCTCGTGCTCGTCGGCATCATGGCGGGCGTGTGGGTGACGCGCGCACCCGGGGCCGAAGCGCTTCCGGGCCCGTCCGATCCGGTTGCCGAGGTGGTGCCGCGGTTCAAGCCCGTCGAGGTGCGCGCCACCAACACCCAGGGCCTCACGCTGGCCGGAGTCGTGCGGTCGTCGGATGGGCAGCCGCTCGCGGGGGCCACCGTCTTCCTGGCCTCGGCGGAGCAGCAGAGCCTCACCTCGGTGCGCTGCGGGTCGTGCTCCGAGTTGATGCTGTCGTGCCGCGCGCGCGAGACCTCGGTGACCGTCGGTCAGCTGCTCGACGCGCACCAGGGTCACCAGGTGCCAGCCACCAGCACCACCAGCGACGCGCAGGGCCGGTTCCGCTTTGAGCAGCTCTCAGGCATCTCGTTCACGGTCTGGGGGCAGGCCGTCGGGCACGGGCTCGGCGTGAAGGATCGCGCGGCGCCGGGCGACCCGGTGGAGCTGTTCCTGCCCATGGAGCGCACCCTCGTCGGCCGTCTGCGGGACGAGAGCGGCGCGCCGGTGCAGGGGCTCGTGCGCGCGGTGTCGCGGCGGCTCGCCCTGCCGGTCGAGGTACAGACCGAGCCCGACGGCCGCTTCACGGTGTCAGGCCTCGGCGAGGGCCCGTTCTACGTGCACGCGAGCGCGAAGGGCCGGCTCCCCGCGTTCCGTAACGAGGTGCAGGCCGGGCCCGAGCCCGTGGTGCTCACGCTCGTCGCGCCCCGCGCCCTCGAGGTGCGGCTGGTCACCGTCGACCAGAAGCCCGTCACCGGCATCGTGCGGCTGGCGGCCGATCACCTGGCGCGCGACGTGGCCGCGAAGGACGGGTTGGCGATCATTCCCGAGCTGTCACCGGGCACGCTCATGGTCTCGGCCACCAGCGGCGAGCTCTCGTCGGCGCCGCAGTCGGTCACGCTGGGCGCTCCGGTGACGCGGGTGACGCTCGTGCTCGAGCGGGGCGGGAAGCTGGCCGTCACGGTGCTCGACGAGCAGGGCCAGCCCGTCCCAGAGCCGACGGTCGATCTGCTGTCGGCCAGCGGCGAGCTGATCTCACGGCGCGCGCTCAAGACGGGCGAGCTGGCGCTGCTCGGGCCCCACGGCGCGGGTGACTACCTCGTGCGCGCCCGGGCCGAGGGCTTCACCCCTGCGCAGGTGCCGGCGAAGGTGACGACGGGCGAGACGCCGCTCGAAGTGACCTTGCCCCGAGGCGTGCTGATCGCCGGGAAGGTGATCGACGAGTACGGCCGCGCGGCGCCGGGCGTGTCGGTGTTGATCCTGCCCGTGGGGGAGTCGGCCCTCAGCGGCCCTGATGGCCACTTCAGCCATACGGTGCCTTCGCCGGGGCTGTACTCGCTCCAGGCCCACCACTCGGACTGGGGTGGCGGTGAGGTGAAGGTGACGGCCCCGAAGAGCGACGTGGAGCTGCAGCTCGAGCCGAGGGCCGGGTGCGAGATCACCGTCATGTCCGCCGGGCGGCGAATCGAAGGCGCGAGCGTCACGATGTTCACCAGCGAGGGGAACTTCCGCAGCGATCGGGTCTCTGGCGCCGACGGCGTGGTGCTCATGCGTGGCATGCCCCCCAACACCTACACCCTCGTCGCCACGCACGGCGGCTTCCTGCCCTCGGAGCGGCAGACGGTGAAGGTGGAGGACGGCCAGCTGCTGCGTGTCACGGCCGAGCTGCGGCCCGGAGCGAACGTCACGGGCCAGGTGGTGGACCAGACGGGTGCCCCGGTGCCGAACGTCTCTGTCGCCGTGGTGCCACGTGGCTCCGAGCCCGCGCTCACCGACGGCACGGGGAACTTCTCGCTGGGGCCGCTGCGTCCGAACGGCGTGTACGCCCTGAAGGTGACGCAGCGCGGGTTCGATCAGCCGGATCGCGTGACGGGCACGGCCGGCGGCGCGCCCGTGAAGATCGTCGTGAGACGCCAGCCGATCTTCCGCGGCCGCGTGCTTGGAGACGGCCAGCCGCTCAAGCGCTTTCGGATCGACGGCCACGAGGTGTCGTCGAGCGATGGGTCGTTCGAGCTGGCGCTCCCGGCGACGGACGATCGGGTGGTGATCTCCATCGAGTCGCCCGGCTTTCAGCCGCTGACGACCGATCGGCCCAACACGCCCGATCTCGGAGCGTTCGACCTCAAGCGCACGCCGCAGGTGACGGGCGTGGTGCGCGACGAGGGCGGGGGGGCCGTCGCCGACGCGATCGTCTCGTGCGACTCGTGCGAGCAGTCGGTGATGACGGGCGCCGACGGCCGCTTCTCGCTCTCGCGCCCGCCGTACCAGCACGAGTTCCACCTGGTGGCGAAGAAGGGGCGGCGCACCGCGACGAAGGTGGTGGTGGGCGACGCGGCGCAGGGGCTGGAGCTCACCTTGAAGCCGGGCGTGATGTTGACCGGCACCGCCTGGCTCTCGGAGGGCCGGCCGGCCGCGGGGGTCGAGATCTCGGGGCTCCATGTCGATCGCAGCGAGCCGGTGTCGGTCGTCACGAACGCCGACGGCACCTACTCGATGGAGGTCGCGCCGGGCATCTGGCGCTTCTCGGTCGCCGGCCCCGGCATGGCCCGCATCTCGGCTGATCCGCTCGCGTGGGTCGTCGAGGTCTCGGGCCAGTCGACGCGCCTCGACTTCGGCCCCGTGCCGGGGACCGGCAGCCTCAACGTCACGCTGCGACCGCGCCCGGGCTACGCGCTGTGGCTCGTGCGGGGCTCGCTCGCGGGTGTCGGCAACCCGCCCATGGAGCTCATGCGCTCGTCGTGGGCGCAGCTGCTGTACCAGCCGGTGGTGGAGCGCGTGACGTTCACCGGGCTCGCGCCTGGCCGCTACACGCTCGTCTGGAGCTCGTTCCACGCGAGCTCCGAGGCGGGTCCGGTGATCCGTCAGGTCGACGTTCCGGGCACGCCCGAGATCGAGGTGCGGTGATGCGGCGCACGACCGTGCTCGGCGTGGGGCTCCTCGTGGCGGCGGCGCTGCTGGCCGGGTGGAAGCTCTCGCAGCCAGCGCCCGAGCGCTCTGACGATGAAGCGCATGCCCCGGACGAGGAGGGGCAGCCGCGCCGCCGATCGAAGTGGTTCTGGGAGGGCGACGAGGCTCCGTCAGCCGACGAGCCGGTGGCCGAGCCGGCGAAGCCCCGCGCCCGCACCTTGCGGGTCTCGACCGAGCAGGGCGATCCCCTCGTGAACGTGAAGGTGTCGCTGCTCGAGTCGGCGGTGCTCTCGAAGCTGAAGGGCCACGAGCCGGAGGACTGTGACGATCACGCCCACCTCACCGAGCTCGCCGCGGAGCTGCGCTCGGCCGGCGCCCACGTCTCGCCGTTGGCCGAGGGGCTCACCGACGCAGAGGGCGCGGTGCAGTTCCCCGAGCGCGCCTGGCCACCCGGGCTGATCGTTCGCGTCGAGGTGCCGGGGCGCGGCCCCTGGGCCATGCGGGACTACGGGTCTGACGAGGTGCTGGTGCCCGACTTCAGCGGCGGGCAGATGAGGCTCCAGGTGATGACCTCGAACGGCGAGCCGAAGGGCGGGGCGCGCGTCACCGTCGCCGATCTCGCCGGTGGTCGGGTGTTCGAGTCGCGCACCGATGGCTCCGGCCTGGCGGTGATCGAGTCGGGCTTCCACGGCTTCGTGATCGTCGAGGCGGAGGGCCTGCTCGCGTCGGCGGTCGGCGTGTTGCCCAGCTCGGAGCGTGAGCAGCCGATTCTCCTCTTCCGCCCGGGAACGGTGAACCTCACGGCGGATCCGAAGCTCGCGCGCTTCGAGGTGAGCCTGTCGGTGCGGCACCCTCGTCGCACCACCGTCATCGACGGCGCGGGGAAGTTCGAGAACGTGCGCCCGGGGTCGGTCTCGGTGAACGTCAGCACGACGGGGTTGTTGGGCAGCGCCCAGGGCGATCTGCCGGAGGATCCCGGCCAGGTGACGCTCCATCTGCCCATCAAGCGCACGAGCCAGGTGTTCGTGACGGTGGTGACGGAGGCCGGCCTGCCAGTTCCCGAGGCGACGGCTTCGCTGTCGACGCCGTCGGAGCGCGTCGAGTCCACCGCGACCGAGGAGGGGCAGCGGCTCGCCCTGGGGCCGGTGGGTGAGGGGCCGGCGGTGCTGCGCGTGACGGCGCCCGGGTTCCGCGCGCGAACGCAGAGCCTCGAGCTGGGGCCGGGCGAGAGCGATCTCGAGGTGGTGCTGAGCGAGGCGCCGCGGCTGCGGGGGCGGGTCGTCGATGGAACGGGCGCTCCGGTCGCCGAGGCGTCGGTGCAGGTGCGCGACGAGGCCGTCAATCAGCCGGAGGGGTCGGTGACGGGCCCAGATGGGCAGTTTGAGCTGCACGTCGACGAGGAAGGCACCTGGCAGGTCGAGGCCATCGGCGCGACGGGCGAAGTGGGGCGGGTCGCGGCGGTCGTGCCGGGGCCTGAGATCACGATTCAGCTGGAGCCGCTCGGCGGCGCCTCCATCACGGTGCTGGACGCGCGGCGTCGGCCAGCCACGAACGCCCGGGTGATGATCGCGAGCGCAGAGAGCTCGGAGCCCGACCTCGGCGAGGTGCCCGACACCGGCGTGCTCGAGTTCACCGAGCTGGTGCCCGGCCTGTACCGCTACGAGGTGGACGACGGAGTGGGCGGGGAGGCGTTCTTGCCGCAGAAGGGCGAGTTCACGGTGCGCTCCGGTGAGCAGACGACCGTCACCGTGCAGACCCGCGAGGGGGCGACGCTGACGGGCCGCCTCGTCGACCCCGATGGGTCGCCCGTGCCGTACGCCGCCATCACCCGCACCGGCGATCGAAGCGGCGTCGCCGAGACCGACGAGAAGGGCGAGTTCTCGTTCGTGGGGCTCGAGCCGGGCGTCGAGCTCGAGCTGACGCTGGATCACCCGGAATTTGGCGCGCTGACGCCGGCGAAGGTGCGCCCCAGCACGGGCCGCGTCACCTTCAAGGCGAGCGTCGGGCCCCGGGTGGTGGGGCGCGTGGTGGACGAGAAGGGCGCCCCCGTCGTCGACTTCGTCATCAACGGGCGTGAGATCTCGGACGACAAGGGCGCGTTCGACGTGCCGGCGTCGACGGGCGTGTTGACCATCTCGGACTTCGAGGGCGCAGAGGCGCGGGTCGAGCCGAAAGGGCGCGCCGACGTGGGCGAGGTGGTGCTGCGGCGGGGCGTCATCGTCACCGGCGTGGTGATGGACGAGCAGCGCAGGCCCCTGCCGTCGGTCGAGATTCGCTGCGACGACTTCATCGTGAGCGAGGTGATGACGGACGCGTCGGGCCGCTTCGAGGGGCAGCTCAGCCGGCCGGCTGAGTCGATTCGGCTCGAGGCAAAGCTGGGCGAGCAGGGCACCATCGAGACCGTGCGCGTGTCGCAGGCGCCGATCGAGCTGACGCTCCGGCCGCCGACCCGGGTCGACGGCGTCGTGCGGGGCCCCGGGGGAAGGCCCGTCACCACGACCGTCGTCATCACCGATCCGACCGGCGAAGAGCTGCACGTCGACACCGATCCGCAGGGGCAGTTCTCGGTCGCGCTCGCCGCGGGCCGCTGGGTCTTCGGCACGCGAGCCTTCCGCACCTCGTCGGTCGTCTTCGTGTCGGGGCGCAGCCAGCGCGTCGAGCTGGGGGCGAGCGCCGAGTCGTGCGAGGTGCGGGTGCTGAGCGCGCCGCTCCCGACCGCGGTGCTGATCGTCCCGGCCGGCGTCGAGGCGAACGTTCCATCGGAGTTCTTCTCGGACGTCTCGACCGAGCTGTCTCCGGGGGCGATCGCGCTGGGCAGTGACGGGGCGGCGTTCGTCGGGCGCGGGCTGCCGTGCGGGGCCGTCTCGGTGCACGCGGCCTACGGCATGGAGATGGTCGAGACGAAGGCCACCCTGCGTGCCGGCCCGAACGTCGTGACGCTGTCGGCGCCGAGCCTGATGCAGGGCGACACCTTCGGCTACCGAGTCCCCCACCCGCCGATGGAGCGCCCGACCGTCGAGTTGATCGAATGACGGCGCGTTGAGCCCGGCGCGACAACCGGCTACGCGAGACCCATGTCGCAGCCGCTCGCGGGAAGGAACGTCGCCGTCGCCGTCGGAGGAGGCATCGCCGCGTACAAGGCGTGCGACTTCGTGCGGGAGCTGCGCCGCCAGGGCGCCGAGGTGCGGGTCGCGATGACGCGCGGGGCGTGCGAGTTCGTCACGCCGCTCACCCTGCAGAACCTCTCGGGGCACCCCGTCTTCACCGACACCTTCGAGGCCAGCCAGGACCACCAGTACGGGCACCTGCAGCTGGCGCGCTGGGCCGATCTCTTCGTGGTGGCGCCGGCGACGGCCGACCTCCTGGCGCGCATTCGCGCCGGGCTGGGGAACGACGCGGTGACGACGACGCTGCTCGCGTTCCGCGGCCAGGTGCTGCTCGCGCCCGCGATGAACACGGCCATGTGGGAGCACCCCGAGACGCAGGCCACCGTGCAGGCGCTCGCGGCGCAGGCGAAGTACCGCTTCGTGGGGCCGGTGGCTGGCCCGCTGGCCGATGGTGACGTGGGCATGGGGCGGCTGGCCGAGCTCCCAGCGCTCGTCGAGGCGACGGTGGCGCTCGCGGTGCAGGGGCCGCTGGCCGGGAAGTCGGTGCTGGTGACGGCGGGGCCGACGCGCGAGTTCCTCGACCCCGTGCGGTTCCTCTCGAATCCGTCGACCGGGAAGATGGGGCTCGCCATGGGCGAGGTGGCGCGGGCGCTCGGCGCGCAAGTGACGGTGGTGCTCGGGCCGACCGAGGCGCCGGTCTCGAAGGGCCTCGAGGTGGTGCGCGTGACGAGCGCCGACGAGATGCTGGCGGCGGTGATGCCGCGGGTCGAGGTGGCCGACGTCTTCGTGGCGGCGGCCGCGGTGAGCGACTGGAAAGCGCAGACGGTGAGCGCGCTGAAGACGAAGAAGGGCGACGGGCCCGAGTCGCTCGCGCTCGTGCGGACGCCCGACGTGCTGGCGACGGCTTCGGCGAAGGTGCACGAGAACGACCGCCGGCCCCTGCTGGTGGGCTTCGCAGCCGAGACGAACGACGTCGAGGCCTACGCGCGTGGAAAGCTCGAGCGGAAGCGGCTCGACCTCGTGGTGGCCAACGACGTCTCGGCGCCCGGCAGCGGCTTTGGGTCTGACACCAACCGCGTGGTCGTCTTCGGCCGCGACGGAGAGGCTCGGCGAGCCGAGGGGCCCAAACGCGAGGTCGCGCGTGCGATCTGGGACGTGGTGCTGGGTCGCTTGAAGTAGGGTGGGTTGGCGATGTCTGACGAGCTGAACGAGCTGGCGCTGGAGCTGCGACGACACCTCGCCTGGCAGGAGGCGGATGGCTCGCGGGTGGTGTTGGCCGATCGAGCCGCGCTGCAAGCGGGTGCCATCGCGCGTCCGGCGGCGATGCCCCAGGCTCGACCCGTAGCGCCTGCACGCCCGGCTCCGGCGCCCGCAGTGGCCCGCCCGGTGCCGGCCCCAGCGCCGCTTCCCATCACGGCCGTCGAACGGCGCCCGCTCGACGAGATCCGCCGTGAGCTCGGCGACTGCCAGCGCTGCAAGCTCTGCAAGGGCCGCAACTCCATCGTCTTTGGCGCCGGAAACCCGCGCGCCGAGCTCGTCTTCGTCGGCGAGGGGCCGGGCGAAGAAGAGGACAAGCAGGGCGTGCCCTTCGTCGGGAAGGCCGGCCAGCTGCTGACGAAGATGATCGAGGCGATGAAGTTCAGCCGCGACGACGTCTACATCTGCAACGTCGTGAAGTGCCGGCCGCCGAACAACCGCAACCCCGAGCCCGACGAGATCGAGGCCTGTGAGCCGTTCCTCAAGGCGCAGCTCGCGTCGCTCCAGCCGAAGGTGATCGTCGCCCTGGGCAAGTTCGCCGCGCAGACGCTCCTTCGCGATCAGACGTCGATCACCCGCCTGCGGGGGCAATGGCGGGAGTACCAGGGCATTCCACTCATGCCGACGTTCCACCCGGCCTACCTGCTGCGTCAGCCCGAAGAGAAGAAGCTCGCGTGGCTCGACCTGCAGGAAGTCATGAAACGCTTCGGCCGCGCACCAGAGAAGAAGGGGCAGTGATGAAGGGGACGATGCAGTTGTTTCAGGTCTTCGCCGGCTCGCTCGAGGGCAACCCGCTCAACGATCCGTCGACGCGCACCATTCCGGTGTACCTGCCGCCGGGCTACGCCGAGAACCCCGAGGCGCGCTACCCGGTCGTCTACTTCCTGCACGGATTCACCGGCACGGGCATGCAGTGGCTCAACACGTCTCCCTTCACCCGCACGGTGCCGGAGCGCCTCGACTTCTTGATCGCCGAGCAGGGCCTGCCGCCGTGCATCGGGGTGTTCGCCGACGGGTGGACCTCGCTGGGGGGGAGCCAGTGGATCAACAGCGAAGGCATCGGGCGCTACCGCGACTACGTGGCGCGCGATCTGGTGGCGTTCGTCGACCGCACGTTCCGCACGGTGGGCAAGGGCGGGGCGCGGGCGCTGGTGGGCAAGTCGTCGGGCGGCTACGGCGCGCTCGTCATCAGCCGCTTCCACCCCGAGCTCTTCGCGCACATCGGCGTGCACTCGGCCGACGCGGGCTTCGAGTACTGCTACCTGCACGAGCTCCCGCAGGCCGCGGGGCCGCTGCTCAAGGCCGGCGGCGTCGAGCAGTGGTACCGCGAGTTCATCAACCGCTCGCTGGCGACCAAGATGAAGGGCGACGATCACACCGTCATCAACATGCTGGCGATGGCGGCGGCGTACTCGCCGAAGAAGGGCGAGCCGCTGGGCCTCGAGCTGCCGATCGATCTGCAGACGGGGCGCCTGCGCGTCGACGTGTGGAACCGGTGGCTGGTGCACGATCCCGTGCGGTTCACGCCCAAGCACCTCGACGTCTACAAGAAGCTGAAGACGATCTTCATCGACTGCGGCACGCGCGACGAGTTCAACCTGCGCTGGGGCGCGAGGCTCTTGTCCGAAGAGTTCCGCGCCGGCGGCGTCGACCACGTGCACGAGGAGTTCGAGGACGGGCACATGGGCGTGAACTACCGGTTCGAGCGCTCCCTGGGCTACCTGCTGCCGCGGCTCGAGCGCAGCTGACGGCTCACTTCGCGAGGAACGCCGACACCGTGTCGAGGAACTGCTCGCGCCCGCGCCCCGTGCGGATGTCGAGCGTGGTCACGTCGAACGTCAGCACGTCGATGCCGTACTTGCCCTGCAGCACCATCGGGAACGTCGCGTAGTACCCCGACAAGCCGCGCAGGAACTGGGCCTGAATGCCCTTCTCCTCTTCGCGGCCGCGCTTCTTGATGCGGTCGAGGAGCACCTGCACCTGCGGCACGTCGAAGCAGATCACCTTCTGCGGGTGCTTGATGGTGCGCGTCAGGCGCTGGAAGTACTCGAAATAGAGCTCGAGCTCGGCGTCGGTCATGAAGCCCAGACCGTGCAGGTACTTCGCGAAGATCTCGGGGTCTTCGTAGAGCGTGCGATCCTGAATGCAGCTCTTGTCGACCTTGTGAATGAGCTCGTGGTGCTCGACGCGGCGAATGAGGAACTCGAGCTGGAGCGTGAAGCTCCAGCGCTTCATGTCGGCGTAGTAGTCCTTCAGGAAGCGGTTATCGATGACGGGCTCGTCGAAGAGTTCGAAGCCGAACTTCTGGCTCACCATCTTCGCGGCGGTCGTCTTGCCGGCGCCGATGTTGCCGGCCATGGCGACGAAGAGCTTCTGCTTCGGGGCCTTGCCGGCGCGGGGGCGCTTGCGCGTGCTGGCCGCCGACGCCGCGGCGATCTCGGCCGACTCGACGGTCGAGGGCGCTGGGACCGGCTGGAACTTGCGCTTGGTGCTCACCGGGGCCTCACTTCGTCCAATCGAGCACGACCTTGCCGCTCTGGCCGGTGCGCATGATCTCGAAGCCCTGCTTGAAGTCCGAGATGGGGAAGCGGTGCGTGACGACCGGGCTGATGTCGAGCCCGCTCTGCAGCATCGCCGTCATCTTGTACCAGGTCTCGAACATCTCGCGGCCGTAGACGCCCTTGAGCACGAGGCCCTTGAAGATGACCTGGCTCCAGTCAATGGCGATCTCTCCCGGGGGAATGCCGAGGATCGCCACGCGCCCGCCGTGGTTCATCGCCTTGAACATCTGCCTGAAGGCGGCGCCGTTGCCGCTCATCTCGAGGCCGACGTCGAAGCCCTCGACCATGCCGAGCTGCTTCATGACGTCGTCGAGCGACTCCTTCGCGACGTTCACCGCCCGGGTGGCGCCCATCTTGCGCGCGAGCTCGAGCCGGTACTCGTTGACGTCGGTGATGACGACGTGGCGCGCGCCGATGTGCTTGCAGATCGGCACCGCCATCACGCCGATGGGGCCGGCGCCGGTGATGAGCACGTCTTCGCCAACCACGTCGAACGACAGCGCCGTGTGCACCGCGTTGCCGAGTGGGTCGAAGAAGGCCGCGATGTGATCGGGGATCTCCTTCGGTAGCTTGAAGACGTTGAACGCCGGAATGGTGACGTACTCAGCGAAGCTGCCCTGGCGGTTGACGCCCAGGCCGATGGTGTTGCGGCAGAGGTGACGCTTTCCCGCGCGGCAGTTGCGGCAGCCCCCGCAGGTGATGTGGCCCTCGGCCGAGACGCGCTCACCGACCGCGAAGCCGGTCACTTCGCTGCCGATCTCGGCGACCTCGCCCATGAACTCGTGCCCGATGCCCATCGGCACGGGGATGGTGCGCTGGCTCCACTCGTCCCAGTTGTAGATGTGAATGTCGGTGCCGCAGATGCCCGTCTGGCGCACCTTGATGAGCACGTCGTTGGGCCCGCACTTCGGCACGGGCAGCTCTTCGAGCCAGAGACCGGGTTCCTTCTTCGACTTGACGAGCGCCTTCACGCGATGACTCCGAGCTGTTTGCCGACGGTGGTGAATGCGGCGATCGCGCGGTCGAGCTGCGCGCGGGTGTGCGCCGCGGACATCTGGGTGCGAATGCGGGCCTGGCCCTTCGGGACGACGGGGAAGCTGAAGCCCACGACATAGATGCCTTCCTTCAGCAGCTCGTCGGCGAAGCGGGAGGCCAGCGCGGCGTCGCCGATCATCACGGGGATGATCGGGTGCCCTTCGCCCGAGAGCCTGAAGCCCGCCTTCGTCATCTGGGCACGGAAGTGCGCCGCGTTGTCCCGGAGCGCCTTGCGGCGATCGTCGCTCTTCTCGAGCAGCTCGAGGCAGCGCACGGTGGCGTGCGCGATGGCCGGCATGAGGCTGTTGGAGAACAGGTACGGCCGCGCGCGCTGACGGAGGAGCTGGACGACCTCCTTGCGCCCCGACACGTACCCGCCCGACGCGCCGCCCAGCGCCTTCCCGAGCGTGCCGGTGAGGATGTCGACCCGCCCCAGCACGCCGCGCAGCTCGTGCGAGCCCTTGCCCTGGTCTCCCGTGAAGCCCACCGCGTGCGAGTCGTCGACCATCACCGCGGCGCCGTAGCGATCGCAGAGGTCGCAGAGTTCCTTGAGGTTGGCGATGACGCCGTCCATCGAGAAGACGCCGTCGGTCACCACCAGCATGAAGCGCGAGTTGGCCGCCTTCGCTTCCTTGAGCCGCGCCTCGAGCTCGTTCAGATCGTTGTTCGCGTAGCGGTACCGCTTCGCCTTGCAGAGCCGAATGCCGTCGATGATCGACGCGTGGTTGAGCGCGTCGGAGATCACCGCGTCTTCTTCGCCCAGCACGATCTCGAAGACACCGCCGTTGGCGTCCCAGCACGACGAGAACAGAATCGTGTCCTCGGTGCCGAGGAAGCGGGTGAGCTTGTCTTCGAGCTCCTTGTGGATGTCCTGGGTGCCGCAGATGAAGCGCACCGAGGCCATGCCGAAGCCGTGGCGGTCGAAGCCCTCTTTGGCCGCGGCGATGAGCTCGGGCGCGTCGGCGAGGCCGAGGTAGTTGTTGGCGCAGAAGTTCAAGACCTCGGCGCCGCTCTGCACGGTGATGGTCGCGCGCTGGGGCGAGGTGATGACGCGTTCGTTCTTGAACAGACCCTGGGCGCGAATGTCGTCGAGCTGGGCCTGCAGGTGGGCGAGGAGCGCGGCGTTCATGTCGGCCGCGTCGCCTAGCACCGAGCGCCCCGAGGGCAAACGACGCCGAGGTGACGGGCTGCGTCAGCCTTCACCGACGCATCAGTCGTCGTCGCCCTCGTCGTCCGTCGACAGGCGCTCGCGCAGCTTTTTCACCGCGTCGCCATGGAGCTGGCACACCCGGGCTTCGCTCACCTCGAGGGCCTGGGCGATCTCCTTGTAGGTGAGGCCTTCCACGTAGTGGAGCGAGAGCAGCAGCGACAGCCGCTGGGGGAGGGTGCCGATCGCCTCGGTGAGGCGCTGCACCGTCATCGCGTGATCGAGCCGCTCGTCCTGCCGGGCGTCGAGGCTCACGATGGGGAGCTCGGGCGTCAGCGGCATCGACGGCTGCGCGATGGACTCGAGCGCGTCGAGCTCTTCGAGGGTGAGGCCCAGCTTCGTGGCCAGCTCTTCCTGGGTCGGGTCGCGCCCCAGCGACGCTTCGAGCGCGTGCCGGGTCTTGCGCACCTTGTCGGCGTCGGCGCGCAGGCGGCGGGGGAGATGATCCATCTCGCGCAGCTCGTCGATCATCGCGCCGCGAATGCGGTGCTCGGCGAAGCTCTCGAACTTCACCGCGCGCCCCGCGTCGAAGCGCTTCCACGCGTCGAGCAGGCCGAGCGCGCCGACCGACCAGAGATCGCCGGGCTGAACGGCGTTGGCCGTGCGGGCGCAGATGCGGCGGGCGACGCGATCGATGAGGAATGCGTACCGCTGCACCACCTCGTCGTCGGAGAGGGGCGGGGCCTGCTGGGTGGTCTCGTATCGTAGCGCGGCGCGGTGCATGGCGGCTCCCTCAGTGAACGCTCGATTCCCGGAGCAGACGGCTCCACAGGAATTTGAGGCCGCCCTCGAGGCGGATGGGCGGTGGTTCGTGGAACAGCGTGTCGGCGACGGCGTTGAGCGCGCGCGTGGCAGGCGAGCTCGGGAAGAGGCCGACGAGGGGCTTCTGCGACATCACCGCGCGGTGCACGTTCTCGTCGCGGGGGAGCCAGCCCAGCCAACGCATCTTCGCGCCGAGGAAGCGGCTGACGACGCCCGAGAGCTTGTCGAAGATGTCCTTGGCGACGGCCTCGCTGGGCGCCTGGTTGACGACGACGTTGAAGAAGCGCGCGCCGCCTTCCTGGCAGAGCACCTTGAGCGTCGCGTAGGCATCGGTGATCGAGGTGGGCTCGGGGCTCACCACCAGCAGCGCCTCCTGGGCCGCGCCGACGAAGAAGAGCACGTTGTCGCCGATGCCGGCGCCGACGTCGATGAAGACGAGGTCGAAGTCCTCCTCGAGCTGATCGATCGCCGACACGAGCCGCAGGCGCTGCGCCTCGTCGAGCCGGGTGAGCGACTGGAGCCCGTGCCCGGCTGGCAGCACCTTCACGCCCTCGGGCCCCTCGGCGAGGATCTCCTTCACCGGGCGGTCGCCGTCGAGCAGGTGACCGAGGTGGTAGCGGGGCTTGAGCCCGTAGAGGATCTCGACGTTCGCCAGCCCGAGGTCTGCGTCGACGATCAGCACCCGTTGCCCGGCCCGGGCTCCGAGCACCGCCAGGTTCGCCGCCACGTTCGACTTGCCGACGCCGCCCTTGCCGCTGGTGACACCGATGACGCGCAGCCGGGGCTGGTTCTTCCGGTGCTCCTTCATCGCCTCGCGAAGCCCGATGGCCTGGTCCATGACTCAGCGCCCCCCGGCCTTCGCGACGTCCGCGGCGCCCGGCGTTCCCACGACGAGGTCGACCAGGTCGGTGCTCGACAAGGCGTGGAGGTCTTCGGGCACGCGCTGCCCGTCGGCGACGGCCACGATGGGGCGCCCGATGCGCACCGACGCCGACAACAGGCTGCCGGTGCCCGCCGACTCGTCGATCTTCGTGACGATGAGGCGCTCGGGCTGCATGGGGCGATAGCGCTCGGCGGCGGCGGCCATTTCACGGGCGCCCGTCGCCGCGCTCATCACGAGGTAGAGCTGCATGCCCTCGACCGAGCGCAGCATCTCGGCCTGGCGCGCGACCGCTTCGCTCATGCTGCGACCAGCCGTGTCGACCAGCACGAGGTCGGCGTTGGCGGTGCGCTCGAGCGCGCGGTTGAGCTCGAGCCGGTCCCGGCACACGAAGGTGGGGACCTGCATGATCTCGCCATATTTGAGCACCTGCTCGCTGGCGCCGATGCGGTACGTGTCGACGGTGATGAGCGCCACCTTGAGCTTCGACTCCATGATGGCGCGGGCGGCGATCTTCGCGAGGGTGGTCGTCTTGCCGACGCCGGTGGGACCGACGAGCGCGATGGTGCGGCGCCGCTGGTCCGCGAGCCACGGCGCGCGGCCGCCGATGATCCGCTCCGAGACGGCGTTGCGGAGCGCGGGCAGCATGGTCTCGAGGCGTGCGTCCTTCGACTGCTCGACGACCTGGCGCAGGCACTCTTCGGCGAGCGCCTCTTCCACGCCGCGCGAGACGAGGTGCGAGAAGAGATCGGTGGCGGCACCCGGCAACGAGAGATCCTGCTCGACGCGCTGGCGCGAGAGCGACTTCATGTCCTTCTGCATCGACTCGAGCGCGCCCCGCAGGCGAATGATCTCGTCATTGAGATCCGGCGTTCGCGAGGCCTCGGCGGCGGCGCTGAGGGCCTGCTGGAGGTCCATCGACGCCATCGAGGTCGTCGTGGACGTGCGGGGCGGAGGGGGCGCGACGGGCGTCGGCTCGGTGGCCGTGACGGTCGGGTAGCGGCGGGGCGTCATTGCGGGGGGCACGGCAGGGGCGGCGACGGCGGCCGGAGGCATGACCCACGCCTGGCTGTCGAGCGCCTTCGGCTGGGGCGTCGGCTCGGGGAGCGCCGCCGTCACCTCGATCTCCTTCGGCTTGAAGAGCCCGTTCGACACCTCACGGGTCGCGATGATGATCGCGTCGGGGCCCAGCGCGGCTTTCACCATCGCCAGGGCCGAGCGGCTGTCGGGGGCGCGGAAGGTGCGGAACGTACTCATGGGGGAGACTCCTTCAGGGGTTCAACGAGACGGTGCCCGCGGGCTCGATGGTGGTGCCGGGCACCAGCTCGCGGGCCGAGATGACGGCCAGGTCGGGGACGAAGCGCGACGCGAAGTCGAAGAGCGGTCGCCGCAGATCGGTCGGGGCGAGGAGCACGGGCTGCTTGCCGGCGGCCACCAGGGTCTGGGCGCGGGTCTCGAGGCTCGAGATGAGCCGCCGCGCGGTGTCGAGATCGGGCGCCAGCGTCGGCTCGCCGTCGTTCTGCCCCAGCGCGCCGCGCAGCGCGTCTTCGGCCGGCCGCTCGAGGGTGAGCGCGTGCACGACCCCGCGCTCGGCGACGCGCGAGGTGATCTGGCGCGCCAGCCGCCGACGGACCTGCTCGACGAGGAAGTGGGCGTCTTTGCTGCGCGGCGCGGCGTCGGCGACGGCCTCGAGAATGCTGCGCAGGTCGCGCACCGAGATGCTCTCGCGAAGGAGCCCGCGCAGCACCCGCACCAGCTCGCCGAGGCTGACGACGCCTGGCACGGTGTCTTCGACGAGCTTCGGGGCCTCTTTCGCGCAGGCCGCGAGCAGGTCCTGCACCTCCTGGCGGCCGACCAGCTCGTGCGCGTTGCGGCGAATGAGCTCCGACAGGTGCGTGGTGAGCACCGAGGGCCCGTCGACCAGCGTGTACCCGCGGGCCTCGGCCTGCGCGCGCT
>JANRKQ010000189.1:0-8493 GCA_033763395.1 Myxococcaceae bacterium
GCCGAGCCACCCGCCGCGCCGCCAGCCGACCCACCCGCTGCGCCGCCCGCCGAACCCCCCGCCGCGCCGCCAGCCGAGCCCCCCGCCGCGCCGCCAGCCGAGCCACCCGCCGAACCACCCGCCGCGCCGCCGGCCGAGCCACCCGCCGAACCACCCGCCGAGCCGCCAGCCGAACCACCCGCCGCGCCGCCGGCCGAACCACCCGCCGCGCCGCCAGCAGAACCACCCGCCGAGCCGCCGGCCGAACCACCCGCCGAACCACCCGCCGCGCCGCCAGCCGATCCACCACCCGCCGAACCGCCACCCGCCGAACCGCCGCCCGAGTTCACCGGCGTGCACGCGCCGCTGGTGCAGGTAAAGCCGGCAGGACACGCCACGCACATCATGCCGCGCGAGCCGCAGGCGTTCGACGCCGAGCCACTGACGCACTGGCCGGACGCGCAGCAGCCGTTCGCGCACGAGCTTGGGTTGCACGCAGGCGTGGTCGGGCCACACGACGACGACAGCAGGGCCGACAGGCCGAGCACCGTCGAAAGTCCGAAGAATCGGAGGGTTTGCAGGGTCATTCGTTCTCTCCCGGGTTGAGGTTTGACGGGTCCGGCCTGTAGCCCCGGAGCCGCCGGCTCCAGCGTGACAATGCGGTGAACTCGAACCGTGCTCGCCGACGCGACGCCGGGCTCAGGTCTCGCGCTTGACGAGCAACTCCAGGCCCAACATCGCCGCCAGGAACGCCCGCACCTGGTGCTCTGGCTTCTGCGCGAGCGCGAAGATCTCGGCGCAGGTGCGCGTGCCGTCGAGGCGCGGGAGCAGCTGCGCTTCCCACTTCTCGAGCTCGATCTCATTGAGCTGGTACGGCGGCTGTGGGCTCGGCATCAGGCGGTCCTCGGGCCGCACCAACCGCGCGATGCGCTCGGGCTTGTAGAGCTTCTTCACCCCGCGGGCGATGAGGTTGCCGGGGAAGACGTCGAGCTTGATCGACTCGGCGCGGGCCTTCTCGCGGAAGGTGAGCACGAACTGGCCCTCCTCCCAGCCGAAGAGGCTGTAGATGATGCTCTTCACCTGCTGGCCCACGTAATACAGCCGCTCGGTGTCCTTCAGCAGGCCGCGCTCGACCAGCACGTCACCGGTGCGGCGGTTCGTCTGCTGGGCCACCACCGCCACGTCGTCGAGCTGATCGGGCTTGATCTTCCCGACGCGCACGAGGAACTGCCCGAAGCGATCGGCCGCGAGGTTCGACAGCGCGAACACCGGCTGTCCCGCCTCGAAATAGACGACCTTCTTCACCTTGCCCTTCTTGCACGACAGCTCGCCCGTCTCGCGCGACAGGTAGAAGGCCGTGATAAGGCCGGGCAGGTTGTCCTTCAGCTCGCCCATGCGGGCGGCGCGGGCCGAGGGCTCGGTCGCGTCGGGGGGCGGAGGCGGCGGAACCGCGGCGGCCGTCACGCCAGACGTCGTCGGCCGCACGCCGGGAATGGCCCCCTTGAGCGGCTTGCCGGCCATGAGCGCGGCGCCCGAGAGCTCGGCGGTGATGTTGCCGCCGCCGGTCACCTTGATGCGGCCGGTGAGCTCCATGGCGTCCTGCTCTTCGTCTTCGACGTCGATGTCGAGCTCGACGTCGAAGTCCGGCGTCTCGGTCGGCGGCGGCGCGACGGTGCCAGCCGGCGGAGGCACCAGCCCCTTCACCGTCTCGAGCAGCTTCTTGGCGTCGAACGGCTTCTCGACGAACAGCGCGCCGGGGAACCGCTCGAGCGCCTCCTTCGAGTGACGCGCGCCCTTGAAGACGCCGGTCATGAAGACGAGCTTGAGGCCGGGGCGCGCCGCGGCGAGGCCTTCGGCAACGTGGTAGCCCATCATGTCGGGCAGCAGCATGTCGACCAGCGCCAGCGAGACCGGCTCGGACTTTCCGAGGTCGACGGCCGGGCGGCCCTTGTTGGCCCCCACGACGGTGTAGCCGGCCTCTTCGAACAGCGACGTCAGGAGCGCCACCAGCTCCTTGTTGTCGTCGACGACGAGAATGGTGGGCGACATGGGGCCGAGACATTACGCTCTTTTGGCCGAGGTCTTCGATGAAACATGCACTCACCTGCTTCTTCCTGATGCTGGCCCCCACCGTGTTCGCGCTCGACGCGTCGATCCCCGATGCGTCGGCGGGCATGGGCGGCGCCGACATGACGTCGGAAGAGAATGAGATGCGCGACCCCTGCCTGTCGAGCCGTGAGTGCGAGCGCGGCTTCGTCTGCACCGACGGCCGTTGCACTCCGGCGCCGATTCGAAACGCCTCGGGCTGCGGCGGCGGCGGCATGGCACTGGCGACGCTCCCGCTCGCATTCGGGCTGTTGGTGCGCTCGCGCAAGCGCGCGTTCTGACAGCCGTCTCGGAGAAAGCGATTGCGTGCGGCGCGCGTGCGGGCGTAGAGGCCTGCGCGTCGGTCAAGGGAACCCGGTGTGACTCCGGGACTGCCCCGCAGCGGTGAGCAGGAACGAAAGCCGTCACAATGAGCACTGGGCCGCAGCCGGGCCTGGGAAGCGACGGCCGGTAGGGAAGACCTTCGAGAAGAAGGTTCAGGGCCTGCAAGTCCGAAGACCTGTCCGACCCGTCGGTCGCTCCATCGGGGAGCGTCACCGGCGGAAGAGCAGTCCCATCCCGCTCCGAGGGGAGCGCGACGGACAGGTCGACTTCGCTGCGACGCATCGGGGTGGTCGCGACGTGCCTCGTCGTTCGAGGCGGCCACACCCTTCGTGTCGACATCGGGCGTCCGCCTCTTCGTCGCGTCTTGCCTTCGGAGCACCCGGGGTCCGAGGGGACCTCGTGCTGGAGGCGACGATGAAGACGTGGTTCGGACTTGTGGTGTCGGCGGTGGTGCTGTCGGCGTGCGTGACGGAAGAGCCGATGCCGGCGCGGTGTACGCCGCAGAATTGCGCGAGCGGGTGCTGCACGGCGGAAGGAACGTGCCTGGGCGGTACCACCAGCGCGGCGTGCGGGATCAACGGTGTCATGTGCGCCACGTGCGGTGCCGGCCAGACGTGTCAGATGAACGAGTGTCGATCGACCGGGACGGCCGGAGGCTCCGCAGGCGGCACGGCTGGTGGCTCCGCAGGGGGCTCGGCCGGAGGCTCAGCAGGTGGCTCGGCTGGTGGCTCCGCGGGCGGCACGGGCGGTGGCTCCTCGGGCGGCACGGCTGGTGGGTCCGCGGGCGGAACTGCTGGTGGCTCGGCAGGTGGCGTGGCTGGTGGCTCGGCCGGCGGCATGGCTGGTGGCTCGGCAGGCGGCATGGCTGGCGGCTCCGCTGGCGGAACGACGGACGGCGGACGCTTGCCGGACGGCGGCGTCGACTGCGCGGCGGCACCGCTCGACCCGGTCCTCGGCACGCTGGTCGTCGCAGCGGGCGCGAACGTCGTCGGCTCGGCGCCGCTTCCCGCGGGCGTCGCCGTGCCGGGGTTTCACCAGGGCGTCCTCTACGGCATCGACACGACGGGGTCACTGCGTCGCCTCGGGACGTTCCCGACGCTCACGCTCGGCCCGCCGCTCGCCACGGTTGTGCGTCCAGTTGACGGCGGCACGGTTTCCCAGGGCGGGTACCTCGTCTCGAACGGGGTCTCGCTGTTGACCGGCTACACGACCTTCCCCGAGGTCGGTGCCGAGGTCGTCGTGCTTCAGCCTGAAGACGGCGGAGCACAGTTCATCAACGCTCCGGGCAACTACACCGCGGTCGGTCTCACGGACGGTGGGGCCTTCGTGGTGAACGGAAAGGGGCTCGGAACGGCGACGGGCGACGGCCTCTTCGGGCTGCGCGGGCTGCAGAGCGCGGTGCTTGCCTCGTTCCCAGATCCCTTCGCTGGGAGTGGCTTTACGGCGCTGACGACCTCGAATGTGCTCGTGGTGGGGAACTTCCGAGCCGATTTCACCAACGTCGTACGTGCCGTGCCGCCTGCCCAGTACGGCGGACCGCTCAACACCGGAATGTCGTTCACCTACTCGATGGCGATGGCGCCCATCGTGGCCGAGGGTGGCAACCTTCGTGACGTCGCGGCAGCTGGCGACGCGGCCTATGTGTTGCGTGGCTCCTTTGGCGCGAAGGCCACCGCACTCGAGCGTGTTCCGGTGACGCTCAGCGGAGCAACCGCGATGGTGGGCGCGCCCACCAACCTCGTCACCAACCCGGTCGCCTGCACCGACATCACCGGCGTCATCTCTGACCGGACGACGCTCTACCTCACCGTCACCGATCGCCTCGGTCGGCGGCTGGTGGCCATCACCCCGTGAGTCGCCTTCACGCGACGCTCCTCACGGCGGTGGTGATGCTCGGCTGCGGGCCGCTGCCGTCGCGCGTCGACGGGGGCGATGAGCCCCCGGTCATCACGGGTGACGGCGGCAGTCCATCGGACGCGGGCGGGCCAGACGCCGGGAACACGCCCGACGCCGGGCCCTCGCCTGTCGACGCCGGAGCTCCGCGTCCCGTCGACCCGTGGGCTGACCGGGTGTCCCGCGTCCGCCCTGGGGAGGGCTCGGGCTTCGGCCAGGACCGCTTCCCTGAAGTGGTGCTCGGGCCTCCTTCCGGTGGAGGCCTGAGCAGCGGCTCACTCGACGTGCTCTCCCTCGGCCGCGACGGCGTCATCGAGCTCGAGTTCACTGATCTCATCGCCGTCGATGGGCCGGGCGTCGACCTGCTCGTCTTCGAGAACCCCTTCGGCGCCTTCTTCGAGACCGGCGTGGTGGCGGTCAGCGACGACGGCATCGACTGGAAGGAATTCCCGTGCGACGCGCAGAACGCCGACGCGGGCTTTCCCGGCTGCGCGGGGGCGAAACACGTCTTCGCCAACCCGGCGATGGGCATCTCGGGCACCGATCCGCTCGTCGCCGGTGGAGACGGGTTCGATCTCGCGGCCGTGGGCCTGTCGCGCGCGCGCTTCGTCCGGGTGCGCGACTCGGGCGCCAACCGCTTCTACGCGTCTCCCGGAGGCGGGTTCGATCTCGACGCGCTCGCGGTGGTGAACGGGCGGCTGGTCGATGGAGGTGTTCCGTGAGCGCTCCCTTCTCGTGCTCGCGCCGGTGCGTGATGGCCGGAGGCCTGGCGCTCGCGGCCTGCGGCGGCGCGCCTTCGGGCCCGGACGCAGGCACCACCGACGCGCCAGAGCCAGACGCCGGCGTGCCCGGGCCCGACGCCGGAGCGACCGAGCCCTCGTGCGACGCGCGGCCCGCGAGCGGAGACGTGTTTCGCATCGAGCTGCGAGACTTCCCCGCGCTCCGCTCGCCGGGAGGGTCGGCGGTCATCGAGCGGCCCGATGAGCTGCTCAACGTGTGGGTGCTGCACCTCGCGAATGGGTGCTTCACGGCCGTCTGGCGGGTCTGCACGCACGGCGCCTGCGACGTCACGCCGCGCGCCGGCCCCGAGCTGTTCTGTCCTTGTCACGGGAGCCGCTTCGCCATCGACGGCCGGGTCCTTCAGGGCCCGGCGACTCGCGCCCTGCGAACGTTCATGGTCCTGCGAGACGGAGAGACACTCCTGCTCGAGCGGCGTTGAGGGCGCGCGTCGAGGGACTTCGGCCGGCGACGCCTCCGAGCGCTGCGTCAACGGACGAGCGACGGCTCGCCGTTCACTTCGAGGGCGGTTCGAGGGACTTCGGCTGACGTCGGGGCTGACAGGTGCGCCAACGGACGAGCGGCGCCAAGACGTTCACTTCACGCGCGCGGCGGCGTCGAGCACGACGAGCGCTTGCGTGTACGGGCGGGCGCGTCGCTCGGCGAAACCATCGATGAGGAAGCCCATCGCCCCAACGATGATGAGGCCGGGCCCCAGGCCGTGGGCCCAGTCGGCCTTGACGAGGAAGCGCAGGGCGAGCCCGACGACGACGAGCGCGGTCCACGTCGACAAGTACACGGGCCAGGCGGCGTTCACCTTCTGCATGCGCGGCAGCTCGTCGGCCACCATGGCCTGCGGAGAGGCGGCATAGGCCTTCTCGAGCGCCGCCACTTGTGAAGGTGTTCGCAGTCCCACGGAGAGCCCCGTGCCCAGCGCGACGAGACCGAAGAGCACCAGCGGCGCCGCCATCGCGACACCGAACGCACCGCCCTCGGCCTTCACGGCGGTCGCGGCGAGCACCAAAAGAACCAGCGCTGCGGGGACGATGAAGAAGAGCGCCTCGATGCGCTCGCCACGGAAATAGTCGTGCATCTGCTCGAGGAAGGTCATGGCGTTCGTTCTCGCATGACCGGAGCACCGCCGCACGCGGGCCGCAGTCTCCTCACACGGCCGTGCTGCCGCGCTCCCCGGTGCGAATGCGCACGACCTCTTCGAGCGGCATCACGAAGATCTTCCCGTCGCCGACCGCGCCGTTCGGCTCGGTGCGGGCGCCCTTCTGGATCGCGGCGATGGTCTTCTCGACGTACGCGTCGTTGACGCAGATGGTGATGCGCGTCTTCTGCACGTTGCGCACGCGCACCTCCTGGCCGCGGAAGAGCTCGACCTCGCCCTCCTGCCGGCCGCGCCCTTCGACGGTGTCGATGGTGATGCGGTACTGGTCTCCTTCGTCGAGCACCGAGCCCAGGGCCTCTTCGACGGCCTCGAGGCGCTCCGGGCGAATGATGGCGATGATCATCTTCATGGCGTCTTGAACTCGTGTGCGGGGAAGAACGTCACGTCTGGTCGAAATGGTACCCACGTTCGCCGTGGACGTGGAGATCCTGGCCGTCCCGTTCTTCCTGCTCCGTGGCCCGGAGGCCCAGGGTCGCTTTCAGGATCGAGGCGATGACGAAGGTGCCGCCCCCCGCGAAGACGATGGCGACCGCCACGCCGAGGGCCTGCTTGCCGAGCTGGGCGACTTCGCCGTCGATGAGGCCTTTCGCGGGCGTGAAGCAGAAGACGCCGGTGAGGAGCGCTCCGACGATGCCGCCGACGCCATGCACGCCGAACGCGTCGAGGCTGTCGTCGTAGTTGAAGCGGTTCTTGAGCTGCACGGCCCCGTAGCAGACGACGCTGGCGAGCGCGCCCATCACCAGCGCCCAGAGCGGCCGCACGTGCCCTGCCGCGGGCGTCACCACCACGAGGCCGGCAACGAAGCCCGAGGCGAGGCCCAGCGACGTCACCTTGCCGTGGTGCCAGCGCTCCATCAGCATCCACGAGAGGCCGGCGGCGGCCGCTGCGCTCTGCGTCGTGGTGAAGGCGAGGCCCGCCGTCGCGCCAGCCGGGTGCTCGACCGCGACCGCGCTGCCCGCGTTGAAGCCGAACCAGCCGAACCACAGCAGGCCCGCCCCGGTGAGCGTGAGCACGAGGTTGTTCGGCAGAATCGCCGCCCGCTTGAAGTCGCGCCGCGGCCCCAGCATCAGCGCCAGCACGAGGGCCGACACGCCAGCCGCGATGTGCACCACGGTGCCGCCGGCGAAGTCGAGCACGCCTCGCGCGAACAGCCACCCGTCCGAGGCCCAGACCCAGTGCGCCAGCGGGCAGTAGATGAGCGTGGCCCACACGACCGTGAAGACGAGGTAGGTGCGAAAGCGCATGCGCTCCGCCACCGCGCCGCTGATCAGCGCCGGCGTGATGATGGCGAACTTGCCCTGGAACATGACGAAGACGAGCTCGGGAATGCCTTTGTCCGAGAACGGCCGGTTCATGTCGATGCCCGAGAGCGCCACGAGCGCGGGATCCCACCCGATGAGGCCCCCCTTCGATTGTCCGAAGGCGAGCGCGTAGCCGATGAGCACCCACTGCACGCCGATGACCGCCATGGCGACGAAGCTCATCATCATCGTGGTGAGCACGTTCTTCCGGCGAACCATGCCGCCGTAGAAGAGCGCGAGGCCCGGAACCATGAGGAGGACGAGGGCCGAGCTCGTCAACATCCACGCGGTGGAGCCGGCGTCGAAGGCCGGGGCTGCAGCAGGAGCTTCCATGGCGGCCAGTCTCACGGTGCTGCCGCGACGCGTCAACCGAGATTGAGCGCTTCAGCCGAGGGCAACAAGCACCCGGAGCCCCTCCTCAGGCCTTGTTAGACGCTTCTGGAGCTTCTGCAGGTAGGGAACGGTGACTTGGGGAAAAGTGAAGGGGACCGGGAAGGGTGTTGGGGCTGCGGGGAATGCGCTGTGGCGTGCGCTCCCCAGACCGGCTGGGGGATCAACCCCTCACCCCACGGGCAGGCGAGCGCTGCTCCCTCTCGAACCTCTTGAATTTTCAAGATGAGATGGCCTCCTGGCTGTTGGATCGCTGTTTGAAGAATGCGACTCCGGACTCAACCCCAACCCGGAGACGTACCCATGAAGAACAACTTCCTCCTCCTCGCCGCTGCCAGCACCCTGCTGGCGCTGCCGGCCGCCGCGCAGCTCGGCAACGGCACCAACCCTGAGTGTCTCGACCCCTCATGCGGCAAGCCCAAGCAGGTCGGCGGTGGCTGCGGCTGCGGCTGTGGCTGCTCGGTGTGGGTGGCCTACACCGACGACGGCAAGACGCTGTCGTACACCGACGACGCGGACGGCGACGGCAAGGCCGACGACTCCGACAAC
>JANRKQ010000190.1:0-21051 GCA_033763395.1 Myxococcaceae bacterium
GTTGTCGGAGTCGTCGGCCTTGCCGTCGCCGTCCGCGTCGTCGGTGTACGACAGCGTCTTGCCGTCGTCGGTGTAGGCCACCCACACCGAGCAGCCACAGCCGCAGCCGCAGCCACCGCCGACCTGCTTGGGCTTGCCGCACGAGGGGTCGAGACACTCAGGGTTGGTGCCGTTGCCGAGCTGCGCGGCGGCCGGCAGCGCCAGCAGGGTGCTGGCAGCGGCGAGGAGGAGGAAGTTGTTCTTCATGGGTACGTCTCCCGGTGGGTTGGTGTGTCGAGTCCGAGGCAGCACTGTTCAAGAGTCGATCCACGCGAGCGACAGCCGAGGGTCTGAGTTGAATCAGTGGCTTACGTGAGGTCTGGGGGGCGCTGGGCGGAGCGCTGGGGCCCGCACCCCACAGCGCCTCGTAGAGGCCAAACCCCACTCATCGGCGGCGACGACGCCTGCGAACCAGCCGCGGCCAATGACGCGCTCGTGCAGGGCCTCGCACGGCCGTGCAACGGGTTGCACGCGCTGCGGTGAGGTGACGCGCAGAAGCACTGGAAAGCACACGAGCCGCGAAGCGGTGCACGGGTTGCTCTGCCCGGCGACGTCTCTCACCTTCCAGGAGCCCCCATGCGCCTCGCCGTCACCCTCATCACCCTCCTCACCACCACCGCGGCCTTCGCCGAGTCCTTCGCGCCACCACCACCACCCACGGTCAAGGCCGTCAGCCCCGACTCGTTGCCCTTCGCGGAGCGCGCGAGCTTCTTCGTCGGCGCCCGCGGTGGCATCGCCGCGCCCCCTGGAGCGCTCGGGCTGGCGCCGAACGCGGGCATCGAGTTCGGCCTCGCCGTGCCTCAGGGCTTCGGCTTCAGCATGCGCACGTTGTGGATGGACAACCCTCCCGGCGTGCCGGCGCTGGGCCTGCGGCCGGCCTCGTTCGGCTTCGGCGCGCTGGCAGACTTCCGCTACTACTTCCGCACCGTCGAGCCGCTCACCATCTACCCCACCATCGCCGTGGGCTTCCTCGCGGGGCCCGAGCGCGGCACCCAGACGAACGCGGTGCTGCCGCTGTTCAACCCCGGCGTCGGCATGAAGGTGCGCGTCGGCAACTTCTACGGCACCTTCGAGTTCGGCCTCTCGGGCTTCACCATTCCCTTCGTCGCGCTGTCGATGGGGTTCGAGGGCGACTCGCTTCTGCAGAAGCGCGAGAAGGAGCCGAAGCCCACCGCGCCCGTGCTCCCGCCGGCTCCCGAGCCGACGCCTCCGCCAGCCGATGCGACGTCGGAACGTTCGACCTCCTCGCCTGCGCTCGCGAGTTGGTGAGGTGCTCCGCCTCGCACGGGTCGGGCTGCCCACCAAGCTGGTGACGTCTCGTCAATCCGCCGCGGCCCCGGGGCCCCCTTCGCTCGGGTGCGGAATCGCCCGGGGTGATCAGCGCCCCGGGCCGTGGGGTGAACGCCGACCCGACTGTCACAGCGTCCGAGACGCCCGGTAGTTTCTGCCGCGTGGAGAACCGTCGGCGCTTCGTGCGCATCAGGGCGGAGCTGCGCTTTACCTTCGCGTGGCCCGAGGGCTTCGAGCTGTACCGCACCGTCGACGTGAGCGCGGGCGGTGCGCGCGTGGTGCATCACGTGATGGGCAGCCCACGCCCGAAGCCAGGCACCGAAGGGGAGTGCGCGTTCAACCTCGACGGCGTCGAGCTGCGTGCGCCGGCGGTGGTGGTGCGGGAACACCGCGACGGGTACGCGGTGCGCTTCCGGCACCTCAGCCAGGCTCAGGAGCGTCGCATCGTCGCGTGGATCTTCCGGCAGGAGGCGCTGGCGCTCTCGAGGCGGATTCCGGCGTGACGTTCACTTCGGCTTCGGCCGGAACACCTTCGGCGCGGCGCTGGTGCCCTCGAGGAACGCGCCGCCGATGAGGTCGATGCAGTACGGAATCGCGGGGAAGACGGCCTCGAGGCACTCCCGGATGCTGGCGGGTTTTCCGGGCAGGTTGACGATGAGCGCCTGCTTGCGAATGCCGGCGGTCTGCCGCGAGAGGATGGCGGTGGGCACGCTCTTCAGGCTCACCTGACGCATCAGCTCACCGAAGCCAGGCATCATCTTCTCGCACACCGCCTCGGTGGCCTCGGGCGTCACGTCGCGCAGCGCAGGTCCAGTGCCGCCGGTCGTCACCACCAGCGAGCAGCGCTCGACGTCGACGAGCTCGATGAGCGTCTGCTCGATGGTCGGCCGGTCGTCGGGGATGAGGCGGTACACCTTCTCCCAGCGCGTCGAGAGCCACGCGGTGAGCGTCTCGTCGATGGCCTTGCCCGAGAGGTCTTCGTAGACGCCGGCCGAGGCGCGGTCCGACAGGGTGACGATGCCGATGCGTGCGGGGAGGCTCATGGAATCGAGGTGACGGCATACAGCGCGTCGACCTCGAGGCGAAGCGAAGGCTGGAGCAGCTCGGCGGTCTCTCCTCCACGGAACTCACGCGTCGCCCAGCCCTGGGCGGTGCGCTCGACGAGGGTGAGCCGGCGCGCGGTGTGCGAAAGAATGATGACGGACGCGAGCGCGACGATCTGCTTGTGATGGGAGAGCTTCTCGCCGCGGTCGTAGTCCTCGCTCGACGGGCTGGTGACCTCGGCGAGCAGGAGCGGGTTGGTGACGGCGTGTGGGTCGCGTGCATCGAAGGTCGGCGGCCCACAAATGACCGAGGCGTCAGGGTAGGTGAGAAGGCCGGTGCGCTCGATGGAGACTCGAAGATCCGACGATCCGACCTTGCAGCTCGAGGGGAGCTGTCGTCGGAGCGCTGCGATGAGTTCACCCGCGAGCCACGCATGCTCAGGGGTTCCTCCGGCCATCGCGAAGATCTCCCCGTCGTAGTACTCGTGCTTGAGGTCGCTGCGGGCCTCGACGGCGAGGTACTCCTGCACGGTGGCGTGAACTCGGCGACCCATCGACATGGCGCCTCACACGCTATCGGAATGACGGCCTCGCGGCCCTCTGGCAAGGTGCCTTCGAGCCGTTTTCACCCGCACGGAAGACAGGAAGCGCCCGCACATGAGCATCAAGGCCGATTCGTGGATTCGTCGCATGTCGAAGGAGCGGAAGATGATCGAGCCCTTCGAGCCGAAGATGGTGCGCGAAGCCGAGGGGCGGAAGATCGTCTCGTACGGCACCTCGAGCTACGGCTACGACGTGCGCTGCGCCGACGAGTTCAAGGTCTTCACCAACATCAACGCGACCATCGTCGACCCGAAGACGTTCGACCCGCGCAGCTTCGTCGACATCAAGGGCCCCGAGTGCATCATTCCGCCCAACTCGTTCGCGCTCGCGCGCACGGTCGAGTACTTCCGCATTCCGCGCGAGGTGCTGGTGGTGTGTCTGGGCAAGTCGACGTACGCGCGCTGCGGCATCATCGTGAACGTGACGCCGCTCGAGCCGGAGTGGGAAGGTCACGTGACGCTCGAGTTCTCGAACACCACGCCGCTGCCGGCGCGCATCTACGCGAACGAGGGCGTGGCGCAGATGTTGTTCTTCCAGTCCGACGAGGTGTGCGAGACGAGCTACCGCGACCGCGGCGGGAAGTACCAGGGGCAGACCGGCGTCACGCTGCCCAAGACGTGACGGGCTCGCCTTTCAGCGAAACACGTACTGCCGCATGAAGCTTGAGGTGATGGGCCGCTCGCTCGTCGCCTCGTCGATGGCCTCGAGGCTCGACTGGTTGATGCGCACGAACCGCAGGCCGGCCTCGGACGAGCCGTCGTCCTTCTGCTTCACCCAGCGCACCTCGCCCACCGCGTCGACGGTGCCGCTCGGCAGGTCGACTTTCAGGTGAATCGACTGGCCCTTCGCCATCGCCACCGAGCCCGCGAGGCAGAGCCCCGTGCGAGAGATGTCCGTCACCGCGCCCCGGAACAGAAACGTTCCGCCCGAGCCGAAGAAGCGCGCCTGGCAGGTGTACCGTCGGTCGTTTCGCAGCTCGGGATACATGGTCGTCACCTTTCCACGGCGTGTGCCAGTCATCGAGAGCCTTGAGGCGCGGGAACTTGGCCACCAGCCACCCGCTCGATGGTGCGGGGCTGAGCCCTCAACGATGGAGCACGGCTGCACCATTCCGTCCAGGGTGTATCAGGCGGCGGGGCTGGCAGCGATGTCGTGGATCACCTGACATGGGTGGCATCGACTGATTCAAGTGTATGAAATAACGAGCTTCTCTCTGGCATGGCCTTCGCTCAAGGGGCCCTCATGCGTTTGTCGTGGTGTGGGTCTGCCGTCGTTGTCACCGCTCTGATCGGCCTGTCGTGGTCTTCGCCCGCTGAGGCGTGTAGCCGCCTGGCGTTGTCCGGCATTCGTGGGTTTCAGACGCTGCCCGCCGATGGGTCGCGGGTGCCCCGGAGCACCGCGCTGTGGATCCGGTCGGACCTCCCGATGGGCGACGCCGTCAGCACCGCCACCGTGAAGGACACCTCGGCGGTGAAGCTGCTCGATGAGCGTGGCCGTTCGGTGGGGCTCAGCCCGACCTCGGTGCGCGTGACGGGCGAGCAGGTCGCGACGCTCTTCGTGCTCCGGCCCACGGCGCTCCTCGACGCGAACACCAACTACCGCATCGAGCACGACGGCGTGGTGCTCGCGCGCTTCTCGACCTCGGAGGAGGTCGACCAGCAGCCCCCGCCGCTCCCCGTCGCGCGCGTGGCGCAGGTGGCGGGAGAGCGCTCCTCGGCGTACGGCTGCGGCGGCCCCTCGGCGGTCACCGTGTCGCTCGACAGCCCCGGTGACGTGAACTTCCTCGTCTCGTCGGACGAGAAGGGCGCCACGATGCCGGGCCTCGCCCTCGCGGTGACCGGCGGCGCCACCGACCTCACGGCGGTCGCCGTCCCCGAGGGGACCGTCGACCTGCGGGTCGTCACCTTCGACCTCTCGGGCAACATGACGATGGCGCCGGAGCGGCTCGTCACCTTCGTACCGTCGGAGGCCGCCGGTTGCTCCGCCGCGCCCTCGGGGCTCTTCGCCGGAGCCCTGGCGCTCGCAGGGCTGCTCCGCCGTCGCCGCGCGCGCTGACCGCGTTCTGGAACTCCACGCAGCGGTGGCCTCGCGCTCGAAGGGCTGCTCGGCCGTCGCTGCACGCTGACCGCGTTCTGGAACTCGACGCAACGAGCCCTCGCGCTCCTGCTCCGCCCGTCGGAGCGCCGCGCCTCAACCCCCGCCAGGCGCTGTTACCGAGGCGCTCGACCCGCTCGTGAGGGGCCCGGCGTCGACGTCCGGACCCCTCGTCGACGGCGCGTCGATGGCTGGGGCGTCGGGCGCCCAGCGCCGGGGCCCTCGAGCAGCCGCTGCCGCAGCGTCTTCGAGGCCACGAACAGGTACGCCTCCCGCACGAGCTGCTCGACGAGCTTCCAGTCGGGCGCCCCGTCGAGCACGACGCCGACCCACCCGCTCGGGCCCACGTACGCCGGCCGGAAGAAGCGCGCTGGGTCGAGCGCGATGAGGTCCTGCTGTACCCCGGGCGGCTGTGGGAGCCACACGGCCAGGTGCGCCGCCCCGTGGTGGTGGTCGTCGAGCATCGCGAACACCTTGCCCCTGCCCGCGAACCAGGTGGGCTCTCCATGCGACAGCCGCTCGTTCGCCTCCGGGTACGACAGACACACCTGCCGCAGCCGCTCCACCTGTCTCGCGCTCATGGGCCACGGCTTACGCTGCCCACAACACTTCTTCACGTTGACGGCTGACCAGCGTGCAGGCCCCCGGATCGACTGTGGATCTCCCCTCGCTGGCCCACGGGTGGGACACGGCGTCTCCCCGTGACGCGCGTCTGCCGGCTTGAGTGTTCGTTCGTCATCATTTACTAACCAACTTCGTTAGGAAGCACTGACTAACGAATCGGAGTCGAGCGATGGCGCGTCCGAGACTGGTGACCGACGAGCAGATTCTGAAGACGATGCGCGCGTCGGTGCTCGAGCTGGGCCCGGCGGTGTCGCTCGACGTCGTCGCCGAGCGCCTCGGCGTGACGGGCCCGGCGCTGCTCAAGCGCTTTGGCACCCGGCAGAACCTGATGGTCGAGGCGCTCAAGCCTCCCGAGGAGCCCCCCTGGGTCAAGGCCCACCGCGACCTCGACGACCGGCCCCTCGAGGCCCAGCTCGAGGCGCTCTTCACCGACATCTGGTTGTTCTTCTCCGAGGCGGTGCCCTGCGTGATGGCGCTGCGCGAGAGCGGCATCGACAACGAGCACTGGGAGAAGGCCGTCGGCCCCGGGCCGCTCCGCGGACTGGCAGCGCTGGTGAAGTGGCTCGAGCTCGCGCGCGAGAAGGGCCTCATCGAGAGCGACGACGTCGAGACCGCCGCCTACACGATGCTGGGCGCGCTCCACATGCGCACCATCACCACCCACATCACCCGCCAGTCGATGGCCGCCCGTCACCACCGGCACCACTTGAAGGGCCTCGCTTCGTTCTTCGCCGGCGCGCTCGCGCCGCGTCACCGCTCCACTCGCCTGCGCGCCGTCCGCGCCTGACCCCCAGGAACCGCACCATGAACCGACTGCTCCCCCTCTTCGCCGTGCTTGCCCTCGCCGGCTGCAAGAAGCCCGAGGCCGCGCCCGAGAAGCCGAAGGCCACGGCGCTCCCGCCCGTCGCCGTCGAGACCGCCGCCGTCACGCACGAGAAGATGCCGCGCCTGCTTACGCTCACCGGCAGCGTCATTCCCGACCGGCAGAGCGAGGTGGCCGCCAACGTCTCGGGCCGTGTCACCGCCACCTACGTCGAGCGCGGCATGCCGGTGAAGGCCGGCCAGGTGATGGCCGTCGTCGACTCGAAGGCCGCCGGCTACCAGGCCGCGGCCGCGATGGCGCAGAGCCAGGCCGCGCAGACGCAGGTGAACCTCGCGCGTCAGGAGTGCGACCGCGCCGACACCCTCTTCGGTCAGGGGGCGATTCCAAAGTCCGAGTACGACCGGCTCAAGACGCAGTGCACCTCGCAGCTGTACCAGGCCAACGCGGCCCAGGCGAACGCCGACCTCGCCGGCAAGCTCGCCGGCGACACCATCATCCGCGCGCCCATCGACGGCATCGTCGGCGAGCGCTACGTCAACGTCGGCGAGTACGTGCAGCCGCCCACGCGCGTGGCCAGCGTGTACTCGGTGAACCCGGCGCGCATCAGCATCAGCGTGCCCGAGCCGGCGGTGGGCCGCATTCAGGTGGGCCAGGCGCTCGACATCGAGGTGTCGAGCTGGCCAGACCGCACCTTCCCCGCGACGGTGCGGTTCGTGGGCCCCGCCCTGCGCACCCAGACGCGCGACCTCATCATCGAGGCCGTGGCGAAGAACGACGACCTCGCGCTCAAGCCCGGCATGTTCGCCACCGTGAAGCTGGTGGTGGGTGAAGAAGAGCTGCCCACCGTGCCCCTCGACGCCATCAAGACCGACGGCACCGTGCGGCGCCTCTTCGTCGCGCAGGGCTCGAGCGTCGTCGAGCTGGTCGTCAAGACGGGCCTCACGAAGGACGGCCGCATCGCCGTCATCGAGCCGCTCGCCGCCGACGCGAGGGTCGTCGTCAGACCACCGCCGGGCCTGTCCGACGGTGCCGTCATCGCCGCCAAGTGAGGGAGAGACGCCACCATGCAATGGCTCGCTGAACTCTGTGTGAAGCGCCCCGTCTTCGCGACGGTGCTGTCGCTCGTCATCCTCGTCGTCGGCGGCGCGATGTACCGCCTGCTCGGCGTCGACCAGTTCCCGAAGATCGACTTCCCCGCCGTCGTCGTCGTCACCACGCTGCCCGGCGCGGCGCCCGAGGACGTCGAGACCGAGATCTCGGACAAAATCGAGAGCGCGGTGAACACCATCAGCGGCATCGACGAGCTGCGCTCGACCTCGAGCGAGGGCATCTCGACGGTCGCGGTGCAGTTCCTCCTCGAGAAGGACATCAACGTCGCCGCGCAGGAGGTGCAGCAGAAGATCAACGCCGCGCTGCCCGAGCTGCCCAAGGGCATCGACCCGCCCGTCGTGCAGAAGTTCGAGCCCGACGCGCAGCCGGTGCTCTACGTGGCGCTGCGCGCCGAGGGGAAGGACGTGAAGGAGGTCACCGACATCGCCGACCGCGTCGTGCGGCGCCGGCTCGAGTCGGTGAACGGCGTCGGCCAGGTGACGCTGCTCGGCGCCCGCAAGCGCCAGGTGAACGTGCTGGTCGACCCGGTGAAGCTCAAGGCGCTGGGCATCGCGCCGGCCGAGGTGGGCGCCGCCATCAACGCGCAGAACATCACGCTGCCCGGCGGCCGCGTCGACACGAGCCGTGACTACCTCACCGTGCGCGTCAACGGCCGCGTGCGCTCCATCGACGAGATGAAGGCCATCGTCGTGCGCAACCAGCAGGGCCGCGCGGTGCGCCTCGACGAGGTCGCCACCGTGGAAGACGGGGTTGAAGACGTGTCGACCGCCGCCCGGTGGAACGGCGAGCCCACCGTCATCCTCGTCATCCGCAAGCAGTCGGGCACCAACACCGTCGCCGTCGTCGACACCGTGAACGCGCGCATCGACGAGGTGCGCAAGGAGCTCCCCAATGGCTACGCGCTCGAGATTCAGCGCGACGGCTCGCAGGTCATTCGCACCGGCACCGAGGCCGTCACCGAGCACCTCGTGCTGGGAGCGCTGCTGGCCGCCATCATCGTGCTCCTCTTCCTCGGCAGCGTGCGCAGCACCGTCATCGCGGCGCTGGCCATTCCCACGTCCATCATCGGCACCTTCGCGCTGATGAAGACGATGGACTTCACGCTCAACACCATCACGCTGCTCGCGCTCGCGCTCGCGGTGGGCATCGTCATCGACGACGCCATCGTCGTGCTCGAGAACATCTTCAAGTACGTCGAAGAGAAGGGGTACGACCCGAAGCGCGCCGCCATCGAGGGGACTCGTGAAATCGGCCTCGCGGTGCTCGCCACCACGCTGTCGCTCATCGCGGTGTTCCTCCCCATCGCCTTCATCTCAGGCGTGCCGGGCCGCTTCCTGCGCAGCTTCGGCGTGACGATGTCCTTCTCCATCGCCGTGTCGCTCTTCGTCAGCTTCACCTTGACGCCGATGCTGGCGGCGCAGTGGCTTAAGCGGAAGAAGGCGGGCGACCACCGCAAGACGCTGCTCGAGCGCATCGTCGACGTCGGCTACCGGCCGGTGGAGCGGGCCTACGTGGGCGTGCTCGGGTGGTCGATGCGGCACCGCTGGGTCATCGTGATGCTCAGCCTCGCGTCGCTGGGCGCGTGCTTCCCGCTCGCGGGCAAGGCGCGCAAGGGCTTCCTGCCCATCGACGACCGCGCCCAGTTCGAGGTGGCCGTGCGCCTGCCCGAGGGCCGCAGCGTCGCCTCGACGGAGCTCGTCGGAGAGCGCGTGGCCCGCCTCATCCGGGACCTGCCCGAGGTGACCGCGACGCTGGTGACGGTGGGCGCCGACGGCGCGCGCACCACGAACCTCGCCAACATCTACGTGAAGCTCGTCGACCCCGACAAGCGCACGCTGACGCAGAACGAGCTCAAGGGCGTGGTGCGCGAGCGCATCATCACCAACCTCCCGAAGGACCTGCGCGTCACCGTCGCCGACGTGAACGAGTTCGGCGGTGGCCAGGCGAGCGCGCGCATTCAGTACCTCATCGCCGGACCCGACCTGAAGCTGCTCTCGGAGGCCAACGAGCGGGCGCTCGAGCGCATCAAGAAGATCCCCGACGCCGTCGACGTCGACTCGACGCTCATCGTCGGCAAGCCCGAGCTCGGCGTCAGCGTCGACCGCGAGCGCGCCGCCGACCTGGGCGTGCAGGTGAGCGACGTCGCCCAGGCGCTCCAGTTGCTCGTCGCAGGCCAGAAGGTGTCGACGTACGCCGAGGGAGGCGAGCAGTACGACGTGCGGTTGCGCGCGCTGCCAGAGTACCGGTCGAACGAAGACATGCTGCAGCTCCTCACGGTGCCGAGCCGCAAGGTGGGCCTCGTCTCGCTCGCCGACGTGGTGAAGGTGGTGCCGGGCACCAGCCCCGCGAGCGTCTTGCGCTTCCAGCGTGAGCGGCAGGTGACGTTCCTCGCCAACGGCAAGCCTGGCGCGAACGAAGGCGCCATCGGCGACGCCATCAAGGAGGTGCTCGACGACGAGGTGCGCAAGCTGCCGCAGGGCTTCACGGCGCGGCCAGTCGGTCAGACCAAAATCATGAAAGAGGTCGGCATCAGCTTCGCGCTGGGCCTGCTCGCCTCGATGATCTTCATGTACCTCATCCTCGCGGCGCAGTTCGAGTCGTGGCTGCACCCCATCACGATTCTCATCTCGCTGCCGCTGACGCTGCCGTGGGCGGTGCTCTCGGTCATCCTCTTCGACCAGGCGCTCGACCTCTACTCGGGCCTGGGCATCTTCGTGCTGTTCGGCGTCGTCAAGAAGAACGCGATTCTGCAGGTCGACCACACCAACCAGCTGCGCGAGGCCGGCCACAAGCTGCTCGAGGCCGCGTACGCCATCGTCGACCGGCGGCAGAGCGTGGCGGCGACGCACGGCGAGCTGCGCGAGCTCTTCGCAGGGTCGCTCGACCGAGAGGTGCTGGAGCGCGCGCTGGCGAAGGCGAAGCCCGACGACCCGGTCTCGCTCAAGCGGCAGCTCGAGAAGGCCTGGCGGTACAAGTCGATTCTCCAGGGCAACAAGGACCGCCTGCGGCCGATTCTCATGACGACGCTGGCCTTCGTGGCCGGCATGATTCCGCTCGTCACCGCGAAGGGCATCGGCGCCGGCTTCAACCGCGCGACCGCCGGGGTGGTGGTCGGCGGGCAGTCGCTCTCGCTCATTCTCACGCTGCTCGCGGTGCCGGTGGCCTATTCGTTCTTCGACGACCTCGTGCTGCTCTTCAAGAAGTACGGCAAGCGCGCCAATGAAGACGAGGCCGAGGCGGCCGTCACCGACACGCACACCGCGCACGGCGCCGTCGCCGGGGAGGTCGGAAAGTGAAGACGTGGTTCATCGCGCTCGTGGCCCTCGCGGCTCCCGCGCTGGCGCAGCCGAAGACGTTGAAGGACTTCCTCGCTGAGGCCGACGAGCAGAACGTCGACCGGCGCGTTTCACTCGAGCAGCGGCAGCGCGCCGAGGCCGAGTTCCGCGCCGCGTGGACGGGGCTGCTCCCGACCCTGTCGGCGGGCGTCACGTGGACGCACAACCAGTTCGAAGCCATCGCCAACTTCCCGAACCCGCAGACGGGCGAAGTGGCGAGGCTCGTCATCATTCCGCAGAACCAGTTCGACGGCGCGCTGCGCGTCGACCTGCCGCTCATCGACACCACCCGGTGGTTCCGGGCGCTCGCGACCAACACCGCGCAGCAGTCGGCGGCCGAGCGCGAGCAGCTGACCCGCGACCTCGTGAAGCGGCAGGTGGTGGGCGCCTGGTACGGCTACGCGGCGGCGCTCGCGTTGCGGGAATCGGCGAAGAAGTCCATCGCGGTGGCTGACGCGCAGGTGAAGCTCATCGAGGTGCGCTACGGCGCTGGCGCTGCCACCGAGCTCGAGCAGATGCGCGCGAAGGCCGAGCTGGCCCGCAACCGCCAGGTGCTGGCCGACGTCGAGTCGCTCGTCGCCACCACCCGGCGCTCGCTGCAGACGGTGTCGTTCGCCCAGCCGCCCGAGAGCGTCGACCTGCCCACCGACGACCTGCACCCGGAAGCGGCAGTGACGACGTTCGAGGAGCGCGTGGAGCAGCTCCCCGGCGTGAAGGCGGCCGACCTCGACGCCGAAGCCGCGGGCCGTCTGGCCACGGCGTCTCGCCTGGCGCTGGTGCCGCTGGTGAACGGGCAGTTCACTCAGCGCTTCACCAACGCCACCGGCTTTCAGGGGCAGGCGGCCGTCTACAACGGCGGCATCGGGCTGACGTGGCGCCTCGACGTGCCCACCTTCCAGAACATGCAGGTGCAGGCGGCGAACGAGGCCACCGCGAAGCTGGGCGCCGAGCGGGCGAGGTTGCAGGCGAGAGACCAGGTCTTCTCCGATTGGAATCGCCTCGAGGCCGCGCGACAGAAGGCCGAGCTCGTGCAGGCGCAGGTGGCCGCCGCGCAGCGCGCCGCGCAGGTGGCGAAAGACCGCTACGCCGTCGGCGCCGCAACGCAGGTGGACGTCATTCAGGCCGAGCGCGACGTCTTCTCGGCCGAGGTGTCGCAGATTCAGGCGCGCACCGAGCTGGCCACCGCGCGGGCCGCGCTCCGGCTGTCGGCGGGCCTGCCGCTCGCCGACTGACGGGGTGCGTTCGGCCCTCTGGGGACGTGCGCTGAACCTGACGGCCGGGCCGATTGCGGGCAGACTCGACGCCGCCGTGGCACGTCCCTCGTACATGTTGTCGTTCCTCGGCCTTCAGGAAGTGCGGCTGGGCGCCCAGCGCTTCGACGAGAAGTTCACCGGGGCGTTCCTCGTCTGGGAGCCCGGCAGCTGGCTCCCGCCGTCGCGAGCGCTCGCCCAGACGGTGGGCCCGTCGGCGGACCCGCTGGCGCCGAAGCGGCCGACGCAGACCGACGCGCTCTGCTTCCACCTCGGCGACGAGCCCGGCCTCGTCGTCACCGTCGGCCGCGCACCCGAGAATGACTGCATCGTCAGCGACGGCACGGTGGGCCGCTCCCACCTGCTGCTGACGAATGAGCCCGGCGGGTGGACGGTGCGCGCCGTCGGCGGCCGGCCCGTGCAGGTGCGCGGCGTCGCCCTGCGCCAGGTGGCGAACCTGCGGCCGGGCGACACGCTCCAGATTGGCAACGTCGCGCTCACCTTCGCCGACGCGCCCCTCATCCGCTCCCGCACCTCGAGCGGCTGAAGGCCCGCCTCACAGCGCGTCGGTGATGGCGCGCGCGTCGAAGCCCAGAATCAGCTTCCCGCGAATGTCGAGCACGGGGACGCCCTGGGGCCGCACGCCGGCCTGGGCGGCCTTCTGCGCCAGCTCCTCCGACGCCTTCGGGTCCTTCTCGACGTCTTTCTCGACGAAGGCGACGCGCTTCGAGGCCAGCAGCTCCTTGGCCTTCTTGCAGTAGCCGCACCACGACGTCGTGTAGATGACGACGTCGGACGTGTTGGCGGCCGCGCGTGGGCCTTCGCCGGGCACGTGCCGCGCCTGGGCCAGCGCCAGCTGCCGCTCGAGCGAGCGCACCGCGGTGAGGCTCGTCTTCCGGTCGGCCACCTCGCGCGCGGCCTTCGTCTTCGCCGCCTGCGCCCGCTTTGCGTCGGGGCCCGTCAGCTTCAGCCCCTCGAGGAGCGACAGGGCGCGGTCCCACTCGCCGGCGTCGTTGGCCAGCTCGGCGCGCAGCAGCCGGGCCTGGGGGTTGGCGCCGTCGAGGGCGAGCCAGTCGTCGCAGGCGCGCTCGGCCAGCTCGAACTGCTGTTGGCTGCGCGCGGTGCGGGCCATCGCCTCGAGCGCCGCGGGTTGTTTCGGGTCGAGCTTGAGCGCCATCTGGGCGAACTGCATGGCGAGCAGCTCGTCCTTCTTCGTCACCGCGAGGCGGGCGGCGTCTCCGAGGAGCGCGGCCGCGCGCGGCGTGTCCTCCTTGCCGAACGTCTGCCCGTCGAGCGCGAAGAGCACGTCATCGAGCCGGCCGGCGTCGAGGTGGGTCTTCGCCGTCTCGAGGGGTGTGGCCGAGAGCGTGAGGACGAGGAGCGCGCGGAGCATGCGCGCAGTCTACCCGCTGCCATGGCACGCTGAAGGGCGTCAGGCCGGCCGTCGCCGTGCCGTCGGCCGCGCGGGAGCGCCACACCATGTCCTGGAAGAACGAGCTGGAAGCCGCTGGCCCTGCGCACTGGGTGCTGCCGAAGCGCAAGGGCATGCGGTGCGACGCGCACCTGTTCCTGTCCGAGGCGCTCCTCTTCGGTGACGAAGGCGTGGAAGAGGCGGTCTTCCAGCAGGTCGTCAACGCGGCCTCGTTCCCCGGCGCGACCCGCGTGGTGCTGACGCCCGACTGCCACGTCGGCTACGGCGTGCCCATCGGCACGGCCATCGAGACCGAAGGCACGCTGCTGCCGACGGCCGCTGGCTACGACATCGGCTGCGGCATGGTGCAGCTGCGCACCAGCCTCACCGCGGAGGACGTGGCCGACGTGGTGAAGCGCCGCCAGTGGATGAACGAGGTGACACGGCGCATCGGCGTCGGCGTGGGCCAGTCCGCCGGAAGGAAGGTGCCGGGCAAGCTCTTGCCCGAGGTGCTGCGTCACGGCGCGAAGGCGTTGGGCAAGTCGCACGACGTGGCCGAGCGGGCCTCGTTGCCGGTGGAGGACGACCGCGTCGACGTGCCCGAGCGCGCGTGGGACAAGCGCGACCAGCTCGGCAGCCTCGGTGGCGGCAACCACTTCTGCGAGATGCAGGTCGACGACGAGGGCCGCGTGTGGGTGATGTTGCACACCGGCAGCCGCGGCTTCGGGTGGAACATCGCCAGGCAGTTCTTCGTCGAGGGCGCGAAGGCGCTGGGGCTGGCGGGCGGCCGCAACGAAGACCACGTGTGGTTCGACGCCGACTCGGCGCTGGGCAGGGCGTACTGGAACCTGCACAACATGGCGGCGAACTTCGCCATCGCGAACCGCATCGTCATCGGCGAGGCCGTGTGCGAGGCGCTCGAGGCCGTCTTCGGCGGAGAGGCGCGCGTGTACTACGAGATTTCGCACAACCTCATCCAGCGTGAGGGTGGGCGCTTCGTCGCGCGCAAGGGCGCGACCCGCGCGTTCCCCGCGCAGCACCCGACACTGAAGGGCACCGCGTGGGAAGCGACGGGGCACCCCATTCTCATTCCGGGGTCGATGGAGACGGGCTCGGCGATTCTCTTCGCGAACGAGGCCGCCGCCGAGTCGCTCTACAGCGTGAACCACGGCGCCGGGCGACGGCTGTCGCGCACGGCCGCGAAGCGCGAGCTGTCCCAGAAGGACACGGACCTTCGCCTGGCGAAGAAGGGCGTCGTCATCAACACGCGCAACACGCCGCTGGACGAGTCGGGCCCCTGCTACAAGGACCTCGACGAGGTGCTGGGCGCGGTCGAGACGGCGGGCCTGGCGCGGGTGGAGCGGCGCCTCAAGCCCGTGGCCTGCATCAAGGGGAACGACTGACGGTCAGCGGTGGGGGGCCGTCAGGCGTTCGTCTCGATCCACTCGTCGAGGTACTTGGCGATGGCCAGCTCGCTGGTGACGTCGAGCTCGGTGAAGCGCACGCGGAACTCGATGTTCTGGCCCTGGTCGACGACGCGAATGATCTCCCCTTTGCAGAGGATTTCTTTCGGCACACCCATGAGCCGGAAGCGGACGTCGACGGTGGTGCCGTGCGGGGGCGTCTTGCCCTTCCACGCGATGCCACCGATGGACAGGTCGCCGTGGCGCTCTTCCCAGCCGGCCTTGGGGTTCGAGACGTCCCGCAAGAGAAACGTCATCGGCACGCGCGGAGAGTCCCGCCGCTCGTCGCCGCGAATCTTCTTCAAGAGCTCCCGCTTCTTCGCATCCATCGCCATGGGTTCGGCTCCGTTACACGGACTGCCCGAGGTTCGACAAGAACCGCGTGAGCAGCCGGCTGAAGACGTGTTGCACGCGATCGGCCGTCTCGGACACCTCGTCGTGCGAGAGCTTGTGCTTCGACAGGCCGGCGGCGAGGTTGGTGATGCACGAGATGCCAGCCACCTTCACGCCCATGTGCGCCGCGACGATGACCTCGGGCACGGTCGACATGCCCACCGCGTCGGCGCCGAGCGTGCGCAGCATTCGAATCTCGGCGGGCGTCTCGTAGCTGGGCCCTGAGAGGCTGACGTAGACGCCTTCGCGAAGGGGCACGTTCTCCTGCACGGCCGAGGTGCGCAGGGCCGCGAGGAAGCCCGGGTCGTACGCGTGGCTCATGTCGGGGAAGCGGGGCCCGAGCGTCTCGTCGTTCGGCCCGACGAGGGGGTTGTAGCCCGAGAGGTTCAGGTGGTCGGTGATGGCCATCAGGTCGCCGACGCCGAAGCCGGTGTTGATGCCACCCGCGGCGTTCGTCACCACCAGGCCCTTGATGCCGAGCCGGCAGAGCACCCGCGTGGGGAAGCCCACCTGCCACGGCTGGTAGCCCTCGTAGAAGTGCACGCGGCCCTGCATCGTGACGACGGGCAGGGTGCCCTGGTGGTAGCCCAGCACCAGCCGTCCGGCGTGGCCGTGCACCGAGGAGCGAGGGAAGTCCGGGAGTTCGGAGTACGGAATCGCCACGGCGCGCTCGAGGCTGTCGGCGAAGGCACCCAGGCCGCTCCCGAGGATGAGGCCCAGGCGGGGCGTGAAGTTCGGAGCACGTTGCCGAATCGTCGCCGCGCACGCGTCGAGGCGCGAAAGGAGGTCGGAAGAGGCCATGGTTTTGCGGCAGGATAGCCGCGTTTGTGGCCCTGAATGAGTTTTCGGCCACCCCGTCGAAGCCGCTGTTCCCCAGTCCCCTTGAACGAGGCCAACCCCATGAAAGCCCTGACCGTCGCTCTGACCCTCGTCGCTGCCCTCGCGCTGGCCCAGGCGCCCGCTCCGGCACCGGCGCCCGCCCCCGCGCCCGCCGCTGGAGGTGCTGCGCCTCCACCGAGCTCGGGTGTCACCACGACGGCTGCGCCGAGCGGGAAGAAGAAGGCGAAGCCGACGCCGGAGGCCGAGGCAGAAGCGCCCGCCCAGGCGCCTGCACCTGCTCCTGCACCGAAGAAGTGAGGGGCGCGTCGAGGCGCTCGTCGCCGGGGTGATTGAGTCCAGTCGGGTTCGAAACGAGAAGCGCCCGCGGAGCTTCACGCGTTGGTGTCGGGCTGGCGCCGTGCCGTGGATCCGCGGCGAGGCCGAGTCGCCTGAGTTGGCGCGGAGGAGAGGCTCCCTGGGGAGACGGGCTGTCGGTCGCGCTCCGAAGCCTCGAGGCGTCAGGTGCACCTCGAATGAAACGACGGCTCTGGGTCCCTCGCCCCCTGGCAGAACGCGGGCAGGAGAAGGTCCCGAACGAGACCAACGCCGGCATCACGCCCTTCGAGCTCGAGGCCGAGCTGAGGTCCATTCTCCCGGTCGCCGGCCTCACCTTCGGAAGTGGCGGCGCTCTCCGCCCGCCCGCCCACCAACCTCGAGCAACACCTGCGGCTTCGGTGGGGTCGGAGGGGCGGTCGCTTTCCCGGGCCTGTCCACGTGTTGACGGTTTTGGTCAACAGGTTGACGTGAACTTGTTGACCAAAACCGTCAACAGGTGGACACGTTCGGGAGAGAGCGTCGGCCCCGGCGCCGAGTCGTTCGCACCGACGGACGAGAACGCTCAGCCGGCCCTCGTCCTCGACCCTCCGCAGCCCCCGCGCTGAAGTGACCTCTGAGGCGTGCAGCTGCATCGTCCCAGCGTTTCTTGAGCGGCCTCGAGTTGCGCGCGTCCTTCACCCAGTCGGTGAAGGCCCGCATGCGGCGGTGGAGCCCCTTCGCGGCTGTCTTGAGCTTCAGCAGCCGGCCGGGACCCGAAACGTGGAGACGCGCGCACCCGGTCGTTTCGCACGAGAACGTGGAGCCGGCCCTCGTTCCTCGATGCCGCGGCCAGCGCCCCGTTTGGGAGCCTGTCCCGAAGCGGCCCGGACGGGCGCGCCGCGACTGGTCGTTTCGCACTGACGCACGAAGCGTTCCGCTGCCCCTCGTCCCTCGAAGCTTCGGAGCGCCCTCCACGTCCCTCGCGCTCCCCTGGGAGCCAGCCCCGGCCGACACCTCAGGCCACTGGTCGAACTCGTGCGCCGTGCAGCTGCTGCCCGCGGGGGCCGCGACTGGCGGTGGACGAGCGCTCGACTGAACTCAGCCGAACGCCCTCGGACTGGCGCACACCGGTCGCCGATGCTTCAAGGCGCTCATGCGCTCCGACTTCATCGCCGGCCGGTTCGTCGACGTCGCCTCTGCTGACGCCCAGCTCGAGGTGCGCAGCCCGGCGGATCACTCCGACGTCGTGGGCCGGCACCCGGTCTCGCTCGCGCACGTCGACCTCGCCATCGACGCGGCCCGCACGGCCTTCCCCGCCTGGCGCCGGCTCGGCCAGGACGCGCGCGCCGCGCTGCTCAAGAACTACCAGGCGCAGCTCACGGCCAACGCGGACGAGCTCGCGCGCTGCATCGCGCGGGAGATCGGCAAGCCGCTCTGGGAAGCGAAGACCGAGGTCGCCGCGATGGTCACCAAGGTCGACGTCTCGCTCGGAGAAGGCGCCGCCTTCGTCACCGACCACCGCATCGCCGACCTGCCCGGAGAGATCCGCCACCGCCCGCACGGCGTCGTCGCTGTCATTGGCCCCTTCAACTTCCCGGGGCACCTGCCCAACGGGCAGCTCGTGCCGGCGCTCCTCACCGGTAACACCGTCGTCTTCAAGCCGTCCGACAAGGGCCCCGGGACAGCGGTGCTGATGGCGAAGTGTTTCGAGGCGGCTGGCTTCCCTCCCGGCGTCTTCAACCTCGTGCAGGGAGCGGTCTCGACGGCGGAGAAGCTCGTCACGCACCCCGGGATCGACGCGATTCTGTTCACCGGCTCGGTGCCGGTCGGCCAGCGCATCGTGGCGGCGAATGCGCACCGGCCGGGCCTGCTCGTCGCGCTCGAGCTGGGCGGCAAGAACGCGAGCCTCGTGCTCGACGACTGCGACCTCGAGCGCACCGTCCGCGAGGTGGCCTTCTCGGGTTTCGCCACCGCCGGCCAGCGCTGCACCGCCACCTCGCGCGTCATCGTCACCCGTGGCGTGGCCCCTGCCTTCATCGAGAAGCTCGCCGCCGCGGCGCGCTCGGTGTCTGTCGGCCATGTCTTCGACGAGGGCGTCTTCATGGGCCCCGTCATCTCGGAGGCGACGCGCCGACACCTCCTCGAGGCCCAGGCCCGCGCCATCGGAGCCGGCTTCGAGGCCGTCGCGCCCGGCGGTGTCGTCGAAGTCCCGGGGCGTCAGGGCTTCTACGTGCGGCCGGCCGTGCACGTCGCGCCGAACGACCTCACCCGCCTCGCTGGCTACACCGACACCGAGCTCTTCGCGCCGGACCTCGCCGTCATCGTCGTCGACTCACTCGACCGGGCCATCGCCGTCGCGAACGACACCGAGTTCGGGCTCTCCGCCGCGGTCTTCACCTCGAGCGACAACGCCTTCGAGCAGTGCGTCGACGAGGTGCGCGTCGGAGTGCTCCACTGGAACCGGTCCAGCGCGGGCGCCAGCGGGAGGCTCCCGTTCGGCGGTATTCGTGCCAGCGGCAACCACCGGCCGGCCGGCATCCTCATGGGTCAGTCGTGCACGTACCCGCTCGCGGTGCTGCGTCCGCCGGTGAAGGCGCCTCCGCTGCCGAGCTGGCCCGGCATTCTTTTCTCGTGACGCGTTCACCGTCACTGAACTGGCCCAGAGGGTTGAAGCGCCCTGCCGGGGCCGTGGTAGGCGGCGCGGCGTGACGACTCTTGCTGAGTACCGGGGCCGGTGGTTCGTGGTGAAGATTGGCGGCGAGCTCGCGCAGGACGTGGGCCGCCTCTCGCGCACGGTGGGCGCCGCGGTGAAGGCGTTCCTCGACGCTGGCATCAAGGTGTGTGTCGTGCACGGCGGCGGGCCCCAGGCGACCGAGCTGGCGAAGCGGCTCGGCCTCGAGACGAAGCAGGTGGCCGGGCAGCGGGTCACCGACGAGGCCACGCTCGAGGTGATGAAGATGACGCTCGCCGGGCAGGTCTCGGTTAACGTCGCCAGCGCGCTGCGCCTCTCGGGGGTGCCCGCGCTCTGCACCACCGGCGTGTCGGCGGGCCTCGTGGACGCGTCGCGGCGGCCGCCGGTGCCGGTGGCCGGGGAGCCCGCTCCGGTCGATTACGGCCTCGTCGGCGACATCGCGGCGGTGAACGTCACGCTGCTCGAGACGCTCGCGGAGCGCGGCGTCGTGGTGGCGCTCGGCTCGCTCGCGGGAGACCTGGCCGGCCGCGTCTTCAACGTCAACGCCGACACCGTGGCGACGCGCGTGGCGGGCAAGCTGCGCGCCGCAAAGCTGCTGTTGGTGTCGAACGTACCCGGCGTGCTGCGCGACAAGAGCGACCCCACGACGCGCATTCCGAAGCTCACGCCCGCGGAAGCGAAGGCGCAGATTGACGCAGGCGTCATTCAGGGTGGAATGATTCCGAAGGTCGAGGAGAGCCTGGCCATGCTCGAAGAAGGCATCGACGCGATTCACATCGTGGGGCTGTCGCCCGAGTCGGCCATTCTCGATGAGGCGCTCGAGCCTGGGCGTCGGGGCACCGTCTTCGTGAAGGGGTGAGCGATGAAGCGGCTCGCGCTGGTGATGGCCTTCGTTTCTGCCTGTGAGCCAGGCCTGCTCGAGCCCGCGGTGCTCGCGCGGGTGGCGTACACGCGCCTCGACGATGCGCCCGCCTGCGTGCGGGTCGCGGCGGTCGACGGGGCCTCCGTCGGGAGCGACGTCGAGCGCTTCGTTCGCCAGGACCTCGACCTCGCCATGCGCCCTCGGACGGGCACCCTGCGCGTCGGTATTCCGAAGGGCAGCGCCCTCGGTGACACCATCGAGGTGCGCGCCTCGCTTCATCGCGGAACGTGCGATGGCGAGCTGGACGTGATCGACGTGAAGCGGGTCTCGTTCCTGCAGAACACCATTCAGGTGATCGACTTGACGCTGCTCCAGGCTCGGCCCGATGGCGGGGCGTCTGGCGGCGGGACGGCAGGAGGCACCGCAGGCGTTGGCGGTGGAACCGCGGGTGGCGCAGCAGGCGGTGCGTCCGGTGGAGTCGCGGGCGGCACTTCAGGAGGCGGATCGTCCGGTGGTGCTGCAGGCGGCATGGCGGGTGGTGCTGCAGGCGGCATGGCGGGTGGCGCTGCAGGCGGCGCGGCGGGTGGAGCGTCCGGTGGTGCCGCGGGTGGGAGCGCAGGCGGAACGTCCGGTGGCGCAGCAGGTGGATCGTCCGGTGGTGCCGCCGGTGGATCGTCCGGTGGTGCCGCCGGTGGATCGTCCGGTGGCGCCGCCGGTGGATCGTCCGGCGGTGCCGCGGGCGGGCCCGGGGGCGGACCGTCTGGTGCCGCCGGTGGACCGTCCGGTGGTGCCGCGGGCGGGAGCGCAGGCGGAACGTCTGGTGGCGCGGCGGGTGGAACGTCCGGTGGTGCCGCGGGCGGGAGCGCAGGCGGAACGTCTGGTGGC
>JANRKQ010000191.1:0-34259 GCA_033763395.1 Myxococcaceae bacterium
GGTGGAAGTACGTCTGGCCATCGCGGCCGGTGAACGTCTCGAAGCGGCCGCGGGTCAGCGTGAGCTCGTCCATCGCCTCGGCCGACGCGTCGATGTCGACCTCAGCGCCGTCGACGACGGCCGAGTCCACGCCACAAGCAGTGAGGGCGAGAATCGAGGTGAGCAGCGCGAGCAGGCGGGCGTTCATGGGTGACTCCGAGAGTGAAGAGGTGAACTGCACAGGCGCTGTGAAGTGCAGTGGGCGTGCCGAGAGCGACCCACGACAACCGATTGAATTCTGGACTCGCGGCACCTCCTGCCTGTTGCTTAAGAGCAACATCTGATACGGTGATCTCCGTCATGATTCCTGAACTCAACACCGAAAAGGAGCTGCACGCCGCCGACATCGAGCAGGTCGGCCGGCGACTGGTGCAGCTCGCCTGCACCCAGACGGGCGCGACGAACGGAGCCGTCTTCCTCTCGGACACGAAGTCGAAGGGCCTCTCCGTGGACTTTCACGTCGTGGCGGGCGTGGTGGTGACGCTCCCGGGCACGGGCTCGATCATTCGCCCGCGCCACGACGGTCGCCCCAACGGCATCGCGCTCACCTGCTTCCAGACCAACACGCCGTACGTCTGCAACGACACCTCGAAGGACCCCAACTACGCGCGCTACTTCCTCGACGTGGGCGCGGTGCTCGCGGTGCCGATTCCGTGGCAGGGCAAGGCCCTGGGGGTGTTGACGGTGGCCACGACGGCGTCCAATGCCTTCACCGACGATCACGTGCGCACGCTCGAGGCCATCGCGGCGGCCTCGGCGCGCTTCCTCCGTCGCGCGCAGCTCGCGCGCGCCACCCTCGATACCGGGCGGCCCTTCGTCATCAAGGGCCTGTCTCCCGCGTGGCTCGAGGTCGAGCGCAAGGTCGAGCAGGTCTCGTCGACCGACGCGCCCGTGCTCGTCACCGGTGAGAGCGGGACCGGGAAGGACCTCGTGTCGCGCTCGATTCACTTCAACTCGAAGCGCAGCACCAGGCCCTACGTGACGGTCAACTGCGCGGCGATTCCCGAGACGTTGCTCGAGAGCGTGCTGTTCGGGCACGTGAAGGGCGCCTTCACCGGAGCCACCGGCAACAAGGTCGGCGAGTTCCAGAAGGCCGACGGCGGCACGCTGTTCCTCGATGAGCTCGGCGAGCTGCCCCTCATGCTCCAGGCGAAGGTGCTGCGCGCCATCGAGCAGGGCGAGGTGAGCCCCGTCGGCTCGAACGACGCGCCGCTGCGGGTCGACGTGCGGCTCGTGTGCGCCACCAACCGCAACCTCGCCCAGATGGTCCGTGAGGGCCGCTTCCGCGACGACCTCTACTTTCGCGTCTCGGTCATCACCGTCGAGCTGCCGCCGCTGCGCACCTACAAGGACAACCTCGAGATCCTCGCGCAGGTGTTCCTCCAGCAGGCCGCGCGCAAACACGGCCGCCGGGTCGACGCCATCTCGCGCGAGGCCATGGCCCTGCTCCAGGCCCACGACTTTCCCGGCAACGTGCGCGAGCTCAAGAACGCGCTCGAGCACGCCGTCATCCTCGCCACCGGCCAGGAGGTGCGCGCCGAGGACCTCCCGAAGTCGATGCGCCCCGCCCTCGCCGCGATGCCCGCGGTGGTGAGGCCACCGAAGGACGAGGTGCTGCCCCTCGAGACGATGCGGGAGCAGTGGCTCGCTCCGCTCGAGCGCCAGTACCTCGAGGACCTCTTGCGCCGGACGAACGGGCAGATCACCGCGGCTGCCAGGCTCGCTGGCGTGAACCGGGTGACGTTCTATCGGCTCATGGAGCGCCACGGCCTGCGCCTGGCCCGCATGCCGATCTGAGGCGACTGACGGACACGAAACGTCCCGTGCACCGCACCGAGCGACTCGTCGGCTCGACTCGTCCTCGCGAGCTGCGCGCCCAGGCGACCTGAGGCGTTCCTCGCGGCCCGTGCCGGCGAGGCGTTCACGCTTCGTCGGGGACACCGACAGGAGCGCCTTCGCCCACGCCGTCGTGAGCACGAACTCCGGTCGCGCGCGACCCGCCCTGAACACCCGCCATCGCGACGTTCGACACGTTGAAGGGCCCGACTCCCCCGACTCGCCAGAGCGCCATCCCTCCAGACGGCGCGCGACACCTTTCCGACACGCGTCAGCCCGGTTATGTGGACGTCCATGCAGTCGAACGACTCCGACGCCGCGCTGCTCGCGAAGGCCCATGCCGGTGACGCCCGCGCGGTCGAGGCCCTGCTCGAGAAGCACCAGAACCAGGTGTACCGCTACGGCCTGCGCATGTGCGGCAACGAGGCCGACGCGCGCGACGTGCTGCAAGAGACCCTCATCGCCGCCTACCGCAACCTCGGCTCGTTCCGCGGCGACGCGCGGCTGTCGACCTGGCTGTACCAGATCGCCCGCAGCTTCTGCCTCAAGCAACGCCGGCGCCGCGAAGGTGAGCCGGCCCAGCACGACTCGCTCGACGACGCGGCCCGCGGGTTGGCCACCGACTCGAGCGCGAGCGACGCGCGCGCCCACGCCCGGCAGGTGAGCGAGGTCATTCAGGCGGCCATCGGGACCCTGCCCGAGGACCACCGCGAGGCGCTGGTGCTGCGCGACGTCGAGGGCCTGTCCGCCGAAGAGGCGGCGTCGGTCGTCGGCATCGAGGTGGGCGCCCTCAAGTCGAGGCTCCATCGCGCGCGCATGGCGCTCAAGGAGCGCCTCGCCGCCGTCATCGACTCGAACGAGCAGGCCATCGAGTGCCCGGAGCTGGCGAGCGAGCTGTCGGCGTATGCCGCCTCCGAGATCGACCAGGCCGCCTGCGAGCGCATTGAAGCGCACCTCGCGAAGTGTGACCGCTGCTCGGCGGCCTGCGAGTCGCTCAAGCGCACCGTGTCGATGTGCCGCGCCATTCCCGGAGGCGAGGTGCCAGTGCCCGTGAAGGCCGCGGTGAAGGCGGCGCTGCGCCGCGCTGGCCTCGACCTTCCCGCGTGAGCGCGCGCACCCTCGTCGTCGGCGACGTGCACGGCTGCCTCGACGAGCTGCTCGAGCTGCTCGAGGTCGCACAGCTGACGTCGAATGACCGGCTCGTCTTCGCCGGAGACCTCGTCGCGAAGGGGCCGAAGTCGCGCGGGGTGGTGCAGCTCGCGCGCGACCGGCGCGCCCTCGCCGTCCTCGGCAACCACGACGCCCACGTGCTCAAGGCGCGGGCCGGCGCCGTCGACGCGCTCAAGGGCACCCACCGCGAGGTGGCTGAGGCACTGTCCGAAGACGACTGGCGGTACCTCGAGGCGCTCCCGCTCTGGCTCGACTTCCCCGAGCTCAACGCCCTCGTCGTCCACGCGGGGCTGCTGCCGAACGTGCCGCTCGAGGCGCAGCCCCGGCACCTGCTGCTCAACCTCCGCAGCCTCGATGACGCAGGCCAGGGCTCGACGCGCGTGACCGGAGGGCGCCCCTGGGCCGAACGCTGGCCGGGGCCCCGCTTCGTCGTCTTCGGTCACGACGCCCTGCGCGGACTCCAGCGGCACCCGCACGCGCTCGGGCTCGACACCGGCTGTGTGTACGGGGGGCAGCTCTCGGCGGTGTGGTTGCCGGAGCGTCGCCTCGTGCAGGTGAAGGCCCACCACGCGTGGGTGCCGGTCGATGGCTGAGGTGGCACGTTCCCTTGGTGGGATGGGAGGAACGAGCGAAGCAGGCAGCAGGTTCGTCGGACGTGACGGTTGCTCGCTGGAGAGCACCGGTTGCGGTGGGCTTCGACGGTCCCTCGTCAGCGGCCTCCTGTCGCGAGCCCTCCACCACCTTCGCCTCGCGCTTGACGCTCTCCTGCTCAGCGGCTGAGGTGTCCTCCGGCTCCTCGCTGGTGAGCACGGGCAGCCGACGCAGGGTTTCTTGCGCTCGCCAGAAAGTGGCCCGCCGATGAACCGGGAGTCCGCCGACGCCGCCCTCGAGGGTGCGTCCCTCGTGCCGTACGGAGAGGGCAGCGTCGCCCAGGCCAAGGAGCTCGAGCGCCAGCTCCTCGCCGCTGGCATTCCGGCGATGTTGGCCAAACCGCCAGCGAAGGCGTGCTGCGGTGGAGGGTGCGGCTGTGGCGCGAAGCTGCAGATCCTCGTGCGGGAAGACGACGCGCCGAAGGTGGCGCAGCTCCTCCAGGCCGAGTGGGTCGAGGCCGTGCGCCGCGAGGGCACCGTCGATGGCGGCCTCGTCGCGCTGCGCACCCCCCAGGAGAACGAGCTCGTCTGCCCCGCGTGCCAGTTCGTCGGCATGCTCGTCGACGGCGCCTGCCAGGACTGCGGGCTCGTGCTCGAGTGAAGTGGCTGCCGCTCGCCGCGCTGGCCGTGTTGCCCTCGGCGTGCCCCGACATCCGCCGGCCGGCCTCGGAGGGCGTCGTCGTCGCCGGCTCCGCCAGCTGGGGCGGCTTCGATCGACGCGCGGAGCCCCTCGCCGACGTCACCGTCACCCTCTCCGCCGGTACCGCGTCGACCTCGGCCGTGTCGGGTGAGACCGGAGACTGGCGCGTGGAGCTCCCGCCTCAGCCCGTCGCCCCCACCACCCTCACCGCCTGGCGCACGGGCTTCGCGCCGTGGGGCCGAACGCTCCTCGCCGGGGAGCGCACGGAGCTGCAGTCGTCGTTCGCGCTCGAGCCGCTGGCCCCGATGGACTGTGTCGACACCGGCTGCACCACGGGTGGCGGCGAGCTGCGATGGGTCGACGCGCCGTCTGGGGCCTCCGCCGCGGCCGCCTGGCTCGAGCCCCTCGACGCACCGGCGCTCACCACCGCTGACGCGCTCCTCGCCGCGGTCGCCGTCGAGCTCGACGGAGGGACCCTGCCCGGTACGCTCCTCGTCCGGGTGCCGATTGCGTCATGGGCCGACGTCGTCGACGCGATGCCCGGCACCGGCGCCATCGAAGTGCCGGTGGCCGTGCTGGGGCCGACCGATCGCGCCTGGCGCCCCGCAGGCACCGGAACGCTTCGCACCGAGGCCGGGAGCGTCATCGCCGAGGGCCAGCTCGCCCGCGTTCGCTCGGGGCTCTTCTCGCCCGGGGTGGTGGCCGCCGTTTCGCCCCTCGCGCGGGGGCTCGTCGGCGTCTTCGGTGGCCCAGCGCGTGTCGGGTGCGTCGAGGGCACGGTGAGCATCGACGATGCGGTCTCGCCCGGCGTCACCCTCGTTCCGGCGGTCGGCACGGCCTCGGCTTCGGACGGCACGGGCGCGGTCTGCGTCGAGGTGCCACTCGGCGACGCACCCCAGGCGGCCCGCGTGCAGTACGCCGGCGTCATCTTCACCAGCGCGACGATTCCGGCCGCGACGACGCCCGCGCGCTGCAGTCAGGGCTGCCGTGCGCTGGGCCGGCTGCCGGTGCGAGGCACGTCGGTCGCGACGGTCGCTCCGTGCCAGGTGGCGGTGCGCGTGGTCGACGAGGTGGGGCAGCCACTGCCCGGGGCTGTCGTCGTGGGAATGGACGATGGCATCACCCAGGCTTCGTTCACCTCGATCTGCGGACGCCTGGGGACGCGCTGCACGCTCACGGGCGCGACCGATGGAGACGGCGGCGTGAGGCTCGTCGTTCCGGTCCAGGCGTCGCTGCGGTTGTCGGCCCGCGCCACCACCGCGACCGGGCAACGCCTCGGCCGGCTCCTCGAGCCCGTCTGCCCGCGAGAACCCGTCACCCTGCGAGCCGGCAGCGGGCACGAGGGCCAGGAGCTCACCGTCTCGATTCAGGGGCAGCAGGTCTCGTGGAGCCCCACGCTGCCCAGCCACCGGATTCAGGTCGAGCGAGACGGCGGGATCGCCTGGGCGGTGCGCTCGTTCATCGGCGTGGCGGGCCCCATCGTCTCCGGGACGCCGCCGGTTGGGGCCGAGGTCGAGGTGCCAGGCGATGGGAGCCTGCGCGCCGGCGACGTCGTCATCGTCTCGGTCGACAGCGCCCGCGCCTCGGGCGTCGTGGTGCGCGGAACGGCCGCGGCCCGGGTCGAGTGACAGAGCCCTCGGCGCCTCGTGCGGGTCCAGAACGCCACTTCGTGCGCGCCGTCGCAGGCTCGCGCCGCAGTTCCTTCGGCCGTCGGCCAACCTGCGAGGCCGCTCGACCCGCGTCCACCCGCACGCGGCACTACCGCGAGGCGCTCCGCACCTGAAGCCGGCTCCGGAGCCAGGTGACCGCCTCATCCGGCGAGGCGAGGGCCGTGACGTGGTGCTCGGCAGCAAACGCCGTGAGCGGCACACAGCCTCCGACCATCACGGCCGGCGGCCTCGCGCGGCGGGCGCTCCAGATGGAGTCGATGGACGACGCGAGGGCCGGCAACAACACCACGCGGCTCACCGTGAACCCCACCGCATCGAGGGGCGTCTGCGCCACGCGCTGGGCGAGCACGCTGGGCTCGAGCCCGGGCTCGACCTCGACGAACCAGCCGTCACGCCGAAGGCTCTGCGCGACGAGGAGCAACCCGAGCTGGTGCTGCTCTCCGGGCGCGGTGGTGAGGAGCACGTGGCCCCGGCCCACGGACGCCTCGGACACGTCGGGCGTCACCAGCCGGCTCAACACGCCCAGGGCGACGGTCACCTCGACGAAGGTGCGCGCGTCGGCTTCCCACGCCTGCCCGAGAAGCCGCGCACAGGCCGACACCAGCGTCGAGGTGCTCACGCTTCCATCTCGGCGCGCGTCGATGATGGCGCGCGCCCCATCGACATCGCCGGCGCAGGCAAGAGCGGCAAGGCGCTCCGCGGCCAGCGCGTCCACCTCGGGCAGCGCGAGGGCCTCGGCTCGCTGCTGCGCGACGAGGGACGGAATGATGTGCCCCTCGAGCACCGAACGAAGCAGCGCAAGGTTGTCCCCGCAGCGCGCGGCCCCTTTGATCGCCTCGTGCCGCTCCAATCGAGACATCGTCAGCCCCCTCGGGTGTGCCAGCTGGGAACAGCGGCTGGCGCCATTTCCACAGAGCGGGCCAACAGAGGCGCCCGGGCAAGTGCCCGACTTCACACAGGCCTGTTTCAAGAACGCTGCAATGGGGGCGCCTGTGACCCCTCGCACGCAGCCTCTGCGGTGAAGCCGCCTTTCAGGGCAACTTCGCGAAGCCTCGCGCGGAGCCTCATTGAGAAACCGGACCGAACGCTGGGCACGCCGCGCCTCACTTGATCGAGATCAAGCCCGAGAAGGCACTCATCCCTCAATGAGTTGCGCGATGACGAGGAGCGTCATTCCCCTCGCCAGCGCAGCCGAGGCCCTGAGCCAACGCTTCGAAAAAACCTGCGCAGGACCTGCGGGGAGCGCCTACTCGCCCATGTTGCGGCGCCAGGTGTCGATGGCTTCCTTGGCATCCTGAAGGCTCACACCCGTCTTCGCGCGGTAGAGCTTGATGGCCTCGACGAAGTTGCGGCGGCGAATGGCGGCGACGATCTGCGGGTCGGACACGACGTCGCTGGCGGCGGTGTCGATGACCTTCGCGACCTTCGAGCGCGACGCGGCCTGGGCGCGAAAGGCCTCGAAGGCGGCCTTGGCCTCTTCGAGACCGACGCCGTGCCGCTCCCGGTAGCGCTTGATGGCCTGAATGAAGTGGCCCTGCTTGAGGAGCTGCACGAGCTCGGGGTCCGAGGCGATCGCCTGCGCCGCGTCGAAGGCGACGTCGGTCTTCGTCGGGCGCCTGGGGGCCGGCGGCAGTGGCGGCGGTGGCGGCGGCGGTCGGGCTGGCGGTGCCTGAAACGGCGTGAAGGCAGGCACCTCGGGTGGCGTCGGCGCCGCTTCCACCGAGACGACGGCCCGCTCGCCGCTCGTGGTGGTGGTGACGGTCGGGGGCGGTGGCGGGGCTCGGCGCACCGGAGGCGCGACGGTCGCCACCGGCACCACGGGCGCGACGGGCGTCCCCAACGTCGTCGCGGCCTGGAAGTCGAAGACCGAGGCCGCTGGCGGGAGCTGCCGTGCGCTCTTGTCGATCTCGAGCACCCGCGGCGTCTCGGTCATGGGCGCGAGCGGTGGCGGCACCGGCGGGAACGCGCTCACGCGCTTCGAGAGGTCGGGGTGGACGTGCGGCACGCTTCGCGGCCTCGCCGGCGAGGGCTCCCGGAAGGACAGCTCGGTCACCGACACCACGGCCCGGCTCGACAGCACGACGAGCGCGAGGAGGACGCCAATCAGCCCACCGAGGACCAACAGGAGAATGAACATGCGTCACACGCTACCCGAAGGGGTGCGGCGCGTGCGTCAGGACTTGCGCGTCTCGTGCAGGGCCTCGACGGCATCCTTCGATTCTTTGAGGCCGAGCCCGGTGAGCTCGCGGTAACGCTTGATGGCGTCGATGAGGCGGTCGGCCGCGAGGTGCTGGCGCAGCTCGGCATCATCGATGGCCGAGTCGGGTGGCAGCTGCTGTTGGGGCAGCGCGCGCGGTACGGGCAGGACGAGGGGTTCGCCGCGCTCGAGCGCCTCGACGGCGTCTTTGGCTTCCTTGAGGCCGACGCCGGTGAGCTCTCGGTAGCGCTTGATGGCCTCGATCTTCCGCCCGGCGCGCAAGAGGTCGTGCACCGGGCCGCTCCCCTGCACCACCACGGGCGGCTGCCCGGGCGAGCGTGGCGGAGGGACCTGCACCACGGTGACCTCGCGGTTGCGGAACAACCAGAGCGACACCAGGGCGATGGCGACGACGGCACCACCAAGGAGGACTGCGAGCGTCATGGCCCGTGACGATGCCAGACTCAGCCCTCTGGCGACACCGCAGCGGACCTGGGCTTCCGGGTCACGCCACCTCGACGGCGCCGCGGACGCCGAGACCTGCGACGAGTTCCGCGACGGTCGCGGTCTTCCCCGTCACGCCACTTCGACGAGCGCCGCGGCCCCCATGCCACCGCCGATGCACATGGTGACGACGCCGCGCTTGCCGCCGCGGCGCTTGAGCTCTCGCAAGATGGTGCCGACGAGCCGGGTGCCCGAGACGCCCAGCGGGTGCCCCAGCGCGATGGCGCCGCCGTTCACGTTCACCTTGTCGAGCGGCAGGCCCAGCTCCCGCACGCAGTACAGCCCCTGCGCCGCGAAGGCCTCGTTGAGCTCGAACAGGTCGATGTCCTTCACGGTCAGCTTGTTGCGCTCGAGCAGCTTTTTCACCGCGGGCACCGGCCCGATGCCCATGATGTCGGGCGGCACGCCGGCGACGGTGAAGTCGACGAAGTAGCCAAGGGGCGTGACGCCCAGGGCCTTCGCCTTCGCCTCGCTCATCACCACCGCGGCCGCTGCGCCGTCGGTCAGCGGAGACGCGTTGCCGGCCGTCACGGTGCCCTTGCTGTCGAAGGCCGGCTTGAGCTTCTGCAGGCCCTCGAGCGTCGTCTCGGGCCGCAGAATGGTGTCGTCGGCGATGGTGGCCGTGCGCTCCTGGCCCGCGTCGTCGAACCACTTCGCCGTGATGGGCGCGATCTCGTCCTTCAGCTTGCCCTGCTCACGCGCGTTCGCGGCGCGGCGCTGGGACTCGAGGGCGAACGCGTCCTGGTCGGCGCGCGAGACGCTCCACTTCGCGGCCACCTTCTCGGCGGTGGCGCCCATCGTCGTGTAGACCTCGGGGTACTTCTCCATGAGGTCGGGGTTCGCCGACACCTTGTTGCCGCCCATGGGCACGAGCGTCATCGTCTCGGTGCCGCCAGCGACGCCGACCTCGTAGTGCCCGGCCTGAATGCCCGCCGCCACCTGCGCGATGGACTGCACGCCCGAGGCGCAGAAGCGGTTGATGGTCATCGCCGGCACGCTGTCGGGCAGGCCGGCGAGCAGCGCCGCGATGCGGGCCACGTTCATGCCCTGCTCGGCCTCGGGCATGGCGCAGCCGAGCACCACGTCTTCGACCTGCTCGGCCTTGAGGCCGGGCACGCGGTCGATGGCGGCCTTGATGACGTGCGCGGCCATCGTGTCGGGGCGGGTGTCTTTGAGCTCGCCCTTGTGGGCGCGGGTGAACGGCGTGCGGGCGGTGCTGGCGATGACGACTCGCTGGGCCATGGGGGACGCTCCTTGTGTGCTGGAGAAGGTATGGGAGGGGGTCTTCGATTTCAGGGGCGCCCCCGGCCGAACGGCCCGGGAGCGCGGTCACGTCGAACGCGTCAGTTCCGCAGCGGCTTGCCCTTGAGCAGCATGTGCTCGATGCGCGCCTGGGTCTTCTCTTCGCCGCACAGCGAGAGGAAGGCCTCGAGCTCGAGCTCGAGCAACCGCGCCTCGGTGGTGGCGACCGACGCCGAGGTGTCGCCGCCGGTGAGCACGCTCGCAAGCTTCTTGCCGATGTGCCGGTCGTGCTCGCTGATCTGATGGTTCAGCTGCATGTCGTACAGCATCATGTCGATGGTGGCGGCGCCGCTCTTGCCGGGGAGGAAGAAGGTCGCCGGCCGCGGGGGGCGGAAGCCTCCTTCAGCCAGGCCGATGCAGACCGCCTTCGCGTCGGCCAGCTGGTGGTCGCGCGACATCGAGATGCCGTCCTTGGGCGTGAAGAAGCCGGCCTCCTTCGCCTCTTCGGCGCTGGTGGCCACCTTCGCGGTGCCGATGGCGAGGAACGCCTTCTTGAGGAACGGCAGCGCGTCCATGTCCTTCGCGCCCTGGTGCATGCCGTACAGGTTTCGCAGCAGCTGCAGGTTGCCACCACCACCGGGGATGAGGCCCACGCCCACCTCGACGAGGCCGATGTACGTCTCGGCCGCCGCCTGCACGAAGTTGCCCGCCATGGTGAGCTCGGCCCCGCCGCCCAGGGTGAGCTGGAAGGGCGCCGTCACCACCGGAATCGACGAGTAGCGCAGCCGCTGGTTCGCGGCCTGGAAGCCGCCGACGAGCTTGCGCACGTCGTCCCACTGGCCGTCCTTGATGGCCCACAGCAGCATCGCGATGTTCGCGCCCGCCGAGAAGTTCGCGCCGTCGTTGCCGATGACGATGCCGCGGAAGCTCTTCTCGGCGTGGTCGACGGCCTTGTTCATCATCTCGATGATGCCGGTGTCGATGCTGTTCATCTTCGTGTGCAGCTCGAGCTGCAGCACGCCGTCACCCATGTCCCACACCGTGGCGGAGTCGTTGCCGTCGACCTTCTTGTTGCCGCGCTTGAGGAGCTCGACCGAGATCTGCCGCGCGATGCGGTCGACCGGCTTCGAGGCCTTCGCCTTCACGTCCCAGAACGTGTCGTCGAGCCCGTCGCGCCCGTAGAAGCTGGCGCGGCCCGCCTTGAGCATCTCCTCGACCCACGGAGCCGGGGTGATGCCGAGCTCCTTCATGCGCTTGACGCCCTTCTCCACGCCGTACGCGTCCCACACCTCGAAGGGCCCCATGTCCCACGCGAAGCCCCAGCGCATGCCGCGGTCGACGTTGACGTAGTCGTCGGCGATCTCGCCCAGCCGGCGCGAGGCATAGGCGAGCGTGTCGAGCGTGACCTGCTCGGCGAACTTCGCGGCCTTGTCCGAGCCGCCCAGCACGGTGCGAATGCGCTCGGGCAGGTCCTCGACGTCCTTCGCCGCGCCCAGGGACTCGAAGCGCACCTTGTTCTGCGCGCGGTACTCGAGGGTGTCGAGATCGAGCACGAGGATCTCCTTCTCGCCCTCGCCGCCCTTCTGCTTCTTGTAGAAGCCGCCCTGCGTCTTGTCGCCGAGCATCTTCTTCTCGATCATCTTCTCGAGGAACGCAGGCGCCTTGAACGTCTCGCGCGCCTCGTCGTTCGGCAACGAGTCGTAGCAGTTCTTCGTCACGTGGAAGAACGTGTCGAGGCCCACGAGGTCGGCGGTACGGAAGACGGCCGACGAGGGGCGCCCCATCGCGGGCCCGAAGATCTTGTCGATCTCTTCGATCGACAGCCCGTGGTCTTTCATCAACTGCAGCGTGCGCATCATCCCGTAGGTGCCGATGCGGTTGGCGATGAAGTTCGTCGTGTCCTTCCCGTAGACGATGCCCTTGCCGAGCGTGCGCTCACCGAAGGTGTGCATCGCCTTCAGAATGGCGGGGTCGGTGTGCTCGCCGGCGACCAGCTCGAGCAGCTTCATGTACCGAACGGGGTTGAAGAAGTGCGTCACCAGGAAGCGCTTCTTGAACTCGAGGCCGGTGCCCTCGGTCATGCCCTTGATGCTCATGCCCGAGGTGTTCGAGCTGACGATGGCGCAGTCGTGCGCGAGCTTCTCGAGCTTCTTGAACAGGTCGTTCTTGAGCTTGAGGTCTTCCTTGATGACCTCGACGATCCAGTCGCAGTCCTTCACCTTCGCGAGGTCGTCGTCGAAGTTGCCCACCTCGATGAGCGACAGCGCCTTCTGCGTCATCAGCGGCGCCGGCTTCTGCTTGACGAGGTTCGCCAGCGCCGAGAGCGCGAACTTGTTCCGGAACGCCTTCGAGTCGGGCTTGTCCGTCGGCTCGGCCTTCGGAGGCACGATGTCGAGGAGGAGCACGGGAATGCCGGCGTTGGCCAGGTGCGCCGCGATGCCGCTGCCCATCACGCCCGCGCCGAGAACGGCGACCTTACGGATCTTCATGAAGACTCCTTCGTTGGGTGACGAAACCGTGCCGATCCATAGCCCACCGCCCGCGAGCCAACAGCGATTTCCGCGAAAAAGTCTCCACCGGAGACACGTGGGCTCCCCCAACGGGCGGGCGCGCGGCTGAACGGGCCGCCCACGCTCGTCAGGCCCGTGACGCCGCCGCGGGTCGACGCCACCCCAAGGCCCCTGGAGACCCGGCTCGTCGCCGCGCCAACCATCGATTTCCCCGGCGGCGGCTGATCGGCAGCCCGCTTGCAGTCACCCGTCGATGGAGGGTTCCCATGGCCAAGAAGGTTCTCGTTGTCGATGACTCCCCCACCATTCGCCAGCAGGTCTCGATGTGCCTGGCGGGCGGGGGCTACGAAGTGGTCGAGGCCCAGGATGGCGCCGACGCGCTGACCAAGACGGGCGGCGTCGCGATGTGCATCTGCGACGTCAACATGCCGCGCATGAATGGCATCGAGTTCGTCGAGAAGGTGGGCGCCGGCGCGATGCCCATCGTCATGCTCACCACCGAAGGGCGCCCCGAGCTCATCGAGCGCGCCAAGAAGGCCGGCGCCAAGGGGTGGATGGTGAAGCCCTTCAAGCCCGAGCACCTGCTCTCGGTGGTCAAGAAGCTGGTGGGGTGACGACGATGAGCTCGGGGTGGGGAGACCTCGCTCGGCGGGCCGCCATGGCGCTCCGCCCGGGCCTGGGGCAGACGGCCGAGACGGCCTCGGTGGCCTTCGTCGCCATCGACGGCTCGCGCGGCGCGGTGCACGCCGTGGTGGAAGGCGGGGTGTCGGCGAACGAGGCGCAACGCTTCGCGGCGCGCTTCAGCGAGGTGTGCCACGACGACGGCCGCCCCATGCGGGTGGTGTCGGTCTACCGCTCCGTGGGTGCGCCCCTCGAGCTCCAGCCGGTCCCCGTCACCGAGGGTGTCTCGCTCGCGATCGACGCGCTCGAGGGTGACGGGAGCCTCGTGCGCCGGCTCCACATCGCCCGCAGCATCGCGGCCGCGCAGAAACTCGCCGAGACGTCGGTGCTCGACGTGGGCCAGCACATGCGCGGCATCTTCGAGCTCGCCCGCGCGCACTCCGGCAGCCTCGAGGGGCTCGTCGGCCAGTACTCGCAGGCCAACGCGGGGCGAGACACCATCGCCAGCACCATCGAGTCGCTGGGCTCGAAGGTCGACCGGGTGAACGAGGAGCTCGTCGAGCGGGTCAGCCGCCAGGCGAAGTCGCTCGAGCGGGCCCGCGCGTGGACGCACGACATCGTGCGGCTCGGCCAGTCCATCGCGGCCATCGCGTCATCGGCGCGCATGCTCACGTTCAACGCACGCATCGAGAGCGCCCGCATCGGTGAGGCCGGCAAGGGGTTCGCCGTCATCGCCCAGTCGATTCAGGACCTGGCCACGCAGATCCGCGAGACGAACGACGCGGTCGGCTCGCTCGCCAGCAATCTCGCGCGCGCGCTGCCGGAGCTCGGCAACGAGGCGCAGGCGATGGCCTCGGACGCGAAGGACCAGCTCGCCCAGCTGACGGCCAACCTGCAGAAGGTGCGCGCCCAGCTCGACGCCACCCGTGAAGAGGCCCACGCCTCGCTCGTCGCCTCGACCGAGAACGCGACCCAGCTCGAGCAGCGCGCCAACGGCGTCATCGAGAAGCTCCAGTTCCAGGACCGCACCAACCAGATGCTCGAAGAGGCGCGCGTTCAGACCGAGGCCCTGCTCAAGCTCGTCGGTGTCGACGAGTCGACCGTCGACCAGGCCGTCGTCGAGCAGGTGGGCTGGCTGGGCAAACAACTCGAGGGCTCGGCGAAGCTGAAGGAAGCGGGCTCGGTCGAGCTCTTCTGAGGGCCACCAGCCGCGCGGAATCTCCCGCTGGACGCATGCATGACCCGATGCGCACGAGCGCGAGGCCTCGGGCGCGCCGGGGCCGTCATCACGGGGCAGCTCGGCGCGCCGGGAGGGGCGGCGGCGCTCCTGCACCACCCTCGGAGTGCGCGAGCGGGTGCTTCGCAGCCGCGAAGTCCGGAGCGCGCTCGGGGTGCGCCACCTCGACCTGGTTCGAAGCACGCGCGCCCCTTCACGGCGTCGTGACCGCGCTCACCGCTGCGCCCCCTCCTGCCCCGCCTCCGTCACCCGAGCTGGTCGAGCAGCCGTCTGGCGTGCTGCACCGCGCTCCGCCGCACCGCCACCGGGTCCATCGTCTGGGGCTTGCCGTGGAAGAGCAGCAGGCGCCCGTCGACCATCACGTGCCGGACGTCTCGCGACTGCGCCGCGTAGACGACGGTGGCGACCGGGTCGTCCGACACGGGCGTGAGGTGCGCGCCTGAGACGTCGATGAACGTCAGGTCGGCCTTCTTCCCCGGCTCGATGGAGCCCACCTCGGCGTCCAGCCCGAGCGCGCGTGCTCCGTTCACCGTGGCCAGCTCGAGCGCCTGCAGGGCCGAGAAGCCGGTGGGCCCCACGCGAGGCAGGTGCATCAGCGCCGCGAGCCGGAGCTCGTGGAAGATGTCGAGGGTGTTGTTGCAGGGCGCGCCGTCGGCGCCGAGGCCCACGGTGATGCCCTGCTGCACCAGCTCCGGGACCTTCGCCGTGCCCGAGGCCAGCTTGAAGTTGGCGCTGGGGCAGTGACACACGCAGGTGCGCGTCTGGCGGAGCAGCTTCTGCTCCTCGGCCGTCACCCACACGCAGTGCGCCAGCGTGGTCTGCGGCCCGAGCAGCCCGAGCGCGTGGAAGTAGGCGACGTTGTCGAGGCCCGTCTTCTCGCGCACGAGGTCGCACTCGGTGGGGTTCTCGCTCGCGTGGGTGTGCACGCGCACGCCCTTCTCGCTGGCCAGCTCGCCCACCCGCCGCAGGAGTCCCTCGGTGCAGGACAAGACGAAGCGCGGGGCGAAGGCGTAGGTGAGGCGGCCGTCTTCTGCGCCGTGCCAGCGCTCCAGCAGCGCGAGGCTCTCAGCCAGGCTCGCCTCGGTCGTCTCGCGCAAGCCCGCGGGCACACCCTGCCCGGCGTCCATCATGCACTTGCCGCCCACCAGCCGGAGCCCCGCGTCGCGGGCGGACTCGAAGACGGCGCCGTAGTGGCGCACGCTGCCCATGTCGAGGCAGGCAGTGGCGCCCGACGTGATGAGCTCGAGGAAGGTGAGGTCGGCCGACGCCCGCATCGACGCCGCGTCGTGCGACGCCTCGAAGGGCCAGATGCGCTCGCGGAGCCAGTCGAGCAGCTCGAGCCCGTCGGCGTGGTTGCGGCACAGCGTCTGGCACGCGTGCAGGTGCGAGTGGATGAGGCCCGGCGTCACCACCAGCCCGCGCCCGTCGATGACCCGCATGGCACGGCGGCGACGGGCCTTCGAGTGGGGCCCCACGTGGGCGATGCGCGAGCCCTCGATGACGACGTCGGCGTCGCGCAGCACCTGCCGCGTCGCATTCATGGTGATGACGGTGGCGTTGCGAATGAGGAGCTGCACGGCAGCTGGCATGTTGGCCGATGGCACGGCAGAGGTACACTTTTCGCCGTGACGGCCATCGAGCTCCTCTTCCGCCTCGGCATCGACCTCCCGGGCCAGCCGCCCGACTACGTGCGCCCGCCCAGCGCCACCACGCCGCGGTACATCGAGTTCCTCGAGGGCAACACGCACCTCGTGTACCCGGCCCTCGCGGTGCTGGTGCTCGTGCTCATCGCGCTGGGCATCCTGCAGGCGTGGCGCAGCGAAGACATGGACGGCGTGCAGAAAGCCGAGCTCAAGCGCGACGTCATTCGGGAGCTGCGGCGCGAGGTGCACGGCATGACGGCCGACGCCCTGTCGAAGGCGGTGGGAGTGCCCTCGCTCAAGCTGCTGCGCATTCTCGAAGAGATGCAGAAGGACAACATTCTCGAGTCGCGCACGGACACCCAGCGCCTGACGACGTGGCGCATGAAGCTGTGATGCTCAGTTCGCGATGGCGCGAATGGTGCTGATGACGCAGCTGCCGGGCGTCGGGTACGGGCACGCCGCGCCGTACGGGTCGTCGGTCTCGAACACCGCGAAGATGCGATAGGCCGTGCCCGTCTGCGGAGGCATGCCCCCGTCGAAGGCGCCGAAGCCGATCTGCCCGAGCACGCGCGTCGACGGCATGGTGGGCGACGGCGTGCCCGCCAGCGTCGTGGGCGTCATCGGAGGCACCACCCAGCGGAAGAAGCGGCAGCTCCCTCCGCTGCCCATCACGCACTCCTCGTCGGGGGTGCCACCCATGCCGCCGTCGCCCAGCGCAGCGCCCTGCCAGAGCGACGCCGACACGATGGTGAGCGGCGCGTCGCCCAGGTTCGCCAGGCCGTTGTACCCCTGCACCACGTTGGGCACCGCGCCCGAGAGGTTGATGTTGATGTCCGACGTCACGCCGCGCGGGAGCAGCGACTGGCCCGACAGAATCGCCGTCACCGTCTGCGGCTGCCGGTTGGTGCCCGCGGGCTCGTTCTGCCGCAGCCAGAACACCTGCACCTGGTCGGCGCCGTCGTCGCGGCAGCGCGAGGTGGGCCGGTAGGTGACGCGCACCGGCGCGGTCTCCCAGGGCTTCGGATCCATCACCGACATCGGCAGCTGCACGCTCGGCACCATGAAGCGCCCGCCGTCCGATGGGTTGTTCGAGAACTCGAAGTCGGGCACCACGCCGCCATCGCACCGCCCGCCGGCCACCAGGTTGATGTTGAAGGCGTACTGCACGGGCGTGTTGCCCTCGTTGCGGACGTAGAGGCTCCCGGCGCGTACCGCTGGCACCGTGCCACCGTCACTCAGGCTGCAGCCGCGCCCGGCGTCGGGGGGAAACAGGCGGTTGTCGCACAACGACCCGAACGGGAAGTTGAGCATGGTGCTGACGCGGTCGGAGCACGTCTCCATCGGCGAGTCGTCGAAGCGGAAGCACAGCCGGGGCACCGCTTCGATGGACCTGCCGCGCAAGGTGACGCGCAGCGCGTCGACCCCCTGGCCGAACGCGAGGTCGAGCGTGGTCATCAGCTCGCCGGGCGCCGTGGGCGCCCAGGAGAAGGCCACCTTCTTGCTGGCCCCCGCCGCCAGCGTTCCCACGAGGCTCTGCGGCATGCCCGTCAGGCCCGCCGGCATCGCGCCCAGGGTCGCCGCCGTCACCTCGAGGTCGTTCGAGCCCGCGTTGGTGAGCGTCACCTCGAGCGTCTTGCTCTCGTTCACGTACACCTCGCCGAAGTCGAGCAGGCGCGGCATCACCGTCGCCACCGCCGCGATGCCCGTGCCCACCAGGGTGAGCTGCACCGTCGGGCGCGCCGGGTCGTCGGTCTCGATCGTCACCGTGCCCGTCTCGCGCAAGTCGGGCTCGGTGGGCCGGAAGGTGAAGGCGAACATCAGCTCGCCGTTGGGCTCGATGGCCACCGGCAGCATCTCGCCCACCCCGAACTTCATGTTCGAGAAGGTCGTCTTCGACAGGTTGAGCGTGGCGTTGCCCCCGTTGCGCACCCGCACGCGCGCGGTGGCGGTCGAGTTGAGCTGCACCAGCCCGAAGTCGACGGTGCCCCGCTCGGCGCCCATCGCGTCGAGCACCTCGACCTTCGGGAACGTTCGGCGCACCGACTGGCCGCACTCACAGCCGGTGAACGAGAGCGCCAGCGCGGCGACGACGACAGGGAGAATCGAGAGGGTCTTCACGTCAGCTCCGACTTGGGCGTACGCACCATGAGGTCGAGCGCCGCGGCCCTGGGGCTCTTCCCTTCGTACGCGATCTTGTACACCTGCTCGCAGATGGGCAGCTCGCAGGAAAGCTTCGACGACAGGTCCTTCGCGCTCTTCGCCGTCTTCACGCCCTCGGCGACCTGCTTCATGTCCTTGAGGATCTCGTCGAGCGACCGGCCCTTGCCCAGCTCGATGCCCACCTTGCGGTTTCGCGAGAGCTCGCCCGTGCAGGTGAGCACGAGATCGCCCATGCCCGCGAGCCCCGAGAGCGTCAGCGGGTTGGCGCCCATGCGCATCGCGATGCGGGAGATCTCGGCCAGGCCCCGGGTGATGATGGCCGCGCGGGTGTTGTGGCCCAGGCCCAGCCCGTCGGCCATGCCGGCGGCGATGGCGATGACGTTCTTCAGGCTCCCGCCGACCTGCACCCCCACCACGTCGGTCGAGGTGTACGCGCGGAAGCGCTCGCTCGAGAACATGCCCTGCGCCTTCTGCGCCGTCTTCTCCCACCGAGAGGCGATGGTGACGACGGTGGGCATGCCGAGGATCATCTCCTTCGCGAACGACGGGCCCGACAGCACGGCGATCGACGGGTGGTAGGCCTCGGGCAGGCACTGCTCGAGCACCTCGGTCATCGTCAGCAGCGTCTCGTTCTCGATGCCCTTGGCCACCGACACCACCGGCACGTGGCTGGGCACGAACTGCGCCACCTTCTTCATGAGATCGCGCGTCGCCTGCGAGGGCGTCGCCACCGCCACCAGCTCGGCCCCGTCGGCGGCGTGCTCAAGATCGGTGTGGCCGACGATCTTCCCCGAGAGCGTCAGCCCCGGCAGGTAGCCCGGGTTCTCGTGGCGCTCGTTGATGGCGGCGATGGTGGCGGCGTCTCGGCCCCACAACACCACCTCGTCGAAGTTCGCCGTGAGGACGGACGCAATGGCAGTGCCGAAGCTTCCGGCCCCGAAGACGGTCGCTTTCTTCATGCGGCCAGGCCCCTTAGCCGCATTCGGCGGCGCTCCCAAGCCCCCTTCAGAAGCCCGTTACCAGGCCGATGGCCACGTTCACCATCGCCGGCGCGTCGTCGGGGCGGAAGTGCAGGTCGAGGCCGAACGAGAAGAGGAAGCTGGTGCGCTCCGAAAGGGGAAACTCACCGCCCGCGCGGGACAGCGCGTTGTGCCCGAGCAGGAACGTGGCCGGCACGCCCTGGAGCGGCGTCATCGCGAACGGCTCGGTGTCGACGGTCAGCATGTAGCGCAGGTCGAGGAACAGCCGCGCCGCGCGCAGGGTCGACCCCTGGTACGAGAGGATGACCCCGGGCGCGAAGTTGAAGTTACGGCGGCCCGTGAGCCACCGCGTGCCCCGCACCTCGCGGTTCGCCCGGGCGTTGAAGAAGGCGCCGCCACCGTCGAGCGCCAGCGCGAACGACCAACCCGGGCCCTTGCCGAAGCCATACTTCACCGTGCCCCGCACCTCGTGGTGCATCAGGTAGAACGTCTCGTACGACAGCCCGACGTCGAGGTCGTCGAGCACGCCGATGGCGGCCTTGAGCTGGATGAAGGGGAACCCCAGCACGAAGGCCTGCCCGCGCTTCCACTGCCCCAGCGCTGGCGCGCCGAACATCGACACCTGGTTGGGGGCCTCGCGCGGTCTGAGGCGAATGCGGAGGTCGGCCGGCGCCGGGCTCATCGGCGGAGGGACGACGCCGGGCGGCGGCGTCAACGGAGGGCTCACGGGCGCGGGTGGAGGCGTGGGCGCGACCGGCGCACTCCCCGGCAGCGGCGTCCACTCGTCTTCGGGTTGGGTCTGCGCGAGGGCCGGGAGGGGCAGCACGAGCGCCACCACCAGCGGCCAGGACCAGGACGAAGGCGTCATCGTCACGAGGGCTTCAAAACACGAAACGCACCCTCCGTGCGGCTGGAGGATGCGCCTCGTTCACGTGGAGCGCGGGGCTCAGGTCAGAGCGACTTGAGGTACGCGACCAGGTCGTCCTTCTCGGCGTCGGTCAGCGTCGAGGTCACGCCGTGCTGATCGCGGGCGTTGCCGAACACGCGGGCCTCGAGCGTCAGCTCGGTGCCGTCGTGCAGGTAGGGCGCCGACCGGGCGAGGCCGTGGAGCGAGGGCACGTTGAAGCCCTGGCGCTCGACGAGGCCGTTGTCACGCTCGCGCGGGTCGGTCGAGCGGGTGTTGAGCGTGCCGACGTTGCGGTTGGTGTTGTCGGTGAGCAGCGCGCCCGAGTGGCAGGTCGCGCACTGCGCCTTCTCGAAGGCGGCGCGGCCACGCTGGACGACCTCCATCGACGGCGTGAAGGGCGACGGCGCCGAGGGCAACGAGTCGACCCACTTGTCGAGGTTCACCGCGTCGAGGCCGCCGAGGCCGACGCCGCCCATGCGCTCCCGAATGGTGTGCACGTTGAAGTCGTTGAGGGTCGGGAACTCGCCGCTCCAGTGGTACGGGGCCGTGGCGAGCAGCTTGCGGCCAGCGAGCGCCGGCGTCTGGCGCGGGCCGTCGGGGAACATCCACACGTGGCCGTCTTCGCGGCCCTCGAGGTGGCAGGTCGAGCAGGCGACCGTCGTCTGCGGCGAGCTCATGCGCGGGTCGAGCGCGTCGAAGAACATGCGGCGGCCCATCGCGAACTCGGGCGTCAGCACCTCTTTGAGGCCGTCGAAGCGGAGCTCGCCCTTCTTCACCACCTGCGCCTCGTCACCGCGGCCCTTCGCGACGATCTCGTCGACCCGCTTGTCGAACTGGCTGTACACGAAGGCGCGGGTGCCATCGCGGGTGATGGCGATGCCGTCGGCGCCGGCGCCCACGCGCACCATGCTGCGAATCGAGGTGCCGGTGGTGTTGAAGTCGAGGTCGTTCCCGTTGCGGCGGTCGGCGGGGAGGATGACGACGTTCTGCGACTCGCGGTTGACGACGAACACCCAGGCGCCCGTCGGGTCGGTCACGCCCACGGTCGGCCCCTGCACGGCCGCCTCGACGCCGCCGAATGACGACGCGAAGGTCGACACCGGGAAGTCGGCCGAGGCGTTGGTGTTGGTGCCCGCGTTCACGCAGGCGGTGAGGTCGTCGACCTTCGGCTGCGGCTCGGAGCCGGCCGTGTCGTACGTCACGATGCCTGCCGTCGCGACGGCGCCGATGGAGCACGGGCCGCCGGACGAGTAGTAGCCGCCTGCCGACGACGGCCGGCGGCCGATGGCGTCTTCACGGGCCCAGACGACGGGCGTGAAGGCGCGGGTGCCGTCGGGCGTGGTGATGATGTCCGAGGCGGCGCGCGGGTGGAAGGTGCTGAAAGCGGTGCCACGGCCCCCCAGGCTCGGGTCGTTCCGCGCGGCGTTGGCCTCGGTGTAGACCTGCGCCTTGGTGGGGTTCGACGTCAGCGCCTGGCGGTTCAAGTCGACCACCGCCACTTCGCCCTTCTTGTAGAGCGAGACGAGCGCCTTGTTGCCAGCGACGACGGCCACGGCGCGCGGCTCCTCGCCGACGGGCAGCTCCCACGCCTGCTGGAGCGTCGCTGTGTCGAACGCCGTCAGCACGCCGTGCGCGGTGGTGTCGCGGGCGGTGGCGCTCGTCACGAGCAGCTGCTTGCCGTCGGCCGAGAGCGCGAGGCCCGACGGCTCGACCGACGTCTCGAGGGTCGCCGAGACCTGCCGCTCGCCCTTGCGAATCACCGACACCGTGTTGCTGCCGCGGTTGGCGACATAGATGGTCTCGTCCGCGCCGATGATGAGGCGAACGGGCTCCTTGCCCACGGGCACCAGGTACTTCTCGGACGGGTTGGTGAGCGACATGACGGCCAGCACGCCGTTGTCGGTGTCGACCGCATAGAGCGTCGAGTCATCGGCTGACAGCGCCAGCGAGCCGCTCGAGCGGGCCGTGTTGCCAGCCGCGGCCGGAGTGCACGCCGAGAGAAGAGGGCCCGCCGCCAACGCCCCCCCCAGGACCGCGCGTTTGAACCAGTTCATGCCTGCCTCGTTGGACCTCGTGTGAACACCGCTGCTCATCGTGCTTCAAAGCCCCTCTGACCGCCACGCCCTGCCACCCGTGTCAGGGGTCGACCCTCAGAACCCCGCAACCCCGTGCGCCGTTTGCCCCACCTCATCGGGGAGCCGCCGTTTTGCACGTCGTGTGCCTCGTCGCCGCGCCTTGCGCCCACGCAATTCGACTAAGGACGTTGCCAACGGCGGCCATTCTGATCGATTCACTGCGCAGATCGCTGCACACCGCAGTGCAGCCGGCTGCGCACGACGTTCTGAGGACCTGCGAGGCGACGGCGCCATGGCCAATCCGCAAACGGCTGATTTCTTGAGCTTTCGCCGTACGTTTACCTTGCTCATTCTATTAGTGGTGCTGCCGTCAGCAGGGCTGTCGGGCTTCGGAGTGGTGGCCATCGTGAACGAGCGGGCGGCGGTGGAGAAGCGGCTCGAGGCGTCGTGGGCTGGCCGACTCGCGTCAGCCTGGCGCGAGGTGAACGCGCGGCTGGGGGCGCTGACGGTGGTGGCCGAGTCGCCGCTGCGCGTCGAGAGCCGGGGCGTCGCGCTGCTCGAGTCGACGTTCGACGTGCGGGGCGACGAGGTGGTGGCGGAAGACGCGCGGCTCGTCGCGGTGGTGAAGAGCCTGGTGCCGCAGTTCGCCGTGGTGCCGGCCGAGCCAGTCGTCTTCTCGGCCTCGACGCCGCAAGGCGTCTTCCTGCTGGTGGCGCTGCGGCGAAACGGGGTGGTGCATGGCGGCTTCGTCTCGGCGCGCGCGCTCGAGCAGGTGGTGCGAGACGTGAGCGCGCCTCTGCTCTCGGGCGGAGAGCCGGCCCAGCTCACCATGCTGCCCGTCAAGCAGGTGCCCGCCGAGGGCGTGCTGGCGCGGCTCGCCTCGGGCGTGAGTGAAGCGCGCGAGGCCGCGCTGGGGCCGCCGGAGCTGTCGTCGCTCTCGCTCCCCTCGCCCCTCCAGGACTACCGGCTGGTGGCCCGGGCCATCGGCGAAGACCCCGTGGGCAAGGCCTCGGCGCGCAACCGCACCGTCTACGGCATCCTGCTCGGCCTCTTCTACGTCACCCTCGCGCTGGGGGTGATCTACACGGGCCGCTCGCTGTACCGCGAAGCGCGCCTATCGCGGCTCAAGACCGACTTCGTCTCGCTCGTCAGCCACGAGCTGCGCACGCCCCTCACCTCGATTCGGATGTTCATCGACATGCTCGCGATGGGCCGCGTGAAGGACCAGGCCGAGATGCAGACGGTGCTCGACCTCTTGTCCCGCGAGACGTCGCGCCTGTCGACGATGATCGAGACGGTGCTCGACTTCTCGCGGCTCGAGTCGGGCAAGAAGCAGTACGACAAGAAGCCGGTGCCGGTGCAGGCCCTCGTCGAGGCCGCCGTCGACGCCTTCAAGGCCCAGCGCGTCGGCGCGGTGATGCAGTTCACCGTCGAGGTCGAGGCGCCCCTGCCGACGCTGCTGCTCGATCAAGACGCGCTGGCCGGCGCGGTCTTGAACCTCTTGCAGAACGCCTTCAAGTACACCCATGACGACAAGCGCATCACGCTGCGCGCCCGGCAGCACGGCCCCGAGGTCGTCATCGAGGTGGAAGACAACGGCGTCGGCATTCCCCGGCGGGAGCAGCGCCGCATCTTCGACCGCTTCTACCGGGTGGACTCGTTGCTCACCCGCCAGACCGAAGGCACGGGCCTGGGCCTGTCCATCGCGCAGCGCATCGTCGAAGCCCACGGCGGCCGCATCTCGGTCGACAGCACGCCCGGCAAGGGGAGCACGTTCCGCGTGCACCTGCCGCTCGGCGGCTGATAGGGAGTCATCTGCATGGCTGACGCCCGGCAGCGCATCCTCGTGGTGGAAGACGACCTGTCGATTCTGACGGGGCTGTCGATGAGCCTGCGCTCCGACGGCTACGAGGTGCTGCAGGCCCAGGACGGGAAAGCGGGGCTGCAGAAGGCGCTCGACGAGTCGCCCGACCTCGTGGTGCTCGACCTCATGATGCCGCAGCTCAACGGCTACGAGGTGCTCGAGGAGCTGCGCAAGCGCGGCAGCAAGGTGCCCGTCATCGTGCTGTCGGCTCGCGGCATGGAGCGCGACAAGGTGATGGGCCTCGACCTCGGCGCAGACGACTACCTCGTCAAGCCGTTCAGCCTGGGCGAGCTGCTCGCGCGCATCCGCTCCGTGCTGCGGCGGCGCGAGCGCGACGAGGTGCAGGCGCTGGCCTTCGACGACACGCGCATCGACCTCAAGGCCAAGACGGTGACGCGCGCGGGCGCCCCCGTCGAGCTGACGGCGCAGGAGTTCAAGCTGCTGGCCCACTTCGTGTCGAACCCCGGCCGAACCTTCTCGCGCGACGAGCTGCTCGCCGCCGCCTGGGGCTACGGCTACGAGGGCACCGCGCGCACCGTCGACAACTTCGTCAGCCAGCTGCGCGCGAAGTTCGAGCTCGACCCCGACGCGCCGCGGCGCTTCACCACCGTGCGCGGCCTCGGTTACCGCTTCGACGCCTGACGCGACGGCGTGGCCTCGCCCCGCTGGCGAATCAGCTTCACCAGCGACGCCGGCGAGAGGAACGACATCTGCGCGTCACCGAACTTCACCTGCGCGCCGTCAGCGATGAGCACCTTCTGGTTGGCCGACAGCCGCTGCGGCCCCAGGAACGTGCCGTTCTTGCTCTCGGCGTCGCAGAGGAACCACTGCTTCTTGCGCTCGTCGAGCTGGAGCCACGCGTGGAACCGACTCACCGAGCCGTCGTCGACGATGACGTCATTGGTCTCGACGCGCCCCACCGTGACGCCCATCGCGAAGGGGTTGGCGCGGCCGGGCACCTTCGCGAGCGGAAACACGAGCGGGTCGGCGGCCGTCGGGCGGGTCTTGAAGCCCGTCTCGGTGGGCGCCCAGTCTTCGTCGGGTGACGACTCCTGCGGCGGCGCTTCCCACACCAGCACCGGCACCTGCACCAGCGGCTGGTTCGGCTTGAGCACGAGCTGCCGCATGAGCTGAGTCAAGGAGAGCGACACGCTGGCCAAACCATACTCAAGTCAGCGGCCGGGCGCGCCAGCGGTTTCAAGGCGTCGTACACTCGCCTTCATGCACCGCCGCTACACGATTCACCGGGACGGAGACCTGCTGGTGGAGGACCTCGACGAGCACGGCAAGCCGCTCGAGCCCGAGCCCGTGAAGCCCGAAGACCGCCTCCCCATCGAGGTGACGGTGCTGGGGCCCGATGACGCCGACTCGCGCGCGGCCCTCATCGACCTGCTCGAGATGGCGCTCGGCCTCGAGACGGAAGGGCCCGAGTCGGTGGGCCTCAAGAAGCGCGAGGGGCACAAGCTCGGCGTGCTGTCGTGACGGCCTGCTCCACCGGGTGAGCGGGCGCGCTTGCAGGCCGGGGCGCGGCTGCGCTACCTGTGCCGCCATGAACGCACTCCTCGTCTCCCTCGTCCTCGGCTGCACTCCCGGTCCCGACGGCAAGATGGCCTGTGACGGCCAGCACCAGGCGAACACGGCGAAGGCCGGCGCGAAGGCCGAGGCCGAGTGCCACCACCCGCCCACCCAGGCGAACGCTCCGGCGAACCCCGGCGCGCCGGTGTTGGTGCGCGGCGAGAAGCTCAAGGGCCTCAAGCCCGTCACCCTCGACGCGCTGCTGACGACGCCGGGCGACTTCGCCGGCCAGGACGTGCAGGTCGAGGCGAAGGTGCGCAAGGCCTGCGAGAAGAAGGGCTGCTGGATGGAGCTCGCGCCCACCGACAAGGGCCCCGGCGTGCGCGTCACCTTCAAGGACTACGGCTTCTTCGTGCCGCTCGACTCCGCCGGCAGCACGGCGAAGGTCGAGGGCACGGTGAAGGTGGCCGAGCTGTCGCCCGAGCGGGCCCAGCACTACGAGGCCGAGGGCGCGAAGGTGGCCAGGGGCAAGGACGGCAAGTACCGCGAGGTGCAGCTGGTGGCCCTGGGCGTCGAGCTGCGCAAGTAAGTCACCGCCGGTGCCGCGCGCGTACTCGATGCGCGGCGTGATGGGCGCAGCCGACCGCGCCGTGCGCCTCGCCACCGACTTCTTGTCGCTCAAGGCCCCGGGCGGCCTCGTGCACGACGTGCAGGAAGACCCGCGCTTCCAGCATCGGGGCGTCGACCTGCTGTGGGACCGGCGAGACGGCTCGCAGGTGCTCGGCGTCGAGGTGAAGGGCGACCGCCAGGGCCGCAGGCGGGGCAACTACTTCTTCGAGCTCATCAGCAACGCCGAGAAGGACTCGCCGGGCTGCTTCCTCTACTCGACGGCCGATCTGCTCGTGTACGTCTTCCTCGACGTACGCGAGGTGCACTGCCTGTCGCTCGCGCCCCTGCGCGAGTGGTTCCTGCCCCTCGCTCGCCAGTACCCGTTCAAGTCGACGAAGACGCGCACCGGCGCGAACCTGTACACCACCGTCGGCGCCATCGTGCCCCTTCGCGACGTGAAGGCTGCGTTGCCGCGCGCCCTCGAGGTGCACCGCTTCAATGACAGCCTCGCCGTGACGAGCTGACGGCCACCGCAGCGCCTTCGAACCGCTTCGGCCGGGACGCGGGCGCGCCGAGGTCGTCGACAGGGCAGGCGGCACAGAAGCCCTCAGAGACGCCGGGCGCCGTCGAGGCGCACCTCTGACCACCTGCTTCGTCCCGCAAGACAGCGCGAGCCCTTGTGCCTAGATTGTTGGCCGTGAGTCACCCAGACGACACGGGCAAGTTCTCGACGAGCATCGCCGACGACGTCATCAACGAGGCGCTCAAGAGCGTCGACAAGGCGCGCGCCGCGGTGCGGGGAGAGCCCGTCGAGGCCGCCCAGGCTACGGCCCCGGCGCCGGCTGAGGCGGCCGCCCCCGCTCCCGCGGCGCCTGCCCCGGCACCGAGCCCCGACGAGGTCGAAGGGCTCAAGGCCCAGCTCGAGGTCTCGATGGCCAAGGGCCGCGAGCTCATGGGCAAGGTGAAGGACGAGCACGAGAAGATGCTCCGGGCCGTCGCCGACCTCGAGAACTACAAGAAGCGCGCGGCCAAAGAGAAGGACGAAGTGCAGAGGTTCGGCGTCGAGAAGCTCCTGAAGGACTTCCTGCCCGTCGTCGACAACTTCGACCGCGCCCTCGAGCACGCCCACACCTCGGGCGACCTCGAGAGCCTCAAGAAGGGCGTCGAGATGATCCGCAAGCTCTTCGAAGACACGCTCGGCAAGCACGGCGTGCGCTCCTTCTCGGCGAAGGGCGAGCCGTTCGACCCCAACAAGCACGAGGCGATGTCGGCCACCGAGACCAACGACGTGCCACCCAACACGGTGGTGACCGAGGTCTTGCGCGGCTTCACCCTGAACGACCGGCTCGTGCGCCCCGCGCTCGTCGTCATCGCGCGCGCGAAATCGACCCCCGCCTCGGCGCCACCCGAGGCGCCGCAGGCGTGACGTCGACACCACTGGAATTTTCCTTGTTCAACGGCAGTGATGGTCGTGCTGGTTTGAGGGGGTCATGAGCAAAGTCATCGGAATCGATCTGGGCACCACCAACTCGTGCGTGGCGGTGATGGAGGGCGGCGAGCCCGTCGTCATTCCCAACAGCGAGGGGAGCCGCACCACGCCGTCGATGGTGGCCTTCACCGACTCGAACGAGCGCCTGGTGGGGCAGATCGCCAAGCGCCAGGCCGTCACCAACCCCGAGAACACCGTGTACGCGGTCAAGCGCCTCATGGGCCGCGCGCTCGACTCGCCGGAGGCCAAGCGCGCGGCGACGATGGTGCCGTACAAGGTCGTAGCCGCCGAGAACGGGGACGCGTGGGTCGAGATCCGCGGGAAGAAGTACAGCCCCCCCGAGGTGAGCTCGATGATCCTCACCAAGATGAAGTCGACCGCCGAGGACTACCTGGGTGAGCCGGTCACCGAGGCGGTCATCACGGTGCCCGCGTACTTCAACGACGGCCAGCGCCAGGCCACCAAGGACGCGGGTCGCATCGCCGGGCTCAACGTCTTGCGCATCATCAACGAGCCCACCGCGGCGGCGCTCGCCTACGGCCTCGACAAGGACCAGGGCAAGGCCGAGACCATCGCGGTGTACGACCTCGGTGGCGGCACCTTCGACATCTCGATCCTCGAGCTCAACTCGGGCGTCTTCGAGGTGAAGGCCACCAACGGCGACACGTACCTGGGCGGCGAAGACTTCGACAACAAGCTCATCGACTGGCTCGCCGACCGGTTCAAGACGGCCAACGGCGGGCTTGACCTGCGCAAGGACCGCATGGCGCTCCAGCGGCTCAAGGAGGCCGCCGAGCGCGCCAAGCACGAGCTGTCGAGCGCCACGGAGACCGAGGTGAACCTGCCCTTCATCACGGCGGATGCGTCGGGCCCCAAGCACCTGAACCTCTCGCTCTCGCGCGCCAAGTTCGAGGCGCTCGTGGACGATCTGGTGCAGCGTACCATCCCGCCGATGGAGCAGGCGCTGAAGGATGCCGGCCTCAAGCCTGGCGAGATCGACGAGGTGATCCTCGTCGGCGGCTCCACGCGCATCCCGAAGATCCAGGAGATCGTGAAGAGCTTCTTCGGCAAGGAGCCGAACCGCTCGGTGAACCCGGACGAAGTGGTCGCCATCGGCGCCGCGATCCAGGGCGGCGTGCTCCGTGGCGATGTGAAGGACGTGCTCCTGCTGGACGTCACCCCGCTCTCGCTCGGCATCGAGACGCTCGGCGGCGTGACCACCGTCCTCATCCCGCGCAACACCACGATCCCGACGAAGAAGTCGGAAGTGTTCAGCACGGCCGAGGACAATCAGAGCACGGTGGAGATCCACGTGCTGCAGGGCGAGCGGCAGATGGCGCAGGACAACCGCACCATCGGCAAGTTCCAGCTCTCGGGGATCCCGCCCGCCCCGCGCGGCATGCCGCAGGTGGAGGTGACGTTCGACATCGACGCGAACGGCATCCTGCACGTCTCGGCGAAGGACAAGACGACCGGCAAGGAGCAGAAGATCCGCATCGAGGCCTCGAGCGGCCTCTCCGACGCCGAGATCGACAAGATGGTGAAGCAGGCCGAGAGCAACGCGGCCGCCGACAAGGCGAAGCGCGACGAGATCGAGGCCCGCAACCAGCTCGACGGCCTGGTCTACCGCGTCGAGAAGGACACCAAGGAGTGGGGCGACAAGCTTGCCGCCGATCAGAAGGCGAAGCTCGAGGCCGCCGTGGAAGCCGGCAAGACGGCGCTCCGTGGTGGCGATGCCGCCGCGATCCGGAAGGGGCTCGACGAACTCAACGCGGCCTTCGCCGCGGCGGGCGCGTCCCTCTACCAGGCCGCGCAGGGTGGTGAGCCCGAGGGTGCCAGCTCCACGGGTGAGCCGACCGCCGAGGCGCCGAAGGACGACGTGGTCGAGGCCGACTACGAGATCGTGGACGACGGCAAGAAGTAACGACGGTGCCACGCCGGCCTCCGGGCCGGCGGCCTGAATCGGGACGCGCGGGGTCCGGGTCACCCCGGACCCCGCGACGTTTCGGATCCTCCGGGCATCCGCCGCCGTAGTACTCTGCAGTCGCGGTATCTTGCTCTACCGGCCGATCCCCCCGATCGGCCGTCTCAATCGAGGAGGGGTTCTTCCCCATGTCGTCGCGCTCGTTGAATTGGCTCAAGTTCGGCGGCCTCGTCGGCGCCGCGTTCGCCCTTGGCCTGCTGGTCGCCGGCCTGCTGGACCTCCCGCGGAGCGGTAACGCGCAGGAGGCCACAGTACGCCCCGCGATCGCCACGGTGGCGCCGCCCAAGCTGCCGCCCTCCGTGCAGTCGCTGCAGAACCTCAGCGATGCCTTCGCCGCCGTGGTTGAAGCGGTGCGTCCGGCCGTCGTGTATGTGAAGGCCCAGAAGACCGAGAAGGTCGCGGAGCGGCGCCGGATGCAGGTGCCCCCGGGCTTCGAGCGCATGTTCCCGCAGGGCCGTCAGCAGCCCGAGATTCAGCGCGGCAGCGGCTCCGGCTTCATCGTCTCGGCGGACGGCTACATCCTGACCAACAACCACGTTGTCGCCGATGCCGATCAGGTGACGGTGCGGCTGCTCGACCGTCGCGAGTTCAAGGCGCGCGTCGTCGGCGCCGATCCGAACACCGACGTCGCCGTGCTGAAGATCGAGGCCACCAACCTCTCGCCCGTCTCGCTCGGCAACTCCGACGGCACGCGCATCGGCGACTGGGTGCTCGCCATCGGCAACCCGCTCGGCGAAGGGCTGACCTTCACCGTCACCAGCGGCATCATCAGCGCCAAGGGCCGCCGCCTCGACGGGCTCCAGAACTCGACGTACAACATCAGCGACTTCATCCAGACGGATGCCGCGATCAACCCGGGCAACTCGGGCGGACCGCTGCTGAACGTCCGCGGGGAAGTGGTGGGCATGAACTCCGCGATCGCGAGCGAGACCGGCTTCTACTCGGGCTACGGCTTCGCGGTGCCGATCAACCTCGCGCGCCTCGTGATGAACCAGCTGATCACCGACGGCAAGGTGCACCGCGCCGCCATCGGGGTCGCGATCCAGGAGGCGAGCCCGAAGGACGCGAAGTATGTCGGCCTGACCGAGGTGCGCGGCGTCGTGGTGAGCCAGCTCACCGAGGGCTCGCCCGCCGCCGAAGCCGGTATCGAGCTCGGCGACGTGATCACGGCGGTCGAAGGGGTCCGGATCGATCGGGTGAGCCAGCTCCAGCAGCTCATCGGCTTCCGGAAGCCGGGCGAGATGGTCAGCGTGGAGGTGGCGCGGAAGGGTGGCGTGAAGAAGACCTACCGCGTCCGTCTCCAGGCGCTCCCCGACGCCACCGAGATCGCCACGGCGGAGAAGGCCGAGGGCGAGGACGAGGGCGACGAGACCGCGCCGACCCGCAAGAACGCGCCGTCGTCGATGGAGAAGCTGGGCATCACCGTCCAGACGCTCACGGCCGAGACGGCGGAGGAGATCGGCTTCCCGGCAGGCGCCAAGGGTGTGCTGGTGATGGGCGTGGATGAGGCGGGGCCCGCCTACGGTGAGCTCTGGAACCCCTCCATGAACCTGCCGCCGGCGCTGATCACCGAGATCGAGGGGAAGCCGGTGAAGACCGAGGCCGACCTGCGCGCCGCGGTGAAGGGCGCCAACGACGGCGACGTGCTGACGCTGAAGGTGCTCCGCCTGACCGGCCCCAAGCAGGCCACGCGGCAGATCGTCCGCCTCCAGATCGGCGCGACGCAGTAACCTGCAGGGCGTCACGAGCGCGACGGGGCGTCCGGCCAGTGGCCGGGCGCCCCGTTCGTATTGCGGACTCCCCACCACAGCCGGCGCATGTGCGCTACCGACGCCGTTGCGAGCGCCCCACAGCGGTCTTGGGTGACTAGAAGTCGAACGTCAACGAATTGATGAGCGCCGCGCGCCGAAATCGGCCAAGTGATGATCTGGCAACGGCCTCGTGACGGTGCCCAAAAACCGACGGCCCTCGCCGGGAGGCGAGGGCCGTGGAGCCGCATCGGGAACCGTCAGAAATCAGTACGTGTGGCCCGGATGGCCGCCGCCGGCCGACGCGAAGGCCGACTGCCCCCACGTATCCCAGGTCAGCCGGCAGCGGTTCACGAAGAACTCGGCCGGATGCCCCTCGCGCTGCAGCAGGGCGTGCAGCATCTCGTGACGGACCACCATCTCGTCGTTGCTGTACTCGCCGCTCACGATGATGAACTGCTCGTCGCCGACCTTGCGCCAGAGCGCCACGGTTTCGCCGAACTCGGACTGGAAGGTCCGGACACCGGGGACCACGAAGAAGCGGAGCTTCGCGAAATCGCCCTGCGTGGCGGCGCAGGACTCGGTCCGGCTATACCACTCCGTATATGAAGCGGGAGCGGCGATCGCGAGTGCACCCTGGGGGAGCAACGCGGTCGTCGGCTCGGTTCCGCTGCAGGCGCCCAGTCCGATCAGGGGGATCAGGGTGAGGGCGCGGAGGGTGGCGAACGGCTTCATCGGTGGCAGTCCAGTCGTCTGGTCATCTACAACCGGGAGCGATCCCTCGAACCCGGCCGGCATTTCCTGCCTAGGAGAGGGGCGACGGGCGTGCCATGCGAATGGGATGGGTCGGGCGGAGTGCGGGAGGTCGGGCGGAGAGCGGGGACGGCGGGGTGTGGAGGTGGGTGAGGCGGGTGGGGGTGCACTATCTTGCGTCAGCACGCGCGACCGTGGCGAAACTGGCAGACGCGCAGGACTTAGGATCCTGTCCTTCACGGGGTGTGGGTTCGACTCCCACCGGTCGCATCACAGCCAACGCGGCTTCAAGCTCGGGAGTCGGCCTTCGGCTCGACTCCCACCGGTCGCACTCAAGGCGCGTTTTGCGGCCGCCCGCTCACCCCGGCGGCGCGAAGAGGGCTAGCCGCACCGCATCCACCACGATCGCCAGATCATCCAGCTTCGAGACGAGCGGCACGCCGCGCTGCTCGATCGGCGTGCTCACGGCCGGATCGTGCGCCGCACCCGTCAGGAAGACGACGCGGTTCCGCAGGCGCGGGCTGGCCTCGATCAACTGGTCATAGAAGTCGAGGCCGGAGAGGCCGGGCATCAACACGTCGCAGATGACGGCGTCCACGGCCGGGGCGCCGGATGCTGCCCGCGCCAATCCTTCGGCACCGGACGCCGCATCCTCGACCTGCATGCCTGCGCGTTCAAGGAAGCCCCGGAGCGCGCGGCGCATCGAGGGCTCGTCGTCAATGACGAGGATGGTGGGCATTGCCCACAATCAGGTGCCGCGTCCCCGGACAGTCAACCCTGGATGAACCCGCGAGTTCGGTGACGGCGGCTGAATTGTGAGCCCCTCGGCCGACCGGGTATCTTTCCGTGCTATGACCCAGATCACCATCGAATCGATCGCGCGCGACGCTGCCTCGCGCTCCCTCAAGGTGACCATCCCGGTGGAGCGCGTGCGCGACGCCGAGGGGAAGGCCCTGCAGCGCTACGCGTCCCAGGCCCGGCTCCCGGGCTTCCGTCCCGGCAAGGCCCCCGCGGCGGTCGTGCGCAAGAAGTTCGGCGACGCCATTCGGCAGACCGCCCTCGAGCAGCTGCTGCAGGAGAGCTGGCAGCAGGCGCGCGAGGAGCACGGCCTCAAGCCGATCGCCGATCCGTCCGTGCGCAACGTGAAGTTCGAGGAAGGCGCCCCCGTGGAGTTCGACATCCACGTGGAGGTGAAGCCGGAGCTGGAGCTCGCCACGACCGGCGGCTTCGCGCTCGTCCGCACGAAGAAGGCGGTCGGTGACGCCGACGTGCTGGAGCAGCTGGAGCGGATCCGCGAGCAGAAGGCCTCGTGGGCCCCCGTGACGGGCGAGAAGCCGCGCGAGGGGGAGCAGGTGCAGGTCTCGGTGCAGGCGTTCGAGAATGACGCCTGGCTCGAACCCGCGCCCTATACGCTCGTGATCGGCCAGAACCGCGCGATCCCGGACCTCGAGGAGAAGATCCTCGGGCTGCTGCCGGGCGAGACGGCCGAGGGCGACGTGAAGTTCCCCGAGGATCATCCGGATGAGAAGCGGCGTGGGCAGTCGCGCCGCGTGCGCGTCACCCTGCACGAAGTGAAGCGGCAGGAGCTCCCGCCGCTGGATGACGCCTTCGCGGGCGAGCTGGGCGACTTCGCGTCGCTGGACGCCCTGAAGGGTGTGATCCTCGCCGACCTGCAGGCCGAGGCGACGCGCGAGAGCGAGGCCGGCGTGCGCGAGCAGCTGCTGGCGAAGCTGGTGGAATCGAACGCGATCCCGGCGCCGCACGCGCTGGTGCACCGGTTGATGCACGCGTATGCCGAGATGTACAAGGTGCCGAAGGAGCAGTTCGCCGCGTTCGAGGCGCAGTTCGAGCCCGTGGCGGCGGCGCAGGTCCAGCGCGATCTGGTGCTGGAGACGGTCATCGAGCAGCAGGCGCTGCGCGCCACCGAAGCCGAGGTGGACGCGAAGGTTGCCGAGATGGCCGCGGAGCGGAAGGTCAGCGTGGGGCAGCTCTACAGTTCGCTCCAGAAGGCCGGTCGTCTGACCGAGCTGGAGCGTGCCATCGCCGAGGAGAAGGCCTTCGCCTGGCTCCTCGGCCAGTCCACCGTCACCGAGGCCTGAGCCGAAGCCGATGCCGTCGATCTACATGCCGTACATCATCGAGCGCTCGTCCCGCGGGGAGAAGACGTACGACATCTTCTCGCGGCTCCTCATGGACCGCATCATCTTCCTGGGCAC